>NZ_FOKR01000031.1 GCF_900112195.1 Butyrivibrio sp. YAB3001
ATTTTTTTACATATTTTTTATTTTATCTTTATATACCGCAGTCTTTAGGCAATAAATCACTTATTTTTTCATAGTTTTCTTCATTACAGCACTCTTTTATATTATCTAATATTCTCCTATCATAATCAGACACATCATAATCCTCAAGTTCTACCAATGTTCTCTTTAACAATGATATGTTTTCTTCTTCAACACATCGCTGTATTGTCTGATATGCACTCCTGATAAGGATATTATCATATTCTTGCTTCTTATCTTCCTTAGTACTTTTTTCAATTTTATCTTCTTTCTTATCCCTTTTACCACTACCTTCATCTTCATATATTGAGGAGAGTTTTTCCCTCAAATTCATCAGGTCCTGCAGAAACGATTGTGTATGTTCTTTTATATAATTAAGGCCACTCTTTTTTCCGGCCATCTCAAGACGCTCCGCCTCATCACCAAGTTCCGTGGCTCCAACTATTCGCGCCGAGCTCTTTAATGCATGAACTTTTATCGTATAGTCATTCCAATTCTCATTATTATAAAGAGATTCGATTTCTTTTGACTTTGGAATAACAGAATCATAAAAGATTTTCAGAACGCCTTTAAAAGTCTCCTCTGAACCACTGTTCTCAATAGCTTTTTGAACATCTATTTCTTTAATGTCATCGTACCATTTTGGTTCTTCTACAGATGACATCATTTCCGTATTTAAAGGTTCTTCTTCCTTATATATAACATCCTCTTCATCATCTCTAAATACAGGTGAAAAAATCTGATCGAATCTGTACGGATGGTCACCCTTTATTGCATAAGCAAGACCAATCGCTCCCATACCACAATTAAGTGACATTACTGCCGATGCTTTCTGGAAAATAATATGTTCAAAAGCAAACCTCTTTCTTATTCTGGCTTCAATGCTCTTCATTTCTTCGTCACGTAGTTCAATATAATCCACAAATATGACATCAAGATCAGGTTTTATTCTCTTCGGAAGAGCATTATCTATATACTTTTCATAGCATTTTCCAAGTTCTCCAACATACATTCCTGTTACACTGAGCTTTCCATTCTTTACACATAATCCAGGACGCAGGTCAAAGATTTTCATGAAGCTGTAAATTCCTTTGCCCACAGTTCCCCTCTTCATCATAAAGCCAGCATCACTTGTGACAAAGCTGCAACTCATTTTAGTCTTTAAATAGTTTAGTTCATCCATTATTTTTTCTGCATTTCTGCCTTGTAGTGCCATTCTGTGCGCAAACAAAACAAGCATTCCCATTGCACTTGAATTGACATCTGAATTGAATATCAGTATATTTCCATAGGCTTTTGCCGCCTCTGTGGCATTTTCATATTCCTTGCTTATTTCTGGCGGAAGGGTAAAATATATTACCTGGTGAGCCTTTTTTACTTCCTGGCCGAAGAAAACTTCAAACTCTTCTACCGTTGGTGCAGATGAATCAAACGATAATCCATTCTTCATATAATATACGACTTCATCTGTGCTGGCTTCATATCTGTCATAATATGTCTTTCCACCAACATGAATACTAAACGGAAGTATATCTATGCCGCATTCACTTATCACTTCTTCCGGAAGATCGCACATACTACTGGTTGCAACTATAACAGGAAGTTTTTTACTATAACCTCTTGCAGTATTCATCTGAACCTTATTCAAATCTGTACCGGCGCTTCGAACCACCTTATATTCAGGAATATATTCCAAAAGCTTTTCTTCAAGCTGTTTTCCAGAGACTGGTTTCAAAATATACCCATCAAAACCGCTGCTGTTATAAAGTTCAATGTCTTCTGTCCCTGCATTTGCAGTTACTACTATTATTGGAACATGCTTATTAAGCCCACCAGTCTGATTCCTGATAAGCTGCATGCATTTTATCCCATCCATCCCAGGCATTAAATGATCCATCAAAATGACATCATATCTATCATTTAATGTCATAGATAGTGCATCTTCACCATTAATTGCAGTATCAATCTCCATCTCTGTGTCGTAAAGAAGTTTGCTCTCAACCGCAAGATTCATCTCATTGTCATCAACTATAAGTATTCTTACCTCAGGAGCTGTAAATTCAGGTATAAATTCGCTACGCGTTTTATTTTTTTCATAATCAGATATATTTAGATTTCCAATAGCATCAGGACTTGTGACTTTTTGCCAGAGTGAAACCATAAATGTGGAACCTTCCATATAGACACTACTTACAGTGATCTTTCCATCCATAAGATCCACTAACTGCTTTACGATAGCAAGCCCTAGTCCTGTCCCTTCAATCTTAGAGTTTTTTTCTTCGTCAACTCTCTGAAATGCATCAAAAAGATATGGAAGCGTATCTTGTTTTATCCCGGTTCCGGTATCAATCACAGAAAAAAGAAGGCGTATTTCATTGTCATGTAATTCTTCTTTTTCTATATGTAGTGTTACTGTTCCTTCCTTTGTATACTTGATTGCATTGTTGAGGAGATTGACAAGAATCTGCTTGATACGAACTTCATCGCCAAACATTTCAGCCGGTATTGAAGGGTCTATTTCTATCTTGAACTCAAGGCCTTTTTGCTCCGCTCTCATCCACATCATGTTGGCTATCTCTGATACCATAACGCCCAGATTATAATTCACCGGTATGATGTCCATTTTTCCCGCCTCAATCTTGGATAGATCAAGGATATCATTTATCAATGAAAGCAACATCCTGCCTGCACCCTGAATGTTATTTGCATCACGGATGATCTCATCAGAAGCATCTTTTTGCCTTAAAATGATTTCGTTAAGTCCCAAAATCGAATTAATTGGCGTTCTAAGCTCATGACTCATGCTTGAAAAGAATCGATTCTGAGCACGAACAAGTTCTTCAATCTTACTTGTTTCCTCCCTTGCTCTCTTGTTCTCTTCTCTGAAAAGCCACTCTTCAAACCAGACCATAAGACATCCAACTATCCCGATTACTATCACTGACAAAAGGGAATCGATGTAAAACACATTTTGGGGATGTCCACTAATAAGATCTGGATAAAAATAGCTTGTCGCATAAAAAATGCATGCCTCAAATGTCAAAACTGTAAGTAAAACCGGCTTCCATTTTCCGCTTAAAACCACCCCCGTATAAAGGTATGCAAATATAAGCCATAGAACTCCACCGCCTTCAACACCTCCACCAAAATAAAACAGTATTGGCAATATAACGCATACAAGTCCAATTACTATTATCCTGACTGCCAGTACAACATTATTTTTCATAACAGAAACGAGTGTTATAACAGGCACGATGATAATAGTCACAACTAGAGTCACTATCTCGACAACGTTCTCTCCACATACAATATCGCCAATAAGAGCAAGCGCTATTGCTAACACAGTCACCATTGTAAGGAGAATAAACACTCTTTCCTTAAAACTTCTAGAGGAATCCTTCAGTCTTTCAATTATGCTCATAAAGAATCTGGATATCATCGAATACCTCCGTTATGGCTGCTCTTTCTATCAGAAAGAATTCGCTTCATCACTCGTTCAAAATCACCGATATTTATAGGTTTACTGATAAATCCATCAAAACCTTCTTTGAGGAACATCTCTCTGGCTCCGCTAATTGCATTTGCAGTAAGGGCAACAATCTTAACCGGCTTTCTTTTCTGGTCAGACATAAGCCTTAGTTTCTTCATCGCCTCTATTCCATCCATTTCAGGCATCATATGATCCATAAATATAACTTCATAATCATTAAGATCATATTTTAAAAGTGATTCTTTTCCACTTCCCGCAGTATCTATGACCATGTCATAATCTTTAAAAAGGCCTGTTGCTACCACAAGATTCATTGGTTCATCATCGACAATTAGAGCTTTTACACCTTTGAGAAGACTCGCCATATCCTCTCTATCTGTGCTGGCTTCTATATTGTAATACTCCCCGTTTAATATCTTTACTACGGGATACGCATACAAAGGTTTTGGCATTACTATAACCCGACTGTTCTTCCTGAGCGTGATTCCGCTTTCGGTGCATATAGTCACCACAATATTGCTATTTGCCAGTTCATCAAAAAATCCTGGCTCATTCCTATATTCATCACTACCAATGAAAATGTGTGTTATCTTTCCTTTTTCCAATAGCTTTTTTAATTCGTTTAGATTAGGAGCATTATAGAGATTAAGCTTTAACCCCAAAGCCATGTTTGATGCCATCGATACATAGAATTCACGAACAGCTGTAATTCGGAATTTCTGTGGAAAGACATGGAATGCCACATTTATATTTTTTGTATCGCTCACACTAAGGCATGGAGATGAATCCACTATTTCCTGTACAATACTTACACTCACAGTGGTACCTTTATCTCTGCTGCTATCAATAGAAACAAAACCTTCCATCATCCTTACAAAACCATAGACGATTGAAAGCCCCAGGCCAATACCTCCTGAACTTCTGTTTCTTTTTTTATCTGCCTGATAATGTCCCTTTGACACCTGGTCGATATCCCTTTTAGTCATTCCGATTCCTGTGTCAGTAACTTTGATTATAAGATTGATCCCATAATCTCTTCTTGTACCTGTTATCCTAAGATATACGCCCCCTGCTTTTGTGAACTTAAAAGCATTATCCAGCAGATGAATGATTATCTTTTTTACCTTGTTTGAATCACCTTTCATGATCTCTGGAACTTCCGGATCAAGGTCAATCAGAAAATCCAACTCTTTTTTATACTCCATCGCATTGTAATTCATCACAATGTCATTAAGCACTGATGTAATGGAGTATTTATCAATCTCAAGGACAGAGTCCCCCCTCTCAATCTCGGTATAATCCTGAATATCCTCTATCTGACGGGATAGACGCCTTCCTGCCCCCATGATAGCCAGCACATCATCTCTGACTTCTTTTTTTAAAATTAGAGACGACATTCCGTTGATGACATTTACCGGAGTTCTCAGTTCATGAGAAATATTGACAAGAAAATCTTCCATTCCTTCCCTGACAACTTCTTCCACCAATTCTTTCTGCTTAAGCTCATTTTCCATAATGATTATGTACTTCAGAATTTCTAAAAGACCTTTATAAATACATGCCTCAGATATTATCTGAAGAGCAATCCTGGAAATAGTTATGGAATCCAATTCTGTAGACTTTGTAATTATCGCCCATATCGTATGCATCGCCATTATTGAAAGAAATTCAGTTAGCAGAAGATCAAGATATTCCTTTCTTTTTATAAGCGTAGCTGTAACCATCAAGAGCGCAGATATTACTATTACATCAAAATAACTTGACGAATGCATACCATGATAGAATGCAACCACCATCGCAAATATAAGATAGAAATTTTCTCGAAACCTCTCAGTATCATATTGGCTTATATGAAAAAACCATGATGCCACTATTCCACCGGTTATAAGCGGTGGAACCCACATTTCCCATCCCTTAGTTATGCTATCCACTATAACAGCAATACATGAGATAGTTATAATGAACACAACAACATTATGTGCCTTGACTTTTCGATTGGTTTCTTTTTCCAATTTATCTACCCCTCATTTCACAAAAATACATGAATAGCTTTCCTGTGGATAGCAAAAAAACCAGCGCCATTATCCGCGCTGGCTTATAGATGCTCATTATTATTCTCTTGCCATTTTTGATGCCTGTTTATTCTCGTACATCAGATTGTCTGCTCTTTTAAACACGTCATTCATGTTTTTATCAGTATTCTTATCAAATATTGCAACTCCTACTGCTGCAGAATAACGTTCCCAAGGCTGTCTGGATTCATCAGAAGATGAAATATCAAATGAAGCCTTAAGCTCACTTATAAGTCTATCCCTATTGTCATAATCCCTATTTTCCAGGAGCACAACAAATTCATCCCCGCCGATTCTGAAGACAGGTGAATGATCAAAGATGACACAGATCTGATGGCACGCACCAAAAATATAGTCATTTCCATGTTCATGCCCATAATTATCATTTATCTTCTTAAGATTATTAAGATCGGCCATGATAATGCCAAACCTTGCACGCCCATTTTTTATATCTTCATCAACACGGCTCTGTATCTTGTCATACCACGCCTTGTTCTTTACATGGGTAAGTGCATCCTGATAAGCCAAAATGTCCATATGACTCACCTTAGTCTTCATGTCCTCAACTTTGCCTTCTGCATCAAGTATATTCTTGACATACTTGCGCATATCTGATGACATTTGTGACACTGCAACAGAAAGGGATTCCACTTCATTATTTGTGTGTATGTGAGGATCATCGTATCGAAGCATATTAGGATCTGACTGATCGTGACTTCTTTTTGCAAAAGAGACAACGCTTTTTTCGAGCTTTCTGATAGGCTCTGTAATATTTCTGTTCATCCACATGATAAAAAAAGTGATGAATAATATTCCTAAGATGATTATAAGGACTATGTTTACAACGGTATATGTTCTTATTGCACGTTGTAAGTCCTCAACCTCGATATCTACGCACAACAGCGCATAATGCTCCCCGCTGCTGTTTGTCAATGGAAATGCCGCCGTATAATCATATCCCCATACGGTAAAATTTTTGAAGAAAGAAGTATCATCCTTTTTTATCGCATCATAGTATGTAAGAAGGTCTTTTTCCTCGTAAACATCATAAAGCATAAGCCCAAGATAGTAACCATCCGGATCAGTAGCCCTTCCCAATGCTGTGTCAGCCGACAGCACATTCATCATAACTTTCTTATCTTCTTCAATGATTGGCTTGACAATATAAAGATAATGGATATCAAAATCTTCCATAATAGAATCCATAAAACTCATAAGTGTTTTGTATTTCTCGGACTCTTCACCCGTCTCAATACATTCTGACAGATCATCATTATCAATATGGCTCTCTACAAAGCGTAAGATATCCATCATTCGTCTGTCGTAAGAATAATACAGAGAATTGGTAAAATTCATGTACGTTATAATACTCAACACCAAACATAAAAGTGTAATGAATCCTAATGTAAAAATGAAGATGCTCCGCTTAAGTGGCTTTTTTCCTATACTCACAGTACATACTCCTGACAAGATGAATTGTGGGATAATTATTATCTGCTTCAATATGGTCTTCAACGGAATTTAAACATTTTCTTCCTTATATAATGATAACATTAATGCATAATAAAGCTAGCGTAGTAGCCCACGCTAGCTTTTATTTCATCAAATATTTATATTTTTCATATTTTTCTTATCATGCACTGAATTTGCTTTTTAGATCACTTACTAGTTTTCCGACATGACTTGGCGAATCTTTTCCATAAACTTCAATTACTCTTACAATAGCAGACCCCACTATTGCTCCATCTGAAATATCCGCCATCTTTGCAGCCTGTTCAGGAGTCGATATACCAAATCCCACTGCACATGGAGTATCTGTAGTTTCTCTTATCTTTGAAACTATGTCCGCAACATTTCCATTTATCTGCGTTCTTGTACCTGTAACTCCAAGGCTGGATACAATATAAATAAAACCTTTGGCTACGCTTGCAATCTTTGCAATTCTTTCATCAGATGTAGGTGCCACCATTGAAATAAAATCAATTCCATATTTATCTGCAACTATCTCAAACTCATTTTTTTCCTCAAATGGGACATCCGGAAGGATTATCCCATCCATTCCTACTTCTTTACACTTATCGAAAAACTTGTCCATCCCATATGAAAAAACAACGTTTGCATATGTCATAAATACCATAGGCAGTGAAATATCATATCTGATATCTTTCACCATGCTAAAAATATCATCTGTTGTGATCTTGTTCTTTAGCGCTCTTAGATTGGCTCCCTGAATAACAGGTCCTTCAGCTGTTGGATCCGAAAAAGGAATTCCAAGCTCTATTAAATCTGCACCATTCTTTTGCAATTCAAGCAGAATTTTCTTTGTTGTCTCAAGGTCAGGATCCCCACATGTAACAAAAGGAATAAATGCCTTTTTATTCTTAAAAGCCTCTGATATCTTACTCATGAATATCCTCCCCTCTGTAACGTGCAATCATGGCACAGTCCTTGTCTCCTCTTCCAGATATAGTGATTACAATTATCTGGTCAGGCTTCATTGTAGGCGCAATTTTTATGGCATGCGCAACTGCATGAGCACTCTCAATAGCCGGTATGATTCCTTCAGTTCTCGATAAATACTCAAATGCCTCAACTGCCTCTTCATCAGTAACAGGAACATATTCTGCTCTTCCTATATCATGAAGATAAGCATGTTCAGGACCTACACCCGGATAATCAAGGCCTGCTGATATAGAATAAACTGGAGCAATCTGTCCATATTCATCCTGACAAAAATATGACTTCATCCCATGAAATATACCGATTTTTCCAGTATTGACAGTTGCTGCTGTCTCGAAAGTATCTATTCCTCTTCCTGCTGCTTCACAACCAATCAGTCGAACATTTTTATCTTTCACAAAATTGTAAAAACTGCCCATTGCATTGGATCCACCTCCAACACATGCAATAACTGCATCCGGAAGTCTTCCTTCCTTTTCAAGTATCTGATGTTTTATTTCTTTCGAAATAACGGACTGAAAATCTCTTACTATCGTAGGAAATGGATGTGGCCCCATAACAGAGCCAAGACAGTAATGTGTATCATCTATACGCCTAGTCCATTCCCTCATAGCCTCAGATACTGCATCCTTTAGAGTTGCTGTTCCAGTGGTTACAGGAATTACCTCTGCTCCAAGAAGGCGCATTCTGTAAACATTCAATGCCTGCCTGTCCGTGTCCTCTTTCCCCATAAACACTACGCATTCCATTCCAAGCAGAGCTGCTGCTGTTGCTGTTGCCACGCCATGCTGTCCAGCTCCAGTTTCAGCGATAAGTCTTGTCTTTCCCATCTTTTTTGCAAGAAGGGCCTGGCCAAGAACATTATTTATCTTATGAGATCCCGTATGATTAAGGTCTTCTCTTTTAAGATATATCTTTGCTCCGCCAAGGTCCTTTGTCATCTTTTCAGCAAAATATAGTCTCGACGGACGGCCTGCATAATCATTTAAAAGCTCTTCCAATTCCCTGTTAAAACCGGGATCATTCTTATAGTAGTTATATGCTTTTTCAAGTTCGATGACTGCATTCATAAGTGTCTCAGGAATATACTGTCCGCCGTGGATTCCAAAACGTCCATTTTTTGAATTGTCATCGTTTCTTGCGTTCCCTACAAAATCTTCCATTTTTTTCACATCCTTTTTTCCATCTGTCTCAATACCACTGCTTACATCAACGCCATATGGATCAAGTTCACTTATCGCCTTTTTAACATTTTCAGGAGCAAGTCCACCTGCCAAAAAGTATTTTCTGTCAAACCCTTTTAGCAAAGACCAGTCAAAGCTCTTCCCATCGCCTTTTCCGGCATCAAACATTATCATGTCAGCCGGACTTTCCTTAGCTCTGATCAGGCTATCCTTATCTGAGACCTTGAAGGCTTTAATAACCGGAATATTAAGCTTTTTCAGCTCATTTATATAAGATTCGTTTTCATTTCCATGAAGCTGTGCAACATCGATAATTCCATCATTAAAAAGATCCCTTATCACATCTTTTTGCGCATCAACAAAAACGCCTACAGTTTTTATACTGTCATTAAGATTAGCTCTTAATTGCCTTGCCTCTTCCTTTGTTACATTTCTGATGCTCTTGTCATAAAACACAAATCCAACATACTCCGGAGCCAGTCTGTTTACAACATTTATGTCACAACCGTCAGATAATCCGCATAATTTTATAACAGCCATGTCTAAACTCCTTTCAGTTGATCAAGCATTTTCTTTTTGTTCTGAGCTCTCATTAGCGTCTCTCCAATGAGCACTGCATCCACCTTCGCTTTCCTGAGTCTTTCTATATCTTCTGCCGATCCTATACCGCTCTCTGACACAAAGATTACATCTTCAGGAATCATTTTCCTTAATCCTATACTGTTTGAAGTATCAACACTAAAATTTTTCAGGTTGCGATTATTTACTCCAATAACCCTTGCACCGGCAGATAGCCCTTTTTCAATTTCATTTTCGTCGTGTGCTTCTACCAAAGCGCTGATTCCAAGCTCATCACAAATCTTTATGTACTCTGAGATCTGTCCCTCGGTAAGTATCGCACATATCAAAAGAACTGCCTTTGATCCCAGCGCTTTCGCTTCATATATCATATAATCGCTAACTGTAAAATCTTTCCTTATGCACGGAATAGTGACCGTTTTTGCAATTTCTTCAAGATATCTGTCATTTCCCAAAAACCACTTAGGCTCAGTAAGGACAGATATGCAATCTGCTCCTGCATGCTCATATTCCAATGCTATATTCAGATAATCAAACTCTTCTGCAATAATTCCTTTGGAGGGAGATGCTTTTTTACATTCGCAGATAAAAGAAATATCATCCTTTTTTAATGCTTTTTCAAATTCAAAATCACCTATAGGAAGCTCTCTTGCAACCTTTTTAATTTCTTCAAGCGATATTCTTCTCTGTGATATTTCCACTCTTTCTTTCGCATGACCAGCAAGTTGTTCAAGTATGTTCATCATTGCTTACCTTTATGAAATTCTCAAGCGTCTCAAGCGCTTTTCCTGAATCAATAGTTTCTGCCGCAAGTTCTATACCTTTTGAAAAACTTTCAGCCTTTCCTCCAATATATAAAGCTGCTCCAGCATTTAGAAGAACCGCATCTCTTTTCGGTCCCTTCTGGCCATTCAATATTTCGCGTGTAATCTTCGCATTTTCAGCCGGATCTCCACCTTTTAGATCCTCTTTTGTGCATTTATTAAATCCAAAATCTTCCGGTTCTATGGTGTAGGATTTGAACCATCCATCTTTTATCTCACATACCTTTGTTGGCGCACTGAGTGAAATTTCATCAAGCTTATCCATTCCATATACTACCATTCCACGTTTTACGCCAAGACTGATAAGAACTTGAGCCAGTGGTTCCACCAGATACTCATCATATACCCCCAAAAGCTGCATCGACGGCATTGCAGGATTTGTAAGTGGGCCAAGAATATTAAATACAGTTCTGAATCCAAGTTCTTTTCTTATAGGCCCGACATATTTCATTGAAGAATGATATTTCTGCGCAAAGAAAAAGCACATTCCAACTTTTTCAAGAAGCTCAACACATTTATCAGGATCCTGCTGAATATTTACGCCAAGAGCTTCCAGGCAATCTGCAGTTCCGCAGAGTGAAGATGCAGCCCTGTTTCCATGCTTGGCAACTTTCATTCCACACGCAGCAGCAATAAGTGCAGATGTAGTTGAGATATTAAAGCTTCCTGCATTGTCACCACCTGTACCTACAATTTCAAATACATCCATTCCTGTATTGACCTTTGTTGCATGATCTCTCATTGCAGCTGCACAGCCTGCTATTTCATCTGTAGTCTCTGCTTTGGCACTCTTTGTCGAAAGCGCAGACAAAAAAGCTGCATTTTGTGTAGGTGTGCTTTTACCGTCCATTATTTCATTCATAACGGTGTATGCTTCATCATAGGTAAGATCTTTCTTGTTCACGATTTTTTCAATTGCTTCTCTTATCATCATTGCCTCCTGTAGTCTTTTCTATCAAAGAGGTTTGGATACAACAAAAAGTCCTTGATAGAAACATATTTGTTTTCTATCAAGGACGAATAATCTTAATCCGCGGTGCCACCTTGAATTCACAGTCAAGCTGTGCTCTTAACAGGATACTAACATATCCCTGACAACTAACGTATGCCAATACGTCGTAGAATACTCTGCCCCAAATGCATTTGACTACGCCCTCAGTGGTCCATTTGACAACTTGTTTCTTACCCTTTCTCAGCTACAGGGCTCTCTGTACAGGCATCATTGCCGTTATCTCCACTTCATCGGTTTAAAGCGATATACTATTTTCTAATACTCTACTCCTAACTACCCATATCGTCAAGAGGAATTTTGTTTTTAATTTTTTAATTTTCTAATAAATATTTTCTTTTTTTTTAATAATTTGCCTCTGATATCTAGTATATAATTATCTATATAACACAATATATTGTATTTAAATTCGTTGATACTTGTTGGGGGGAGGATTAAAATGTCAAACTGTGCCTTTAACAATGCAAAAAAAATCAGTCATTATTCGCCAAAGATAATTGACACTGTAAAATTCAACGGTCGATACATAGATTCACATTCATTTTGGTCTAAAATAAAATGTTTTATTTCAATCAGTATTGTATTGGGGATTATTGTTTTTGTCTGTGCCATGATGCATTAAAACAATTGTTACTCCCTGCTCTCCATACAAGCCAGACTGATACATCCTCTGAAATTGATATCAGTCTGGCAACCTCCTAAAAATTTTTCTGCTATATCTTTTATATCTATTATTTTCATTTCTTTTTATTCATTTCTTGAAAAAAATCCTTTGTCATCCAATATAGTAATTATGTTGATTTTCATCGGAGGCAATTCTTTATGCGAAAAAGAATATATAAATAATAGAAATATCAAAATACAATGACAATATCAGCGCTATTTATGACGCCATAATGCTTCTCTCAATAATCCTCAGCCTAATCCCGCTCGCTTTTATAAGACCCATCCTGTTTTTTCATTACACAAATCTTGCCACAACTATTCTATTTATCATCGACTATATATTGAGATTTATAACAGCAGATTATAGACAAAAAGACAGTTCTCCCATTGCTTTTATCAAATACCCTTTTACTCCGTGGGCTATAATTGACCTTATCTCAATACTTCCAACACTATCAACTCTTAACAGCAGCTTTAAATTATTAAGAATGTTCAGTATAATACGAACCCTTAGAGTATTCCGCGTATTCAAGGCCTTTAGGTATTCAAGAAGTATTGTAATCATATCACATGTAATACATAATTCCCAAGACGCGCTCATAGCGGTCTGCACCCTTGCAATCGGATATATCTTGGCGTCCGCTCTTGTCATTTTCAATGTTGAAGCCGATTCCTTCAACACATTTTTCGATGCAATTTACTGGGCTACCGTATCTCTTACAACTGTTGGTTATGGAGATATTTACCCTGTGACCACTACCGGTCGCATAACAACAATGATTTCATCAATGTTTGGAATTGCTATAGTAGCCCTTCCAGCAGGTATAATAACTGCTAGATTTATGGAAGCTCTCATCGATGACAAAAAGAAAAATCCAAAACAATGATCCTCTTTTCTTTATTCATGATTTTATTCGGTTGAGCCTGCGCACTTTATTTATATGTCTTTCAAAGTCGCCGCTGCATATAAGTTCAGCTATAACCAATTGATCAATTGTTGGAACCGGGCACTCATAAAAACCCACTTTTTTTATAAAAAGATCTTTTAGCTTTTCAGGTACGACCATATATGCTGCTCTTGTGTAACTTCCAATTGTTTTGGTAAATGTATTGACATATATTACTCTTTGGCTATCATCAATGGAGAATAATGTCTCTTCTGGTTTTCTGCTCGGCGTGAATTCTGATTCAAAATCATCTTCTATGATATATGCATTTCTTTTATTACTCCATTTCAGGTATTCTCTTTTTTTTGCAGCAGAAGCAGTGACTCCACTCGGAAAACTCCTGTACGGTGTAATGTGAAGCACCTTCATTGGACCATTCCATAGCTGTTCACTGTCAACACCATCTGCTCCAAGATCCAACATCTGAATATTTGCACCGCCAGCTTCATAAACCATCGCTATCTTTTGATAAGACGGGCTTTCTATACCATATATTATTTCTCTTCCAAAAGTCTGTACTATCAGCCCATACAGATACTCTGCCCCTGCTCCTACAAATATCTGATCCGGGTCAACTGTAATTCTTCTGCTCCTTGCAAGATAATCTGCTATTGCCTTTCTAAAACTATATATCCCCTGCATCGGAGACTTCTCCGTTACTAAATCTCCATATTCACTCAATACTCTCCGGACAGTTTTCGCATATATTGAAAAAGAAAATGCAGTATCCTCATTACTTCCCACTTGCACTTTAACACTATTTTGAATATTGTTTTCCTTGACTCCACTAATACCTGTATAAACTTGTTTATCATCAAACGTAATAAAATATCCGCTCTTTTCTCTGGTTGAAATATAACCTTCTTCAGCCAGTAGTTCATATGCATGGACAACTGTAATGACACTGACACCCATTCTTTCAGCCATTACTCTTTTTGATGGAAGCTTTTCTCCAAAAAGGTATCTTCCTTCTATAATATCTTCTTTAACTTCTTCATATATTTTTATGTATTGTTTAGTGGCATTCATATGTTAACCCTTTTTATCTGGTCATATGTTTTTTTCTGATTTTGATGATAATAATATTATCAGTCTGATGGTATATTAAAATTCATGTAGAAGTCAATCATGTAGGAGGAAGGAAAATTGAAGCACAATAACATCATCAATCTGTCATACACCGGTCTCATGGCTGCCCTATGCTATGTGGGCTATGCAGTATTTCCAGCAATAAACGCATCCGGAACCAAAGTTCATATCGGTAACGCCTTTGTTGTGCTTGGAGCATTACTATTAGGAGGTGTTCATGGAGGTCTTGCCGGCGCAATAGGTCTATCAACCGCTGATATCCTTTTAGGATATGCCGCTTCAGCTCCAAGAACATTCATCTGCAAACTCGTAATCGGAATAATTGCAGGTCTTATAGCTCATAAAATTTCTCATATTTCAGATGAACATCCTAAGAACTATGTTTTAAAATGGTCATCCATTTCAGCAATCGTATCACTTGCTTTTAACTGCATCTTCGAACCAGTTTTAAAATATATATGTTTTACACTTTTAACTCCCAATACTGAAAAAGCGGCCTCAGCTATCAAAGCTCTGCTTGCTGTTACAACTTATTCAACAATCATAAATGCAGTTATCAACTCTGTTCTCGCCATAATTCTATACAATGCATTAAGACCAGTTCTTTTTAAAGCAGGTTTTTTTCCTCAAGTTTTAAAAAACAGTTAAGTAATTGACGCTTTCATTCAAATCATACTCTAATTTTATCTCTGCACATGCATAAAAGATGTCTGTGCAGTTTTTATTTCATCTATATTTTCTTAAAATTTATACGAATTTTATAATTTTCAGAAAAACTTTATCTGGCAAACAGATATTGAACATATTCTTGTTGTAGACTAATAATCTATAAGATCAATTTTTGTTCTTATCTTGTTATATTAACAAAACAATGCTTTGTTAATTACCCATTTTAATTATGATTTCATTTTGAGAGGCGTTTTTATGAAGAAGCCACACTCTGAGAATTTTAATAATCAATCTAAAAAATCTATAATAATTGATACTGTTAACATTCATGGCAAATATATCGATATATGCACCATCAAAAAAGCAATTTTAAATTTTACATTCATAGTAGGTGCGCTTATTGGATTACTGATCATAATACTTTTCTAGAAAGGAACAATCACGTTATGGGAAAATTTGAAGCTGAAATTGCTGAATATGTTGGAAATTACACAAGAAGACATGGATATCCTCCTACAGTTGAAGAACTAATTAGAACATTTGGCATCCTGACTATACTTACTATGCTATTTTATATTTTTAACCTTTATAAAATTGGTATGATCAGGAACTCTCTTTTCTTTGGAACATCCGATCTCCAACTCATACCATTAAAAACAGACCGTTACTAATTACATTTATAGCTTATAACTTTTCAACTAAATAATTATTTACACGTATTTCAATTCCAGGGCAGATAATTCTTCTGCCCTTTTTATTTTGCAATACAATATATATGCGTATTTATGTATTAATAATTATTATACATATTTATTAATACATAAATACGCATATATCAAACAATACATAATATTACAGTTATTTTGCATTTCATTATTTCATTACATTTTGTATATCATTAATACTTTTTTATTTGTATTATTGTAATATTATATTCCATTATATTTTATTTTATATTACATTTTATTTTGTGTTATAATATTACTTAATATTTCATTTCATACATATAGTATTTTTTTATTTCATTATATTTCATATATTTTGTATTACATTGTTGGAGGAAAACAAAATGGCAATCAAGATTGCAATTGCAAATCAAAAAGGTGGTGTAGGAAAAACAACAACAGCAATATGTTTAGCACAGGAACTGAGACGAAGAGAATATAATGTTCTAATAATAGATAGTGATGCACAATGCAACTCAACATCTTTTTATGAAGCAAAAACAGAGGACCAGGAAACCTTACTTGATATTTTCTGCGCAGATGAACCCGGAAGAAACTGTGTACAGCATACAGAAAAAGGGGATATCATCGCATCAGATCCTCAGCTAAAGGATGCTGAAACAATGGTAAAAGTTGACGAAAGAAGATTCAGTCATTTAAAGAGATCCTGTAGAGAACTGGAAAATGAATATGATTATATAATAGTTGATACACCTCCTGCAATCGGAGTTGCCTTAAAAAACGTGCTTGCATATGTTGATTACATTGTTATCCCTGTCGAAGAATCGGGTTGGTCAATGGCTGGTCTTATGGATTTTGCAAAAGCAATAGATATGGCCAGAGATAATAATGAAAAACTAAAAGTTGCAGGTATTCTTATCGTAAAAACAAAGCCAAACACCAAAAAATCAGAAAGAATGAAAGATCTTGCTGATACTCTTGGCACCGCACTTGACACTAAGACATTTGAAACAAAAATACGAGAGAGCAGTGCTTGCGCAGAAGCTTTAACAGAATACTGCATACCTCTTCATGAATATGCTCCTCATGCAACGACTACACGTGATTATGATTCTTTCATCGATGAATTACTGGAGGTAATCTAAATGGCAAAAAGAAATTACGAAAGTAAGATAGCAATTCAGACAAAAAATTTTATTGGCGATAAAGATAAATCCACTGAAGAAATATCTGCCATCACCCCATCTGATATCAGTGAAAAAACTGAGCAACGTGTAAATAAACCAGCACCAAAAGAAAGTACAACAAAACAAAAAGATAATACACAAGCACCTTTCGTTCCAGATGCAGAAGATATAGAAGACAAGGTCAACAGCATAATAAAATCACTCATAGACTCTGGAAAACTCCTAGAATTAACAAAAAACAAAAAAAGCGGACGTCCCAAAAAATATGAAGATGAGACCGTTCTTTCTTCATTCCGTCTTACAAAAACAAACTATGATTTTGCCTATAAGATGGGAAGAAGCGACTTTGCCAGCATGACAGAATATATAAATCATCTGATCGACCAGGACAGATTATCTCGTTCTTAAAATCACACCTTAGGTAAAATAGAAGCATCAGATGCAACAACCTATATTTATGATATGGAGAATAGAATGTCCAAAGAAGAAAAAACAAATGTAATGCGAATTTTAGATGGCAAAAAAATTACCTATAACAGTTATTCCTACAATCCTGATCCGACAATGACTGGAGAAGAGATAGCCTCAACACTTGGAGAAAATCCGGATAAAGTCTTTAAGACACTTGTAACACAAGGTAAATCAGGACAGTATTACGTTTTTGTCATTCCTGTAAAAGCAGAGCTTAACTTAAAAAAAGCAGCTTCTGTATCAGATGAAAAAGCAATAACCATGATCAAGCAAAAAGAACTCTTGCCGCTTACAGGATATGTTCACGGAGGCTGTTCTCCGATTGGAATGAAAAAACAGTTTAAGACATTCTTACATGAAACAGCAATTAATTTTGATACCATATATATAAGTGCCGGTAAAGTAGGTTATCAGATTGAAATATCCCCGGAACATCTAAAAAAAATGGTAAATTTTACTTTATCAGATATAGTGATTGATGAAGTCTAATAATAAAAGGGAAAACGCTTGCTATAATCGCTTTCCCTTTATTATTTATGCTTAATCAAAATATTTTTTTATCTTTGAATCCGCTTTTCCGCCGGATATATTGCATCACATGGACATACAAGCATACACAGATGGCATCCAACGCATCTGCTCCCATCAAGTTTTGGGATACGATTCTCAAATCTTATTGCCTGATGTCCTCCATCATCACATGAAATAACGCACCTTCCACATCCAATGCATCTAACTATATCAAACTTTGGGAAAAGCACAGAATCCCGATCAAGAACATCAGTCGTTTCACTAACACTATCCAGTCCGGCTCCTATAATATCCTTAACCGAACCAATACCCATCTGTGCAAGATAATAATTAAGTCCATCTTTAAGATCATCTATAATACGATATCCATACTGCATCACAGCAGTAGTAATCTGAATGGATCCGGATCCCATTAGTATAAATTCCAACGAATCTCTCCACGTTTCTATACCTCCCATACCACTTATATGTTTTCCCTTCATTTTAGTATTCTGTCCAAGTTCTGAAATAAACCTAAGTGCAATGGGTTTTACAGCCAATCCACTGTAACCACCTATCGCTGATTTTCCTTTAACTGCAGGAGCAGAAACATATGAGAAAGGATTTACACCCATAACAGACTTTATGGTATTGATCGCAGCAATACCATCGGCCCCTCCGGAAATAGCTGCTTCCGCCGCCGGACTCATACTGGCAACATTAGGTGTAAGCTTTGCAATAACCGGTATTTTTGTCCCTCGTTTTGCAGCTCTTGTATATTTTTCCACCAATTCAGGTATCTGTCCTATATCAGAACCAAGACCATCCTCTTGCATATTTGGGCATGAAAAATTGAGTTCTATGGCATCCGCTCCATTTTCCTCACACAATCTGGCTAGATTTTCCCATTCTTCTTCATATTGTCCCATTATAGAAGCAAGAATAAACTTTGAAGGATATTTTTCTTTTAACCGTCTAAATATCTCCATATTTTCAGCCACACTATGATCAGATAACTGTTCAATGTTCTTAAAACCAACTATACTTCCATTATCGCCGGTAATAGCAGAAAATCTTGGTGATGCCTCATGTATATCAAAAGAGCAGATAGTCTTAAAGCACGCACCTGCCCATCCAGCTTCAAAGGCCCTGGCGCACATATCATATGTAGATGCCACAACAGATGACGATAGTAGAAATGGATTTTCAATCTCAATCCCGCATATATCACACTTTAATCTGGAATAATCCACTGGTATATCAATTTCTGCTTTAGGACGAACTTCATTTATTAATTTCTCTATAATACCCTTTATATGTACTTTACCCTTTTTTACACACGCATCCTCGCATTGACCGTCACAATTTATGCACGGATTATCATCAAGCTCCAATGCCGCTATATCTTCATTATCAAACCATACATGTCTTAATACCTTTACGGTATTTATAAACGGACAAGCATCTGAACACGGAGCATCTTTACATAAACAGCAAGAAATCATGTCGGATCGCTTTATCATGTTTTTTAGCAGCATAACTCCAACCTCCTGTTATAATTCAATCATTCATTCTTATTATCAATCATTTTTAATCGTTTTATTACATTTTTAATATATCACTTTTTCCATCGCCGGACATACAAATTCATTTTCAAAATGCCAATAATTAAGCACCCTCAAAAAATAGCAATAATACGCATACTTTAGACAATAATACGTTAGAGCTTTAATAACTTGTATGATAAATTATCTATTGTAAAAATCATATTTTTTATCATCACAAAGGGGTACGAGTAATAAAAAAGAGAAGGAGTATTGTATGGCACAAAATGCAAAAATAACCGTTCATCCATCATATACAATAGGAGAAATCTCTGAGAGACTCTTTTCAGCATTCTTAGAGCCGATCGGAACAATGGTAAATGGAACCATGTATAATCCAAAACACCCGACAGCAGATGAACAGGGATTTAGAAAAGATTTCATAGATGCGCTCAAGGCCACCAGACTTCCGGCAGTAAGACTACCCGGAGGAAATTTTGTATCCGCATGGCAATGGAAAAACTCAATCGGACCTGCAGAAAACAGAAGAGCATGCCTTGATCCTGCATGGCATCAGTATTACACAAATCAGGTGGGGCACGATGAATATCTGCAATGGGCAGCAAAGGTAGGGACTGAACCTCTCTATACAGTAAACATGGGAACCGGAACAATACAAGATGCCATGGATCTTGTAGAATATACAAATCATATTGGAGGAACCTACTGGTCAGACCTTCGCCGATCATATGGACACGAGGAACCATACAATGTAAAAATGTGGTACCTTGGAAATGAAATGGATGGCCCATGGCAGCTCGGCGCATGGGATAAAAATCCTGAAGGATACGGTCATAAAGTCCTTGAAACATCAAAAGCAATAAAATGGATCGATGAAAAAATAGAAACAGCAGTCTGCGGATCCTCAGCACCTTTCATGGAAGGCTTCCCTGCATGGGATGAAGCCGTTTTAGATAAATGCTATGATGTCGTGGATTATGTCTCTGTTCATCATTATCACAGCGCCGCTCCCGGAAACATAAAAGGACTCTTAGGTGGTTCTTTATACTATGAGGACTTCATAAATACTGAAATAGCAATGATCGATTATGTAGCCTCCAAGCACAGATCTCCCAAAAAAGTCAATATTTCTTTTGACGAGTACGAAGCTATGGTAAGACCACTTCAGCAATTACATCCTGGTTATGGAAGATACAATATGGCAAGAAATCATTACCATTTTGATCCATCCAGAAATTATATCAGGCATGATCCTGATAACATGCCTGAGCGCCAGTTCCCAGGAGGAGATATGCTTCCAGCTCTTTCTATGGCATCAATCCAGCTGGCTCTTCTTCGTCACGCCGACAGAGTAAAAATTGGATGCATGACAGGAGGACTAAATGCACTCGCTGCATCTAACCATGACCATGTATGGAAAAACGCATCACATCATGTATACTCATCGCTTCTTGCATATGCCAAGGGAATATCTCTTGATACAAAAGTTGAATGCGAGACCTATGATATGCCAGGCTATGCAATAGAAGACACCTCACAATACACTGGAAAAGAAGGTGTTAATTACATTGATTCCGCATCTGCATGGGATCAGAATAATAACAGATTGACAATATTTGTAATAAATAGAAATGAAGATTCAGAATATCCACTTACCATTGATCTTATGGGTTTTGATGGGTATAATCCTGCCATTGCTTATAAAATGCATACAGATGATCTTGAAATCAAAAATAGTTTTGATAATGAAGATGCTCTCATCCCTATGAAAGAAGATAATTATACCTTCGAAAACGGTATCTTCAAAGTATATGTAAAACCTCTTTCATGGAATGTATATGTATTCGAAAAAAAATCTTTTTCCTAAAGAGCAAAATAAAACATTAAAATCTCCATAAAATAGTATGTAATGTTCCTCAGATTAAAGATATAATGTTTTTATCAAAAACATTCAAAGTACTAAATACAATACAGATCTTAAAGGAGGACTGTTTTATGGAAAAGAAACTATACAGAAGCAATGAAAGAAAAATATTTGGTGTTTGTGGTGGAATCGCTGAATATTTCAATATCGATCCGACATTAGTAAGAATAATCTGTATAGTTCTTGCAATAAACGGAGGTTCTGGAGCTTTATTTTATCTGATTGCTGCACTGCTCATGGATAACAGACCAGACTATGTCAGCAGATATGAAGACAACAACAAATAAAACTCTGAAATCCTACAGAAAAGCATCTCATGTGAGGTGCTTTTTGTTTTTATGACTTATTGTTAATCTGTCATTTTTAATATGGAATATGACAGATTTCACACTAAAAACCATGTATGATGATTTCTTACATTATAGACATTTAGAATTATATTTTTAGTCTTTCTTTCGGATAGAATAGTATGAGTATAGTATTAATGTATAGTATGTATAGAAAAACTGTTGAGAAGCCAGTAAACATGCGGGTTTCAAGAGTTTAAATGTGACAAAAAACACACTAAAAAATGACAGATTTTACACTACTGCCGACAGATTTTACACCCGAATATGACAAAAAACACACTATACGACAGATTTCACACTAAATTATGACAAACGATCAGAAAGTCATATATGACAAAAAACACACTTTGGCAATAAAAAAGTAAAACTGATGATGCAAATTATTGACTAAAATGGTTGAAAAAGGATGCAATATGACAGATTTCACACTAACGTTGATGTTGACATAATTTGTCGTAATTACAGAGATATGACAAATTTCACACTAAAAATGCGTGATAAAATGGCACTTCTTAAATTTGAATGACAAATAACTTTGATGTCGTAATAACACAAAATATGACAGATTTCACACTATTGACAGCTATATTGAATAGCACTAGAATTATTAAAGACATGACAAAAATATGTCCTGTCATAAAGGAGAATAAATGCGGCGTTATAATAATCAGCCATTGACAGATTCGTTAGGACAGATTGAGCATCAAACTGTGCATACCATGCAGGGAACTATTGTTGACCATGATGAAATTGAGGCAGAAGTAGTAGACTCAAATGGACTTGCAGTAGTGACAAAGGATGAAGCACAGCTAAAGGAATATATTAAAGAAGCAATATCGATAGACAATCTTGTCGAAACATTCAATGACAATGCACACCTGACACTGCTTAAGCTTTTAGCGCTTCAGGATAATAAACATCCGCTTAAAAAAGGCGGAGTAGGAATAGCATATCGTACAGATGCACTTATCATGCATTGTAAGATGGAATTTACATCAGATGAAAATATAGTGTTTGATGCTATTTTGGGTACAATGTCTACATTTCCTGAAAATAAAGTATACAAGATAGAGCCTTCAAGCTTTTTAAGTCATTCTAAGTATTCTGATTCGAAGTATTTATATTCTGTTTTTAGAAAAGGTACAAAGAAGTTAAAAGAACGACATCTTGTATTTGAAGATTTAGGACCAGACGGGGAAGATGAGATTTCAGTGCCATGGTTCAATATCTTAAGATATCATAATGGCAAAGGAAATAGTAATGAATCGTCGGCATATATCGAATTTGTTCCATCCGATTTTTTCAAAGATCTTGCGTTGTGTTCTCAACTTGTGCATGGGGCATACGGAGCACTTGAGGTTACAACGCAGCTTCAGGGAAAATATACGATAGCTCTTTATTGGTTCCTTGAAAATAAAAAGAACTACAAAGAATTTCCAAGTGCAAACCCAGGAACTTTCAGAATTTCCATAGAAGACTTAAAGCATCAGTTTTCAATACCAGAGTCTTATACTACTGGAGATATTAAAAGAAGAGTATTGGATCCTGCCAAAAAAAGTATTAATGCCGTAGAAGAATGTGATTTTACTTTTGACTATTCTGTGCAAAAAGTAGATGGAGCTGCAGCAGGTTACATGTTTATCATAAAAACCAAGCAGTATATCGAAGTTTCTGAACAGAAAACTATAGAAGAGAAAAAAGACGATATCTTTTTTGATCAGATGAAGATGTTTCTTACAGCTTCTTATATTCATTTTTCTGATGAAGAGATTGAAAGAGTTTGTGCTCAGGCGAAGAGACTTAATAAAGATGGAATGTATATGATGCATATCATATTAGCATTCAAACAAAGGCTTGATGATACTTCACTTGATGCCATTGATGATAAGGTGGGATACCTTTGCAAGATGATTGAGCAGGGGAGCAGAAATTCAAATCAGAGTAAAAAGACTTCCAGTTTTGGAAAATATTTACAGAATGATTATAACTTTACTGATCTTGAAGACAGGTTGTTGGATAATTAGTTATAAAAATTTCAGTTAAAACATGTAAAGAGCATAGCTTGGATTATATATTGCAATACAATAATACAATATATAATGAAATACAAAATAAATAATCATGATTTTACAGGAGGCTATTCTGCTCAGTCACTTAAGTGTCTTCTTATATATTATGAAATAGAAAATTGCAAAAGAGTTAAATTCATTAATCTTGTAAAGTCTTCTAAAGGATATTTATATAGAGAGAAAATGAAGATATCAAATTTTTGATTTAATTTTCAATATATAAATGGATTGGCATTGCTGTATAATCCTGTCTTTGACAGGATAACAATAATAAT
>NZ_FOKR01000054.1 GCF_900112195.1 Butyrivibrio sp. YAB3001
TGCGTACTTTAATACCCTCTTTAATTGCCTGCCTTTTGGTATCCACTTCTATTTGTGCAGCTTCAAAAGCTTTTTGTATCTGCTGCTTTGCTAATATCATCAATACCTTGTTTGTAGCTTCAATATAGGGGTCTACAATCTCATTACCTATCGTTGCTATCTGTAATGTATCCTTGAATATATCAGTATTCAGCAACGGTGTTTTAATAAATATAAGGCGTATACCCTTGTTGTATAATTCCTCATACAGTTTAAAACCCTCATCAGCATTACGGCTCATTCTTGATACTTCATCAAAAACAATGCAATCTCCCTCATGCAGGTTCTTTAATAGTTTTTTCAAGTTGGGGCGTTCCGTAGTAGTTCCCGTATATTTTTCAGTAATAATAATTGCTTCGGGATATGCTTCTTTAATGTTTGCTATCTGCCTATCTAAATTCTGATGCATAGTGCTTACTCGTGCGTATCCATAAACTTTATTTTTCATATCCTTATTTCCTTTCGTGGTGGGTGTGTATCGTTTTAAACTTTAGTTTATTTTGATACTATAATACTATCACTCCTGCCACAAAAAAGCAATAAGTTTAATACTATTTCTTTTAAGTTTATTTTGGTACTACACGTTTTCCCCCTTTCCTTTTCAACTTATATTCTTATCAGCTTCTAACCTCTTTATTATCTGCTCCACCTTATAACATTCACTGTATCGCTCATATTCAGCTTCAAACTTGTATTCCTTGCCATAATACCTTTTAAGCCGTTCACGTTCGTAATACATTATCTGTAAAGCATTATCTGTTTGTGGTGGCTCTCCGTTCAGATCACGCCACATATACTCATGCTCTAAATCATACTTCTCATAATCGGTTATATCCTTGCGTTGTACCTCATGCTTGTATATTTCCGGGTGTGCCTGGCATTGTTCTATAAGCCCCATATAATACCGCTTGCGTTCCTCTAATTCCTGCTTTGTATGCTTGGTATCTCCAAACATATCAAAGGTACTAAAGTGCGGTATATCATCAGCATAGGGCAATATAAATACCGCAAACCAATATAACCATTGTTCCCGTCCTGCTGCCGTTGATAAATCCCATATATGCTTATAATCATGCCCCATACGTTCCCTTACCTTATCGGCTTGCCATTGTTTTATTTTGGCTTGTATCTCTGCAGGTATTTCAAGGGTGGTTATCTGCCTGCCGTCCTCCGTTACTTCTCCAGTAGGCTTGCTTATAAGGTCATACCATTCACTAAATGTATACCCTCCGTCACGTTCACAATCCCATTTAGGCGGTTTATACTCCT
>NZ_FOKR01000019.1 GCF_900112195.1 Butyrivibrio sp. YAB3001
ATGCGCTGTTTAACGCCACTATCTACGTCTGCCATTGGGATCCGACGTTCAATGAATACCTCGCCAAAAAGCGGGCTGAAGGAAAGCATTATTATGTTGCTGTATCTCATGCTGCCAAGAAACTCGTGAGATTGATATATCAGCTCGAGAAATCGCATCAGCCATACAACAAAGCAGCTTAACTAATTCCATACAAGTCTTCTTTCAAGAGCATCTCAGGCGATGCTCTATTTGTCATACAGTTTTCAAGGTGCTGATTACGATGAATAAGTCATCGTTGCTCTATTTTAAACTTTTCTGTTTCAAATCATTTTTTATTGACAATCTTTAATAGTTAGTCTTTTTGAATATTTTTCTCGATCTTTTCTTTGTTATCAATCTTAAGATGGGAGTAGCAGGAGCAGCCTATGCAACTATTATTTCACAGTTTATTTCTGCTATATTAACAATAGCTGTTTTATTTAGAAGTAAAGAATGTTACAAGCTTAATATAAAAGAAATGACTATAGACAGATCAATTTTATCCCAGATAATCACAGTAGGAATGCCGGTTGGAATCCAAGCGGCTGTTATTTCATTTTCAAACCTTTTTGTGCAGAGTTATATTAATCAATTCGGAAAAAGCAGCACCGCAGGATGGGGCGCCTATGGAAGAATTGATGCCTTCGTAATGCTTCCTATGCAGAGCATATCTATGACAGCAACAACATTTGTTGGCCAGAATGCCGGCGCAGGCAATGTAGACCGCATTAAAAAAGGGATTCGTGAATCCCTCTTTCTTGCTGCGATATGTACAATAGCGCTTGTTATCCCTGAATTCCTTGCTGCGCCTTCAATTGTATCTATGTTCAATTCAGATCCTGAAGTTGTCAAATACGGAACTCTTTTTATCAGAATGAATTGTTTTTTTGACATACTATGTTGCAGTAACCAGACACACGCAGGCGCTCTTCGTGGTGTGGGAGACGCTAAGGCTCCTATGTTTATCATGCTTAGCTCATTTGTTGTTTTCAGACAGATATATCTGTTTATAGCATCTCACCTGACTACATCCATCTATCCAATCTCCATCGCTTATCCGGCAGGATGGCTTGTATGTAGCATCATTATGTTGATCTATTTCAGACACAGTAATTGGGAAAAGAAAATTGATCCGAATTATTGTGCATAAAACGACTTCCTAGCACCTGTCAGAGCTTCGCCTTCTGTTATTCTTTCTGTAATAGTTTGCCTTATCCTCGTACATCAGAGTATCCGCGCATTTCATTATCTTATCAAGATTTCCAGATACTGCGCCCCAGTCCCATCCAATTGCCACAGAAATATTTTCAGCTTCTTCAAAATCTTTTTTCAGGCTCTCGCAAAGCTCCATAAAACTATCTTTTGCCACTTTGGAGACAATAATAACAAATTCATCTCCTCCTGCTCTATATATGTTTTCTCTGTTGAATCTACGTTTCATAACGCTGCAGATTCGTTTTAAAAGTTCATCTCCTGCTTCATGTCCCTGAGTGTCATTCACCTGCTTAAGTCCGTTTGCATCTGCATAAAGAACCCCCACGCTGTAATGACGCTTTTTAAGCCTTTTGGCTGTCATTTCCATCGCGCTTCGATTTTTTACGCCGCAAAGGGCATCATAAACGCTTTTTCTTTCTAATTCTTCCATGAGCCTTTTTCTGCCAAATTCTGAAGAAAGAAAGTAGGAAATAGTTTCCATAAGCTCTTTTACATCAACATCTATCCCGTCAAAAGAATTGAGTGCTCCGAAGTAACCGATAAGCTTTTCTTCGTCATAAATCGGTATCTCAATCAATGATTTTATATTGAGATATTTGCACTTATCATAAAGCTTTGGATGTCCATCTTTTATTGATTCCACATCATTAAGAACAAGGCTGAATGCTCCCGGATACTCAGCCTCCCAGTTTAGCAAGTCTTCTTTTGCCATATTCTGGAAACGGTCAATTGCCGATTCTGTTCCATTATTTACCCACTCATACGTCTCTGAAAAGCAGTTTTCTTTTGTGCACTCAATAATGTATATACGTTCTGCTCCTACTGCCTCTCCTACTGATTTGATTATCTCATTTATGGCTATTTCAAGTGGCAATCCACTGTGTAAAAGCTTTGTGCAATTAATGATTATATTATCAGTTCTCCACTCCATTCCAAGCTTTTCGGTGTTCATATGCTCTTTGGTAACATCTTCAAATAGCACAGCACATCTGCCGGGTGAAGCAGCCTGATCCGTTATTAGACAGAACCATTTCTCAAAGTGCCTTAGATAAAAGATTCTTCTGTCTCTTTTACCGTTATATGCCGCGTCATAAAACATCTTAATTACCGGCTTTTCCTCTTCCCTGAGCATTGAAAGAAAGTTGAGCCCAAGTATCTTTGAAAAATCCAGTTTAAGAAGCTTTGACAATCTGTTACTTGCATAAATAAGGTTTATTTCTTTGAGCTCCTCCGCGCTTTCTCCTTCTAACTGAAAAACTGCATATGCAAGAGGAAGGTCATTAAATAGGCGAACATAATCATTTTTTATCAAAATATGTTCGGTTTCATAATCAACATCTCTAATACAGACAAGAAACGTTCCTTCATCTGCAAAAGAAGGTTTAAGAACAATAAACGCTTTCCAAACATACGTCCCGCCATCCACACGTGCGCGGAAATATGCCATACTAAAGTTCTTATCTGAATCATTAAAACGCTCCTGTATATTAATAGGATCCGCATATTCAAGATAATTGTCTATATCATTGGGATGAATATGCTTTTTGGCAAATACCTTAATATAATCCATGAAATGGCTTTCCCCAATTTCAAAGCCACTCCCGCTCGTATATAGCCTTTTTATGCTAAGATCAGTTATATTAAGAAGATTAACATAGTCATAGAGTGAATATAGCGCTTTAAATAACTCATACTTTTCTTTTTCCGGACTATTCTGTTCAATTATTGGCGCATTAATTAGAGCTTCATCCTTTTTATTTACCATAGTACGTTACCTACCTATGAATCTCTATACAAATTACTCTCCTTGAAAATCCGGCTCAAAATGCCCTGTAATAAGCGTTAAAAATCCATTTTTATAAATAATATCAGATGTTATTCCTTTAACCATGCCTTCTTTCGTGGTTTTTATAGTAATCGGACTTGCTCTCATACATTGCCTCGTCCGCCTCACGTACCAATGCTTTTATATTCTTTGAATCTTCCGACCATACATAGCCGATTGAAACTGTATCTTTTTTTATTTTTCCCTTTAGTTTTTTTATCATCGCTTCAAAAGCGTCTTCAGTTATTTCAGGTATAAGAACTATGAATTCATCTCCACCAATTCTATAGCAGTGCTTCTTATTAAACACAGAAGCAAATATTGAAGCAGTGTCCCTTATCAGTTCATCTCCTGCCTCATGTCCTTCATCATCATTCATAACTTTCAGACCATTGATATCCGAATAGCAGACGCCTACCGGCATTGATACATCTGCCAGAAGCATGAGTGTCTGATTAAGAGAGTATCTATTACCCAATCCGGTCAATGAATCATGACTTCCCATATACATCATTTCCTTGGTCAAAATCCTGTTTCTCATCTCGGCAGCAACAAATATTGCCACTGATTCCATTGCCTCTACCACATCAAGCGCAATTACATTGGAATAATTGTCTGCAACCAAATATCCCAAAACATCCTTTTTATCTCTTAAAGGAATAATGATGTATCTTGCAATACTTCCGGCAAGCAGATCATTGTAGAGATTTGGATATTGCTCTGCCATTGTAGCTGTATCATTAACAACAACAAGATTTCTTCCCTCTAACTGATTTCTCCAAATTGAGATTATGTCATATTTTTCAAACGCTTTTTTTGTAGGAAGATTTGAATTTCTGGCATCACTAAGCCAAATATGTACGTCATTTGCACGATTATCCTTATTTGTTTCAACTATATACACTCTGTCTGCGGCAATAGCTTTTCCAAGGATTTTTAGTACTTTTTTTATTCCTTTTCCGTATTCAGCAGACGAAACTGCTGTAGCACATTCAATGATCAGTCTATTGGTGTTTGTAGTCAATGTATTAGTTTCTTCGTGCCTTTTTGTAGCTGTAACATCATGGATTATAAACGCGCAAAAACCCTTCTGATAAACAGGGACAGCCCAAAACTCATACCATTTATCATCTCTGGAATTGTAAGTCCTCATTATTGAAGATTGACGCAGAATTGCTGCCTGATAGCTGAATTTTATCCAGTCTTCATCCCTGTTTTCCACGGTTTTATAGTATGTGCACCCTATAAGTTCCGCAGGTTTTTTCCTCACAAGCTGACCATACTTGTCATTTGCAAAAAGAAACAGCATATCCCTAACTGTTCCAAATGGATCCGTCAAGACTTTAAATATACAACAGGCATCAGGTAAGTCTTTTAGCATGTACAAAATATCCCCGGCTGCAAAATCTATTAAGGATCCATATCCAATTTTCCCATCGCTACTGACTTTTTCCATACATTTTTCTCCAAAACATTGTTAATCCCGACATCTCATAATAAATTATACAGCAAATGGTTAAATTATGCACTTTTTTATATGTATTTTGTACATTTTAAAAGTTTATCATAAGATTATTTTCTTTTCATTTATTCCCTAACGCATTATGGTAAAATAAAATTGCTATTATGCGGAGGTGCATTATGAAGAATAAGCTATTTTCCATAGTTATTGCGTTTATTTTCATTTTTGCTTTAATTGCATGCGGCTCAACAAGTAATTCTTTAAATAATTCTGACAAAGCTGTCAATTCTGATTCTGCAACTATTACGGTTGCTGCAAGAGACGGCTCACATTCTGATGTTATAAACGCTGTAAAATCAGCTTTTGAGCAGTCACATAATTGTCAGATTAAAATCGTATCACTATCTGCAGAAGATATACATGATAATGCAATAGCTGACTCAGGTAATGATATAGGCCAGTATGATGTTATTATGATTGATGATCCTTTAATGCCTGAATATATCGAGAAAGATATATTATGCAATCTAACACAGCTTGGATACATTGACGATGAAGATTTCGTTGAGAAATCGCGTCTTTTAGGAAAAGATCCTTATCCTCTTGGCGCAACTTATGCTTTACCCTTTTCAGGTAACGTTCAGCTTATTTTTTATAATAAAGAGCTGTTAGGTGACTCACCCGATCTGTCAAACTGGGAGTCAATTCTTCAAACCTGTCTTAAGGTCAAAGCTTCAGGAAATGATGGCTACGCCATAAGGGGACAGACCGGTAATCCTATTGTTTCTGACTTTTTACCGATTCTATGGGCTTTTGGCGGTGATATTTTTGATGAAAACAACAATGTTGTATTAGATAGCTCAGAAAGTCGTGATGCTCTGTCTTTTTATTGTGATTTAAAAGAAACTGGCAGTAATTACGACAAAAATGCTTTGATTGACGCTGTAACAAGCGGAAAAGCATCAATTGCACTGGGATGGCCTTCCTGGTTCATATCAGAAAATGGTTCTTCCGCTGAAATAGCTCAGATTCCTGGAAAAAAAGATTCTTCATCAGTTGTGTTATCAACAGGTGAGATTGGGAACTGGCTGCTAGGCATCACTACAAATTCAGCAAATAAAGAATTATCACTTGAACTGATAAAATATCTCACAAGTGAAAGCGTTCAAAGACAAGCGTTGAGTTTTGGAGGAATACCCACAAGAAAAAGTATATTCCGGGATAAGGAGATACTTAAGGAATATCCATTTTTTGACGCAATTTACTTAGGCACAAATAACTCCAGAGTTCGTCCCAGAACTACAAAATGGTCCAAAATAGAAGATGTATTTGGCGCTGAACTGGTAAAATGCCTAAATAATGAGCAATCAATTGACCAAACAATTGTTAATTCTCAAAAAGCAATTGAGCTTTTAAAGAATGAATGAAGAAAAATCATGAATCATATTCTAACAACCCCCGCAATAAATGCGTGTTTCTGAAATTATATTTAAGAATACATAAAAACAAAACATCGCCGTTGAAGTATTATCCAACGGCGATGTTTTTATCAATTAGTGTCATTCCCTTTTTATACACCTTCACTGACTTTGTAAGTCAATATTTTTCCTTAATGTAATATTTGCGCATCAGTCGCATCCATAACGGAGCGTTTTTTATTTCATAGGAATGCGAAGCAATTTCCTCTCCAATAAAAATGGCACATTCTGCGTCACTGGTCTTCTCCACAAATTTCACGCTTCAGCTCAATTATAGATTTGCCGGTTCTTCTTGCTATACCTGCCAGATCATCATATTCCCACTTTTCACGTGTAACATTATATCCAAAAGCTATTTTTTTTCTGATTTCGCCATAAGGAGTATCAAATTTCTTGATCTCTCTTGCAAGCACGTATCTGTTACATACATTTTCCCGTATTCCAATAGTTGTTGTATGCTTAAATATTTGCTGAACGATTTTATCCCTTAAATCCATGTTGCATAAACAAACCAAAACAATTCCTGGTCTGTCTTTTTTCATATCAGCTGATATTGTATATACTTCAAGCGCTCCTGCCTCAAATAATGCTTCTTTTGCAAATCCAATTTCTTCCGCAGTCATATCGTCTATATTACATGTTAACTCTATGATCTGTTCATTTTCTTCCTGAGTCTCTCCCCATAATACTCGTACCACATTAGCCTGTTTAAAATCTTTTTTCCCTAATCCATATCCTGTTTTTATTACAGACATTACGGGCTGATAAGAAAACTCATCTGCAAAATACTTTACAAGCGCTGCTCCTGTTGGTGTACACAATTCAGACTTGATTGTCTGACTTTCATAATATGGTATTCCCAAAAGAAGATTTAACGTCGCCGGAGCAGGCACTGGAAGTATTCCATGCGCACATTTTACAGTTCCACTTCCTACATTTATAGGCGATACGATTACTCTGTCAGGGCTCAGTTTATGCATCATAAAACACGTAGCTGTTATATCTGCAATAGCATCCATCGCTCCGATTTCATGAAAATGAACATGTGAAACAGGTACTCCATGAGCTTTGCTCTCTGCCTCAGCAAGCAATGTATATATCTCTCTAATATCACTTTTTACTTCTCTTGAAAGATTTGCTGATTCGATAATATCTTCGATTTCATGTAAAGAATTATGATGGTGATGATCATCATGATCGTGCTCTTGATGTTTCACATCACCATCCAGCACATGTTCATCTGTATAATTATTGTCATTTACAAGTTCTTCTTCTCCGTTAACAAGAACAGCTAACTGGTTTCCTCTTATTCCACACTTATCTGCTTCTTTTCGCTCAAAAACAACTCCCCTGAGCCCTATATCATTAAGCTCTCCAACAATAGCTTTTTGGTCATCAAACAGCCCCAATAAAGCTGCACCTAACATATCACCGGCTATACCCATTTTGCACTCAATATAAAGCGTTTTCATAAGGTCCTCCTGTTGTGGTATATAATATATATACTTTATTTATAATTTCATTTCTGCTGTTTTTTACTTAGTTGCTCCAATTTATGGCATTACAGATCATTTAACGAACACGTTATTGAGTTGATACTTTAATATATATATATTATATTAAATATATGATATTTTCTTATGTCGTTCTTTTACTCAATTTCCAAGTTTTTTAATGTAACTCCCTTGCCTTCAATGATATGTGCCTTTCTTCCTCCACAGTGAGGGCACAGATACCTGTTTTCCTTCTGAGGATAATATTCATTATTGCACTCTTCACATAAGGCTTTTACAGGAACTTCTTCACAGACAAGCTCTGCGCCTTCCAGCATTGTTCCCTTTGAAGCCTCCGGGAAATATTTGTGCATATAGTATGGCATTACGCCACTTGTCTTTCCAATTTCAATAACAATCGCTTTTATTCTCTTTGCATTATTATCTCTGGCAACTTCTTCAGCCAGATTGACCATTTTAGCTATGTAACTCATTTCATGCATCTATATCATCCTGCTTTGTAAATAATCTCATTATTATTCGTTTGAAGTGCCTGCAAGATGATTAATAAACTGTCTTGCCGTTCTTCCTGAGATTCCGCCGTGATTCAATTCCCATCTATCCGCTTCCAGAGTAAGCTCTTCGTCAGGTATCTGCAGATTCTCTCTTCGGGCTAATTCTTTTACTATTTCATGATATTCCTGTCTTGCCGGCTTATAATAACCTATTGTAACACCAAATCTGTTTGCTAATGAAAGCTTTTCTTCCATGGTATCTGACCTGTGAATATCGCCATCCTGTTCCACATCTCTTCTATCTTTCCAGGTTTCTTTTATCAAATGTCGCCTATTTGATGTAGCATAGATCAATATATTATCCGGTCTTGTTTCAACTCCACCCTCTATTAAAGCCTTTAAGAATTTGTAATCTGACTCGTCGTCCTCAAATGACAGATCATCCATATATATGATGAATTTATAATTTCTGTTTTTTATCTGAGAAATCAATTGTGATAAGAGCCTGAATTGATGCTTATATATCTCTATCATTCTTAATCCATCAGAATAGTACTCGTTAACAATAGCCTTAATACTTGTTGATTTTCCTGTACCACTGTCTCCAAAAAGTAACACATTATTCGCTTTTTTACCGGACACAAATGCTTTGGTATTATCAATCAGTTTTCTTTTCTGGATCTCATATCCTACCAGATCATCCAAGAGCACGGTCTCCATATTGTTGATTGGGCTAAAATCAACCTTCCCATCAGGTAACTCACTTATTCTAAATGCCTTATTAAGACCAAATATTCCTACACCAATTTTTTTATAAAATCTAGTTATAACATTAAAGAATTCATCAGCATTTTCACTAGCTTCGAGTTTACTACTCAATTCTCTTACTTTTTCACTTACATTTACATTATACATCAACTCAGGTTTATCAATCGCTTTATAATCAGTGATGCAAGAGAAACAATCGATATTTAATTCCGACTCTAATATTCCAAAGTCATAATTAAAAAGCTTTCTGAATGCCTCAAAATCATTCATAGCAAAATGATTGACGGTTCCTTGCTTACTTCCCACTTTCTCACAAGTCAGAGTAAATGGATTCTCATCCATTACTAGCAAATACGTCAGATAATTGTGCCAAAGATTTTTATCAAATGCAAAAGCAGTTCCCAATACCAACAACTTTTTTATCTGCTTATAAATTCTCGATATTAGATCATTTTTATCAAAATGCCCACTATGAAAATCTCGATATACTTCTGCTAATTCCATTAAAATTGAGTCTTTAGGCATATCACCATAGATCAATAATTTTGATACTATTCTTTCCATTTCTCCTCCTTAAGCAAAGTATATCGCATGCTATTTTATTTGCTATTATTTTATATTTTATAAAAACCATAAAAGCGATATATGTTATATAGCATATATCGCCTCTATAATTAATTATCCAGTAAGATCTTTTCTAATTCATCAAAATTTCCATTATCATTTTGGTCAAAATTATTAAATGCATTCTTTTTAGGATACATTGGCTTTGCAGCATTATTATAGTACTCATTTTTTATGCATTCCTTGATAAACGCAATCGGTACATCTATTTTTGTAGCATAATTTTGCATGTATTCATATGCTTTGCTGATCTTATCTATATCATATTCAGCAAATTCTGCTATTTCCCTGATTTCTTTCCCCTTAAAATCATCGTGTAAAAGATCAACAAGTTCATCTAATACATCATCCTTATTGATCACTTGCTGTTTTTCCTTGCTCACTGCGGGATCTTCGATTTTCACAAAGAATCTTATTCCTACAGTCCTTCTTCCGCTTTTGATTGGTTCATAATCAATTTCAAGACTAGTCTTCTTATTCAGCTCTTCCTTGGCCTTACTAAGAACATTTCTATTGAAAATCTTATATTCCTTATATTTCGTCTGACCGGTTTTTTCAGCAAGTTCTTCTATTCTGTCATAATCAGGATTATCTTTTTCAAGCTCATTCTTTATTTCCTTACTTCCACCAGAAGTAATAATGCCTAATTCAAGCTTTAGCTCTGTTAATTTGTATTCTATTACCAGTTCACCGGCTTCTTTTGTCAGGTACTTTTGATAATCGTATCTCGATTTAAGCATTTCATATAATCTTAGTGAATACACGCTTTTTAAACTAAGTGTATCCGCCAGGCTCAGCAAGGTATAATTTTTCTTTAAATTTACTATTTTATCAGTAAGTGAGTTGTTATATCTTAATACAAGTGTACCATCTTTAAAATAGGCATCTGTAACAACCTGATGCGCCTCTATTTTGCCATTTTCTTTATCTTTCATTAAAAGATTCCAGTCAAATATAGTTGCGCCTTTTATCTGACGATCACATAACGATTCTATATGCTCATACAATGAACCTGATGTTGAGTTAAACATCTTTCTTAAATCTGATCCATAAATAGTTGCTACAGCATTGTTAGTCTTATCAATCGTTATGTTATTCATTCCTATAGCAAATAATTTCTGACTTAAAGCAGTTCCTTTTCCCATGGCATTTATAAGCTCATTTGATTTAGGATAGCTCTTGCTTACTATCAGTTGTTCTCTATTTTTATTTTCCATAATCCCCCCATCTTACTAATATTTTAGAAGAATATGTTCTGTGTTATAATTACTCCTCATGAAGCCACTACAATCTGTAAACATAAACCAAAGGTATACCAGAGATCATTCCCTTTTTGTATACCTTAAAATTTCTTTTTTTATTCCTTTTTATATCACCTTTAATTGGAATAGTTATAATAACATTCCCTTTTTATTAACTTTAGTTAATATTATATTCCCTTTTTTGTCACTTTCAAGTAAAATTTCCCTATTTCTTCATATTTTTTCATTTTCTCTTTATATTTCAAATTGACTGTATTAGTCGTTCAATATAATTCCCATTTTATGCACCTTTTTCTTTATCGGCTGCTTGAATAACAATTATTGACCAATTAACATTGACCGATTTAGTTATTCTTAATCCCTTTTGCATCACCTTTTACACCCTTTAATTATACTTTTTAATCTAAAAAGTTATATTCTATATCCCAAAAGTCCGTCCCTTATTCTCTCCGCTTAGTCCTTCCCTTTTTAGTCACCTTATGGTTCCCTTTTATGTCACCTTTATTTTTCTTAGCTCGTTATTATTTTCTAAAATCCGCTTATTTACTACATTTTTCCTCTCTTTATGCATATGAGTTCTTATACGCATTTGTATTAGTTGCAGCTTCCCTTTTTAGTCACCTTTATTGATTGTATTCCAATATCTATTTATTTTCATGCCCCTATCCTGCTCTACTTTCCTCATACCTTCATGAAATCTCATAATAGTATGACCCATGTTCCCTTTTTATACACCACTAATTCCCTTTTTAGTCACCTTTATTCATAAAATTACACTTTTGCATATTTTTATGCCCTAATCCTGCCCTTTTTTTCTTATTTCCATTACTTCCATTACAAATTTTCATCATGGATTTCTCTGTTCCCTTTTTATACACTACTAATTCCCTTTTTAGTCACCTGTTTAGTCCCGGATATAAAACTCAAGGACTACATGTAATTACAAAATTTACTTTTTCCTATTGTTTCACGGTGTTTTTTTGCCTATAACGTTATAAATACCTGGATAAATCTGTTCTTCTTATTATTCTTCTTTTTAACTGCATACTATTTGAAATATATATTTCTGGGCAATTTTACCTTTCCAGTAACTTTTTTCTAATAATATTTATATAATAATTATTTTGCATTCCCCTTTTATACTCTATCCATTCCCTTTTTAGTCACCTAAAAAATGAGGCCATTACTTCTATATATTTAGCAGCAATTTTAATGCACAGATTTCTCCTTTAAGCGAAAATAACACTTCATTAATACTCTTAATTGCTTTTAACAGGTACTGTATTGCAATGATAGGTATTAAATATTTCACATAGAGATCACCAGATTAACTTTTATAGACTAAAATTATTGTAAATATTCACTACTATATCTCAGATCAAAAAAGCAATAAATAAAACTTTTACAGACATACGAAAGTTTTATTTATTGCTTTAAGCTTAAGTATTTTAAATGAAAGTACTATATCAATATTCCCTTTTTAGTCACCCTTTATTCCTTTTTACTACACTTTTTATTCCTTTTTAGTTCACTTTTCGGTAAGAAAACTAGAACCCCCTTTTATACACCTGATATTCCTATTTGCTGCACTTTTGAATCCCTTTTATATCACTTTTCATACCTTTTATATACACCTTAAAAGCCAAAATGTCAGTATTTATGCGGTTTTAACCCTTTATTAATTAATAACAAATTGTAGTTATATTTTAATAATATAAAACACAAAACATTCTAAAGTGTTATAAACATATTTATATTTTAATTATAGAAATGAATATTTCATAAATAAAAGAGTTTAAGAATAATATATAACATATGCAATATCTAATTTAATGCAGATATAATATGTAAATTAGATACGCTCAAAATCTTTGCATTCTATTATGAAATGAAGATATATTATTGTTTAGCAGGCTATAAACAATAATTTTTATATGCTAAATAATTAAATACATACTTAATTATATTAAATAATTTCATCAATAGGATTATATTGATGAAATTAAAAGGTCTATATATTAATGATTTATATTGGTTAATATAATAGTTCTTAATTCTTTATAAAAACATTTATTCAATAAAATCAAATTCTTTCTTATCAATTTATTATGCCAGATTTTTTTTTATTTTTGTATTTTGGATCAAATGATAACCAGATCAACATGATACTAAAATTGAATATAAAATTAATTTAAGATATCATTAAATATGAAATGGTATATTTTTTAAAACAAATTGAAATAATTTAAAAATATATATGTAAATTATGTTATTTTATTGACTTTTTCAGTCATACTATTCTAGTTAATATTTAATTTATATTTACTTTATAATTAGGAAAATATCATATGAGATTAAATAAAGAATTAATATTATTGTTTTTATCATGAAAACACTGTGTATTTGAAAAGATGGAATTAGCGAACAGATAAAGACGATAATACGTATATGCAAGATAATATGCAAATATCTGATTTTAACTTGCATAATTTTAATATATATTTTTTTTATATACTAAATACCTGATAACATGTCATTTAATCTTGTATTATTTATCTTGCATCTGTATGTTCTGATTTTTTATAAAAAATTTATAATTCTATAATTCATTTTTAATTCTTTTAAATGCATATTTATATGTTAATCGCTATTTAAAATTCAAATAAATGAGAAATGAACAAAAATGTAATGTTTATTGATTATTATTAATGCATTTTAAATATTTAATACTTCAGTTATATATATAATTGATCAGTTTCTCATCTATTCTGTTTTTTATTCTGGAAAAATAAAATAATAAAGTTGTATATATAATATTATTTATATAATTATCTAATATTATATATCTATTATACACTATATTTTTGATATACGCCATCCATAATATATAAATATAATATGGATAAAATAACATTATTAAAATATATAACTAGTATAACACATATAATCGATATGCAATATACATTAAATAACATATACAGTATATAAAATATAAATACAAATATTTGATATGTTATATGTTTAGAATATATATAATAATGAATATTTTAAAAAGACTATATTTAATTATCTGAACTATGCTTCCAAACATATTTTTTAAGTAAGTACTACTGGTGATTTCAGCTATAAAATCGATGAATAAAAAAACTCACATTTTTTCATTCATTCTGATTTAATAAATTATATATATGCAACATGCAAAATATAAAAAAAAAAAAAAAAAAAAATATATATATATATATATATATATATATATATAATGCAAATAAAATATATAGAAAATACAGATATATAATATATAACACGTATAAAATATATAGAAAATACATATATATAATATATTACGCATATAAAATATATATGTATGATAAATATTTAAAATATATAACAAGTATAAAATAAATAATATGCTATATATGAAATATATAGCAAATATAATATTAATATATAACACATATATATAATATTATGCATATATAAGACAAACATATATAAGATAAAGTATGCATATAAGAGATATAATATATAAAATTATATATAGCATATAAGTTATAAAGGTAAAATATAGATAATAAACATGATATATAAGATATACATAAAATGTGAATATGTATAATATATAATATATCTAATAAAAAAAAGATAAATAACATAATTATAAAAAAATATATGATAGAAATGATAACAAATATACAGAGTATATTATATATATAAATTAAGAAGCATATATAATAAAGTAAACATATATAACATAAATATAATACGATTTAATAATATAAGACATATAAGATATAAATAATATACAAAATGCTAAATAAGATATCTAGACTATGCAAAATATACAATATATATAAAGTATATTATACAAATATATTAAACGAGGTGCCAGGAAATGTGTTAATCGATCGATAATTAAAAAAATATATACAAGATATATAATATGTATATCATTATTTTCTAATTATTGTACTTCATAAATTGATATTTTTCAGCGTTATGCGATGTTTATAATATAAATATATAACATATATAAAGATACAGTTTTAACAGAGCGGAGATTTATGAAATATTTATTTAAATAAATCATTTGAAGAATTTCAAATATATAACAAATATAGTATAAATATAATATAGAAAAAATAATATAAGTATTGATCAATATAAAATATATAATTATATATGATATATAACATTAAGATTGGGCGAATAATTAACCATGATATGTATATAGTATACACACAATGTAATATATATGAATAATACAAGCTACATAATATATATATATATATATATATATATATTATGTAGAATAAAATGTGAGTGCGCGGTATCTGTAACATGAATACCATATAAAATATATATAACATAAAAACGCAAAATATATATTGAATATAAGATACATAACATACAAATATATAATATATATAAACAGATCTAAAGTAATAAAAAGCATATAATATATATAATAAATATGTATAATATAATAATTGTGTATAGAAAAATTAAAAATATTATGTATAGATAAATTATATAATATATAAAGAAAATACAAATATAACACATAAAATATACATAAGTGCTACAATATATGTAGGTTATATAACATATACATCATTTATGCCATATATTTTGAATATTATTTATTGATTATAAATACATTTTTTATTATAATAATAAGGCTGCAACAATTTAATGGAGACAGACTTTAAAAGAATTAAAATAATTACTTAATAAAAATATGGGAGGAAATATGCGTACAATTGCATTTAGTAATCAAAAAGGCGGCGTTGCAAAGACTACATCAAGCTATGCTATGGCTGTTGGTCTTGCAAACAGGGGGTATAAAGTACTTGTAATAGACGCTGATCCACAGGAAAACTTATCAATGTCAGCCGGAATAGATTTAAACGAAGTGGATCCAGATCCTGAAGATATTGAAGAATTAACAGAGGAACAACAAGAATTATTTTACAAGAATGTTCCAGCAAAGTTATTTGAAGTAATGGCGAAGCAAAAAGATGTAAATAAAGCGATTATTCCAATAGCAGAAAATTTAGATCTAATAGTTGGTGGAATTGATCTTGCTTCTGCAGATATGACATTTAATGGAATTGGTAGAGAAAGATTGATCAAAGAGGCTTTTGAGAATATCAAGAAAGACTATGATTTTTGTGTAATTGATTGTAGTCCTGCGCTTGGAGTTGTTCTTATGAATATTTTAACCGTTGCTGATGAGGTTATTATTCCACTTGAACCTGGAGCTTATTCATTGCAGGGATTATCAAGATTATACAAGTTTATAGATCAGATACATGACTATACTAACGATAAGCTTAGAGTTGATGGAATTCTTGTAACAAAGGTTAGAAATACTGCTAATGCGAAAATCTGGATTGATGATATAGAGGATAAAGCTGAACTTTTGGGAACTAAAGTATATAAATCCAGGATCAGATTGAACGTTTCAGTAGAAGAAGCACAGACAATGAAAAAGAGTCTGTTTGAATATGCAGGTGGTTCATCTGCTGCACGTGATTATGATGATTTTATTGATGAATTTTTGGAGGAGGAATGATAAATGCCAAGCAAAGCAAGTAAACTGAAGACTGGCGTAAATAAGACATCCAGAGGACTCTTTCAGGGAATGCAGCCATTGTCGGGCGCGCAAGAAGAGCAAAAAGTAGAAGAAGTGAAAGCAGAAGATAAAACATCCGAAGTTGTAAAAGAAGAGCCTAAAAAGGAAGAAGTAGTTGAGCAGGTTTCTACAACAGAAGAAGTAATCACTGATGTAGATGTTAAGGAAGAGGATATTCAGGAAAATACAGTTAAGGAAGAAATTGTTGAAGAAAAAGAGGAAGAATCTGAGATTAAACCTGTAGAAAATAATAATTCTTATACAAACAACAATGTTATTTCAACTCCTGAACAGAATATTTCAGAAGAAACAGTAGTGAATAATTCTCAGATTATTGCTGAAGAAAAGGTTCAAACACAAATTCAGAATGATGTGATGCAGCAAATGCCAACAATTCATCAGCAGCCGGTAATGAATCCTAATTTGCAATATGTTCAGCCAGTACAGCAAGAAATCCAATACCAACAGCCTATGAATGAACAGATGATGCAGCCTCAGTATCAGCAATATATGCAACAGATTCCGAATCAGCAATACCAGCAAAGACCAGTATATACACAGCAAATAGCTGAGCCCATGAGAATGGAACAGCAGATTTATAGAAATGAATCTTCTAATATGTACAATCAGAATGTAGTAATGCCAAAGCAGACTATGCCTGAATACAAAGAAAAGAAGACTCCTTCAAAGGATGCTTCCAAGAAAGACAGCAGATATGAAAAAGATAAATTTCTTTTGCTTGATATTAGAGGATATAGGGATTATGTAGAGCATATGGCAAAAGCAGCAAATATGTCCGCTACAAAATATATCAGAAATCTAATTGAGCAGGATATGAGAATAAATATGGATATATATCAGGCTCATAAAGAATTAGAAGAAAGATTAAGAGAAAGAAGATAATAAAAAAACCCTTGAAGTTATTGGCTTCAAGGGCATTTTTATATAATTATTTCTTTTTGCCGTTAACAGCATCTTTAAGAGCTTTACCAGCCTTAAATTTAGGAACTGTAGCTGCAGGAATCTTAATAGCATCGCCAGTCTGAGGATTCTTACCTGTTCTGGCAGCTCTTTTTGCAGTCTCGAATGTACCGAAACCAACAAGCTGAACTTTACCTTTTTTCTTAAGCTCCTTAGAAACAGCATCTGTGAAAGCCTTAACAGCTTTTTCAGAATCTTTCTTAGAAAGACCAGTTTCCTTTGCAATAGCATCAACAAGTTCTGTCTTATTCATTGTAATTACCTCCCTCAAATTGAGTATTTTTTACTACCACGTAAAATTTTACTCCCATTTTCTGCACAATACAATAACCTAGGTGCGAAAAAGTGCAAAAAATATAGCTTTTTTTAGTGAACTAAATAAAAAGAAGGCAATATATCAAATATCTAAACAATAATTACATTGTTGAAACAGTGCTAGTGTACAATTTTTTGAAAAAGAATGTTGATAGGCACAAGGATGCTATCTCTGCAATAGGGAAAGCCCACCAAACATTGCTTAAAACGCCAGTCTGAGACAAGAGCCATGCAGCAGGAATAAGAACAACAAGCTGTCTTCCAACTGAAACAATGAGTGAGAAAAAGCTTTTTGAGAAAGCCTGGAAAATCGATCCCATTGCAATACAAACACCGGCAAGAGGGAATGAAAGGCTGATTATTCTAAGTGCCGGAATACCTATAGAAACCATATCTTCTGAGGCATTAAATAATGAAAGCAAAAATGCAGGAATAGTTAAGAAACAAACAGTTCCTACAACCATAATTGAAACAGCAAGCAAAAGTGCAAAGCGCAAAGCTTCTTTAATACGCTGTTTGTTACGTGCGCCGTAATTGTATGCAAGTACAGGAATGATACCATTATTAAGTCCAAATACAGGCATAAAGAAGAAACTTTGAAGCTTGAAATAAACTCCAAATACAGCAGTAGCTGTTGATGAGAATGAACCTAAAATCAGGTTCATTAAATAAGTCATTATAGAGCCTATAGACATCATTAAGATTGAAGGCACACCTACATAGTAAATATCAAAAATAGTCTTCTTAGAGGGCTTTAAAATGCGTTTTAAGGATATATTAATCTCATTGTTGAACTTAATATTACAAAACAGACCAATCATAGCAGCAACAACCTGACCAAGAACAGTTGCATAAGCTGCACCTGCTACTCCAAGGGCAGGGAATGGACCAATGCCGAAAATAAGAAGTGGATCGAAAATAATATTGATAATGGCACCTGTAGCCTGGGAAATCATACTAAAAATGGTTTTACCGGTAGACTGAAGAAGTCGTTCAAAGGTAATCTGATAAAAAATACCAAATGAAAGACAACAAATAATAGTGAGATATTCTGTTCCATAAGCGATGATTTCATCAATATTTGTCTGTGTTTTGATGAATGCTCCGGTGAAAAACAAACCAATAACCAAAAAGACAATGAAGTTTAAAAATGTAAGAAAAAGACCATTGTTAGCTGCACTGTCAGAGTTTTCAAATTTCTTTTCACCCAGAGATCTTGATAAAAGTGCATTTATTCCTACGCCGGTACCTGAACCAAGGGCAATCATCAAGTTCTGCATAGGAAAAGCAAGAGTAACAGCAGTGAGTGCATTTTCGCTTATTTTAGCAACGAAGATACTGTCAACGACATTATAAAGAGCTTGCACCAGCATTGAGATCATCATTGGAAGAGACATTGAAATTATCAGTTGTTTAATAGGCATAACACCCATTTTGTTTTCTTTTGCCATATAAAATCCTTTCTATAATTAAAAATGAAAACATAAAATTTAATGAGTACAAAGAACATGATTAAAATGTACAAAATTAAATATCAAAAAAGATACGGCATAAAAGTATAACAAAAAACATATAGAAATACTAGTACAGCATTGCAAACAAAAGTAGCCCATATTACGTAGGTGATGAAGTTCAACTATTATTTAAAGCAGGTCAATAATCAGATTTACGGAAAATCTACAGTATAATCTGCAATGTACCATGAAATAGTTGATTTAAATAATAAAGAATGGCACACTGGTAAAAATAAGATAATTCATGTATAATCAGTGCACGCTGAAGAAGAAAATAAATGAAGATTATATATGATAGATAGGTTATATAAGGAGAAAAAATGAGCATATTTATACTGAAACCAATATGTAAAGATTATTTATGGGGCGGCCATAAATTGGTTGAAAAATATAATGTTGATTTTGAGGGAGATATATGTGCAGAGGCTTGGAGCCTTTCCTGCCATAAAGATGGGCAATCTATTATTTCTAATGGCACCTTTAAAGGAATGACATTGGCAGAAGTGATTGAGAAGAATGGAAATGACATGCTTGGAGAAAACTGCAAGAAATACGAGGAATTTCCTATCCTGATCAAGCTGATCGATGCAAAAAAATCACTGTCTATTCAGGTGCATCCTGATGACGAATATGCGCTTGAACATGAAAATCAGTATGGAAAAACAGAAATGTGGTATGTACTTGAAGCGGAAAAAGATGCTTTCTTGTACCAGGGCTTTGATAAAGAAATCTCAAAAGAAGAATTTGAGCAGAGAATCAGAGAAAATACGCTTACAGAAGTTTTGCATAAAGAATATGTTAACCCGGGCGATGTTATTTTTATAACACCGGGGACGCTTCATTCAATAGGAGCCGGAATTCTTGTCGCAGAAATACAGCAAAGTTCCAATGTGACCTACAGAATATATGATTACGGAAGAGTCGGAGCTGATGGAAAGCCAAGACAGCTCCATATACAGCAGTCACTGGATGTAACAAAGATTGAGAAGCCGGTTAAGTACAGATCAAATGACGAACATCTGGTTAACTGCGAGTATTTCTGTGTTGATAACATCGAAATAAATGACGGAGAAATATATACGTATAATGCAGATACAAGCTCATTTGTCAGTCTTTTGATAGTAGACGGTGAAGGACTAGTTTGCTCAGAAAATGAAGAATATTCGGTAAAAAAAGGTGATTCAGTATTCATTTCTGCAGGCACAGGATGTTTTGAAGTAAAAGGAAATATGAAGCTTCTGCAAACAACATTGCCATCTCAAAAGTAATTGTTAATCGGAGGGGAAAACTGTGAAATTCATACATTTAGGTGATCTGCACCTTGGGAAATCCCTGGGTGATTTTGATCTTATACAGGACCAGAAATATATCTTGAATGAGATATTGGAACTTATTGATAAAGAGAACGTTGATGCACTATTGATGGCTGGTGATATATATGATAAAGCAGTACCGAGTGAGGCAGCAACAAATCTTTTAGACTGGTTTTTGAGCAGACTTTCCGAAAAAAAGATAAGCACATATATAATCAGTGGAAATCATGATTCGGATGATCGTCTGAATTTTGGAAGCTCGCTTTTTTCCTCTAATAGTATTTATATATCAGCAATATTTGATGGCAAATTACATAAACAGACTTTAAAAAAAGAAACTGAAATTGCAAATATATATCTTTTGCCCTTCGTAAAGGCTTCTCAGGTAAAACACTATTATCCGGAAGCTAAGATTGAGACGTATGATGATGCGGTCCGAACAATAATAGATAATTCGGAAATAGACGAACAAGAGTGTAATATACTGGTGGCCCATCAGTTTGTGGCAGGAAAGGGCGATGATCCTGCTCTTGGCGGTTCAGAATCAGCAGGAACACAGAGTGTTGGTCTTGTTGAGAAAATAAGTTATGACTGTTTCGACAAATTCGATTATGTCGCACTTGGGCATATCCATTCGCCTCAGAGAGTGGGAAGAGATGAGGTCAGATACTCCGGATCTCTGCTCAAATATTCGTTAAGTGAAGCAAATAATGAGAAATCCGTTCCTATAATAACTGTAAATGGCAAAGAAAAAGTTAAGATTGAACTCGTGCCATTAAAGCCAATGCGCGAAATGAGGCATATCAGGGGCAATATTAAAGATCTTTTGGCAAAAGAAAATGTTAAGTCACCGGAAGATTTTATCTATGCGACTCTCACAGATGAAGATATTGTGAATGATGCGATGGGTATATTCCAGCAAATATATCCAAATACTGTAAAAATTGATTATGATAATTCTCATACAAGACAGATTGAGCAGGTAGATATATCTAGAATTGCTGAGAATAAGTCATTTTCCGAGCTTATTGGAGATTTTTACAGGATGGTCTACGGTTGCGAAATCAGTGAAGAAGAAATGGAAATAATGCGAATGGCGGCTCGAGAGGCAGGTGTAGCAAATGAAACCAATTAAACTTATTATAAGTGCTTTTGGACCATATGCAGGGAAAATGCCTGAAATCGACTTTGAAAAATTTGAGGATAAGGGGTTATTTCTGATTTCTGGCGATACAGGAGCCGGAAAGACCACAATTTTTGACGCTGTTTGTTTTGCGCTTTACGGTACAACAAGCGGTGTTTTTCGTGATACCAAAAACCTCAGAAGTGAGTATGCAAAGGATTCAGACGATAGCTTCGTTGATTTTTATTTTTCTCATCAGGGAAAAGAATATCACGTATGGCGACAGCCCGCCTATGAGAGAAGAAAACAGCGCGGAGAAGGCGTCATAACCGAAAAAGAGAAGGCAATTCTTTATACTGAAGGCGAAACTCCAATTGAAGGCATTACGCAGGTTAATAACGCGGTAAAAGAGCTTTTGCATATTGATGATAAACAGTTTAAGCAGATTGCAATGATCGCACAGGGAGAATTCTGGAATCTGTTAAACGCAAAGACTGAGCAGAGAACTGAAATACTCAGAACAATTTTCATGACAAATGGATATAAAAGCATCGAGTACAAACTCAAAGATCGCATGGATAACAGCTATAAGATAAAGACTAAGACAGAAGACAGTATTATCCAATATTTTTGCGATGTATCAGCAGAAGCTGATAGCAGTTTATCTGAAGAACTCACCAATCTGCAGGAAAAAGCACGCAGGTCTTCAAGCGCATGGAATCTTGAAGAAATCCTTGAAATCATAAATAGGGTTGTAGAGGATGATGTGAATAATTTAGATCAACTTCAGAATGAAATAAATGAAGTTGAAAGAAAACTTGAAGAATATAAAAAAGAACTTGCAACTGCGGAAACTAATAATAAATTCATAAGGCGTTTAGCACAACTTCAAGATGAAAAAGAGAAACTTGATTCGGAGAAGGGAAATTTCAAAAAGCTGGAAAGACTGATTGAGAGGCAGCGAAAAGCTACGAGAGAAGTTAATCCAATATATGCAGCTTTGCAAAGTAAAAAAAGAGAAATATTAAAGAACGAAGAACAGCTAAAAAAAGAAAAAGAGCTGTTTGAAAAATCAACGAAGGATTCAAAAGAAGCGCAGGCAAAAGTAATAGAAGCGCAAAAACATGCTCCTGAATCCGAAGAACTAAAAAAACAGATTGATAAGATTACGGATGAAGCGCCTAAATACCAGCAAAGGGAAAAGCTCAGAACAGAGCTAATAAATCTTGAAAAGTCAGAAATAGGGATTTCTGAAGAAGAGAATAATATAAATGTCTGTGAAACTGAGCTTCAAAAACGCATAGATGAGCTTAAAAATCAGATTTCCACGCTTAAAGACAGGCCGGCTGAGCTTATTAAAAATGAGTCTGAATTCGAAAAATTGAGTGATTTAAGAACAGCGCTGGAAACAGTTTTGATGCAAATGGTTCCGGAAAGAGAAGAAAAGATAGCTCTTTTACAAAAGAAACAAAAGGCTTTTCAAAAAGCTTTTGAAAAATATGAAGAGATGTCTGCAAAGCGAATGCAAGCTGAGAAGATTTTAGATGGATGCAGAGCAGGCATACTGGCAAAGAACCTTGAAGAAGGACAAAAGTGCCCTGTATGCGGGTCGACACATCACCCTGAGCTTGCTATGCTGCCAGATGAATCAATATCAGAGGATGAATTTAAGATTCTTCAAAAAGAAGAGGAACGTTTCAGAGAGGAAAAAGCAGATAAAAATACCCTGGCGGAAAAGGCCAAAAGCTCCCTTGAGCAATTTGAGGAACAAATGAGGGTAGCTACACTTGACTGCCTTGAAAATGATCTTCTTTCATTTGATTGTCAGGCTGTGTCACTTGATGAACTAGTGGCTATGGCGCAGGATGCAAGATTACAGGTAAAAGGTAAGCTTGATGAGAATAGTAAAACTCAGATAGCCATCCAAAAAGACTGTATGAAGTTGGAGGAAGATGAAAAGAGCCTTGAAATAGCACAGGGTAAAGAAACGGATGCATTGAAATCCAGGAAAGAAAGTCTTTTGAAGGAAAAAGAGGCTGTTAGCAGTAAAAAAGTAGAATGTATAGCCTTATTAAAATCACTTGATAATTTAAGCTTTGAAAACTGGAAGCTTGCAAAAGAAGAAAAAGACAGACTTTCAGGTGAAGTGAAACGAATTGACGGAAAGATTCAGGAAGCGACGGAAGAAAAAGCTAATACTGACCAGTTAGTAGCTAAACATCAATCTGCAGTTAAAACACTTGAATTTACATTAAATCAGCAGCAAAGTGATGAAGAATCAATAGCCCACAATCTCGATAATATAGTAAAAGAGACTGAATTCCGGGATATTGATGAGGCATTGGAATTTGTAGTGCCTGAAAAAGATATATCTTCAAATGAAAAGACAATTATCGATTTTAATCAATCATTAAATACAAACGAAGTACAGCTTTTGCAGGCTCAAAAGGATGCTGAAGGCAAGAAAATGGTTGATGAAGAAGAGATAAAATCGCTTTGTGATTCTCAAAGTGCAGTTGTTGAAACGGTCAGAAAAAGGGCGAATAATCTCGAAAACAGGATAAGAAATAATACAGAGAAAATGGAGAATATCCGCTCAAGACAGGATGAACTTGAAAAGGCAAGAAAAGAGAACGGAATATGTACACGCCTATATAACCTTGTAAAGGGAACAACAGGTAACGGCAAGATAACTCTTGAGCAGTATATCCAGGCTGCGGGCTTTGACGGTATAATCGCTGCTGCGAACAGACGTCTTTTACCAATGAGCGATGGGCAGTATGAGTTGTTCAGGCAGGCGGATTCTTTAGGGAAAAAGAGTAATAACTTCCTTGATCTTGAAGTGCTCGATAATTATACGGGCCACAGGAGGCCGGTTGGAAATCTTTCAGGTGGAGAGAGTTTTAAAGCGTCTCTTAGCCTTGCACTTGGACTTTCAGACACGGTTTCTTCAAATCTTGGTGGAATCCAGATGGATGCGCTGTTTATTGATGAGGGATTTGGTACACTGGATAGGAAATCTATCGATGGCGCTATGGATATACTCATAAACCTTTCAGGGGCTAATAAACTGGTCGGAATAATCAGCCACAGGGAAGAACTTATGGAGAATATTCCACAACAGATTCGTGTTGAAAAGAAGAAAGATGGAAGCCATATCAGTATTGATCTGGGAGTGTAATTACAGAAACACGCATTTTCTGTGGCTTTCGTGAGAATATGATTCAGGAGCCGGCCAAGCTTTTCGACGTAAGTCGACTTCTATTGGTTTGGTTGCAGATAGCTTGTATAAGAGAATAGCAAGAGGAATTGTTTATGGAAAAACATTCACAGAAAGAATCCGGGAAAAAAGAGATAAAGATTAAGAAAAGTCCGAAAGAAGAGGCCTTAAAGAGGGCTCCGGACGAAGTAATTGCTAAAGCTATTCATGATGCTCTTATAAAAGAACACGATAAAACAAAAAAATAAATTCCTGATAGGGAAAAACAGAAAATATAGTATAATATTTTTGTTGTGTTAAAAAAATGAATTACCAGGAGGAACGGGGATGAAATTAAAAAGTGTTATTGCGATGGCAGCGGGGGTTATCAGCGCTTTTATGCTCTCAACAACTGTATTTGCCGCAACTAATGAACTGACAGGTCTGGATATAGATGATTCTATTGCAAATCAAAGACCGGTAGCAATCATGGTTGATAATGAAAAGAAAGCGCTTAAACATTACGGTACAGGCGAGGCAGATATTGTATATGAGATGATGAACAGCACTGCTAATGGCAGAGTGACAAGACTTATGTGTTTATACAAAGATTGGGCTAATCTACAGCAGACAGGAAGCATCAGAAGTACAAGAACTACAAATGTAATTCTGTCTGACGAATACAATGCTGTACTTATTCATGATGGAGGTCCATTCTATATCAAGACTTATCTGGCACAGCCTTATGCAACACATATTAGTGGCGGATTTACCAGAGTAAAGAACGGAAAGCCAACAGAATTTACAGAGTATGTGTTTGGAAGCGAACTTGTTAAAAGATTCAATAAAGCAAACATTTCTACAAGTTACGTTCAGGCACCTGAGAGAGGAACACATTTTGTGTTCAATGCTGCAGACACAGACCTTATTTCAGATGTAGTTGCAAATAATGTTGATCTTGCAAGCGTATTTACACATAATAGCAGCAAACTGGTCTTTAATGCAGCTACAAGAACTTATGATTACTACGAATACGGCTCACTTCATCAGGATGCTGAAGATGACCAGGTACTCTCATTTAAGAATGTAATCTTGCAGAATGTATCATTCACCCAGCTTGATAAGAATGGTTATCTTACTTATAACGTAATTGGAACAGATAAGGGATACTACATTACAAATGGCAAGGCTATTCCTATTACATGGTCAAAAGCAAGCGAAACGGGAATGACACACTATTACAATGCAGCAGGACAGGAAATAACTGTAAATAAGGGGAAAACCTATATTGGTCTTGTGCCTTCTGATTCATGGGATAAGATGGTGATAAATTAATCGAACAAATACAAATTATACGGTTCTAACAACCTCTGGTGGCTTATAGCTGCCAGAGGTTGTTTTGCGTAATAGTAAATGCATTTATGCTTAGAGTTAGAGTGATGCTATGAAGACGATACATAAGTATACATATTAACAAATATTTTATATTTATTTTATCGATAATTAATCGGGTATGAATGTAAAATATTATTACTAATGTATCGATTGATAATAGGAATTATATTGCATTTTTTACGGAGGATGAACAATGCTTAATACTCAGATGAGTTCCGAAGACGGAATCTTGACAGTAACACTTGAAGGAAGACTTGATGCTCTCACTGCTTCAGATTTTTCTGATGAATTGCAAGATGCTATTGAGGATAAAACAGGACTTATTCTTGATTTTGAAGAGCTTGAGTACATTTCTTCTGCAGGACTTCGTACGGTTCTTGTGGCACAGCAGACACTTGAGGATAAAGGATATGACAACGTTAAGGTAATAAATGCCAATGAGTCAATCAAGGAAATATTCGAAGATACAGGTTTCTCGGATATTATCGATATCGAGTAAGTGCTTTAAGGACTACTTTTTAGAAAAAGGAGAATAGCTATGGCATATGAAGTATCTGTAATTACTCCCTTTCATAACGTTGATATAGATGTATTTAAAAGAGGAATAGAGTCTGTAAAGGCTCAAACAATCGGTTTTGAGAAGATTGAATGGATCATAGTTGTACATAATTCTGATAAAAAGTACCATGACGCTATTCATGAAATGCTTGATGAATACAGCAATGTCAGGATAGAGCCTCTTGATAATAATATTCATACGCCATCCAGCCCCAGAAACAGAGGCCTTGAACTGGCAACCGCGCCATATATTTCATTCCTTGATGGCGACGATCAGTTTACACCGCAGTGCCTTAAAAAAGTACTGTACCACATAAAGAGAACAGCGTCTCAGATAGCGTGGTTCAGGCGTGAATATGAGCTTGAGACACCGGATTCCATACCTATCACTGAAATTGTTTTATGGGATCAGACAAGAGAAGAAATCATCGTAGATAAGGATCATTGGGACGATGAGAAGATGTTCAGCGGAATATGTGGCATGGTTACATCCCGTATCTATTCCAGAGAATTCCTGAAGTCAAATGGAATTAAATTTGATGAGACAGTTCCTTTTGCGGAAGATTATCTTTTTAATCTGGAATGCTATGGACATGCTGAAAAAATATGCTATCTTCCTCAGTTGATCGGATATCACTATTTTATCAATGGAGGATCCCTTGTGCAGTCTAAAGGAAAGAGCGGTGATACTCTTGTCGCGTATGCCAGAGGCTATAAGAAGGTATTTGAAACAGGCTTTTCCTATGGCTTTTATATGAATGCCATAGTTTTGGGACTTTGCTGCGTTTTAGCAAGATTTCTTATATCTTCGGATGAGATAACTCTTGAACAGCGAATTGAGATAAAAGAGCTGCTAGAACCTTTCCTTAGTGTCATGACGCCACTTAAGGTATCTAAGATTTATTCAGAAAAAGCAGTAAAAGAAAGATTTGATTTCCCGAGAGATGTAATTTTAAATCCGGAAAAATACACCAAAAATATCGGCTGGGACAGCCTTGTAAATATCGATATAAGAACAGATGATATTCTTTCGCCTTATCAAATGGTGCTAAGAAGTATTTTGATGAGCAATCAGGACACTGATATGGGAAAAAGATTTGGTTTCTCCGATATCATCACTTTGTCGGGATATCAGGCCAGAGTCCCTGTTTCTAACTATGACTTCTATGAACCGCTTATCAAGCTTCAGACAAATATTGGCGAATCAGGCATCTTTACCTCAAGTAAGATAACTGATTATCTTATCATGACTAATTCCCTTGAAATGAGAAAGCTTTATCCCTGCACAAGAGAGCATATTGAACCTCTGTGTAAGGCCGCCATCAAGAGACTTGAGGGACACATCACCATTCCTCTTTTTGTGAGCATTCCAAGAAAAGAAAAATTTAATGACAATGCCTACAGCAACTCTTGCATGGGTGAAGTTCTTAAGGGCTTGTTTGAATATAACAGGATGAATGCAAATTCCCTTAGTTCTATTTTTACATCTCCGTTTGAGATTCTTTTCCCAAATAATGTAAAAAAGATTTACTACTCAAGGGTATTGTTTGCGCTAAGAGAACGTGATGTTGACCAGATATATGCAGCAAATGCCTGGGATGTAATGGAAATGTTCTCGTTTATTGAAAAGAACTGGAAAAACCTTTGCAATGACATTGAGAAGGGAACAATCACCCAGAGAGATGATATAGAAAGTGAACTCCGAGAAAAACTGGAAAGCTATTGCAAACCGGATGCTGAAAGAGCAAATGAACTCAGGGCAATTTTTGAGCAAGGGTTTGATAAGCCTGTTGCTACTAAGATATGGAATAAGCTTACAACAATTATTGCCGATGGAGAAGGCGTTTATTCCATATATCGTAAAAACATGAAGAGATATACCGGGGATATTGAATTAAAACATAGTCTTTACACCTTCGCCGGTTCACTCATAGGTTCTGATGAAGAGGGGGCATTCAAACTTAGTACAGACAATACTTTTGTTGAATTTTCGCCTGTTGAGAAAGAAAAATCAGGTGATGCTGATGTCCTTCTTGCAAGGGATGTGGAGCCTGGAAAAGATTATGAGATCCTGATAACAACTGCGTCAGGCCTTTACAGGATGAGAACCGGTGAAATCGTCAGAATAAATAAGGTCGAGCAGGAGATTCCATATTTTACCAAAGGTTATCGAAAGGATCAGACAGTCACCATTGGCGGAATAAATATCACAGAAAAAGATTTTGCAGATGCAGTCCTTAAGCTTATCGAAAAGACTGGATTAGACGTCATGGATTATGTATACGGAATAGAGAGAAATGCCTCTACAAGAATAAGAGGACCGGTAGTTTATCTTGAGACAAAGGATGACGTAGATACTGAAAAGATGGGTGAGCTTTTTGATGAGATACTCTGCGACATAAACAAAGATTATGCGTCAGCAAGAGATTCAGGAAAGATTGAGAAAGTAAAGGTTAAAGGCCTTGAGATTGAAACGCAGCTTTTATACAGAGATATTGTAATGAGGCGTACTGGTTACGTACCTGAGATTATCAAGCCGGTAAGATATCTGGACGTTCCGGTAAAAGAGAAATTCTTTAAAGTCAATGTTAAATAAATTGTATTGAAGCCCTGATTGAGTATAGTCAGAAAGACATTTCAGAAACAATCCATCAAATCATCAAAAGTAAGGAGGGAACAATGAAAACAAGAGAAAACGGATTGGATCTGCTAAAGATTATTGCTGCTTTCATGGTTGCATCTGCTCACGTTATGAATAACGGATTAAATGCACTTACGGCGCAATATACGGCAGGCACGCTGGTAAAAGATTTTACCTACTATTTCTACGTTATCTTCAGAATTTTCTGCACATGGTCGGTGCCTCTTTTCATAATGGCATCCGGTGCATTTGTGCTGGCTTCCCCAAAGACAAAGGACTGGAAAAACTTTTATAAAAAAGCGTTTCCAAAGCTTGTCATACCTACAATTGTTTTTTCAATCATTTATACACTGGTTACTCCGACTATTTACTACATTGTAGGAGCGTTTGGAGAAGCCGGAATCATGGGCGCTGTAAAGATGGGAGCCCTGAATCTGGCAAAGGGCATACCGTCTCAGCATATGTGGTATATGTATACCCTTATTGTTATCTATCTCATGGCGCCATTCATCGTTTCTATGCGTGAGATGCTTGGAGAAAAAGCCTTTACGATTGCAACAATCATTCTTGTTATCTGGGGGTGTATTGATAATCTGACAAATCCTCCGGTTCTTTATTGGGATCTTGGATATGCGATCAATACCATGGGAATGTTTATGCTTGGATACGTGGTAAGAGAGCGTGTTAAAGGAAAATCAGATGTGGGAAAAGGTACGCTTATCCTTTTACTTGGAATTGCCACCGGACTTATACAGTTCGCTATTTACGAGGCAACACCTTACGGAAATATTATCAACACTATCTTTGCAGGATGGGTGCCATATAACATTCTAAATATCATAATGGGAGCTTTGTTCTTTGCAGGGATAGCTCTTTTACCAATTAAAAAAGACTTCGGAAAGGGCTCAGCGCTGACCTATTGGGTTTATCTTGCTCACCCATTATTTATCATAGCTTATAATATCGTGGTTGCTAATCTGTTTCATATTGGATTCACAGAGGTGGGAGTATCAGTTCCGTATTTCCTGTTAGCTGATGCTATTGTTTTTATTTCTTCATTCATTCTGGCATTTATCATAGATCTTTGCCAAAACAGGAAAAAGAAAGCATAAGGATATAAAAGGTGAAGGTATGAAGCGGATATTGCAAAATATTATTCCCTACAAGATTGATGTGGCTCTTGTTATTGTCATGCTGGTAATACAGGCTGTGGGCGAACTTATGCTTCCACAGTACACATCGGACATAGTGGATGTAGGAATACAGAATCAGGGTGTTGAACATATTTTGCCATCGGTCATTACTGCAGAAGATTATGGGATTCTGTCGGGATACATGAACGATGATGAAAAAGAAATCTTTAGCCGTTATTTTAAACAAAACGGAAGCAATTACGCAAGAGAATTAAATTCCGTAAAAGAACTTGAGCAGATGGATAGCGAACTTCTTTTACCTGTGATGATGTCTGCAAATGCAATTACTGACAGGGAAACTGCCAAAAACAGCCTCGAACTCATGGGTGAGACCCTTGTGCGCTCAGGGATTGTCAAATATTGCATACAGCTCATGAAGAACGCAGGAGAGGATGTCAATAAGGTCCAGAAGGATTACCTCAAGAAAAAAGGCCTTATGATGATGCTTATAACTATACTGACAGCAATCGACAGTGTACTGGCAGGTCTTTTTGCTGCGCGTGTAGGAGCAGGTGTAGGAAGAGACTTAAGGCAAAAGACCTTTGAGAGCGTAATGAAATTCTCTGCTTCTGAGATAGACCAGTTTTCAAGCTCATCCCTGATCACAAGATGCACAAATGATATCCAGCTTGTTTCACAGACTACAGCGACACTTCTTAGAATGATCATTTATGCGCCGATACTTGGCTTTGGCGGTGTGATAATGGTCATATTAAGCCGCGCAAACATGGGCATTTATATAGCAGTTGCGCTGGCTGTTATTCTCATGACATTGGGAATAATAATGGGAATAGCCCTTCCTAAGATGAGGATAATGCAAAAGAAAGTTGATAACTTAAACCGCGTTTCAAGAGAATTACTGACGGGAATACAGGTTATACGTACTTTTGGAAGAGAAAAGAATGAGGAAAAGCGCTTTGATGCAGTAAACAGTGACCTTCGCGATGTGGTTCTTTTTACAAACAGAACGCTCACTTTTATGATGCCGATAACTTATTTTGTTATGTACGTGATGGAAATCGTCATCATCTGGGTTGCTGCCAAGAGAATTGACCTGGGACAGATGCAGATTGGTGCGCTTATGGCATTTATTACTTATGCTGTGCTCATCGTTACAGCATTTGTGCTGACTACAATGTGGTGTATAACACTTCCAAGAGCCTTTGCTTCCGCTGACAGAATTGCAGAAGTCATAGAGACTAAATGTTCTATCGTAGATAGCGATAAAGTGGCAGATTTACAGGCATCCGAGAGAAAGGGGAAAGTCGAGTTTGATCATGTATCATTCAGGTTTCCGGGAGCAAATGAAGATGTGCTTCATGATATAAACTTTGTCATGAATCCGGGAGAAGTTACAGCAATCATCGGTTCCACAGGTAGTGGTAAATCTGCGCTGGTTTCACTGATTCCAAGACTGTACGATGTTACAGCCGGAAATATAAGGATTGACGGAACTGATATCAGGCAGATGCCCCAGAAGGCCCTTCGTTCAATGATAGGTTTTGTGCCGCAGAAAGGACTTCTTTTTACAGGAACAATTGAAGATAACATACGTTTTGGAAATCCGGATGCAACTTTAGAGGATATCAAAAAAACAGCAAGAATAGCGCAGGCGCAGGAATTTATAGAAAAGAAGCCTGAGGGCTATAATGCAATGATCTCCCAGGGCGGAAAAAATGTTTCAGGAGGCCAGAAACAGAGACTTTCCATAGCAAGAGCTATAGCGGGAAACCATTCAATCTATATTTTTGATGACAGTTTTTCAGCTCTTGATATGAAGACAGATTATATCCTCAGACAGGCTCTTAAGGAAATTACCCAGGATTCATCTATGCTTATCGTAGCCCAGAGAATCAGCACCATTATGAATGCTACGCAGATATTGGTTCTTGATGAAGGTAAGATAGTGGGTAAGGGCACGCATGATGAACTGATGAAGAGCTGTGAAGTTTACAGACAAATCGCAAGATCCCAGATGTCAGATGAGGAACTTGGAAAGATGAGTAAAGGAGGTGCTGTCTGATGGCTGAAAAAAAGACACCTAAGAAAAGCGTATTAGGCTCATTATCAAAGCTTCTTAGATATACCTCCAAGCTAAAAGCAGGATTTATAGTTGTAGCCTTCTTATCAGTACTCTCAACGCTGTTTAGCGTGCTGGGACCAAAGATAATGGGCGTGGCAGTAAATGAGATTGTGTCAGGTATTGGGAAAAAAGTCGCCGGAACGGGCGGAATTGATTTTGATGCAATACTTAAGGTTCTCATAATACTGTTTGTTTTATACATCTTAAGTTGTCTGTTCATCTTTATTCAGAGCTATATGGTCACAGGGATGACGCAGACTCTTTGTTTCGACATAAGAAGAGATATTTCTGAAAAGATAAACAGAATGCCTGTATCTTATTTTGAAAGCAGGCAGGTGGGAGATGTACTCTCGCTTATTACAAATGACGTGGACATATTAAGCACAGGACTTAACCAGTGCGTTATAAGGATTATTACGCCTGTCACTACAATAATCGGTATTGTGATAATGATGCTTACAATTTCACCGCTTCTTACAGGTATCGCATTTCTGATACTGCCTGTATCAGTTGTCTTTATTGGTATGCTTATGGGCGTTTCTCAAAAGCATTATAAGAACCAGCAGGATTACCTGGGGCTGTTAAATGGTCAGATTGAAGAATCTTTTTCCGGACAGCAGGTCATAAGATTATTTGGCAAGGAAAAAGACATTATTTCTGATTTTAAGGAAAAGAATGATATCCTCTACTCCGCGGGCTGGAAGAGCCAGTTTATGGCTGCAACCATGGTTCCTATCATGAATTTTGTGGGAAATCTTGGATATGTTGGAGTAGCTATCATAAGCTGTGCCCTGGTGGTTTCAGGAACTCTTACAATCGGCGATGTACAGGCGTTTATTCAGTATGTAAAGAACTTTACACAGCCAATTCAGCAGATTGCAGAGGTTGTGAACCAGTTACAGGCTATGGCCGCCGCTTCTGACAGAATCTTTGAATTCCTTGAAGAAGAGGATGAAGATATTGAACATGAAAGTCCGGTTGCTGCTTCGGATATCAAGGGAAGTGTTTCCTTTGAAGGTATTTCTTTTGGCTATGACCCGGCAAAGATAATCATCAACAACTTCTCATCTGAGGTTAAGCCCGGACAGAAGATTGCCATTGTAGGCCCTACAGGAGCAGGAAAAACAACTGTTATTAAATTGTTGATGCGCTTCTATGATGTCAATAAGGGCAAGATTCTTCTTGATGGATTTGACCTCAAGGAATATGACAGGAGGAAGTTCAGGCAGGCTATAGGAATGGTCCTTCAGGAGACCTGGCTCTTTAACGGAACTATCATGGAGAACATCAGGTACGGAAGAATAGATGCGACAGATGAGGAAGTAATAGAGGCTGCCAAAGCTGCCAGAGCCCATGGCTTTATAAAAGCTTTGCCGGGCGGTTACAATATGGAGATAAGTGAAGAGGCAGATAATCTCTCTCAGGGACAAAAACAGCTTATAACCATCGCCAGAGCGATTTTATCTGATAGAAAGATAATGATACTTGATGAAGCTACATCCTCGGTTGATACAAGAACAGAACTTCTTATTCAGGAAGCAATGGATCATCTCATGGAAGGAAGAACAAGTTTTATCATTGCTCACAGGTTGTCGACTATCAGAAATGCAGATCTTATCCTTGTTATGAAGGATGGCGATATCATAGAACAGGGTAACCATGAGCAGCTGCTAAAAGCTGACGGATTCTATGCAGATCTTTATAAGTCGCAGTTTGCCCAGGCAGGGTGAAAAAGGAGGAAATATGTACAAAATTTCAGTAATCATGCCCATGTATAATGCAAAAGAATTTGTTGAGTACAGTATTGACAGCATAATTCGTCAGATGCCCGGTGAACTTGAAGTTGTCGTAGTTGATGACAGGTCTACTGATGGAAGTTTTGAGTATGTAAGTGAAAAATACAAGGGAAATGACCAGGTTCAGATAATTCAGCAGGAAAAAAATGGCGGACCGGGAGCCGCAAGAAACAAGGGCATGAAATGCGCAAGGGGAGAATATATTTCTTTTGCAGATAGTGATGATGCCGTAAGAGAAGGTGCATATAAAGCCATGTACGATGCAGCTCTTAAATATGATGCAGAAGTAGTGCATATGACAGGAGCTGTTTACCCTGTGGTTGATGATATTCCTAAGGATCTTACGAAGCTAAATGATGATGAGATTTATTTTGGCGATACTGACAGGGGAGATTTACCAAAAGAGCCTGTTATGCTTGAAAATGACTTAAATGACAGACTTGAGAAGTATTTACTTCATAAGTATCACTGGAATGTCTGGAATAAGCTGTTTAAAAAGGATTTCCTTGAGAAATATGACATAACATTTGTTGATATGAAGATAGCAGAGGATCAGGTTTTCTGCTTCAGCGCACTGTTCCATGCTACAAGATATGTTATAAATCCGGGTAATTACTATATATACAGGATTGCCAATGAATCCCTTTCAAGAGGAGTTAAAAAGCCTGAGCATATGCAGAAATACTTCAAATCCATGTTTGACTGCATTCCTGCAATGAAAAAGGTTACTGAGGATATCGATTTCTTTGAACAAAATCCGGATAAGCGCATGCTGGCAACAGATTACATCTTAGATGTTATTGAGAAAGCATTCGTTGCAGTATGCTATCAGGAACTGGGAAAAGATGCTATCAAGAATAGTGGGGTTATCCGCCAGATTTTTGAGGAATATTTTGGCGAAAACTCATATATGGCAGAATATCTCTTTTACCAGGGGCAGGATAGAAGAGAAGAGGCGCCTGACCTTATTGGAATGGTGAATTCCGTTGAGTTCTGGAGAGAAAGAAAAAGACAGAGCCTTGAGAGTGATAAGAACACTGAAAAGAAGAATGATTGGGATTAAACTATGAAGATTGTTGGTGAGAATATTCTTGGAAATCGCCTCATGCCATTTGAAAAAACAAGGCGTAATCACATATCTCTTATCTACAGATTAAAAGAGCAGATCGATGAAAATACGCTGCGTTATGCTCTTGATAAGGCACTTGAAGTTTTTCCCTATATGAGCTACAGCATACTTGAAAAAGAAGGAAAGTACTTCTTCGTGGAAAATGGGGCAAAACCACCGATTTCCTATGGCAAAAAAATAGTAAGACCTGTAGTTGACAGAGAAGACGGACCTCTTTTAACTATCAATTTCACTACGGATCAGCTCTTTGTGACGTTTGCGCATGTGCTCTGTGATGCAAAGGGAGCAACGATGTTTGCTGAGACACTTCTTTGGTTTTATTTCGATAAGATCAAGGGAGGAATTAAAGAGGTTCCATTCATCTTTACCAAAAACAGTCCGGAATTTTTTGAGGATGCAGTTTTTGATAAGGATGCGGCGACTATCGATTTTGACATAAATCAGCTCTATGAAAAGAGCTATGAACTCCCATTCATTGGGAAGGTTGAGGAAGATGTTGGCGTTATATCCCAGGTGAGATTTGATAAGGATAGTTTCATTGGTTTTGCCAGGAAAAACAATACAAGTCCTACAACCGCATTATTCCTCCTGTTTTCCGAGGCGCTTGCAGATCTTTATCCGGATTCTGATAAAGATGGGGTTATGTCCGCAGATGTTATGGTAGATACCCGGAAGGCTCTTGGGGTTGAAAACACTATTAAGAATTCCTTGTCGATTGCAAGAGTTCTGATTTCAAGAGAGGAATTAAAGGAAAAGAACTTTGAAGAAAATGCGGCAAAGGTAAGACAGCAGCTTAAGTGTCAGACCACAAAGGAGTGTATAAATTACAAGCATTTCAATGGCTATAACTATGTTCCACCCACTTTTTTGATGAGCTATGTTTATAACAGAAGTGGAATTGAGTTTATTGGAGAGTATATTTCCGATTTTGTACTTACCGAGAGCGGTACCAGGAAGATAGATTATGCGGTGATCAACGATTGTTTTACAATAAATATTCTATTTGATGATGAAAGTGAGAAGGTTCTTTTGGCACTTTTAAAAGTCCTTGAGAGACATTCGATTCCATATTACTACACTACGGTGAGAAAGCTAATGGAGGAAGTATAATGTTCTACGTATCAGTTATCATACCCCTTTATAATGCAGCCCAGTATATTACAGGATGTGTCGATAGTATTTTAAATCAGACACTTGAGAATGTAGAGGTCATTGTGGTTAATGACTGCTCAACTGACAACAGTATGGAGGTTTGCCGGGCAAAATACGGCGATAATCCAAGAGTTCAGCTTATTGACCAGGAAAAGAACGGCGGTCCTGCAGCTGCGAGAAATAGAGGAATTGAGCTGGCAAGAGGCGAATATATAGCTTTTGCTGACAGTGATGATGCTATGCTGCCTGATGCCCTTAAGAGCATGTATACCACAGCAAAGCTGATGAATGCAGATGTGTTGCATGCCATGGGAGTGGTATATCCAATAATTGAGGATATGCCTGATGATCTGATGGAACTGACTGAAGATCAGATGCTCAAGGTGAGGGCTGATGTAGTAAGTCCTATAGACAAAGTGACACTTCTTGATAATGACTTTGGAAAGCGGCTTGATAACTGGATTGGCTACCATTATATGTGGAATATCTGGAATAAGCTTTTTAAGAAGAGCTTTCTTAAGGAAAAAAATCTTTCCTTTAACCACATGCGTCTTGCAGAAGATCAGATATTCTGCTTTGGAGCGATGTTCAAAGCTGACAGATACGTTGTCCTTCCTGGAAGCTGGTATATCTACAGGCTTTCAAACGAATCTCTTTCAAGAGGGAAAAGAAATATGTCTATGCTTGAACGCGGCTTAAGGTCACAGTTTCAGGCTGTTAAGGCTATGGAAAATGAACTTAAGGACATCCCTTATTTTGTGGAACATAAAGAGGACGGCGAAAGAGCTATCGACTTTATTTTGGATGGTCTGGAATCCTCTTTTGTATCTGTATGCTATAAAGCAGTAGGTAGAGATGCTGTTTTGCATGATGAGTCCATAAATAAGATTTTTGAAGAGTATTACGGCGACAAGGCTGATTTTGCCAAATATCTTTTCTGCCAGGATCATGACAGATTTATGGACTGCGATGATGACAGGGATAAGTATACATCCATTTCTTTCTGGGCTCAGCAAAAAGAAGTGGTAAATAAGAAGTACAAACCTGAGCATGAATATGTAAAATCTGACGATTTTAAGCGTGTTGAGCCTTATGATGCGGGAATATATCTTGAGAGATATGAGAGAGTAAGAAGAAATCATCCTTGCTTTACATTTGAGCTTAAAGAAAATGTAAACGAAGATGTTTTAAAGAAATCTGTGGAAGAAGTTCTTGAATACTTCCCATGGATGCGCTATGCAGCTGTGGTTGACCTGGATTGGACATATTATTACAAGAATGAAAAAGTTTTCTTGGCAGAAGATGATCTTCCAATCGTGATAAAGAAAGGTTCTGCGCCTGTAAGACCAGGTTATGAAAGCGCAAATTTCCACGGATTTGCTATTGCCTATGATGAAAATTATATCATGTTTACATTTAGTCATACCATTGCAGACGGGAAGGGCATGCTGAGTTTTTCAGAGGCTGTCATGTACCGGTATCTGTCAGCTCTTTACGGCGACAGAGAGGCGCCAAATGTTGCCAAGGGTAAAGAAGGAAACGGACCGGTATTTAATTATAAGAATATCGCCTTTGATTATTCTCTTATTGATACTTCATACAGTTTTGATGATTTTACAAAGCCTGCGCTTAAGATTCAGAAGTCCGACGATGAATTTATTGAGACAGGCGAATATGCTGAGGTTAAGACTGATGCAGAGGCCTTCGTGAAATTTGCAAAGGAGAAAGGTACAACTCCTGCCATTGCAGCGTATTTATTGCTTGCTGAGATGTTCCAGAGATTGTTCCATGATAATGAAAAGCATGTTTCTGCCAATATGATGGTGGATACAAGAAAGCTTTTTGATGCTGAATTCAGTATGAAAAACTGTGTATATGAGGCAAGAATTGGAATTCCGGGCAAGAAACTTGGGAAAGACAATTTTACTGAAAACGCACAGGAAGCCAGGGCAATGATGAAAGCACAGACGAAAGATGCTTACAGTGTTGTGAATGGAATGTTCCAGAGTTTTAAGATAAAGAATATTCAGACTTTTGTATTTAGTTATGCAGCAAGGTCGGGGCTTAACGCGTATAGTGATGTGTTAAAGCAGTTTACGATTAGGGAAGGTGGGATTGCGAAGGTTGACATGATTGAGTTCAATGGGGAGTTTATATTGAGCTTTATCTTTAATAAGATGTCGGAATTCTATGCGAAGAAGTTCATAGAGATAATGGAGGATTACGGGCTTTCGGCATCGTTGTATACGGCAATGACGCTGCCGGAGGAGGTTTGACAAGGATAGGTTGTAGACTTTCATGACGCCCCGCCGCGAGGGTGGCAATTTGGAAATGTTTGTGTTCGTCTGCGCGGCGGGGCTGTCTATGAAATGCAGCAAGTAATATAAGAACAAGTTTCTTCAGGGTTTTATTTTAGATTGGGTACTTCGTTATGCAACGTCTTTGCGTTGGATTTTTTTGATCCATTTGCCACTGCGGAGGCGGATGACGCAGACTATGCATTTGATGAACTGGTCAATCTTGAGCATGATGTAAACCCAGAAGCCGGGCCATTTGAGTACGAGGCCTGTGAGGGCACCGAGTGGAATGCTGCATACCCATAGAAAGATAATGTCTGCTACCATGAGGAATTTGGTATCTCCGCCGCCGCGAAGGGTTCCTTTTGTAAGGATGCTGTTGGCTGCCTGAAACCAGATGACAAGGGCTACTGCATGCATCAGATCTTTGGCAAGGACTGCTGTTTCAGGTTCAATCTTGTAAGCGTCAACAATTATGTTTGAGAGTAAAAGGATTAGAGCGCATCCGAAGCCGCCGATAATAAATCCAAGGGCGGCGAAGGTATATCCCTGTTGTTTGGCTTTTTCGACTTCACCTTTGCCGAGGGTTATGCCTGTTATGGTGCAACTTGCCTGGCATATACCTTGGATTACAACGGTAGACAGTTGCATTACTACGGTTGTGATTGAATTGGCTGCCACGAAGCTTGCTCCGATATGTCCCATGATTACAGCAACTGCGCTGTTTCCAAGACCAAGCAGTGTATCGGAAACCAGGACAGGGATGGAAATTCTGATGTATTCCGGAATCAGGTCTTTTACGGGTATTGACAGGTCTTTTAATCTAAGTTCAATATTCTTATCAACAAAGAAAAGAAATCCCATAATAACGGTAAATTCTACGATTCTTGCTATCAAGGTTCCAAGGGCTGCGCCATTAACGCCCATTTCGGGGGCTCCAAGTTTACCGAAGATAAATACCCAGTTAAAAAAGATATTAATGAAGAAAGAGCAGATGCTTGATAATAATGGGATATTTGCTTTGCCGACGCTTCTTAGCATTATGCTGGAAGTCATAGCAAAACCATTTAGATAATAGCAGGGGATGGATATAAGAAGATATCCTGTTCCCTTTATAATAACGTCACTTTCAGTTGTGAACAGGCCCATGATCTTAGCCGGGAAAAGAGCTGTAGCAAGCGCAAATGCAGAAGCTACGAGAAAGAGTAGCCTAAACATGATGTTTACAGCTTTTTTCATGCTGATCTTGTCTTTCATTCCGAAAAATCTGCTCACAAGGACGCTTGCTCCCATGCCAAGGCCCATACACATGATCTGGAAAATGCTTATGAAATTGTTGGCAAGTGTTGCGCCGCTCATGGGAGCTTCGCCAAGCTGCCCCAGCATTATGTTATCTGCCATGTTTACACCGACAGTGATAAGTTGCTGAAGAGCGATCGGAAGCGCAAATGCAATTAGTGTCTTATAGAACTTTTTATCTCTGACAAAAATCATTTAAACAGTAAAACCTCGTATTTCTTTATTTTCAGAGAGTATTGTAATAGAAATGTGGCAAAGCTGCCAATCAATTATTGGGGCAAGTGCTGCGGAAATTGCGATGTTCCGTAATAAAAATGTTTTATTCTAAGCGGTATATTGTTATAATAGGGTATCGAGGGAGATATGAAATCAGATTGTTGATTTTATAGATAAAAAGGAAATGGGGGTATTGATATGGAAAATCAAGGCAATGCTGAATTTGAAGAGTTAGTAAGAAGGATTGAGGCTCTATTAAAGGAAACAAATGAGATCAGTGTTTCGAACTTTGACAGTGAAAAAGTAATTGACGCATATGAAAAAATCAGTGGAAAAAATGAATAAATATTAAGAAAGTAGTAAAGTAAAGAATTGAAATGTTTTTACAACTGAATATAGAGTCCGGATTATCATAATCTGGGATAAAAAAAGAAATGCCTCGAACTATCAGGCATTTCTTTTTTGCTTCATAGGAAATTCCGAACTATCAAAAATTAGTTTTTATATTCTCTATTTATGGTTTTTGTAGGATAATAGAATTGAGTTGTTACAACTCAAAACAAAAACGAAAGAAACGAAGGGAAGGAAAAGTATAATGGGGCGTACAAGGAAATATGAGATTCTGATTCTTTTGACATACATCGCTATGAGCGGCGTGTGTGTTTATCTGCAGTTCTTTTCCAAAAATCAGGCAGGGAGCCTTGCAAATCTGATAGTCAATATTACAATGCTTGTGCTAGTGGGTGCGATTCTGACATCCTGCGCATTTAGCGCGCTTTTGCCAACTATGTCGATTACCTCGGACTTAAGCAGGGTTACAGCAAAGATCGAGGAAGATGCTCTTCATGCGCATGAATATCTGTGGGCAATTTATAATAAAGACAAAGAAGAACTGTTCCACGATAAGAGGCTCTTAAAGCAGTACAAGGATTACAAACATGAGCTTGATAGAATAGTCCATAATGAAAAAACATATTATAAATGTGATATTGAAGATTATATAGGGTATGACATGATAGATGACGCTATTCACAGAGAGCGTATGAATCAGGTTGCGGGAGTTATGACGGGACTTGGAATTTTAGGAACTTTCGTGGGACTGTCCCTGGGACTTGAGAATTTTAATACAGGTACAACTGCAGAGATCACAGGAAGCATTGAACCACTCATGAACGGAATTAAAGTGGCATTTCATACTTCCATTTATGGCATGGTCTTTTCACTTGTATTTAATTATGTATATAAGAGAAGGCTTGATGATGCGGAGAATGCTGTTAGTTCTTTTCTTGGCGCATATAAAAAATATGTTCTGCCGGATACTACAGTAGATGGTGTCAACAGAATGCTTGAACTTCAAATTGCACAGACTAAGGCTCTTATGGGACTTTCCGATACCTTTGCAAATAAGTTTTCAACTGAGATAAAAGAAATTTTGGAACCGGAATTTGAACATTTCGACAGTATTTTGGACAAGTACACAAGGATGACCACCAGAAGCCAGATGGAACAGATGGAGAGAGTTGTGGATTCTTTTGTTACTGAGCTCAATAATTCCATGGGCAATGCATTCTCGAACCTGTCCAAAGTTGTTAATCAGAGCCTTACATTACAGGAAACCAATGAAGATAAGATAAAAGATATCTATGCGAAAAATGCAGCTGCCTGCGAAAGCATCAGTAAAGTTGCAATGCAGATGAAGAGCGTTGCGGACACAATGGAAAAATATGTCAAAGACCTTAATGCTCTGGAAAACAGGATATCAAATGAGTCAAGTATCATCAAAAAAGCTTTAGGGGAGAAATAAAATAGATTATGAAAAGAAGAAGACAGAGAGATACTGAAACTACATACTGGCTGTCTTACTCTGATATGATGGCAGGTCTTTTGCTCACATTTGTCCTGATAATTGCATTTACCATGCTCCACGCCAAGATGGACTATGACGCCAAACAGATGGAATTATCTGGCAAAGAGCAGGAGCTATACGTTCAGGCACAGGAACTTGATAAAGAGCGGGAGATAGTTTCAGAGCAGGAAAAACAGCTAAATGCTCAGGAAGAAGCTTTGGCTGAGCAGGGAGAGAAGATAGCAATCCAGGAAAAGACATTAAAGGAACAGCACGAACTTTTAAATAAATTGGAAGCTGTCATGAGCGAACAGCAGCAAAAACTTGATGACATCATCGGAATAAGAGCAGAGCTTGTTCAGGAGCTAAACAAAGAATTCGGAGATTCGCTCCTTAAGGTCTCTGTAGATGAAAAAACAGGCGGTATAGCCTTTGATGCCAGTATTCTTTTTGATTACAACAAGGCGGTTTTGAAGGAATCCGGTAAAGAATTTCTTTCAGATTTTTTGCCAAGATATGTAGAAGTGTTGTTAAGACCTAAATATAGGGATAATATTTCTGAGATTATCATTGAGGGGCATACAGATACTGAGGGTACATACATTTTTAACCTTCAGTTATCACAAAAAAGAGCAATGGCGGTAGCTGAATATTGCCTTAGCGATAAGAGTGATGTGCTCACAGATGATCAGCTTGAAGAAATGAGGAAACTGGTATCTGCAACGGGAAGATCCTATAGCAATCCCATTTATGATGAGAATGGTGAAGTGGACATGGAAGGCTCCAGACGAGTTGAACTGCTATTCAGACTAAAAGATGAAGAAATGGTCAGAGAGATGATGGAGATCCTGAGTGAGGAAACAAAGGATGAATGATCAATAAGCTATTTTCATGAAGAATCATCATAGAAAGTAGAGAATTTAAGCGGTAATTGGTGTTTTTTCAAGAAGAAAATAGTTTATTGTATTAAGAAAAATAAATAATGCTATGAGTAAAGTGTTGCATGGAAAAAATTTTTTGAAAAAATTTAAATCCTTGCAACATTTTCTTTTCCCCGGTTGTTTACATAGTAGAGAGGCAAATGTGCTTGCGTATTTAACTGAATGTTAAGACACTCACGTTTATCGTAAACGACATTAACATTTGCCTGATATCAGTAGACAAATTGGAGGCAAGAATATGAAAAAGAATTACAGATTAATGGCACTTTTAACAGGAACAACAATTCTTGCAGGAGCAGTCACAGGTTGCGGCTCGATAGGACGAAATGATGCTACAAGCGCTTCTCCAGGTAGTTCTGGAAATGGCATGAAATCAGCTGGTTATGCTGATGAGGCAGAGGCACCGGCAGAAATGTGGGCAACCGAAGAGAGCTGCATGACTGCTACAGAGAGTGCTGTGGAATGTTATGGCACAGATACTTATTATGACTGCTTTCCATATGAAAAGAACTACAATACTGAATCCTATGATAAGCCTGATGAGAATGGTTTTTATTTATCTGTAGGGCAGCCGCTTTCAACATTTGCAGCAGATGTAGATACTGCATCCTACGCAAATGTAAGGAGAATGATTGAAACAGGGTATTCTGCGCAGGATATCGTTCCGGAAGCAGTTCGCCCGGAGGAATTCATTAACTATTTTTCCTATGAGCTTAATAGTCCCAAAAAAGGCGAGAAATTCGGTGTAACCACAGAAATATCTGCATGTCCGTGGAATAGCGACCATCAGCTCATGTTTGTTGGAGTTAAGGCAAAGAATCCATACGAAGGCACAATTCCAAAGAGTAATCTGGTATTTCTGATCGATGTATCGGGGTCAATGGATGAAAAGAATAAACTTTATCTTTTGCAGGATTGCTTCAAGAATCTTGTGGATAACCTTCCAGGCGAAGGCGTTGTATCAATAGTAACCTACGCCAGCAAGGAAGAAGTAGTTCTTGACGGCGAAGACATGAAAAACAAAAACGCCATCAAAAAAGCTATTAATTCTCTTTCAGCAGGAGGGTGCACAGCCGGAGAACGTGGCATGGAAATGGCATATGAGATAGCAAAAGAGAACTTCATCGAAGGTGGAAATAACCGCATTATCATGGCTACAGACGGCGACCTCAATGTAGGCATTTCAGATCCCGATGAGCTTGAAAGATTTATTGAAAAGAAAAAAGAATCAGGAATTTACCTGTCTGTACTTGGATTTGGCGATGGGAATTATAAGGATGACAGGCTGGAAAGGCTTGCAGATTGCGGCAATGGTAACTATTCATATATAGATTCAAAGCTTGAGGGACATAAGGTTTTAGTTGAAGAGATGACTTCAACACTGGTTACTGTAGCCAAAGATGTTAAGTTTCAGGTTGAGTTTAACCCTGCAAAGGTAAATGCTTACAGGTTGATTGGCTACGAGAACAGACAGATGGATGCTGTAGACTTTAACGATGATAAAAAAGATGGTGGAGAACTTGGCGCAGGACACAGTGTAGTAGCACTTTATGAGATTATCCCTGCTGGCGCAAAATCTGCAATTGATCTAAAGTATCAGCAGGTAGCAAATACTGACGCATCAGATGAGTTTGCAACTATTAAGATTCGTTACAAAGAGCCTGACGCGGACAATTCAGAACTTATTAGCTACGTGGTAGATAACGAAAGCTTTAGCGAACTTCCAAGTGATAATCTTGCTTTTGCTGAGCTTGCTGCTGAATTTGCAATGCTTCTTTCAGACAGTGATTATGCAGGCTCAATTACTTACAAAGACATTCGCAATGGATACAAGAATATTAAGAATAGGGATGAATATAAAGAGGAATTCCTAAACCTTGTTAGAATGGTAGAAAAAAGAAGTTGAAGCTGATATACTCATGAATGATGTGGGCGGTCGATGTGCATTGGCCGTCCACAAGTGCACTATTAGTATTCATGAGGGATGTGTATGAGCGATTGGGTGTTGGAACTGCCGGGGAGCGAGGATGAGATTGGCAGTTTGTTAAAAAGAGTATTTGAACGCGTAGTTATTAAGCGTTTTGGGGCAATAAAAAGAGAAATTGATGAAGATTTTGAGAATAAAGAGGAAAGCTTAAGTTCGACTAAAGTATGCGCTGATAATATGCAGCGGGCTGCTGAAATACTTGATAAATATGGCAACAGCATTATCAGGTTGTCCTATTCTTATCTTCACAATATGAGTGATGCGGAGGATATTCTTCAGGATACCCTCATTCAGTATATTAAGACGAAGCCTGTGTTAAACGATGATAATCATGAAAAAGCATGGCTTTTGAGTGTTGCGGCAAACTTAAGTAAGAATAAGATCAAATACAATAAGCTTCGTGAGACGGATGAATTAATGGAAGAACTTGTTGCTGATGAAGAGGAAGATTTAAGCTTTGTGTGGGAAGCAGTGCGAACTCTTCCTGAAAAATATAGGGAAGTGATACATCTTTTTTACCAGGAAGGTCTTTCTACAAAGGAAATTGCTGATGTTCTTAAGCGAAAAGAAGCAACAGTGCGTTCAGACTTACTTCGCGGCAGAGAGAAACTTAGAGAAATATTGAAGGGGGCCTATGACTTTGAATAAGTATAATAAAATTATGGACAGAGTCCGGGTTGACGACGATATGAAGAAACGTATTCTCGAGAATCTGGAAAAAGAACTTTCAGCAGAGAAAGAGCTTCATAAATCTAAGGCTCACAATAGGCGCAAAATCATTGAATTTAGGAAATATGCAGCAATTGCAGCAGTATTTGCACTCCTTTTTGTGGGAACATATGCGGTGTTCAATGTTGGCGTATTTGATGATAAGACTGCTACGATGGAATCTGCAACTGAGGCTCCGGCAATGGAAGAATCAGCGACAGAAGCTACGATGGAGAGCGCAGAGGCAACGGAAGAAGCGACGATTGAAACCGCAATGGAAAGTACAGACGCAACAGCAAAGGCTGAGTCTGAGGAGTATACAGCTGACAGTATGAATGGTACTGAAATGGAGTCAATTACTGAATCTGATGTAGGAAATGAAGTGGCAGGTCAGGATGCAGGAGAAGCTGTAGTGGAGGATGTCGAGCCAGAAACGATTACCGGCGGAATTAGTGACTCTAAGGCTGAATCTGCTGAGCAGGAGGAGCCTATAGAAAGCGCAACACAGCAGAATGTTATATATCATATATGCGTTATAGTTGTTATTATAATTATATTATGTCTGCTAGTTGCATTTGTTGTATGGAGACATAAGAAAAAACGCTAAAATAAAGGGAAGAAAAATATCAATAGGGACAAAGATATAATTTTGGAGCATATTGAGGTTAATGCCGGTATTAGAAACAGTCTGGAAATAATGGATATAACAGTCAGGGCAGTTATGAAAGATTGCAGGACTGTTTTCCATAAATACTATTGTGTAGACGGGATGAACATCTTTGTAAGTGAACAGTTTCTTTTTCTGATCTCGTATGCGTTTATATTGGCGAAAAACAGAATAAAGTGTGACAGTATGGCACGGGGTTAATTCACAGAAACATTAAGAGAAAGGCCTAATTGGTTACAAATCTTAATGATTGTACTCAGTTTTGGAGTTGTCTTACTTGATTCGATTCTGGCAACAGAAGATTGAGGAATATCACAAAGAGAAGCAAGATCTCGCTGTGATAAACCAAGAGCATTGCGTTGTTTGATTATTGCAGAAATGATTTCGGCTTCAGCTTCGGCCTCATCAATGAGAACCTTTCCAATAGGGTCAGTTTCTTTTACCTGTGTTTTGTATTCATTCCAATTCATGATTCCTGCTCCTTTCGTGATATGTAGTCATTCATCTCGGAAACTGCCTGGTCGAGTTCTCTTCGGGGTGTTTTCTGAGTTTGCTTGCGGAAGTGATGTAAGAGGATATACGTTCCATTGTCATAATAGAAGAAAAGAACTCGTACACATCGGAGTGACCGCTTGAAGTCTCGTAAAAATCAACGTTATACATAGGACCTCCGGGTTTGTGTTGCTAATAATATGATAGCATAAATGCTATCAACAGTCAAAAAAAGTGATTTCATTAAAAAGTATTACTCCTTTCAAAATAGTTCGTTCCAGTAATCTGCTAGCATAGATAGTGGAATAATCTGGCGAAGTGCCAAATGAATTGTTAAGTCAAAGAATTTGACTCGCAGAGATGAATATAGCAGATTGAAAGGAATCTGTAAAGTAATAGATTTAAATTGCCTTTTAATCATTGCCTTTTAATGCCTTTTGATCGATTGAAAAAAGGAGTTACTATTCAGACAGAAATGCGAACTGTGTTGCGCATTTTGTGAGAAAATGATTCAGTAATGAGCGCATTTTTCCAATGAATGGAAAAAGAGAAAGACAAATCATACAGTGGAAAAGATAATAGCTATTTGTTTAACTCGGAAACAAGAGTATAGAGAGCATCTACCTGCTTGGAATCAAGAAATTCGAGAATCTGGGATAGTTCTCCAACCTTTGAATTCTTACCTTTTTTCTTAAATGTATCAAAAAAATCGGCAGGTGTAATCCTTAAGAAATCACATATTTTAAAGAACATAGTCATGGAAGGCAGAGTCTTGAGATTTTCAATGTTGTTGATATAACCGGGATTCTGCCCAAGGGATAAAGACATATCTCTTGCAGATACACCTGCATTATTTCTAAGAACAGCAAGTCTTGCTGCAAATTCTTTTTTAAATTCACTCTCGTGCATATAACTCCCATCCGCCATATCGGCACAGATATCCTAAAATTCTTTTTATAAAATATTGTAACTAATAGGAACTGCATGATATTGAAATGCAATGCTATTTATCGATAGATGTAAAAATGATAATGCAATTATCAACTGTGCATATACGCTAAATATGCGGGATGGAGAATGTGTAACATAATAAAAATGATATATGTATTGTTATATCGTTTTATTAATGCTAACATTTATATATGATATGATTATAAAAACGACGAAATATTGAACATAACATTTTTGAAATGATTATTGTTGGGGGATATACATAGCTGCGGTTATTGGGTTTCATGATTGAATAACTGCGGCACTAGCTCTTGAAATACTAAAGATGTTGGTGTTTTTGGAGCTACCTACGAGCCCTTTTATATGGGGCTTTTTTAATTTCCTTTGAAATATATTTATTCTGCTTAATTCTTAACTCATATAAGGGGGATGTTAGTTGATATGACCGAAGAAGAAAAAGCCTGTATCAAAAAAACGGCCTAGATTTAAGGAGGTTGATGATGACATGGGTTTTGATAGAAGAATAAAACTTACGTCGCGCATTTATATAGATTCAAATTAGGATTTGGATAGAGTTCTTGACGGTATCTAGAGTCTACATGGGTTCATGGTGGAAATAGAGGGAAACGGTTTTTATATGACGTTAAAAATACTATGGCGATAAGTAACATACATATGATTTTTAACATGTGATGAAAAAGCCTACAGAGCAGATAAATACAGATGGCGTTTAGATGAATGATAGGATTGTTGTTACTCACTATAAAAGTATTGGTAGTAAAAGAATAGGAATTCGCTTGGCTTTGATTTCAGATCTTCATAATTGTGTTTGGGACGAATTGATTCCTCTGTTAAAGGAAGAAAAACCTGATGCTATTTTATGTGCTGGCGATATCTTGGAACGACATGATGAAAACATATCGGAATGGACTGAAGAGAAGATTGAAAAAGTAATAAGCTCTGTTGGAAAGGCTACTTTATCGGAGAAAATTATGTATGTACTTGACAAACTGGTAGGTCGAGGAGGAAAGGCTACGGATGAAATTGAAGATATTGCTAAAGAGTTCTTACAAGAAGCATCAAAAGTAGCACCACTTTTTTATTCAGTTGGGAATCATGAATGGTATTTTCTTGAAGAAGATTACGAGTTTTTTCACACTTGTGGAATAACCCTTTTGGATAATGAAGATTGCGAAGCAATTATTGCTGGGCACTCACTTAGAATAGGTGGTTTATCTACAAGATATAATTTCGATTGGTTGAAGGACTTTGGAGAAAAGACAGGATATAAAATACTACTATGCCACCATCCTGAGTACTACAGAAAAGTGATATGCAACAAGAATTATGACACATTTGATCTTATAGTAAGCGGTCATTATCATGGTGGCCAGTGCAGAATATTTGGACGAGCAGTGTATGTACCTAGGACAGGATTATTTGTTAAAGGTGCAGTTGGTCAATTTGGTAGACATATCATTAGCGCAGGAGTAGCAAATACGACTAGATTTCCTAGATTAGGGAATCCAAGAGAACTTGTGATGATTGAAATATGATGGACTGGGGAATAAAAAGTTGAAAAAATACGCAGTTATCTCTATGGATGTTGAGGATTGGTATCATACCTACTTCCCGGAAAAGCAAGTTGATAGAAGCCAAAGTTTGTTGGATGGTCTTGATGTGGCATTGGATATCTTGAAGGAAAAAGATATAAAAGGGTCTTTTTTTGTTGTTGGAGAAATAGCAGAGAAATTAAGTGAAAAACTTCGGACTATGGATAACAACGGCCATGAAATAGGATGTCACAATTGGGAACACTTAAGGCCTGTTACTATGCCTGTTGATAAGTTTAAGGAACAGCTAGTTAAATCGAAAAAAACCATAGAAGAGGTATTAGGGCACAATATAGAAGGATATAGGGCACCTTCACTTGGTATAGATACTGAGAGGCATAAGGTGGTTCAGGAACTCTTTGGATATGATTCAAGTTATGTAAAACCGCAGAAAAGTCATAAATATGGGACAATAAAGTTAGATGGATTTACAGAACTTGCACCATGTATATATAAAAAAGGGAATTTTACAGAATTTGAAGTGAGTACGCAAAGAATCGGAAATATAAATTTGCTACTTGGGGGTGGATATATCAGGATGCTTCCATGGCCTTTTATCAAGTGGATGACAAGGCAGTATTTAGCTAGTGGACGACCTTATGTTATTTATATGCATCCTATTGACTTGTCATCAAAAGCGATTCCACGAGTTGAAGGAGAAAGTCTTGACAGATATTTGAGAACCCATATTGGAAGAAAGAGCATGGTTAAGAGATTTAAAGCAGTAATAAGTATGCTCGAAGAGCAAGGATATGAGTTTGTAACGTTTGAGGAGTTAAGAAATAAAGAGTTAACTGATTTGGAGGAGCAATCGGTATGTGGGAGCCAAAGACATATAGTCCTGAAAGATTTAACGACATAATAGAAATGTCAATTGAGAATTATGGAAAGGATAATGATATTTGTAACCCAGATTTTCTAGAGCATCAATACTTTGATAATCCTGCCGGGAATGCGTTAATTGAATTAGCTATAGATCCTGAAAATGGATTGTTGGCAGGACAATATGTTGTTCAGCCGGCCAAAATAAGAGTATTTGGTGAAGATAAAAAGTGTGTTATTTCTCTAAATACTCTAACACGAGAAGCCTATAGAGGACAGAAGATATTTGTAAAACTTGCAGAAAGGACCTATGAAAGAGCAGCTAGAGAGGGGTTTTCTTTGGTCTATGGTGCCCCAAATCAGAATTCATATCCTGGATTTATGAGAAAATTATCCTTTGAAGATATTCATCACTTTCCACTTTATGCCAGGCCACTAAATCTGGGGCATATGGTTAAAGAGCGAAAGATGGGAAGCGCATTGGCTGCTATTGTGACTCCTTTTCAGTTGATGTTTCCGAATAATGCCAAGGACATAACAGGTATTAGTGAATTGAATGAGAGCAATGTTAAGTTGATGGACGATTTTTGGGACAGAATTAAGGACAAGTACCATGTCATGGGTATTAGAAATGCGGAGTATATTAAGTATCGTTATATGAATGTTCCAAGAAGGATTTATTACCCATATATAGCTATAGATGATGGAAATGTAGTTGCCTTTGCGGTTGGACGAATTCGAGAAGTTGCAGGTTTTAATACTGGTATGATTGCAGATTTTTTATTTGTACCAGGACATGAAATAGAAGCTAAGAGACTAATTAAAGCCCTTGTTAATAGGATGAAGAATGAGGGTGCAAGCCTTGCTGCATGCGTGATTTTAGCAAATGCCGAAGAAACTAAGGTGCTTAAGAAATGTGGCTTTTATCATGTACCAGATAAAATGTTACCACAACCGACGCCATTGATACTTAGAGTGCTGAATAAAGATGAAGAGGGCGAAAAACTGGCGGATATTAACAATTGGTTCTTTACAACTGGTGATTATGATGTGGTGTGAGATACACTGTTTCTGATAGTTTGAATATTATTGAAAGTAGCTAAATTTAATAATGTCACTGAAAAAGATAATCTCGAGTATTACAAGCTAATTATGTGAAAATGCTATCGTAAGAACTTTGTTATGGCTAATTTTTTCTTTGCTTGAGGGGGCTTTGGAAATATAGATAGGCAGTTTTGAAGCGCATCTGAGTATAAAAAGTGCATTGTCATTCGGATTAGGAATGTTTTTAGGGATTGGGCAATTTATTTATAAGTACATTTGGTCTTTTTTGAGAACGCGCTCTATTATAAGGAAACTAGGTGATTATTATGGTGGAGATGGATTATTAAAACTACTAATGTGAATAGAGAGGAATTGTTCCTTTTATGAAAAAAGTATTACTTATAACACTATCGTGGCATACAGACCATCAAGAAACTGTCTTCAGCATGTATGAACAGTTGAGACAAAAAGGCATTCAGGTATGGACACTAACGATAGATAATAGCGATTATCCTGCGCCAAAGACAGAAAATAATTTCTTTGTGCGTGCACCGTTGAATCCTGGAATTGAAATGCAAACAGTTAATGCTTATGAACTTCATAAAATGATGCGTATAATCAGGAACATTGACTTTGACGTAGCTTATTTTGAGTCATTTCATTTATGGAATTATCCTATAATGCTTTACTGCAAGATACACAAAAGGCAGTTGGCACATATTATTCATGATGCTGTTATACATAATGGTGATTCTAATGTAAAGCTTAAAACGATGCTGAACAAGTCAATTATTGATTTTTCAGACATTGTTTTAACCAAGAGCCAACTTGGTGCAGAAACTATACGAAGGATGTATCCAAAGAGGTCGGGAAAGATACGAAAAGTCAATGTTTGGAGATCTTTTTCAGGATATTCTCAACCAATAGGAAAAACAGTCTTGTTTTTTGGTAGGTTAAATCTCTATAAGGGAATTGATGAATTGTACCAAACTATAAAAGCTACGCCAAATGTTCAATTTATTGTAAAGGGAAAACCAGATTCTACGGCTGTATCAATTGTAGATAAAATCAGAGAATTACCTAACGTGATTCTTGATGATAGAACGGTACCGTATACTGCCATAGATGATCTTTTTAAACAATCAAAGTGTGTTCTTCTACCATATAAATCAGCGACTCAATCGGGAGTAGTTATTGACGCATTTAAACATTCATGTCCAGTAGTTGCCTTCAGTGTTGGGGCCTTGGGAGAACAAATATTAGATGGAGAAACAGGATTTTTAGTTTCTCCAGGAAGTATAGATGGTTTAAAAGAAAGTATTCATAAAATTTTCGCGATGACAGAAGTCGAATATACTCAAATGTGCAAGAATGCTTATGATTATGGTTTTGATAATTTTTCTGCACAAAGTCAAGTAGATGATTTTATAAAGGCTATAGGGATAGGGTGAAAAAATGAAATCTTTGGTTACAGGTGCTGGCGGAATGGTCGGCTCGCATATGGTAGAACAACTATACTATCGAGGCGATGAAGTGATTGGAGTATGGCATAAAAATAAGAAAAATGTTGAACAGGTAGAGATTCCCGTAAAGTTTGTTCAGTGTGATATTAGGTACGGTCAGGGCATTGATCATCTCATTATGGATAACCTTCCGAATGAGATTTATCACTTGGCGGCACAATCCTATCCAACTGTTTCGTGGATTAATCCTTCGGAAACCATGGATGTAAACGTTTGTGGGCAAATTGCAGTATTTGAGGCAATAAAAAAGGCTCGGAAGTATGTTGAACCAAATTATGATCCAATAGTCGTAGTTGCATGTTCGTCTGCTGAGTATGGAGAGACCCTCAATAAACTTGAAGGTAATGAGGTTTATGTAAAGGAAACGGCTCAGCTTCTCCCACTTCATCCGTATGGCGTGAGCAAAGTGGCACAAGATCTTTTGGCATTCCAGTATTATATGAATGAACATATTCGTTGCATAAGAGCAAGAATTTTCAATTCAACCGGAACAAGGAAAGTCAATGATGTGACTTCAGATTTTACCAAAAGAGCAGTTCTCGCCGAACGTAGTGGCAATCATACTTTGCGTGTTGGTAATATTGATACACGTAGGGCAATTATGGATCAGCGTGATTTAGTACGTGCTTTGATGCTTCTTGCAGAGAAGGGAAAAACAGGCGAAGTATACAATATTTCCAGTGAACATGTCTATCAGATGAGGGATATTATCACAATGATTGAAGAGATAGTTGGCTTCAAATTTTCAATTGAAGTCGATCCGTCACTTCTTAGGCCAACAGATGAACGTATTATCGCTGGAGACGTTACAAGATTGAAAGTGGCTACTGGTTGGAGGCAGGAAATTTCTATGGAGCAAACGATAACAGATATGTTGGATTATTGGAGAAAAGTACTTTAAGTAAAAAGAGGAGAGGAATAGGTAAGATGATAATAACTAGGACTCCGTTCAGAATGTCTTTCTTTGGTGGGGGAACAGATATCGAAAGTTTTTTTAGAGAGCACGGAGGAGCAGTCCTTTCTACTTCTTTTGATAAATACTGCTATGTGACAGTTCGGCATCTTCCGCGATTTTTTGATTACACTTCGGAATTATCATATCAGACTACGGAGCGAGTATCTAATATTGATGACATTAGACATCCTGCTATACGAAATGCCATGAAGATGTTGAATATGCACGAAATCAGGTTGACGTATGAGGCAGATCTTCCTGCTAGATCTGGATTGGGAACAAGTTCTTCCTTTGCTGTGGGAATGCTAAATGCTTTTTATGCACTTGAAGGAACGTATGCTGATAAAAAGAAATTGGCAGACGATGCAATATATCTTGAAAGAAACCTCTGTAATGAGGCTGGAGGGTGGCAGGATCAGGTAGCAGCATCATTCGGTGGTTTTAATAGAATTAACTTTAATCCAGATGGAACTTATGAGGTTTTTCCACTTATTATTCATCCTGATAGAAAAAAACAACTAAATGATAATTTGGTTATGTTTTTTACAGGTTTTACAAGACTTTCATCAGATATGCAAAAGGCTAACGCGTTAGGATATATAGAAAAGATTGCTCAGTTGAAGGAAATGAAAAGTTTGGTTGACGAGGCAGAAAGAGTACTTACAGACAAGTATTGTAGTCTTGATGAATTCGGAAGATTGCTGGACCATACTTGGCGTTTGAAAAGACAAACAGGGGGAGCGATTACTACAGATGGTATTGATCTATTGTACAAAAAGGGAGTTGAAGCAGGAGCGCTTGGCGGTAAGCTGTTAGGTGCAGGTGGCGGGGGATTTCTTGTTTTTTATGTTCAACCTGAAAAGAAAGTGGCTGTGAGAGAGGCTTTGAAAGATTTGTTATATGTGCCATTTAAGTTTGATAACAGTGGTACAAGGGTAATTCATTACACCCCAGAGAGTTATATACCTAAGGAAGAGGAAGAATGAAGACAGTAATCATGGCAGGGGGGAAAGGTACAAGGATTAATTCTGTTGCCTCTGATATTCCGAAACCAATGATTGAAATAGATGGAAAGCCAGTCCTTGAACATGAGATTGAATGTCTTAGGGAACAGGGATTTACGGACCTTATTATTACAGTATCGCATCTTGGTTCGGTTATAATGGATTATTTTAAAGATGGTGGTAGATTTGGCGTTAAGATTCAGTACTTCAACGAGAAACAGCCCCTTGGTAATGCAGGAGCGCTTTTCAAGCTGAGAGATATGCTGAAGGATGATTTTCTGTTATTAAATGCTGATGCAGTGTTTGACGTTGATTTTAATAGGTTTGTGGATTACCACAAGTTGAAAGGTGGACTGGTTACCCTCTTTACACATCCGAATAGCCATCCATATGATAGTGGCTTGGTGATAGCCGATGATAATGATGCTGTGCAGCAATGGTTAACAAAGGAGGATATGCGCCCTATCTGGTATCGGAACTGTGTAAATGCTGGACTGCATGTTATCAATCCTGCTGTGTTGGATATGAGTGGAATTGATTCCGAGATGGTGGGAACAGTAGTTGAGGATAAAGTTTTAATGGTTGATTTGGATAGACAGATTCTCAAACCGCTGTGCGGAACAGGTAAGATGTTTTGCTATAACAGCCCTGAGTACGTCAAGGATATGGGCACACCAGACCGTTATGAAGCTGTATGCAGAGATTTTGAAGCTGGAAGAGTTAAGGAAAAGAATTTGAAACAAAAGCAAAAGGCAATATTCCTCGATCGCGACGGAACGATAAATCGGTATATTGGGTTCCTGAGAAACATAGATGATTTTGAATTATTGCCTGGTGTAACCGAAGCAGTTAGAAAAATAAACGAAAGTGGTTTTCTGGCTATAGTAGTGACTAATCAACCAGTGATAGCAAGAGGAGAGGTTTCAAGAAAACAATTACAAGAAATTCATAATAAGATGGAAACCCTTCTTGGAAAAGGAGGTGCATACCTTGATGGCATATATTATTGCCCACATCATCCACATAGAGGTTATGAGGGAGAAATTCCCGAGCTAAAGATTGAATGTAACTGTCGCAAACCAAGGCCAGGAATGCTGCTAAAAGCAACCGAAGACTTCAATATTGATTTGATGAACAGTTGGATGATCGGAGATGGAGAAAACGATATAAAAGCTGGAAATGATGCTGGATGTAAAACAGCTTTGATTGGTACAGAAGATTTTGGCCAAATGATATCAGCAACTTCGTTAGCAGATGCAGTTGGAAGGATAATCGAAGTGTAAAATGATTGGCTATGAATGGCTTAACTGAGAAGGAAACTTTAAATGAGGATACTAGAATCGAGACTAGAAAAACACATTGAGCTTCTTAACTCTCGCTATCCTGTTCTTGAAGAAGTAAAACAAGACATCATCGATGCTTATTTGGTCATGGAAGAGTGTTATGAACATGACGGGAAATTACTGATAGCTGGGAACGGTGGTTCAGCTGCGGATGCTGAACATATCGCAGGGGAATTAATGAAACGGTTCAAGACACCGAGACCGGTAACGGCAGAGTTTGCGAATAAACTAAGAAATATTGATTCGGTACGTGGTGAAAATTTGGCTAGAAATCTTGAACAGAGCCTGATGGCAATACCATTAGTTGCTCATGAAGCTTTAACTACAGCGTATATAAATGATGTTGATGGACTAGGAGTATTTGCACAGCAGTTATTTGGTTTTGGTCGTGAAGGAGATGTTTTTTTAGGCATAAGTACAAGTGGGAATAGTAAGAATATTATGTCAGCGACGGTGGTGGCAAGAGCTCTTGGAATAAAGGTTATAGGGTTAACAGGTGCAAGTGGTGGAGAAATTGCTAATGTGGCTGACGTGTGTGTTAAGGTTCCGGAAAGCGAAACGTACGTCATCCAAGAATATCATTTACCAATATATCATTGTTGGTGTCTGATGTTGGAGGAAAAGTTTTTTGGAAAGGATTAAAACATATGGGACGATTGAGTAGATATTTATTCCTTTTGCGTGTATTTATTCATGCGGGGGGGTATAAACGAGCAGAGTTTTTGAGGGCGAAGCATTATTTTAGGGCTCAAGGAGAGCATTGCTATCTTCAGCCCTGGAATTTTGGGACTGAGCCACATTTGATTTCTTTTGGAAGTAATGTTCATGTGGCAAGCAATGTAACATTCATTAACCATGACATTACATGCATGATGTTTAACTACATGGACAAGGGACATAGATACAGGCTCCGTCAGGGCAAAATTAATATAGGCGATAACGTTTTTATCGGTTCGAACTCAACTATTCTATACGACGTGAACATCGGAAACAATGCCATCATCGGCGCTGGAAGTCTGGTCAACAAGGATATTCCCAGTGGAACAGTGGCTGCAGGAGTCCCGGCAAAGGTTATAGGAAACTTCGAAGATTACAGAAAGAAATTGATAAAGGATGACAAGGAATGACTAAGAGAGATCCGCTCGTAGTAGCACTATACCTGCCTCAGTATTATGAGACAGAATATAACAATAAATGGTGGGAAAAAGGCTATACCGAGTGGACGGCGCTCCGTCGGGCAAAGCCATTATACAAAGGTCATAACCAACCTCGTGTTCCACTTGATCAGAATTATTATGATCTGTCTGTCCGTGACAACATCAAATGGCAGATGGATCTTGCAAAAGAATATGGCGTAGATGGTTTTGCTATTTATCAGTATTACTCTTGCGGAAATAAGCTTCTGGAAGTGCCCACAGAAATCATCCAGGATGATCCAACTCTAGACCTGCCCTTCTTCCTCTACTGGGCTAACGAGTCTTGGAAAAAGGCGTGGTTCGGTCAGGACAATACTGTTGTGTGGGAACAAAAGTATGGAAGCGAAGAAGACTGGAGAATTCAGTTCGATTATTGTCTTCAGTATTTCAAAGATGATCGATACATAAAAATTGATGGTAAGCCTATATATGCAATTTATAATCCATGGGCCTTGCCGGACGGAGATCGATTCCTTGATCTTTGGAATGCATGGGCGAAAGATAATGGCTTGCCCGGAATCTTCTTTGTAAAAAATATAGGTAGCCATGACAGAGATACATTAGGAAAATGGTCTGCCAAGATAACCAGAGAGCCAAACTACACGTTTGCCCATGATGAAGGATTATTAGAGAAAGTTTATAGGGTTGGAACGACAAGAATTATTGATTTTCTAAATAGAAAAATCCTCATTGAGCGAGGAAAGGGAATTGTTCAATTAAAACGATCCTATGATGTTATGTGGGAGAAGATTCTGAACAGGAACAATCAAGATGGACATACCATCCTTGGTTGCTTTTCTGATTGGGATAATTCCCCACGTAAAAGCTATAATTCCCTAATTATGCAGGGAGCATCTCCAGAAAAGTTTAAAAACTACTTCTCAAGATTATTGAAGAAGGCCAAACAGATTCATTCACCGATGGTCGTGATAAATGCCTGGAATGAATGGGCTGAAGGCGCTTATCTTGAGCCGGATAAAAGATATGGCTATGGATATCTTGAGGCAATAAAAGCAGCAAAAACAGAAACTACTACTATTTAGAGAGTGAAATGCGAATGAAGGTACGAGCAGATAAATTTGGGAAATATATTTTCTTGTTATACGTATTCTTAGTATTGTCCCTTCCTGATGGTATCAAGAATATGACGTGCCTTTATAAAATGTCAACTAGAGGCTTACCGATACTTTATACCTATAATTATTACTTTTCATTTCTTGAAATCCCGATTATTTTGGTGGGACTATATGTTTATAGGGCAAGTATTATTATCCGATTTGGAAAGATTATTGTGGTTGTTGCCCTTTTGAACATCATTTATGCTGTTATCGGCATGGAAATGAATATTGTTTCTATTAACAGCTATGAATTGTTCCTCCTTCTACTTACAGGCTTTTCAACGGCGTCAATAGTAATGTGGGTGGCTGATGATTTGCATGAATTGGAAAAGATTTTAGACTGGTTTATCCTACTACAATTTTTGCTGCAAATTGTCAGCGCAATTTCTGGGGCGTCTGGTGCTGATGGACGATATGCCGCAATCGGTATGGGAAGCGGAGCGACTGCAAGCTTGGCAGCGGCATACTTGCTGTGGGCACTGTTTTGCAGAACATCAAAAACATGGTGGCCTCCAATTGTATACTCCATTCTTTCCATAATTCTAAGCGGGTCAAGAGCAAATTTTCTTGCATTTATATTTATAGCTGTTGTGTTTTCGGGCCGTTTAATTCGCAGACAAATTCGACAGGGAAATAAAAGAAATGTTCAGCTGATTATATTGATAGGATTAGCAGTACTGGCTTTGGCAATATACTTTGGTTATCAACGTGGTATGTCAGAATTGCTTGCCAGATTTACAAATCTATTTCAAGGTAGTTTTGTTAGTAATGTTCAAGAGGACGCGTCTTATCTCGGAAGATTAAGAAGCTTCCAGGGAAGTATGCGTATTCTACAGCGGCATCCATTTGGTATACCATTTTCAATCTATGCAATAGAATATTACTCGGCTTACACTTTTAGTATGGAGTATCCACATTCAACACTACTAAGTTATATCCTTTTGTGGTCACCGGTGGTCGCAGCTTTTTGTGTGTTTTATTTGGTCAGACTTATGACGAGATGTTTTAAGAGAAAATTGGATGACGGGATTTATCTGCTTTACTATCTTGCCATGATTATTTTTTACGGGTCACCGGTGTTATATTCTAAGGCCTATGCGTTTACTCTCATAATAATTTCTTACATTGTAGTGAAAATGCGGTTTGCTGATAACGGAGAGCAATATGATTGACGTATGATTGATGAAGAACAGAAATCAGGAGTTAATGAACAATGAAACTAATTGCCTTTTATCTTCCTCAATTTCACACTTTCCCGGAAAACGACGAGTGGTGGGGAAAGGGCTTTACAGAATGGACTAATACAAGAAAAGGGAAACCTGTATTTCATGGGCATTATCAGCCGCATACTCCTTTGAATGAGAATTATTATGACCTCGTTCTCGATAAGAGTGTATTGCCTAAACAAATCAAAATGGCAAAAGATTACGGAGTCGATGGCTTTTGCTATTATCACTACTGGTTTGCAAATGGCAAAAAACTCATGGAAAAACCAATCGAGCGAATGCTTGCTGATAAAACACTGGATATGCCATTTTGCCTATGCTGGGCAAATGAAAACTGGTCCAGAAGGTGGGATGGAAGTGAAGAATCTATCCTAATGGCACAGGATTATGGGGATAAGCAAGGCTGGATTGATCACTTCAATTATCTGCTGAAGTTTTTTGAAGATGATAGGTATATGAGAGATGAACAGGGAAGACCAATTCTGTTGGTTTATAAGCCCCAGCTGATAGATACGCTTGATGATCTGCTTGCTTGTTGGCGGGAGCTTGCAAAAAACGCTGGGCTTCCCGGAATCTGTATTGCCTGTCAATACCCACAGTATGGAGAACAAATCGAGAAAAAATTTGACTACCATATTGAGTTCGAGCCATCTGCAACAACAGGCATTCCGGGAGAGAGTTTTGCGAAAGCATGGAAAATATCACCAAAATATGCTCTGGAAGTTGGGATGACTAAACTGCTACAAGCAACGAAGGTAAGGTCTTATAAAAAATATAGCTATAAAGATGCAGTTGAGGCTTCAATTAGACGACCGTTACATAACAGCAGAGAATGGCTCGGTGTCTTTACAGGTTGGGACAATACTGCACGCAGAGGGAAAAATGGTATCATTTATCACAACTCCACACCAGAGCTATTTGAGGAGTATGTTGAAAAACAGCTGATAAAATCATTAAGAGCTGGACAAGAGGGTGTTCTGTTTATCAATGCATGGAACGAGTGGGCGGAAGGAGCGCATCTTGAACCGGATGAGAAATATGGAATGAGATATCTTGAGGCTTTGCGGAGAGCGAAGAATAAGGTTTTAAAAGAGAGGTAAGGGGTTCGCATATGAGCGCATTATCAGGGGCTATTAACAGACTAAAGACGATATTTTCTAACATCTGGGTTGGAATAGAAAGTGGTGTTTTGCACCGTGACAAGAATGTCGTCTTGTTTGGAGCCTGGATGGGCGCGAAATTTGCTGATAATTCTCGGTTTTTATTTCAGTATCTTTCGAGAAATCAAGAGTCTCTTGGCTTGAAGAAAGTCATCTGGGTTACAAGAAATGAAGAAGTTAATGCCTTGTTGAACAACTTAGGATATGAGTCATATCTGTGTGGAACAAAAGAAAGCAGATATTGGCATTTGAAGGCAGGCACTCATATCGTGTGTAATGCGACGAATCGTCAAGGGCATGATGCAGACATAGATATTCAGTATTCCTGGGGTGCAAGGAAAATTCAGCTTTGGCACGGCGTAGGAATGAAATCGGTCGGAGCTATTGCCAATGAGCATATATCTGTTGGTGGAAGCTTCTGGAGCCAGTTAAAGTCAAACAGAAACTTGAACATGCTAATGTCTGAAGGAGGATGGGGCGAAGCGTATTTCCTTACAACCAGTCCGGTAAAACTAAAAGTATGCCAGGCAATTGCTGCATGTAGTGAGGAAAGTATGTTCATTTCCAGCTATCCTCGAAACTGTGAGTGCGTAGAATTGCTGCCGCGAGAAAGTGAAGTAATTAACATAGTTAAAGCATTTAAAGGTGCTGTTTTTTATCTTCCGACATTTAGGAAGGATTACAGTGCATATGTACATCCGCTGACGGATGCCGGGGTTAAACAGTTCCTGCTCGATAACAACTTCTTGTGGATTGAAAAACCTCACAGTGCATCGACGTTTCAGTATCAGGATTTCAGTATCAAAAACGTATTGTTTTTAGATTCTGATTTCGATGTAAATGTTTTGTATCCTTTTGTTTCCACCGTTATGTCGGATTATTCCTCAGCCGTATTTGATGCTGTGTACAGGCACATTCCTGTGATTATGTTCACACCTGATCTGGAACAATTCAAGGGTGGAAACATCGGATTAACCTTCGATGTTGAAGCGAATTGTGCTTCCGTAATTACCAGAACAATACCAGAAACCATCCAGATGCTCGAGGAAATATCTATTTCAACCTATTTCAACAAACCTGGAATAACCGAATTTTATGACCGATATCTAAGGGAATTCTGGAATAATACAAAAGCTACTTATGACCAGATTTGGAATGATATAAGAAAAAAAGCAAACCTGTAAAGTCATTTTACGGTATGAGCGGAGAATATCAATGGCAAATAACAAATCGCTCTCCAAGGGCGGAATGTACTATTTAATATATAACGTACTGAACTTGGCATTTCCGTTTGTTAACGGAATATATGTAGCCAGAGTCCTATTACCAGCGAGTATAGGTGCTGTAGCTGCTGCGCAGAACTTTGCTCAGTATTTTATCATTCTTGCTTTTCTTGGAATCCCAACATACGGCCTTAGAGAAATAGCAAAAGCGCGGAATAATCAAGAAGAAAGAAGTAAAGTATATTCTGAGCTATTTATTATTAACCTGATATCAACTATAACGTTTCTTACTGTATACACAGTATTGATTTTAATTATCCCAGCATACAGAAATGAACTGGCTCTTTATTTGATAGCGGGCATCTCGGTAGCATTAAACGCTATTAATATCTCATGGCTATATGAGGGCATGGAAGAATTCAAGTTTATTTCTATGCGTAATCTTGCTTTTAAAACAGTGGCTTTTCTTCTTCTAATTTTTCTTGTTAGAGATGAAAGCGACATTTACATATATGCATTTATTTCTGTTATCAGCTACGCCGGGAATTATATCGTAAACATGATCTATTCGCCCAGGTATGTAAAGCTTACAACAAAGGGGCTGAATCTGAGACGCCATATGAAATCCATCTTGTATCTTGTGGCTGTGAATTTGGCTATTGAGCTTTACTCACTGATGGATGTAACAATGATGAACTTCATGTGCGGTAAGGATAGCATTGCATTTTATAAATATGGTTACCAGATCGAGAAAATGCTCCTGCAAGTCGTGAACACCTTTACGATTGTACTGATTCCACGGATATCCTTCTATTATAAAGAGAAAAAAATTGATGAGTTCAACCGAATGATTTCAAAGGCGTTGAAGCTGATTATAATCACTTCCATTCCTATGATGGTTGGCATATATTTCACATCGGATTTCCTAATGGTAAAGATGTATGGTGCGCAATATGTTACCTCTGCCCTGATCCTTAAGATGTTCTCCTCACTGCTCCTAATATCTCCCGTAGGTTACCTTCTCGGTTCTAGAGTGCTTTTAGTGACGGGACATGAAAACTTGATGATCGTTAGTGTCGGTATTGGGGCACTTGTAAATCTGATAGGAAATGCTCTGCTTATTCCGCGATATGCAGAGTTCGGTGCTACAGTTGCTTCGATTATCAGTGAGATAGTCGTTATGTTGGTCTATGTCAATCTGGGAAAGAAGCATTTCAAACTGGAGGGAATTCCACAGACAGCAATAAAGGTTTTGTTTTCAGCTGTCCTTATGGGTGTTTACCTGTTTGCATGCTCATTGCTCCCTGTTAATCCCTGGATTGTACTAATGCTTCAAGTGGCAGGAGCGGTAGCAATATACTTTATAGTCCTGATCGTAGCAAAAGAGAATGTCGTTGTCGAGTATGCACAGATAGCGGCCAGAAAAGGAAAAGCATTGATTCGACGTTGAGATTAGATGAAAAGGGGATATACCGATGGACTTTTCTGCATTGTACAACAAATCAATAATGATTACTGGCGCGACCGGCATGATCGGTCAGAATATTGTTTCCTATATCAGGCGGCTGAATGAAAAGAAAAACGCAGCGATAACAATCATCGCTCATGGTCGCAGCGAAGAAAAGCTAAAAGCGCTGTATGGAGAATACCTGAATGAGGCACTGTTCAAAACAACAATCTTTGATGTGACAGAGCTTCAGTACGATGGTCCTGTAGACTATATAATTCACACGGCCAGCATCACGGGTGGAAGTAAACAGCATCTTGATTATCCCATGCGAACACTTGGCACTGCCATCAATGGGACAAGACGTGTACTGGATTTGGCAATGGACAAGCATTGCCAAGGTGTGGTCTTCCTGTCATCCCTTGAGGTCTATGGCTATACAGGAAACGCGGAAAAGAACATCACAGAAACTGATGGCGGATATATCGATACGATGAATCCAAGGAGTAGCTATTCGGAGGGGAAAAGAATCTCTGAGTGTATGTTTACTGCATATGCAAAGCAGTATGGTCTTCCAGCTATGGTCGCAAGGCTTACGGCCTCTTTTGGGGCGGGGGTTTCTCCAAAGGACAACCGTGTTTTTGCGCAGTTCGCAAAGAGCATTCTTGCTGGTGAGGATATCATCCTTAAGTCTACAGGGGAGACGGTACGTGATTATTGCGATGCAATGGACGTGGCTGCTGCGCTATTGACAATATTGGCGTTTGGTACTCCCGGACAGGCATATAACGTAGCCAACATGGATACGGAAATTTCAATTCGTGATCTTGCACAGAAGTTCATTGACTTGTATCCGGAAGCAGGAAGTAAGCTGGTTTTTGATCTGAAAGAAGATTCTGCGAAGTTCGGTTATAATCCCATAATGAGGAATGTCCTGGATTCCACAAAGCTCATGAGCCTTGGCTGGGAGCCAGAGTATTCGATTGATGATATGATACGGCATCTTGTGGAGTCTCTGAGAAAGAACAGGAGAGTAAACAAATGAGTGTTACAGGTCTGATTAAGAAGCCTGTTAGGGCAATCATAGGTAAAGTGCAAAGGACTCTCTCTGAACGAGAGGTCAGAAATCTCTATAGGGCAAAAACAATGCCTGCACACGAGTATCTCAAGGCTAATCCGATGCCAGAACTAACAGAGGCGCAACGGAAAGAGATAGATTTATTCTGGTCACAGTATGGGATCAGGATTCTGGATTACAGCTGGTTTAGGTGGTATTACGGTGTTACCGGAATCGAGGATCCGAGATTCATTCCGCAGGATGTGTATTCTTATATTATCTGGCCTTATCACGACAATGAAGAGTTCTGTCTCGCGTGGAAGGATAAGAATCTGTTTGAGAGGTTTGTACCGGGAATTCCGTTTCCCAAAAACTATATTCGCCGGATCCATGGCCGCTTCTTTGATGGTGATGGTAACTACCTCCCCGACGAGAATACAGTGATAATGGTGTTGTCCCATGTGGGGAGGGTAATAGTCAAGGATGCTTGGGACTCCGGAGAAGGCCGTGGAGTTACAAAGTATGCGCTAAATAATGAAGCTGATATCAGAAAGCTGCTCACAGACTGGAATCACTCGGACAACTATCTTGTTCAGGAGCTGATTCAGCAGAATAGAGTATTCTCTCAGTTTAACGAAAGCTCCGTGAATATCATGCGTATCAACACCTGGAAATATGGTGAAGAGGTGCATGTATTCTGCCCAACACTGCGTATAGGAGCAGAAGGATCGACTACAGATATCTGCTATATCGATGGGGTGGAAATAACTCAAACCTGCGCCATTACGATGGATGGGCATTTTGGAGACAATATTGTAAATCAGCATGGCAGAGTCCAGATTACCAGTGAGACAGTTGAACTGCCAGATGCAGTCATTCCAAAATGGGAAGAGGTAGTAAAACTGGCTATGCAGGGCCATAAGATGCTGGACCATTTTGATATTGTCGGATGGGACTTTACGGTTACGGATGATGAAAGAGTCGTTTGCATCGAATATAACATCAAGAGGCCGGGAACCGTATTTTATCAGCATGTAAATGGACCATTCTTTGGAGAGTATACGGAGCAGGTTCTTGAATTTCTGAAAGATAAGAAGAACCAGGTAAAGTATATTCCAGAATGGATGAGATTATAGATTGAAGGGAGTAAAAGCAATGGCAAAGTATAAAGTCGGGTTTACCGTAGGAACATTTGATATGTTCCATATTGGGCATCTCAATCTGTTCAGACAGGCCAAAGAGTATTGTGATCATCTAATCGTTGCTGTTCACACGGACGAATGGGTCATGCATTGTAAAAACCGTCCGACCGTCATTTCCTATGAAGATCGGGCAGCGATTGTCGCCGGATGCCGCTATGTGGACGAGGTTGTCCCGAATGAGACGAGAAGTAAGATGGAAGCGTGGAACAAATATCACTTTGATGTTGCTTTTATCGGTGATGACTGGAAAGGCACAGAGGTTTGGAACAAGATCGAAGCTGAACTGAAAGAAGTGGGCTGCGATACGATTTACATTCCATATACACAGGGAATTTCTACAACTGAAATCCGAAAGAAGCTGGGAGAAAAAACTGATAAGGTTGAAGCGAAGCAATAAAGGACTCAGAGGAAAATAATATGAGCGGAGCAAAGCTCGTTCAGAGAGCAACAGCTAGAATTGAATACCTTGATCTGGCTAAAGCCATAGGAATCATTCTCGTGATTGCAGGTCACGTGGTATCTTCGGATACGACCGCAAAGAAAGTCATTTATTCTTTTCACATGCCGCTGTTTTTCCTCCTGTCCGGAGTACTCTTAAAGGCACGTGCTAAGTATAGCAAGGAAACATGGGTTCAGCTGATAACTAAAAAGGCGAAAGGATTACTTGTTCCTTTCGTCCTGTGGGGATTGCTATATTCTTCTTTTTCCTTCAAACACACGGCGTTGATTCTGTATGGCACACGGGAAACACTGATCGCGGCTGAATCGTTGACATCCCTTTGGTTCCTTCCGGTAATGTTTCTGGCGTTCCTTATCTGTGAAGGGGCCTTGCAAATCACAAACAGATTGAAGACGCCATGGATAGGAATTCTGATCAGTACCATGATACTTGCGATAATTGGATTCCTTTGTCCTCATCACCCTGTGTATGGCAATCCGTGGGGAATTGATATTGCTTTTATTGCGGCATCGTTCATGCTCATAGGAATGTTGGCAAGAGCGGGAATAGAGAAGCTGTCGGATGCCAAATATCAGGCTGTTGCTCTGGCTGTCTGTACAGTACTATTCATTGTCACGGTACGATTCAGCAGTTCATCTGTAGGATATGTTCTGATGGCAAATGCGGAATATGGGAATGTAATTGTATTCTTCCTTTGTGCATTGTTTGGATCAGCTACGGTTTTGATGCTATCTTGCCTGATTACAGGGAAGTTTACCAGATGGCTTCAACCTATAGGGCAGAAAACACTGGGTATCTTTCTGGTACACAAACCTGTTGTGGAACTTGGACGCAGTATTGTGGTAAGACTGGGGAGCAGCTTTGATCATCCGATTTTTACCATACTAATTACAGCAGTTGCGCTAACCGTTTCATATATCATCGTGACAATCATTCAAATGATAATCCCAGATATAGTTGGATTAAAGTGCGAAACTGAGAGAGGAAGAAAATGAACAAAATTAACCTACTAGATTGCACCTTACGTGATGGAGGCTATATCAACAACTGGAAATTCGGATTCAGGACGATTCAAAGCATACTCGAAAAACTCGTTCTTTCGGGCGTCGAATATGTGGAATGCGGTTACCTCTCTGAAAAAAAAGGTGGAAATGAAGATTTTACGCAATACAGGAGTTTTGATGCGATTCGCCGAGTCAAACCGCAGGGAAACGGGAAACAGCAGTTCGCGGTCATGATTGACTATGGACAATATGATATTGCGCATATTCCTCAAGCCGAAACTGATTCACCAATCATTCGTGTATGTTTTCACAAAAAGGATAAGGATGGTGCATTGGATTACTGCAAACAGCTGATGGAGAAAGGTTATAGCGTCTTTGTTCAACCTATGGCTTCCCTTAACTACACGGATGTGGAGTTTGTGGAGATCATTCAAAGAGTTAATGAGCTTTCTCCGGCTTGCTTCTATATTGTCGACAGCTTTGGTGTGATCGAAATTGAAAATTTCCAGAGGATACTGTTCCTTGCAGACCACAACTTGAGGGACGGAATAATTCTAGGATATCACGCGCATAACAATCTCCAGCAGGCTTACGGAAATGCAAAGTACATGGTTGAGCAAAGGCTGCTTCATGACATCATGTTGGATGCCAGTGTCTACGGTATGGGGCGTGGCGCAGGAAATCTGAACATGGAATTGTTCGCTTCATATCTCAACAAAAATTACGACAAGTTCTATAACATTGATGCCTTTCTGGATATCATGGATGAGCATCTGAAGCCTATTTTTGCTGAACATTATTGGGGCTACTCATTACCGTTTTATCTGTCAGCCCAGTATAACTGTCATCCAAATTACGCTGGGTATTTTGCAGATAAAAATACTTTGAGCAACAAATCGATGCGTCTGTTACTTGCATCGCTTCCGGCAGATGTTAAGAACCATTATTCAGCTGAACTAGCCGAAGAATACTATCAGTCATTCCAGAAAAAGTACGTAGATGATAGTGAGACCCTTGATGAACTAAAAGCTAAAATAGGTGACAATAAGATATTGATTCTCGCACCGGGTAAATCGTTAATAGATCATCAGGATTCAATTCAAGACTATATTTCAGACAATCAGCCCGTGGTCATCGCAATCAATGTTGCAGAAGAGCAGTTCAGATGTGACTATCTGTTCTGCGCAAGTGAAAAAAGATTAAAGGGCCTAATTGTTCCTGATGGATGTAAATTGATCGTTTCGAGTAACATTGATCAGGAAATTGATGCCCTACGGATCAATTATGCTTCCTACCTGGGCACTGAGGACTTGGTGGCAGACAACCCTGCGCTTATGGTAATACGCATACTAATTGCAATCGGCGTGAAGGGGATAGCAGTTGCCGGGCTCGATGGATATAGTGCATCAGCGGAGGATAACTACTATGACCCCAGGCTTGCACTCGGAACAAGTATTAGCATAAAGATGCAGAAAAATGTATTAATACGTAAAGAGCTTAAACTATTGGAGAGCCATATGGACATAATGTTCCTGACTCCCAGTAAATACTGTGAACAATGAGGATCTGATATGAAACTACGTGCCTGTCACTTTTAACAATTTGTAAACACTTGTTCGAAAGTGTTGACAGGCATTTTATTTGATGATATAATCCCATCTTTGACACCTAAAAAGCCGCAATCCCAGTGTACACCTGGGGTTACGGCTTTATTTTTTTCTCGTGAAAAGCGTAATACTACGTAAAATTGTCTGAAAATGTAGCCTTGCCTACGGCAAGCCTCTGTATTAATGGAGGCACCGGACATTTATATCAAGACCCAAGTTCATATCCGCTTAAGTGTCTTTGTATCAAGAGCCATATATATGACTCTTGAGGACTATCATTTAAGCGGATATGAACTAAGGGTGTCCGACAAGCGGACAGTTCTTTATAACCCTTTAGTTCTCCTGATTATACCTGCCATTGACTTTGGTGTTATAAGTTCATAGGCTGTTCTGAATCCTGCGTTTTCATGAAGAGAATCGGTCAGCTGTGTCCTTGTATAGCTTTGGATATATCCGTGTTCGCCAACTTTTCTCATATCCATTTCTCGGAGTGTTTTTATTATCTCCTCGCAGGTGTATCTGTCGCCCAGTTTCTTTTCGAGTATCCTGTAGATCATAAGTGCTATGAAACATGTGAGGAAGTGGGCTTCAATCCTGTCATCCCGTTGCAGATATACAGGTCTTGCTTCAGGGGCAAGTGCCTGTCACCACTGTGGTCAACTTAAGCTGTAAAGCTAGATAAATGTAAGCGGTAAACAAAAGGCGTATAGAGAAAGCCCATAGGAATGTGCCTGGCATCCCTTAGCAAGTTTATAGTTTTAAAGTTTACTTTCAATACAATATGTGTATGTATATCCGCTATATTATGCGGAATGATTACTTTGATAATGATGCTCTTAACATTTGCCAAGGCAGAGGTGGTACAATTCTTTCGTAGAATATTATAAAAAAGTAGTTTTTTCGCAATCATAGTGATAACCAGTAAGTCTTTTTTTGATATATACAATTATTTTGAGCATACAATATGATATTGGTGCTTTTTACTGTAAAGAGTAAAAAATACTGAGTAAAAATCATTTTTTGATTTTTACTCAGGAAAGTTTGGGGTAAACACGTTTATCTAATCAATGTATGTTTGTTTTTTATTTCTTGCATTTTAGTCGTTCAATTTCGTCTTGAAGAGCTTTGATGGTGGCGTCTTTGTCAGCAATAGTGGCGTCTTTGTCAGCAATGGCAGCATCTTTATCGGCGATAGCAGCATCCTTTTTGGCAATAGTGGCATCTTTATTAGCAAGCTCTTCATTCGCAGAATCCAGTTCTTCCTGAAGTTCATCAATCATATATTTAACTGTATTACGGTCAAGTTCTGCAAGTTCTTTAGAATACATATTAATCACCCTCTCGACATTGAGACATATATCATAAAGGTCTTCATATAACGTTCTGAAATATGGATATTTCTCGATAAGCTTGATAATATACTCAGGTTCGTCACACCCGAGGAAGGTTAGCCAGGCATCAAGCTCACAGTTTATACCTTCATTTTCATTATGGAGCTTTTGCAGGAAAATATCAATCGGGATGAAGATATAATTTTGCAGCATATTTAGATGGATGCCGGTGTCAGAAGTGGTGGAAAAACGGTGAATGTAAGTATCAGGATAATCATTAAAGCTTGAAAAGCTGTTTTCAAAGAATACAATGGTATAAACTGGAGCAATATCTTTATAACTAAAGTGTTCCTTTGCCTGATCCTTAAGTCGCTTGTACTGACGTAGGAGTAGGTCTGCCGAGTAGCAGGAGGCTCTTTCACCAGCGAATTTATAACCGATTTTTTGGACTTCGATATTGGCTATAGTGTGGTCT
>NZ_FOKR01000046.1 GCF_900112195.1 Butyrivibrio sp. YAB3001
GTCAAAGATAGAATTTGCATCCTGCTTGTCTATAATCGCATTATTCCAAATTTCATACCCTATCTTCTTATAAGCTCTAAGGCGCTTGTGGTACATTTTTTCAAGAACTCGGATATGCGAATCTACGTAATCATATATTATTACTTCCGTCTTTGTCTTATAATATCTATGTAACCTCCCGGCAAATTGCTCAATATTGCCTTCAGCTGCTGCAGGCATTGCCAGCATCAATGTATCAAGTCTTGGAAAATTAAACCCTTCACCAACATATTTATCAATTGCCACGAGTATTACAGATTCATCATCAAAAGCAGCTCGCATCTGCAATCTCATTTCATCTTTAGCTTTTCTACTTCCTCCGCCTTGCAGAAGGTATACATGATCTGCTTTTCCCTGCAATCTCTGATAAATCAGCTCCGCATGTTCTTTGTATTTGGTTAATACCAGCGGAGTTCTACCATCCTTAATACAGTCTTCCACATCAGATATTATCTGATCATTCCTAGAATCACACTCAATTACAGCTCGGTTTGCATCTGTTATCTTCAGATCTGTAGAACTTACAAGCCTCGTAAATCGAGGATATACAAAATGCGCTATGCCTTGTTTCTGCGCTCTCTCTTTAGCAGTATATCTGAACCGAATAGGTCCAAACTGCATAAACACTTTCTTTTCAAGTCCATCTTCCCGTTTAGGAGTAGCTGTTAATCCATATACATACTTTGCTTTTGCTGCCCCAATTACATCTTCAACCGTCTGCGCTGCTCCATGATGGCACTCATCCATAATTACCATTCCGTAGTTTTCGATAATTGGATTGATTTCATCACCCTTTCCAAGAGATGAAAAAATAGCAACATCAACTATTCCAGTCATCGAATCATGCCCGGCATACAGTTTTCCAATCAAGTTTTTTCTCTTTTTAATTCTTCCTGTTTTTGTTTTATATTCAGGTAATTCAGCTTTAATATCTAAGAATCTGCTTAAATCTTCAATCCAGTTCTTCTGAATTTCTGTGTTATGAACAAGAATTAGTGTATTCACCTTTCTTTGGGCAATTAAATATGCACCTACAACCGTTTTCCCAAAAGATGTCGTGGCTGCTAGTACACCGTTGTCGTGCTCCAAAATTGCTTGTGCACCTCTCATCTGTTCCTCATATAAAGCACCATTGAAAGAAACATCTAAAGGAGTTCCCTTACATCTGTTATCAGTAAGAGAAAATGGAATTCCAGATGCATTTAATTTTTCAATTAGTGAATCTAAAAGAGCTCTCGGAATACAAATATAATCTCCATCATCATAACCACAAGAAATGATTCTAGACATACCTTGCGTTGAAAAGCCCATTCCTGCAGTCTTATAGAACTCCGAATTGCTAAATGCAGCCATTCTCCTTATAGCATTCTGCATTTTATATTGCATTCCTTTTGAATTAATGTATATCTTATCAGAAATGATGATTTCTACTACGGAAGGTGCATCTTCCTTACAAAAAGAAAGTTTCACTTTTTCCCAAGGCTTCTGTTTTCTCGCCATGGTATCATCTGCATCTTCATCAAAATCATTACATAGGCCCCCTAATAAGCCATCTGCTCCCCAGGCCTTTATCTTTTCTTCAACAATCTCTTTAGAGATTCTTTTAACATTCTTGAGGCACTCCCATTGATCAGGATATGCATTCCAGTTTTCATCTATGAAAGCACTATTCCCAGCCTGTAAAGCCAGTCCCTGTAATGGCAGCGCTATCAGATTTCCTAATCCAGATCTCCCAGTCTTTGCATTAATCGGAATATGGTCCTGAGCTGGGAGCATTCTGTCGTAATATGTGAATTTTTTCATATTAACAGATTCGGCACCTTTGGTTAGCAAAGCTGTTCCAAATCTTCTTGCTGTAGATGCCAATATCGGCTTTTCAAAGAATATCCAAAAATGGGCTCCCTTGCCAGATCTTGAGCGCTCAACTAAAATCGGCACGTCATTGTCTTCACATATCTTCCTAAATGTGTTTACTTCAATCATCCATTCAGAATCAGGATTTGCCCAATCATCACCACAAACATCATCATTATGACAATCAAAGTCAAACACAAGAAAGTTTATAGTTTCATCAAGAAGTAGCGGGTATACCCCTAATACATCCGAAGCATCTTCCTTCTTTCCTATCAGATGCTCATAAACCACTTCATCCGTCAATTCCTTATAATTCGGATTTCTACATTCACCACAAGAAAACTTGGGATTATTTCTCTTTGGACACAATCCATCTTTCCAAAAATACCAACACTGAGTATAGTAGCTGTGCTTTCCGGTTTTCTTATTAACCTTTCCATAACGCAGACTATAAACATCGTTTCGTCCGTTAAACAAGTTGCGGAAGAATTTTATTCGATGCTTGGTTATTTCCAAAGGTCTGACTCTGGCACCTTGATTATCGTCAAATAGAATGTTCTTGTCAGGAGATAGATCTTCAATATTCTTTGCTTCTTTTCTATAAGTAATACCAGCCTCATCGAGCAAACTATGCAAATAACCTATCTCTTTTTCAAGTTGATTGATTCGTGAAATATATTGATCTTCGTTCATATACGTTATCTCTTCAAATATCCTTCCATTTGTCAAAAATGGGTACGGCATAAGCCATACCCACAAAATATCATTTTAATTTCTTTTGCCATTCATCAGCGACCCTAATGACATGCGCTATAGTATCTCTCCTGATAACGCTTGTTGGATAATATCTGGACACCACTTCCCAGGATGTAATCATCTTAGCCTTTTTACAAATAAAATCAGGTACATCAACGCCATTCTGTTGGGCAAAAATTACAAGTTTTGTAATATCATGTCCCCAAGGCTGTCCTCCCGTTTTTAGAGAAATAGCATACTTTAAAGTTTTCTCTACAACCTGCTGAGTCAAATAGGCAGCCTGATGCTTTTGATACTTATCATCACTGTTAACAAGGTTCTTAGCAGTTTTTATATCAGCTTTTGCAATTGATAACAAAGTATTCCCCATTACGCAGCCTGCCTTTTATAAATAATCTGTCCCTTCTCCGCTAATTCCTTGCAGATAGGAGCTTTTTCTTTTTTCTGATAAATTTCATCAATAGATTTAAAATATAGGAAATCATATTCCTGGGCAAAATCCAAAAGATACAAGTCCTTCATAAATTCGTTAAAGGATTTTCTATCACTAAGCGCATTGACTGTTTTCTTACTGATTATAACAATATCTATGTCAGATTTTTCTTTACATCTCTCTTCCAACACGGATCCAAACAGCATAATAGCATCAATATCCGGGCACTTTTTTGCTGTACTAATGATGTGCCTGATAATCTCAGCTTTATAATCCGCAACCATTACGGATGAATCATAATTTGTATTAACTTTGATAAGTTTGCACATAAATGATCACCACCTATCCATCAATAACTATGATTTATAGCCTTATTATACCTTACAAACATCGTAAAAAAAAGAGAAGCATCTTACGCTTCTCTCTTACTGCCGGCGACCGGGATCGAACCGGTACGGGTATCGCTACCCACGGGATTTTAAGTCCCGGGCGTCTGCCAGTTCCGCCACGCCGGCATTTACCATATTAGCTTGTGGTAAAAAATACGCGATATGCATTACTTACATATCGCGAATGGGGCCTACAGGGCTCGAACCTGTGACCCTCTGCTTGTAAGGCAGATGCTCTCCCAGCTGAGCTAAGACCCCATTAAACTGGGTGGTATAAAACCAAGTGGAGCTTCAGGGACTTGAACCCGGGACCGACCGGTTATGAGCCGGTTGCTCTAACCAACTGAGCTAAAGCTCCTGAGAAATGACTCCGACGAGAATCGAACTCGTGTTACCGCCGTGAAAGGGCGATGTCTTGACCGCTTGACCACGGAGCCGCATCAGACCGTTTCATACTTTAGTAACAGTCTTCCTTCTTTTATCAAAGTTTCCTTTGACAAGCTCCCCAAGTAGGACTCGAACCTACGACACTTCGGTTAACAGCCGAATGCTCTACCGACTGAGCTATTGAGGATTATTATCTTCTTGACTTGTACCTTCAAAACCGAACACTGACTAATCTAAATCCTTTTTCCCTATACATCTTATCTTTT
>NZ_FOKR01000032.1 GCF_900112195.1 Butyrivibrio sp. YAB3001
AAGGAGCTTCCTGTAAGATATAAACAGGGGTTGACCTAAAAAGAATACCTCAAGTAAAGTTGGATTGTTACTGACCTGGCAGTTGGTAATAATCCAAGAATACGAGAGGTATCTAACATGAATGCTAAGGCAAAGAACAACAAAAATCAAGTAAGCAACAACTTTTCGGTGATAAATACTTTATCTGCCGAAGAAAGACAAACCAGAGTGGATGATCTCTTAAATACATTGCAGGCTAAGACCTGGCATGATCTGGAGACATCAGGAAAGTTTGATAAGAATGCCAAGCTCTCATTTATATCAGATGACATGCTTATAGTTGGATGCGATATAGGCAGTGAAACCCACTATCTGAGGGCTATAGATAGAAAAGGCAGAGAACTCAGCAGAAAGCCATTCTCTTTCCTTAACAACGAGGAAGGATTTGAAGCCGCAAAAGCTTGGATGGTAGACCTTGCTGCAGTAAATGGTAAGGAACAGATAGTACTTGGACTTGAACCTACAGGTCATTACTGGTTTTGCGTGGCAACATGGCTGATAAGCAATGGTATCAGTGTGGTGCAGGTAAATCCATATGCAGTAAAACAGACAAAAGAAATCGAGGATAACAGCCAGCTTAAGGATGACAGAAAAGATCCCAAGGTCATTGCAAACCTTGTTATGAACGGAAACTACGGTATGCCATATCTTCCGGAGGGCATCTACGCTGATCTGCGTAGTCTCTCACTTCTAAGGAGCCAGCTTGCTGAGAACAGGATCCGCAGCATAAACAGGTTACACAGGCTGATGAAGATTTACTTCCCTGAATATAAGGACGCATTTGGGAAAACAGATGGCAGCTTTGCAATGGAGATACTTAAGGTTGCACCGTTTCCAGAAGATATAATCAGGCTGGGTGAAGATGGAATCAGAGATATATGGCACAAGGCTAAGCTTAGAGGACGCGGCTATAGCAGGGCTGCTGAGATTTTCAGGTATGCCTGCGTAAGCATAGGCAAGAAAGAAGGATCAGAGCCGGACAGATATTCAGTAAAGTGTCATGTTGAAGATATCATCTCATTGGATGAGAGGCTTGCGACAGTTGAAGCTGCAATCAATGAAAAATGTATGGAAATACCCCATGCAGAGAACATCCTTGAAATATCAGGACTTGGACAGAACATAGTGGCTGGAATCATATCTTCAATGGGAGACATTGAAAGATTTGATGATGCAAAGGAAATACAGAAACTCAGCGGATTAAATCTTGTAGCCAACAGTTCAGGCAAGCATAATGGCGAAACAAAGATAAGCCATAGAGGACGCAAAGAACTGCGAACCTGGCTGTTTCAGGGAGCTAAATCGGTAGTGGCTCATGCTCCAGAATTCCAGTATATACATGAGTATTACACTACCAGAGCGAAAAATCCACTAAAGAAGATGCAGTCGTTGATAGTTATAGCATGTAAGCTTCTTAGGATCATATTTACAATCCTGAAGAAGGGAATCACCTACGATCCACAGAAGATGCTTAATGATATCAAGAGATTTGAAGAAGCAGAAATAGTGGCTGCATAAGTAAGAATTATATTCCGGAATCCTGCCGAGCTACCGAAACTTATCGGTGGTTGGTCAGGATTCCGGAGAGGAATCCAGTAACAGCAGGAGCGAGTCTTCTGCATAACATAGCTACCAACTTACAACAGGATGGATTGCGTCCACCGACTTATCGGTACCATTCAAAGCGTAGATTGGTCAGTAAAGGACAACAAACAAGAGCTGTAGCTGGCGGTGGTTTTATCCCTAGGGCATGACCCTGTGTAGGAGCTTTGCTGGCACTTGGTGTATGAATTGGCTGGACGAAGGAAGTTGGGACACGATCCCTTTAGACACGGAAGGTTAGCCATCATAGTTAATCAAAGGAAAAAAGGCCTTTATAGAGCAAACAAGAGGATGCTTTATTAGTGCTACCTTAAATCAGCTATTCAGTACAGGATACTATGACAATTCATCACCTTTGGCTCCTGTTTTGAGGAAAAACAAAATCGTCAAAGCCAGTAAAAATCGTATTTTCAGGCTTGACAGAATAGGAAGGAAAATAAAAAATGTCGAAAAGAAATGTTACTAATGACAAAAAGCTGTCTTTTGCAAAAAGCAGCGTTAAGACGAAACTGATAATTATTATGCTTTTAATTGCAATTATTCCCCTGGGTGTTGCAATTCAGATAAGTTATTCAAATTCTGCAAGTAAGGCAGAGGAGGATGCAAAGAGCAGTCTGATATGGGAGTCCAAGACTCTAGAGGCTGAGGTCAATACTATTTTCTTACAGAATAAGACAGCTCTTACAAGCCTTGCGTCAGCACCTTCTACTGTGGCTTTCCTTAAAGGTGTGGGAAATATTTCTGCATCACAAATGAAGGAGCAGATGGAAAAGATCGATGAGAACTTTCAGGATAGCAACAGCATTGTAATAAGCGATACTGAAGGAAATATGCTTGTCAGAAGTGATGACAAGGAACTTATGAATATTTCTGAAAGAGAGTATTTTCAAACAGCTCTTTCAGGGCAGATAAATGTATCCGGTATATTACAGTTTGCCGGAAGTGATGCAAGAGGGATCTGTATTGCAGTTCCTGTATATGACGATGCAGACGGTAAAGTAATCGGTGTTATTCACAGAAACTTTGACCTTAACAATTTCCATAAGATCCTTGCAGCAAATGACCTTGAAGCTTTCCTTGTTGATACGACAGGAACTCTGGCAGCTCACTCTGAGTATGAGATAAGTGCTTCTGATGAGCCTACAGATCTTTCAGGTTCTCCATTTGAAACTTCAGAGGAGATAAGTGGTGTATATTCAGCAGAACATAACGGCGAAAATCTTTACATTGGTTATACCAAAGAGCCTTTCTCAGGCTATACATTATGCGTTGCTAGAAATGTTGACGAAGTTGTTCAGGAAGCAAGAAATTCAGCTCTTACAATAGTAGGCGTTGGCCTTTTTATGGTCATTATAGTTCTTATAATCTCAGTAATCATGGCAAACAGCTTTATAAAGCCTATTCTTGAAGTAAATAAGCTTCTGGCAGCCCTTGCAAATGGTGAATTTGTAAGAATAAGTAAATATCTTGGTCGTACAGACGAATTTGGTCAGATGATAGAGCATTCCAATACAGTGGTTGAAAAGCTGGAGACAATCGTAGGCCACATCAAAGAATCATCTAATACAGTTAATGGTTCTTCTGAGGAACTTTCTGTGATGGCAAACCAGATCGCAGCTACTACAGAGAATGTTGCTGATGCTGTTCAGGATATCGCAGCCGGAGCATCAGAGCAGGCCAAGGATGTGCAGGAATCTGCTGAGAGCGCAGGAATGATCTCACAGGCTATGGTAAACGTACAGGATTCAACCAATAACCTTAATGGTCTTGCAAACCGTATGAAGAACGCTTCTGAGACGTCAAGCAGTTCTTTGACAGACTTCCGTAAGTCAAGCGAGAAGGTTGCAGGAATGATCGTGGATATTTCTGACAAGATTTCAGCAACTCAGAATGCAGTTGCAGCCATCAATGAAAAGGTTGAAGGAATTTCAGGAATCGCAGCTCAGACAAATCTTTTATCACTTAATGCTTCAATTGAGGCAGCAAGAGCCGGTGATGCCGGTATGGGCTTTGCAGTAGTGGCAGAAGAGATCAGAAAGCTTGCAGATGATTCAGAGAGCCTTGCAAAAGAAATCCAGGTTGTTATGGAATCTCTTTTAACAGAATCAGCATCAGCTGTTCAGGCGGCTAACCTTATCATTGAGGATAACAAAAAGCAGCAGGAAGCTTTAGAGTACACAATAGACTCAGTCAATGGAATGATTATTGATATTGAAAAGACTGTAGACAGGGTTGAGAAGATCTCAGGAGAAACAGATATCTGCGTAAGCTCAACAATGAACGTGTCAAAAGCTATGTCATCTCTTTCAGCAATATCTGAGGAGAATGCGGCAGCAACAGAAACTACAGGTGCTTCTGTCGAGGAACTTTCTGCTACAGTAAGCAGCCTTGCTGATTCAGCATCCAACTTAAAGGTAATTGCTGACAGATTAAATGGAGATATTTCTTTCTTTAAACTAAATGAAGAAATTGGCGCTGCCGGATAAATTTGATCAACGGCTTAATGACTTGCTCAGGAAAAGAGCAGGTCATTAACCTATGATAACAGTGCAAATTCGAGATAGTACTGATGGAGCATTTTGTCAGAGTCAAAGAACCTGGTCACTAACGCAATGTATATCGTATCAAAGGAGCGGGAATATTTTTTAGAGATTTCTTCCCTGAAATTATCAACGACAGCTTCTTCAACCGGTTTTCTTCTGCCCTCAATATCGATCATTTTTAAAACAGCGGGGGAGGATTTGATAACAATTCCTTTATCAATCCCAAGAAAATCAGCATAGCCTTTATTGGTAATCTGCCCTTCAAGAACCATATTGTCATTACTATAATTGATTTTCATGGCAGTAGTAAAAAAACGTGAATTATTAAAGGCAGTGCGCATGGATTCATAGTATTCATTTGAAGGAGTTGTAGCAAATGGGATGAAAAAAAGATCCGGGGTTTCATTCTCAAGTAGTTTGTTCAGTTCATCTTTTGCACGGCGCATATAAAAAAGGTCACTTTTGGCTTTCTTTAACAGAAGCTCATACTGAATGAGCTGTTTTGTATATTCTTCGGTATGTTTCTCAAGGCTTTCGATTATTTTTTCAAAATCAAGATCAAAAAGAGTCTTTTTTGTTTCAGCGATTGAAAGTCCATAAGAGCGATATCGCAGTATTTCAATGATCATGCAGATATCCCAATAGTCATATTGGCGGTAACCATTATCAGGATTAACCTTGGGATTTAGAATCCCTTGTCTTTCATAATGGCGAAGGGCTTCCCTTCCTATATCGAAGATCTGGCATATGTCCTTGGTTGAATAGTAAGAATTAAACATGACAGCTCCTATAACATGAAATATGCACATTAAGTCACAGTAAGGAATTTACTTTTGATTCCTACATAATTTTATTATAAAACGTAAAAAGAGGTAAAGAAATGGATAAGTTTGAGATTGCCACAACAGATATGAATTCAGACAGCTCAAAGGCTGTTACAAATAAAAAGAGAGATACGAAGTATGTTATCTTTGATGTCAACAACGGAAAATATGGAATTGATGTAAATCACGTAAATACTGTAATAAACATGCCGACAATAACAAAGATTCCAAAGACTCCGGCACACTATAAAGGAATCATCAGCCTGCGCGGAGAAGTTATTCCGATCATAAGCCTTAGGAAAAAGATAAGTCTTGAAGAGGATGTTGTTACAGCTGATTCAAGAGTTATCATTACAGAAATGGATGATGACAGAAAGGTAGGACTTATCGTTGATTCAGTCAAGGAAGTAGTAGCCATTCCTGATGATGACATAATGGAACCATCACAGTTTCTTAAAGGTCAGAGAACCCTGATATACGGAGTTGCCAAAAAGGGCGACAATATCATTTCTTTTTTTGATGTTGAACTGCTTGCATAAGATTATATTCGCGGAAACAACTTGATTGTTGTTTTCGCGTTTTTAATTACTTTATAAAAAGAATATTAATAGTATAAAATTAGTCTGCTTCTACTATTATTATGTAAAAAAAAACGAGATAATAGCATGGACTGAAATGTTTTTTTGTAATTCAGGAGGTGCTATGGACATAAAAATTAAGCGGCTGTTATCAATTGTTTTAACTGTTTTTATTTTTGTAACCTGCTGCGGTAGTGTGTCCGGAGAAGTGAAAGCATCCGGAGGCTCAAGTGCGGCCGGTAAGCCTGCGCAGATAACGATGATGGTTGATGGAACATTGGTAGATGCAGAGAATGGGCAGGCTGAGTTTGAGGCAAAATGGGAAGCTTTGACCGGCATAGATCTTGTTATCAATCAGCCGGGACATGATGTTTATTATGATGAAGTGAAAAATGTCTTTGAATCAAAGAATCTTCCGGATGTAGTGCTATTAAGTTCGGCATATTATACCCAGTATTCCTATGACAAGATGCTTGCTGATATTTCACCATATTATGCGGGGTCTACTCTTGAGGCTAAGATAAAGGCTGAAGGAAAGAGCGCCCTTATCGATGCGATAAAGATAAACGGAAAACTTTATGGCATGACTCCTACAAGAGGAAATGGCTGTGTTACTTACATAAAGAAGGCATGGCTTGATGCTGTAGGCCTTGGTGTACCGACTAATTATGATGAATACATAAATATGCTCAAGGCATTTACTGAAGGTGATCCTGACGAGAATGGCAAAAAAGGTGATACCTACGGCGTATCGGCAGCAGGAATAATCAGTGGTGAAGCTCCTTACACCAATTATCTTCCTGAATTCTATCAGGATGCATATCCCTCTTTTTATCAAAAAGATGATGGAACCTGGGCAGACGGATTTATGGATGAGGCAATGAAGGGCGCTCTTCAAAGGCTCAGGGATGCCTATGCAAATGGTTACATAGATCCTGATATTGCTGAAAATGGCACCGGAGATTGCAGAGATAAGTTCTATGCAAACAAATTTGGTGTTTTTACCTATTGGGCAGGAACCTGGGCAAAAACATTGTCAGATAAGCTTGTAGATGCAGGTGTCGATGGCGAGATAGTTGCAATTGCTCCTCTTGCTGAAACCGGTAGTTATCTTGAAAGAGTTGCTCCTGTATGGTGTATCACATCAGCATGTAAAAATCCTGAGGGAGTTTACAAGTATTTTATCGAAACCATGATGGATGGCGGAGAAGTAGAAGAACTCTGGACTTACAAGCCAAATAACGATAAATATGCCAAGAATCATATAGACCATATGCTTGCGATAGTTCCTTTGGAAAATGATCCAGGGGCTTCAAGCATATCTGAAAAACAGGCAAAGGCCATGGAACTGTTTGACAATAACAGTGTTATGGCGGATCTTCCGTATAGTACACAGGCCTATTCTTTGTACTACGAGGATCTGATGAAGCTTAAAAAAGAACTGATAAAGAAGGTGGTAGTAGACGGCATGGATATAGAAACTGCATATAGCGAGTTTGAGAAAAATAACGGAGCGTTTATGTCGGATGCTATAGTTGTTTCTTTGAATGCTGAATAAGGAGGCTGACCCATGAAGGAAAAGAAAGGTGCTAGATTTAGCATAAAGATGAAAATCCTGGTAAGTAGTATGTGTATAAATGTACTTATCTGCCTTGTAATGGGCATATGTATATATAAATATGTGCGTATTACCTATATTAGAAATGCTGCGCAGGATATACTTGCAGTCTGCAAGATTGCCGCCGGTCAAATAAACGGCAATCTTCTTGATCTTTTGGAAGAAGGGTCAGATCTTTCCTATGCCAATACTGTTATTCAGGAAGAGATGGATGAGATTTTGCAGAGCGCAGATCTATATGCTATTTATACGATAGGCGAAAGAAACGGAGATATTGTTTATCTTTCCCAGCCTGCAGATTACGGATATGATATAGGAAAACCGATTGAAGATAAGTATAAGAGTGAAGTTAGACAGGCTATGAGTTCAACAGGATATGTATCCGGAAATATTGAAACAGGTATGGATGGAGAGCACTTTATCACTGCTTATTCACCTATTAAGAATAAGTCCGGACAGGTTGTTGGAGCATTGGGAATCGACCGAATTGTTGATGACTTGTTAGAATCACTTAATGCCATAATAGAGACAATAGTAGTTATTGGTCTTGTCCTATGTGCAGTTTCAGGAGTAGTATCAACATTCCTTGCAAGAGGCATAACAAGAGGACTTAAGGCTGTCAATAAAAAGATCAGCGAGCTTGTCAGCAATGATGGTGACCTTACACAGAAGATACCTGTTAAGGGAAATGACGAGGTTACAGATATTGCCATCAGTATAAATGAACTTCTTGAATATATACGAGGCGTTGTAAGCTCTATTTCCAATAGTTCAAATAAGCTGTCGGGCTCAGTTGATTCAGCTCTCAATACCGCGACCAGGACTACTGACCAGCTTCACAGCGTATCGTCTACTATGGAAGAAATGAGCGCGGCAATGGAGCAGACATCTTCTTCTGTTCAGCAGGTGCAGGGATCAACCAATAAGATCAAAGAAGAAGTTCAGGATATGTATACCAGCGTGCAGGAAGGCACTGCATACGCAGGCGAGATGGAAAAACGAGCTCTTGAGATGCGCAAGAAAGCAGAGAGTGAGACAGAGGAAGCTAAGCGGGCAGCAGATGATATGACAGAGTCTCTTAATGAGAACATTGAAAAGTCCAAAGCAGTTGAGAATATCAGTGGCCTTACTGAGACTATCCTTCAGATTGCATCGCAGACCAATCTTTTGTCACTTAATGCCAGCATAGAGGCTGCAAGAGCCGGTGAACACGGAAAAGGCTTTGCAGTTGTTGCTGAGGAGATAAGTGGTCTTGCCACAAACTCAGCTGAGACTGCCAGAAAGATTCAGATAATCTCTGATGAAGTTATCGGAAATGTACGCGGTCTTGCAGATGAAGCGACCAAGATGGTTGATTTTGTAAGAGAAAAGACAATTGGCGGCTACCAGCAGCTTATGGAAACCGGTGTACAGTATCAGGAAGATGCGCAGAAGATATCTGAGATGTTAAAGAGCATGGAGGCAGCTTCACAGAATATTGAGAACTCCATGAATGATGTATCAAATGCTATGGATGATGTGGCTGCTACTGTTGACGAAAGCGCAAGAGGCATCGGAAATGTGGCAAGCGCTGTAAATGATGTTACCGATAACATGAAAGAAAATACAGCAGTTGTCAACGAGAACTCAGAGATAGCGCAGCAGCTTGATACTGAAGTTAATAAGTTTAAATTCTAAGGAAATTACGAAATAAATCAGAAAATTCAAAAAACAGTTGCACTTATCTGTGAATAGGTGTATAAATTAAAGAAAAAATAACAGACGGGAGCTTGTGATACAGGCTGAGAGGAAGGTGAGACCTTCGACCGAGAACCTGATTTGGATAATGCCAACGTAGGGATGCCTGGGGAACTATGCGTATATTAGCGGAAGCATTCAGTTTGGGTGCTTCCGTTTTTTTTGCACAGGCCCGCATAATGAAATTAGCTACTTCGTAGCATGCGGGCCGCGCGGCGAGTAGTAGACTTGATCGTCTCCTACTCGATTGCTCTATCATGTCTGGGAAAGAAAAGAGGAAAAAATGAAAAAAAGTAACTATCTGCTCAAAATGGTGACACTTGCAATGTTTGTTGCGCTTGGAGTGGTGATATCACCGATACTTCGAGTTGAGGGAATGTGTCCAATGGCGCATCTTATCAACATAACCTGCGCGGTGTTTATGGGGCCTGTCTATTCCATATTGTGCGCGGTTTTAATCGGGATAATAAGAATGATGATCATGGGAATACCGCCACTTGCACTTACAGGAGCTGTTTTTGGAGCCGCACTGTCAGGAATCTTTTACAAGCTTTCCAAAGGCAGGATTATTGCAGCAGTTCTTGGGGAAATAATAGGAACAGGTATCATAGGTGCGATAGTGTCTTATCCGGTTATGACATATCTGTGGGGAAAAGAGGGACTTACCTGGTTTTTCTATGTACCATCTTTTATCTGTGGAACTCTTATCGGAGGAAGCATTGCTTTTGTTTTACTTTTAAGGCTCAAAAAAACAGGAGTTCTTTCAAAAATTCAAAGTAGTCTGAGTGATGATGAGCATCACGGACGGAAGGCGGCATAAATGTCTGCGCTTATACACTGCATTACAAATCCAATATCCATGAATCATTGCGCTAACGTGATTCTTTCCCTCGGAGCAAGTCCTGTCATGGCCGAACATCCGGGGGAGGTAAAAGAGATAACTGATACGGCAGCAGCTCTTTTGCTTAATCTCGGAAATATATCTGATACAAGAATGGCGTCTATGAAGATTTCTTTTGCGGCTGCGCTTGAGAAAGGGATTCCTGCTGTTATAGATGCTGTGGGAGTTGCCTGCTCACAGCTTAGAAGAGACTTTTTCTTTGAGCTTATGAAGGAACATGAATCAGGCAGGAGTTTTCTTTTGATAAAGGGAAACTACTCGGAAATAAAGGCTTTGTACGACGATAAATTCAAGGGAATTGGCGTTGATGCTGATGGCAGACTTATGGAAAAAGACATTGCAAAAGTGGCAACGGCCTTGGCAAAACAGCTCGGCGCAGTGATACTTGCAACCGGAAAAACAGACATTGTTGCAGATGGGGGAGAGGTCTTTTTTATAAAAAACGGTCATCCCTATATGAGCAGAATAACTGGAACAGGATGCATGCTGGGAGCAATATGCGCTGCGTTTTTGGGTAGGAGCGTATATAACAGGGAACTGTTACAAAAATATGCACAGATTTATAAGTATGAAGGCGATGGGACTGAAAGCGCCTGCGAAGTTATCTTGCCGGCAAAAGAGAAGAGAGATGGTTCTGATGAGTTTCAGCATGGTCATAATAATAGAAATCTTATAGTTTTGGCCTGCGCATTCTTTGGGATTACAGGTGAACGTGCCTATGAAAAAATAGCCGAAAGAACCAAAAGAGTTGGAAGCGGTAGTTACCTTTGCAGCCTTTTGGATGAAATATCGTTAAATGCAGAATTGGAGGAGTAAATGGGGAATTTAGACAGAGCGAGATTGAAATTGTATCTGGTGACGGACAGCACGGGGATGACGCAAGATCTTTTTTTATCCAGGGTTGAAGCTGCCATAAGGGGCGGAGTTACGATCCTTCAGCTCAGGGAAAAGGATAAGACCACAAGGGAGTATCTCGAACTTGCTATAAAGGTTCATGAGATTACCAAAAAGTATAACGTTCCGCTTATTATCGATGACAGGATTGATGTTGCCATGGCCATTGATGCGGAGGGCGTTCATCTTGGGCAGAGTGACATGCCTGTGGACATTGCAAGAAAGCTTTTGGGAAAAGAAAAAATAATAGGAGCTACGACTAAGACTGTTCTTAAGGCTCTGGAAGCGGAGAGAAACGGCGCAGATTACCTTGGGGTTGGAGCAATCTATCCGACCACTACAAAGGTCAAAACAGTACTTACATCGGTGGATACGCTGCGTGAAATCTGCGAAGCGGTGTCGCTTCCGGTAAATGCCATAGGAGGGCTTAATAAGGACAATATTGACATATTACAGGGAGTGCCGATTTCAGGAATCTGCGTTGTATCTGCAATCATGAAGGCGGATGACTCAGAGGCAGCAGCTAAAGAACTGTTCCAACGAATATTAGCATAATTATGTGACAACAAAGGATGAAAAGCATGATACAAAAAGCAGTACTTACAATTGCAGGCAGCGATTCCTCAGGAGGAGCCGGAATTCAGGCAGACCTTAAGACCATGGAGGCGCTTGATGTATACGGTATGAGCGTGATAACTGCGCTTACAGCACAGAATACCGTTGGGATAAGCGCTGTTCTTCCTATTGGAAGAGAAATGGTGGAAAAGCAGCTCAGAGCAGTGTTTGATGATATTTATCCTGATGCTGTGAAAATCGGGATGCTTCCTGACCTTGAAGTTATGGAGACAGTAGCTGAGATACTTGATGAGTATCAGGTGAAAAAAGTCGTGCTTGATCCGGTTCTTAGCTCAACTTCGGGAACGGAACTTTCTGCTGAAAAAGCAAGGTCTTTTATGAAAAATGAACTTTTTAATAGATGTCTTTTAGTTACGCCTAATATTCCTGAGGCTGAAAAAATATTGGGAATGAAAATAGCTTCTAAGGAAGAAATGGAAGAGGCAGCAGGGGAGTTTGTTCGAAGATTTGGATGCAGCGTACTCATAAAAGGAGGACATAGTTCTTTTTATAAGGAAGGGAAACTTGAGGATTTACTGCTTGAAGCCGGTAATAATTCTCCCATATGGATAGTGGGTGAAAGAATCGATAATCCAAATACTCACGGAACGGGATGCACTTTATCAAGCGCTATAGCATGCTTTCTGGCAAGGGGATTGGAACTTGAACATGCGGTGAGAGAGGGTAGGAAGTATCTACAGGCCTGTATTGAAAAAGAACTTGACATGGGGCAAGGAAGAGGACCGCTATATCATCGTATATGTAAGAAAATCGATGCGGACTGATTTAAATGTCATATTTGCATAATGATGCAAAATTCAAAATTGGCGTTGCGTCAGGATATAAAGTCAGGTTCAGACTTCTGACTCTGACATCATAAATATGGAAAAAGAAAAGGGGAATAACATGAACGGCTACTCAACACAGATGGAAGCAGCAAGAAAAGGAATAATAACAAGTCAAATGGAGCAGGTGGCCAGGGAGGAATACAGAACAGCCGAGGAAATCAGAGACCTGGTGGCAAAGGGGCAGGTTGCTATCTGCGCAAATAAAAACCATAAGTGCCTGAGACCTAAGGGAGTTGGATCTATGCTCAAGACGAAAATAAATGTAAATCTTGGCGTTTCAAGAGACTGCAAGGATTATGACATTGAGATGGAAAAGGTGATGGCAGCGGTTAATATGGGGGCTGATGCAATCATGGATCTTTCATCACATGGCAATACACAACCTTTTAGAAAAAAACTTGTGGAGGAATGCCCTGTAATGCTTGGAACAGTTCCTGTGTATGACAGCGTTATCCATTATCAGAGGGATTTATCAGAGCTCACTGCAAAAGATTTTATCGATGTTATAAGACTTCATGCCGAGGATGGTGTTGACTTTGTGACACTTCACTGCGGGATTACCAGAAAGACCATAGATCAGATAAAAAAGCATAAGCGCAAAATGAACATTGTATCAAGGGGAGGCTCACTTGTATTTGCCTGGATGAGCATGACAGGGCAGGAGAATCCTTTTTACGAATACTATGACGAGATTCTTGATATCTGCCGCGAATACGATGTGACAATTTCTCTTGGCGACGCTTGCAGACCGGGATGTCTTGCCGATGCCAGCGATGTCTGCCAGATTGAGGAACTTATAAGGCTTGGCGAACTTACAAAAAGAGCCTGGGAAAAAGATGTTCAGGTCATGGTGGAAGGCCCAGGACATATGCCAATGGATCAAATTGAAGCGAACATGAAGATGCAGCAGACCATATGCATGGGAGCTCCTTTTTATGTGCTAGGGCCCCTTGTAACTGATATTGCGCCCGGGTATGACCATATAACATCTGCCATAGGTGGAGCAATTGCAGGGGCAGCAGGTGCGGCATTTTTGTGTTATGTTACTCCGGCAGAACATCTGGCACTTCCAAATGTTGATGATGTAAAGCAGGGAATAATCGCATCAAAGATTGCAGCCCATGCAGCTGACATAGCAAAGAAGATTCCCCATGCCATGGATATTGATAACAAGATGGCTGATGCCAGAAAAGATTTTGACTGGGATACACAGTGGGAATGCGCAATAGACCCCGAAACAGCAAAATCCATTCGAGCAGACAGAGCCCCGGAATTTGATGATACCTGCTCAATGTGCGGCAAATTCTGTGCTGTGCGAAGCATGAACAAAGCCCTTGCGGGTGAGCATATAGATATTTTGTAAGGAGACATTCCACTTTCAGTGACCAAAATCCTGTGCCGCAGACGACATCAGGTAATACTTATGTCGTTTACGATAAAATCTTGAAATGACTCTTCCTATATTCAATCAGTCCTTCATCACTCTGGATTGATATATTGAATTGATATAGATACACTATAAATATGAATATAGTGTATCTATATTTTTGAGGAGATTTGATATGGGAGCAGTTTATACAGATTCGCAAAATAGGCATGGATGTCATTGCCAAAGGTGTAGAAAGTAAAGAACAGGTAGATTATTTGCGGGATATTGGGTGCGCCAAGCTTCAGGGATTTTATTATAGCAAACCCGTATCTACATCAGAGCTTTATGATTATGCAATAAAAAATAAGCAGTTACTCAAAATAGAGGATGCCAGAGAAGATGCTTATTATTCGCAGGTTGATAGAATAAATATCCATGATTTGTCTAATTTTAAAGATAATGACGACATAAATGATGAAACTCCTATCGCAATTATGGAAATAGATAAAGAAGAAATCCGGGTTATCCGGATAAATAATGCGTGTACCAGCTTTATTAGTGATTATTTTCCGGGAAAAGAAGAAATTAGAAGCGCTAGTATAAGTTCACAGCTTGATGCACCTGGAGGCTATGTCTTATCAAGAATCAGGGAATGTATACGTTCTGAAGAGAGGTTTATCATCGAGGATAGGACACCAACAGGTAAAATGGTGAATCTGATGATACAAAAAATAGCTGAAAATCCTGTCACTGGCTGTGCGGCAGTGGCTTTTGAAGTTATTTCTGTAAATGATTCATCAAAGAGTTTAACTTCTTTATCCTACAATTACATTGTAAGGTCGTTATCCGATGATTATGTCGCAATGTACATTGTTGATATTGAGACCAATAATTATGTTGAATATCATGCGGATGGAGTTAACCGTGGTGTTACAGTAGAAAAGACCGGAGAGGACTTTTTTTATGATGCAAGTCATGATGTAGTGGGCAGGACATATCATGAAGACAGAAAGATGTTCAATGAGCTCTGTACTAAAGAGAATATATTAAAACAGATAGCTGAAGAGGGTGTTTTTTCCATTACTTACAGAGCAGAAGATGAAATGGGTACACGCTATGTAAGCTTTAAGGCAGTACGCGACAAAAACAATGATAGGCAGATAATCATCGGAGTTAATAGCGTTGACAGGCAGATTAAGCTGCAACAGGCATTTAAGTCTTTGCAGAAGGAACGAACTATTTTTTCCAGAATAGCAGCTCTTTCCGGAGATTTCTTTGCTATCTATACTATAAATCTTTTGGATAATTCTTATACAGTGTATAAAACAGTTAAGGGAGAAAGATTTATTGGTGAAAATCAGGGCGGAGAGGATTTTTTTGCCGAGACTCAGAAACGAATAAAGGATGTAATACATCCGGATGACTTGCAGGGGGTTAAGAAAAATATCAAGAAGGAGAATATTCTGAAGAAAATAGCAGAAAATGGCTTCTTTGAATATCGATACAGACTGATTGTTGATGAAAATCCAACATATTTCATGCACAAGGCCGTCATTATAACAGAAAACGAGGAACAAAAGCTTATTGTTGGTATTATGAATATTGATGCTCAGGTAAAAAAAGATAAAGAGTATGCTGAAAATCTTTCTGTTGCTGAGGATATGGCACAAAAAGATGAACTTACGGGGGTTAAGAATAAACATGCCTATGCTTTGGCTGAAAAAAGCCTGGCAGACTCGCTTAAGTTGGGCAAAATTCAGAAGTTTGCAATAATAGTTTTTGATCTTAATGACCTTAAGTATGTAAACGATAATTTTGGACATAAAAAGGGCGATGAATATATCAGAAACGGCTGCAGAATTATTTGTGAAACCTTTGCACATAGTCCCGTGTATAGAATTGGTGGTGATGAGTTTGTTTCTATCGCGCAAGGAAAGGATTACGAAGAGATAGACTATCTGATGGGAATTATTGAGAAAAGAAACAATGAAAACAAACTGCGTGGAGATGTTACCATAGCCGCTGGCATGGCGCGCGGTATAGCCAATTCAGTTATTAGTGAGGTCTTTGAACAGGCCGATGCAAATATGTATGAAAAAAAGAAAAAAATGAAGGCAGAGAGAATGTAAAGCGCGCAGCCATACATGATAGCTGCGCCGTTTGGGGGAGTAATTGTTTTAGTTGATTGCTGTTCCGTTAACGTACAGAGTGTAGCCGGTGCTTATTATGTTAGAGATATCTCCGTCAAAGGATGTGATATAGGTGTCTGCTGTCAGAGTCCAAGTGCTGTTTTTATCGAGGGTTACATTTACTTCGCCTACTTCTGTAGAAACTGTATCGCCCTTGGAATTTGTAATCATACCGCTGATAGATCCGGTAAAATTGGATCCTTCAGTGATGTTCAGAGTGAGAGTGGAGTTGCTTCCTACAAGTATTGTTCCTTCGAGAGTCTGATTTACTGCGTTTACAGTTGCGATATTGTCGGCACCGCTCCAACCGTCATCGCAGACAGAGAGAAGGATGTTATCAGAATCATTGTTGGTGATTTTTACATTGTTCAGGTTAATAACGGCGTTAGTGTTTGTTACGTGGAAAACGTGACCGTTCTCGCTGGTAAGGCTGCCCCCTGTCATATCAAAGGTTGAAGTTCCACTGTCTGCATCGCCTGACATGGACTGGTAGATCATGATGGTGTCAAAAAATGTAGCATTTCCGTTAGTCTTGGTGTTGTTGGCTGTCATGTCGCAGTCTACAAGGGTGATTGAGTTCATGCCTTCAATACATACTGCTTCTGAAAGGTTTGAAACAAGTGTTGCGTTGGAAACGGTGATATCTGCTGTTGAGTAGATTGAAGGTGAGCCAAGACCGTTGGTTGTATAGGTTCCGCCATCTACTGTTACTGTTCCGCCGCCACGATCTGTACGAATAGCAGCTGATGACTGTCCGCTGGTTTCAACGGTGAGGTTTGAAGCTTTGGTGATTCCGCCGCCAGTTGTCATGATGCCTCCGGAACCATCACCTTTTGTTGTGATTGTAGAATCTGAGATGATAACTGTTGTTCCATCTCCGTCAGCGCCGTTCTGGCCGCCATTTCCACCATATGAGAATACACCGTTAGCGCCATCTGCATCAGATGTGATTGTTGCACCGGTAATAGTGGTTGTTGATCCATCTTTTACCAGAACGGTAGCGTTGAGTCCGTAGAAGTTGCAATTGTCTCCGCCGTCTGAGTCACCGGTCTTATTTACAGTTGCATTTGATATTGTTACATCATCGCTTGTTGCAATCAAAAGAGCACTCTCATCGGCTGTAGTACTTTCGTAGGTCTGGCCATCCTGAGAGTCAGCGCTTGAGATTTCTACAGCGCCTGTGTAATCTATGTCAGCGCTACTCATTCCGCCTCCGCCGAATCCGCCGCCTGGTGCATCTCCGGGAGCTCCGTCTGGCTTTTCTCCACTAGGTGGCTCGCCAGGTGCTTCTCCGCTGGGAGCTTCTCCATCAGGCTTTTCAGGAGCTTCGCTCTGAGGCTGATTGTCAGTGGATGCTGATATTGTTGTTTCTTCTGTAGTGGTAGAAGTTGTTGTGCTCTGGCCGCAAGCTGATACTGATATGCACATGAGCATTATTGATACATAAGGAATAAGTTTCTTTACTGTGATTCTTTTCATTGTTTTATATCCTCATTTCTTAAAGCTGTTTGTTTCTTGTTGAAGGAAGAATACCATATGAAACCTAAAACAAACCTAAAGGAAAAAATAAATTTTTTCTAAAATGCTGGAATTGCTGATTTTTCCTCATAAAAACTGTAAGATGTATTTATATTGAGAGTAAAGGTGGTTGAAGATGGTTACATATTATTATGACGGAACTATAAGAATTAGATAAAAGTGCCAGTCAGTGCGAACTGAAAAGGAATACGAGGGTCGCATGGCAATTTATTTGGGCGCAGAGCGAGATATGCTTAGCTGCGCTGATATGGAAGGGTATGACTATGTAATTGCCAAAAAGCCAGCTATTATAGGACACTATGACCTTGTTAGATATAATAATGCCAGGCTGAATTTATTTATATTCCGAGCAAGAAAGCCGGTCAAGCTGTTCCATCAGCTTAAAAATTCAGGAATAGTAATAGTATCAAATCTTCCAGGGGTCTATAACATAAAAGGAATAATAAATATCCCGGTAAATATAATTGCAATAAATGAACTGGAAGATTCAGAGCTTAATGCAATCTCGATTATGACATATAATGCCAGGGAAGAGATTGTGAGACAGTTCCTGAAAGAAGCAAATAGTTTTACTGAATCGGGAGACAAGCGAAGTGCAGATGCTGTTCTTCAGATAAGTGTTGGAATAAATAGAGAAATATTTGAAAGACTGAAAGGGGAAAGTAAAATGTGTGAAGCACTTAGAGAATTGATGGCTGATGAATTGCAAGAAGCAGAGACTACAGGTATACAAAAGGGCGAAAGAATTGGCATAGAGAAACGCGACAGAGATAAGATATCAGAAATGCTCGCCCTAGGAAGAAAACCAGAGGATATTTCGGCGTTCTGTAATTATCCGCTTGATCAAGTAATGAAAATATATAATGATATGTTTTCTAATAAGAAGTAAATAGAAGAAAAATAAAAAGCTGTGAGCTTTTCATGTTGTGGAAAGCCCGCAGCTTTATTTTAATCTGGTAATAATAGTATGTAATGCATTAATCTGATCATCTTTTAAAAGTCTTAAAATCTGTGTAATTTCCACAATAGCTTTAGAACGGGTATCATCACATAAATATTCAAAGAAATGCTTACACGCAGGACTTAGTATTAATAGTGGGCTTTTATATTTTTATTGCGGTGTGGTGGTATATGAAACGATGAATAAGGATGCCTTTTTAATAATTGCATACAAAAATGACAAAACATTACAAGCACTCATTAGCATTCTTGATTATCCTATGAATGATATTTATTTGCATATGGATGCAAAATGCACTGAATTTAATCCTGATCAAGACATACCTCAATTGTCGTTTTCTAAAATTTTTTATACTGAAAGAACAAAGGTTACTTGGGGAGCTTATTCACAGATTAATTCAGAGTTGGTTCTATTAAAAGAAGCCTGTAGTAATGGACATTATAGGTACTATCATTTAATAAGTGGTGAAGATCTACCTATAAAAGACACCGAATATATATATGATTTTTTTGAGAAATATAATGGGAAAGAATTTATTAGGTTTTATTCAGCTGAATTTGATGAGTTAAAAAGAGTTAGATATTGGTATGTTTTTCAAGAGTTATGTGGTAGAAGGAAAAATATATATTGGTACTTAAACAAGGGATTAGTATTATTGCAGAACTTAGTTGGGATTAGAAGGAATAAAAATATAGTTTTTCAAAAAGGTACAAATTGGTTCAGTATTACAGATGATTTGGCACGATATGTGATAGGCAATGAGAAATGGATTAAAAGGGTATTCAAATACACCTATTGTTGTGATGAGGTTTTTTTACAAACAATAGTTTATAATTCTACGTTTAAGGATTCGCTATTTCATAAGGAATATGATAATGATTTACATGCAATAATGAGGCATATTGATTGGAATAGAGGTAGACCATATGTATTTCGAAAAGATGATTTCAATGAATTAGCAGAAAGTGAAATGCTTTTTGCTAGAAAATTTGATTGTTCAATTGATAATGATATCATTGAGAAAATTTATCTGGAATTTGGTAAATAATCACTTGATTGTTCTAGGTTTTGGAACAAGAACCCGCCTATTAAATTGGAATAAAATGTACAGACAAAGGCTTAAAAGATTTTTTGATGAGATAGTGCATCAAGCATCAAAATTTTTATTATTTTAAGTAATTTGTGAGGCTAAGATTAATAATTTAATATTGTTCCTTGACAATTTTATATCTGATTTTGCTTTACACATATATTAAGATGTGCTATCTTAGTATTTGCTTGCTGGTTTTATCAGCAAATTCAAATATTGCATGAGAATGCATTCAAGATAGACATCAGGACAATTCGTCCAAGTATTCCACAGACATTTGGTTTTGTAGAGTTACATTTGTTTATGTTAAGGTTTTAGTTCTTTTTCTAATTCTGAGATATTTATGTTTTTGTTCATCTGATTGCTTTTTCATGTAGTAGAAAGGAGCAAGATGGAGATAAACGCAAGAAATTAAAATCAGAAGAAGGAGAAGAGATAGTTTACCAGAACAAGGATGTTTTTGCCAAAATAATAGCTGAGGAATTTAAGGGCAAGAGCTTTTCTGTATATGGTGTTGATTTACCGGACATAGTAAGGACTGAGCCGACTAATCTGCCTGCGATTGAAGCAAATGAGCTTAGGATGGATAATCTTTTTTATCTTGAAGATGGCAGTTACATGATCGTAGATTATGAAAGCGAGTTTAAGCGTTCAAACATGATCAAGTATATGAGCTACATTGTTCGTGTTACAAAGAGACTGTATAATGAACATAAGAAATATCCCAAGATTAGGATGCTTGTTCTTTACACAGGAGATGTTAGAAGAGGGAGTACGCAGCCTGTTATGAATCTGGGGTGTGGGGCTTTTTCTATAACTGAGGCGTTTCTTTCAGAACTTGATGCTAACGATATTTGGAACAGGGCTACTCTTATGGTTGAGAGTAGTGGCATGCTTGGCTCAAGAGAGATAATGGAGATAATTATTTATCCGCTTATTTTTGCCAAGATTGAGGACAAGCAGAATGCCATAAGGAAGGTTATAGAACTTGTTAGAAAAATTAAAGATGAGAATGCAAGGACGTTTGTTTTTAAATGTCTCGTGGTCTTTACTGATAAGATAATTAGAAGTGAAGATGCAGAGAAGATTAAGGAGGCACTGATGATGACGCAGGTTGAGAAACTTATTTATGATGAGGCTGCTGTAAAGATTGCCAAGAAGCTTCTAAAAAGAGGAAGTGATGTTGACTATGTATCTGAAGTTACGGATCTTTCGAAGGATGTGGTGCTTAAACTATTTAATAGTATCACAAGTGAGAAGGAATAATTCCTGATAACATTTTTATATATTTCATATAATCCCAATGTGAAGCAAAATGAGATATCAAATTGCTTTGTGTTGGGATTTTATATTTCTATGAATCTATATAAGGAAATAATATTCTTATTTATTTTATATGAGGTACGGACTATGCCACGAAAAACCATAGAAAAAGGGAATATGTCTTTAGCAGAGCTATTAAAGCAGATGAGGAAGGATTCAGGTAGGTTTCAAAAGGATCTTGCAAAGCTTTTAGGAGTTAAGAGCGTTACGTATTCTGCCTATGAAACGGGAAGGATAATTCCGTCTGCTGATAAACTTAATATTCTGGCAAAACTTTATGGTGTTAGCCCGGAAGTCTTTTTAGCAAGACTTGATGAAAATGAAGAGCTGGAGAATGAGTTAAAGATAGCAATTGCTCAGCAGGCAGGTAAGCCTGATTCTGGTAATTCTGGCAAGTTAAGTGAGACCTCTGAATCAAATACTGTCTTGCCTTCTGCGGCTTCGTCAGAGTTTCAGAAGATAAAAGACGAC
>NZ_FOKR01000033.1 GCF_900112195.1 Butyrivibrio sp. YAB3001
CAGTACCGAACAGGCACAACCACCAAAAGGTGAAAAGCCTTATAAACAATACAATTTATGCATTAATTATAGGAAATATGAGTGGATTTTGCAACCACCATATAGTCTAAAGTTTTCCTATGATAAGCACAAAATATTGTTTATTCGGTCTATGGTGTCCCATAGGCTTTTTTATTTCCTAGACATGAAAAAAGGTTTTGCTGGGAATAGGATCTAGCCAATCGCATTATTTCCAACACCAATAATTAAACACAGGTCTGGCCGCCTGCCAGAGGAAGATATGGTCACGTTGAGAGGAAAATCGTGTGAAAACAACCTTTTCGTATGAGGAACGGGCACTGATCAGCCCCATACAGTCTACGGAGGAATCACGGTAAGAGCGTGCCGGGGATCATGGGATGAACGGCATGGCTTGACCGCCTGTTTCTGTCCAGTCACAGACCTGGACAACCGATGCGTCGGCGAATACAAAACTGAAAGATGGAGTTTTACCGTGCTTCGTGCGATATGGGACAGATGCCTTGAGAAAGCAGATGTCTCTGACTTATGATCAGAACATATTGCTAGGGGGGCTTGCAAAAGATGATCTCTTACGATGTTTGAACCGGAGACCTTGATCGTTGGCAGTGTGCCAGAAGCGGGACCTGTAGTAATACAGGTAAGTGATACATACGGATACCTCAGGCGATATACGCCAAAAGAAATCTTGTCACTTCCCTTCGCAGACCTTAATTTTAGCATAGAATCCGTGGATTTTATGCTTTTTTAGATTCTTTCTAAAACATAAGGTCTGCGGGGGGAAGCTCACAGCCGTTTCCTTGGTTCAACCGCCAGAAGAAAAGCAAGGACAGGCTGCGAGCGATTGTTGGTCTCTCCTGGTCTTTTGGTTGTCTTTATAAATATGTATATGGTCGTACTAGCAGAGCTGATGGATACTGGTCTGGAAGGATGCTCCGATCAAAACAGCATCCTATTGTCATTTTGGTCGGAATAATATAAAGAGAAGATGGGTTGTTGATTTACTACCTAATAAATGACAGATTTTAGGTAGTAAATTTCTTAAGAGGTAGTTATGAGGAAGTTTGATTATTCTTTTTTAAAAAAAGAGATTCCTGGGACCATCATTGGAACAGTAGGGATCATATCAGATCTAAATACAAGGAACCAGGTAAGAAAGCTCCAATATGAGAAGACTTTTGAAAAACTCAGGGAAAAGGCTGTGATAGAATCCGTTAAGGCCAGCAATGAGATCGAGGGTATTGTCACTACTGAAGAAAGAATCAAGGATCTGGTAGCAGGAGCTGCGCCCCTCACACATGATGAAAAAGAGATCTCCGGATATAAAGATGCCTTGAGTCTCATCCATACAGAACATGAAAATCTTGATGTATCAAAAGAAGTGATCCTGATGTTTCACAGGATGATCGAAGAATCAGTTAATCCTCTGGAGGCTGAAACAAGGGACAACCTTATAATGGAATACTTAAGCGATGAGAGCAGACGGGTAAGATTTACTCCGGTAAAACATAAAGATACAGAGGAGGCAATGGAGCAGCTTATCCTTGCTTTCTATGATGCAAGACAGGATGAGGAGATACCTGTTCTTTTTCTCATACCATGTTTTATAGTGGATTATGCATCCATCCATTCATTGACGGGAACGGAAGAGTATCAAGACTTCTTACGGTACTGATGCTCTATATCTTTGGATATGATATAGGAAGATATATCTCTGTTGAGAACCAGATAAATATAAGGAAAGCTATTATGCAGCACTTGAACAGTCTTCATTAGGATGGCATGAAAACAAAAATGATTACATGCCTTTCATAATAAATTTCCTTCAGATCCTGTACCGGTGTTTTAAGGATCTTGATGATTCGTTCATGGAGATATCACTAAAAAAGCAAAAAAATCTGAGAGGGTTGAGGCGGTCCTTATGGGAGCTGTAGTCCCGATATCGAAAGCTGACATCGCAGAAAAGCTTCCTGATGTAAGTGTAAAAACCATAGAACTGGTCCTTGGAAAAATGCTAAAGGATGAAAAGATTGAAAAGATCGGAACTTTCAAAGATGCTAGGTATATGAAGAAAAGGTAGAGAAGTATTCATGGGTGAAAGACCTCCAGGAAAATTCAGAATTTTTGAAAAGTACTAAAGATTAGCCAATTGAATTCTAGTACATATTTTATTTGAAATTCAGAGAAGGGTGAGTGAGGTGTAACAATATTGAAAATGTAAACGAAATAATATACAATAATTAACGCAAAATAATTTTTTTTTATAAGAAGGAGGAATTTTTGATGAAAAAGACAAAGAGAATACTGTCAATAGCGTTAATTATGGCTATGTTATTGTTGGCATTTGTACCTAAGATAACGGCTTTAGCTGCTCCTGCGAGTCCAATTAGTAGTGTTAGGATTGGCAATGGCTATATGGAAGATAACTGCTTAAAAGTTAGAGTTATAGTTGTTGGCAGTGGAACAGCAATGGGATATTTGAATGATGTAAGAGTTAGAATGGAGTCCTCGACTATTTCAGGAAATACTTATACATTTGTATTTAATTGTGGATATAAAGCGCCAGGGACATATACATTCAGATATGTAGGAAGATCAACTGTTAGGCCATGGAATACAGTTATAGAAGAAAAAGCAGTTCGGGCATATTAAAATTGAAAGCAGACCAAATCATTTTGATTTGGTCTGCTTTGTTAATAGATTAAATAAAGATTTATATCTTAAATATTGTTCATAGTATCTGTTTTTTAATCCTTCATTCATATCTTCTTTTATTGACTGAATGATATTTACTTTGTTAAAACTAGAAGAATCATCTGAGAGTTGATAATTGGCTTGATCATATGCAGTTAATATATCATTTAGCCATGGTATCTTCCCTTGTTTTTTTAAATAGATTCCATATGCGAATGTTTCATACTCATCTATATTCGAAAAACTAATATTGTTTAAATGAATTTCTCGAATAATAGGATCTGAGCCATCCCACGGATAGAGTTTTGCTATGTAGACAGGATCCTCTTCAGAATAGTTTGAAGGTTTATAAAATTTGCATGGTAAATTTTGGGGGTTATTTATTTCGCCGCACATAGAACAATTTAAATCTTCTTCAGTTGTATAAGGAGTTTTATTGTTATTAACAATAGTTGATGTTTTATCAGATTGTTGTATGTCAGCTATATTAAAAGCAGACGAAAAATTGTTTTGAATCTTTTGTTCAACATACATTTTTGAAGGTGCGTTTTTGTAATAAGAAGCATCTAAAGTTATGCTCATAATAATATATTTTTCCTTCCTAATTAAAAATTTCTTATCTAAAAAAATGTCTTTTCAAAGAATCTACTCAATCCATTGAAAAGACATATAATCCATTATCATCATTTATATCGGCAATATTGTATGTGAGTTAAGAGTAAAAGAATAAAATATTTATATAAAGGAACATTCTATTATTTAAAAATAATGATATGTGCCTTTATATTTTTTTCGCCAGTTCCTGGCGTAGCCGCATCGCAAAATCACAGTCACGACAAAATGAAAAATTTCAAAATGCGATGCTGTTCATGCTGCTCGTACATGAAAAAATCATCAAGTCTGCAGCCGGGACTTTCTGACATTTTCACGTATTCGCAGCATGAAATCTCCCACTTTGCCTGACCGGAAAGTAGTGGTAATATATACATGTGGGAGATTTTGCAAGCTTCCTAAAGTGTTACCACTTTAGCGCTTGCCAGGGAAGCTCTGCTCCCCTTGGATCCTCACATTTATGCCTGCCACAGTTATAACTTTTTGTAAATTTGTGTGGCTGGCATGATCAGAAATTTATTCACTCCGCTCATAAATTTTGATCGCAGCTGCTTTCATTTTTTCAGAAACGCAGCTGCAGAAAGGCTCCACCATGAATAAGAAAAGACCACATCAGGTAACGTTCCGCCTTTCGGATGAAGAGCTGGAAATCTTAAAAGAGAAGATCTCTTCATCTGGAAAAAAGCAGCAGGAGTATCTTCGGAGAGCTGCCCTTGAAATGCAGATAACTAACATGGATCCGCTTAAGGAACTGATCCCGGAAATGAAAAAACAGGGGACCAACCTTAACCAGGTAGCAAAGAAGCTTAATGAAAACGGATATGTTGATTATGGAAATGTTTTGTCAGGGACCTTGAAGGAGGTAAAGGAAACATGGCAGTCATTAAAGCAGTATCTAGCCACGCACCGATAGGAACAGCGATCGATTATGTTGAAAAAAGAGAAAAGACAGAAGAAAGACTTTTATACGGAATAGGTGTCACACCTGAAACTGCCAAAGAAGAAATGCAGGCGACAAAAGAAATATATGGAAAGACAGATGGAAGGACCTACAAACATTTCGTTCAGTCTTTTGCTCCTGGTGAAAACATAACTCCTGAGAAAGCCCATGAGATAGCAAAAGAATTTGCAGAGAGCTGTCCTCTCTTTAAAGGGTATGAGGTCCTTATAGCAACACATAAGGATAAGAAACATGTACATACCCATTTCATAATCAATTCAGTAAGTTTTGAAGACGGGAAAAAGTTCCAGATGTCATCAAAGGACCTGCAGAAGATGAAGGACAGAAGTGACGAGATCTGTCACGAACATGGGCTATCCATCTGTGAAAAGAATAAAACATTTGATGGCCATGAGCGTACCGGCATAACAGCATGGACAAAAGAAAAATATCATTTTATGAAGGATATGCTGGAAGGAAAGTCCGTAAAGTCCTATGTCTACAACACAATGGAAGTAGTAAAGGATTCCATGAACAGGGCAGTGTCACAGAAAGAGTTTATAACAATTCTTTCTGGAAAAGGATACTCTGTTGACTGGCAGGACAAACATAAGCACCTGACATTCATGGACAAAGATGGAAACAAGGTCAGGGACACCAACCTTAACAAGACTTTCAACCTTGGAATAGGAAAGGAAGAGCTGCTATCAAGGTTTGAAAGAAATGCTGCATCAATGGAAAGGGATAAGTATTCTCATGACAAGTGCCAGGGCATTGCAGCAAGGATCAGGATCACTGAATATATGGATGTCAAGGCAGACATGGATAAGGAGATAAAAGTAAGAGATAAACTGATAAAAAAGATGCATCCTTTTCTTAAGGAAGGAGAGAATGCAATCAACAGCGCAAAGAAAGCCCTTAAAAAATATGAGAAAGAGCTGAAGGAATGTCCCAAGATCCTTTTTATAAAATATCATGACCTGGAGGAGAAGATAGCTCACAAAGAAGCGTATATAGAGGGAAACAAAAAAAGCATTACCGGGTATCTTAAAAAGAACGGCTTTGAAACATTAGAAAAATATAATGAATATGTAGCAGAGACTTCAAAGATGGCCAAAGCTTCCAATGACCTTGATAAAAAGATCAGATCAGAGCAGACATCCTTTGATGTAGTATACGCAAGGCTTGATGCTGAGAAGGATATATCACAGATAGTTCTTGATCCAAGGGATGTAGCAGATCTTAAGGAGAATCTTAAGTTTGAATTTGGTAAAGACTTTAGTGATGCGGACATAGAGAAAGCTGATAAGCAGTTCTGTGATTATGATAATGCTGATCCGAGTACACGCAGGAAGATGAGAAAATATGAAAGGGACATCGAAAAGCGTGATGAGCGTGAAAGAGAAAATGGTGAAATCATCGAGCATAGCTATTATCATGAACATGATGAGTATGAAAGATAATATATTCATGCTAGAAATGTAAAAAACTTTCATTCCCATGGAAAAGAAAAGGTATGGGAATGAAAGTAATAAGATTAGGTTATAATTGTATCAAAATCAGTTTTTAGGGCTTCTATTAGCAGTTGAGCATTTTTATAAAAACCCAATGATCTAAAAATGGATATTGATTTAGTAGCAAATACAATCATTTCATCATACTTATTTAAGCATCCAAGTGCTTGAGCATAATAGAAGTATATTTGCGCTAATATAATGGGAGAATATGTACATAACGAATAATCCACCGTTGTTAATGAAAATAACATATTGTTAAAAAGCTTGTTTTTAAAAAAAAACTTTTGTTGGATATAGTAAGTAACTGGATATAATTGGAGCGCATATATTATATTAGGCTTTGTAATCTCTTTATATAAAAAAATTTGTTGAAAATAGGTCTGAGTATTATATGTACTCGAAATATTATTAATGCATTTTATTAGTTGATTAATTAAGGAAAATTCTACCCATGATAAGCGATAATTAAGCATTTTATTAATGTCAAATGCTGGTAGCGTTATAAATATGGCATCTTTTATTTTTGTTTCTTTCTCAGAAGAATCAGGCATGGTTCTAATATCAAATAAAACATAAGTCTGTTTAATTAGAGGATGTTTGGTGTGTTCAGCTAATTCTTTTAGTTCATTTAATTTTTTTATATAATCTGAAGATTTAGCAGGAAGGGTTGAAAGTGATAATTTAAGTTCATTAAATTGGGATTCTTGTTTATTACCGTAAAATACTAGTTCCCTTTCGGAGTAACCAAGCCTATTTAATAAAGCGCCTGCTATAATTATGTCGGGATTTAAAATGCAATTTTCAATCTTTGAAAGCATTGATTTGCTACATAATCCTTGACATAATGTTTGTTGAGAGATTCCCTGGTCAACTCTGAGCTTTTTTATAAGACTTCCTATTGTAAGAACATCTTTTCCATAAATATCAAATATGCCATTTGAAAAATTATCATTGTAAGTATAAGTAATTTTGGCAAATGAGTGGTTTATTATACATTCTTTTGAAATAGCGTCTTTGACTTTAAAAAAAACAAGCATTTTACGTAGATAGGAAAAAAAATCATTCTGTGTGGCAGTAATGGAACAAAGAATATCATTTAATAATTGTTGATATTGCGACTTGTTACCAGTAAGGTAATAATAAATTGATTCAATGATTCTAAGTTCAATAACTAAGAAATTAAGATTCATTGAATGTTCTGCATATGTGATTCCTTTTATTATTTTCTCTACGGAAGAATAATCGCCAATACATAATAGGTATTTAATATATACTATATTGTATTTTGTAAGAAGTTCTTCTTTTTCTGAATCAGTCAACTTTGTATTTTCTATATAGGGTAATAATTGTTGACAGATTATTAAACAATGTTCTTCTTTTTTTAATTCCAAAGATAATTCTGCAAACAGTAGAAGTGCATTAATTTCAGATACAGTAAGTAACTTGTATTTAAAGTCAAGGTTAGATATATCTATGGAATAATATGGTAGTATTTCAAGATATTTATCATAGATGAGTCGTATATCTGATGTTGCGGTATAGTATTGAAATTGAGAATATAAAAAAAACCACTCTTGAAAGTATAAACGGTTATAATTGAAATTTTGGTCGTTTACAGCTAGTAATTCTATATATGCTTCCTGCATTTTCCAATGTAGGAGGTAGAATCTTGCTTGTTTTATATGTATAAAGCATTCCCAATCAGAATCATTTTCAAAAAATGGATAGATTTCTCTGGAAGAGCCAGCTTTTTGCATTAATAAATTAAATGTAAATGGACTTACTCCAAGAATCCCATTTTCTATATTACTCAGAGATGCAAGTGAACAAATTCCATCAGATAATTTTTCTTGTGATAATCCAGCATTTATACGTGCTTCTTTAATAATCTGTCCGGCGTTTCTAATACTCATTATAATTCCTGTAAAACAATATAATATGATTCGATTTTTAGCAAAGCTAGTATTGATATAGCTGATAACCACAAATGCTAAACACTAAGAATGATTGTATCACAAAATGGGGGCACTGGAAGGTGAATTTTAGGTAAATGGAAACAACAAAGTTTATGTTTTGTCGAGTGCTGTTACTGAATTCAAATTGCTATATTTTATTCATAAAGAAATTGAAAAAAGGCAGGTGAAGATAATAGAAAGTATAGAGAAAAAGATGGAAGAATTGGAAGTTGAAATAATATCTGGTTTAGGCTTAGATATATTGATTTGCATATTTGATAAAGCGTCTAGCTGTGCTGAAATTGCGAGCAAATTAGACATTCCAGTTTTCACAGTTTCAAATTATATAAATAAAATGGTTGACATAGGTATTGTAAAGAAAAGTGATTGTTCCAATGAGTCCATTAAATATTGTTATGAAGAAAAAAATATTTTAATAAGAAAAGATCTAAAAAATATTAATGATTCATTTGAAAAAAAACGAATTATAAGTAGATATTCTCATCAATATTCATTAATGGTAAAGGATGCAGTAAAAAATGCATTGTGGCAAGAAAATGAGCCGAACAGAGTTCAAGCTTTGTTTATTAAAGCTAATAGAAATAAAATGGATAGTTTTCTTAAAGAATATGATGAACTATTGAGAAAATATCAGACCATGTCAGAAGATGATGGCAATGTTTATAACGTGTATTTTGTAGTTACACCAAATAAAAATCATACAGGAGAAAAAGAATGAAGATTGTAAGGGGCATATTAGTTTTATTACTTTTAGTTTTTAGTATTGATACGGGGAAAATAGTTGTGGCTGCTGCAGATTATGAGTGTTCTGTAAATCAGGAGTTAGATATTGAAATTGATTTGCTAGAAGAATATGAGGAAACGATTGGATAAGGAGCCTAGCTATGAGTATTTTGAACAGATATGAAGGTTGCCATGGCCTTTATAAAAATAGAGTTATTAATGAAATCTATTCATCAGAAAACTTATCAAATAAAGCAAAGCGATTATTAAATGGAACAACCTGTTCTGCTTTGATAAAGGGTTAAAACCAGGAATGGAGCTTCCTGTATGATGTAAATATACAAGATATGGTGGTTCCACAAGAAAGAGGGTGAAAATATAGATACCTCGAAGTAGAATAAGAAGTTGTTTGACGACAATAAATCTTATTTTCCACAGGGAGGTATCTGACATGTATTCTAACACACAAAACTCAAAAATTGCAGCAATTACTGAAAAGACTTTGGTAATCGGTATCGACATAGGAAGCGAAACGCATTATGCGCGAGCTTTCAATTGGAGGGGGATCGAATTTACCAGAAAGCCGTTCATCTTTAACAATGATGATGAAGGATTCGAGGCGTTTCGGGTCTGGGTTGAGGAGTTAAAGACTGAACGCGATCTGGATAAGGTTATCCCAGGCATGGAGCCCACCGGACACTACTGGTTCAATCTCGGAGCTTTTCTCCAGGACAACGGCATGAGGCCAGTGCATGTAAATCCTCACCATGTCAAGAAATCCAAAGAGCTTGATGACAATAATCCAAGCAAGAATGATCGTAAGGATCCCAAAGTAATTGCACGTCTGGTAATAGAGGGTAGGTATTCATACCCCTACATTCCAACAGGAATCTATGCAGACGTTAGAAATCTTTCAAATCTCAGACTACAGGCACAGGGTGAGTTAACCCGTATTAAGAACAGGATTGCCAGATGGTTTGCAATCTACTTCCCGAATTATAAAGACGTTTATGGGAAGCTTGACGCCGTAACAGGACTGGCAGTACTGAAGGTGGCTCCACTTCCGGAGGATATCGTAAAACTTGGTGCTGAAGGCGTAAACAAGATCTGGCGAGATGCAAAAATGAGAGGCGCAGGCATGAAGAGGGCAATGACCCTGGTTGCTGCGGCAGAGCACAGCGTTGGATGCACGGAAGCGTCAGAAGCAGCAAGATATGAGATCAGGATTCTACTATCAGACTATGATCTGTATGCACAGAGAGAATCAGAACTCATGAGTATGATCAATGAGGCAATTATTGAGATTCCATACATCGACAAGTTGCTTGAGATTAAGGGAGTAGGGCTGAAGACCGCAATAGGCTTTGTTTCTGAAGTGGGTGATATTAGTCGTTTTGATGACCCTAAACAGGTACAGAAGCTGGCAGGATACGCTATCGTTGAGAATGAATCAGGTAAGCATAAGGGAGAGCACCATATCAGCTACAGAGGCCGTAAAAGGCTCAGATATGTGCTATATGAAGCAGCTATCTCCGTGGTGGCTCATAATGCCGAGTTCAAGGAGATACATCAGCATTACATTACGAGAGATAAGAATCCACTTAAGAAGATGCAGTCTCTGATAGCTGTCGCGTGCAAGCTGATAAGGGTATTCTACATGCTTGCCACAACTGATAACCACTATGATGGACAGAAGATGATGTGTGACATCAAGAGACCTGTCGTAGCATAGTAGCAACACAAACTTGCAACTGCCTGCTCGCGGCTGGAATCAGGCATCCGACACTCGGGTATCTGATTCCGGTCACGATCAGGATGACCGGATCCCGTGAGGGAGTGACAGAATCGAATGAACATCAGGAAAACGTCCACCGAAAGGTGCTGGTGAACATAGCGGGCTGTCAGCAAACAACAAACTACAAAGAATGAGCCAGTAGCTGGCAGGAATATTCACCGGAGGGCATGACCCTGTAAAGGAGCTACGCTGGCACCCTGGTTATGGACAGACGGAACGAAGGAAGTGAGGACTCCCCTTGAGGGATGATCCTGGTAGACACGGGAGGTGCGCCGCCATAGGGGGATGGGTAAACGATGGCCATGTAGATCGAAAGCAATGACGTTCTACTTCGTATACTCTAAAACCTCTATTCTTGTACCAGATACACAGAGATGTCCATCACTATGGCTCATTTGTTAGAGGTAGATATAGAAAAAACCTTGATTTTTCAAGGAATTACACTTGACATAATAGGGAGGTGAAAAAATAATAATTTATTGGATAAATTAGGGCAGGTATTTCGTTTAGTGATAGAAGCATGGGAATTTGGACTATGAATTTCTATGTGTTTACAGATTTTTTTAGTAGTAAATAAGAAAAATATAAAATGAAGGAGATGCAGAAATATGAGTACATTTGAATTATCACCAGAGGAATTTGCTGAGATGGAGCAGAATGATGATGTACAGTTATCTTGCGAGTGCATTGATCACACTCATAGAAGATATTGATAATTATTAAAATGTCGGGGCTGAAATTATTTCAGCCCTTTCTGCAAACGAAAATGCTAAAATTAGAAGATGGATGTATTTTTTCAATAAGCGATGATAATCTAGAATTCAATCATATGTGGTTAGATGATAAGTATGTCACAAAACTTGATGATAACATGAATATTGTTTTGGATTCTTTCAATAATAAATGTTATCTATTAAATAATGACGAGTTAGTTGGTGACTATTTTCCGCAGGAAAGAAGTGATGATAGCCATGTGGATTGTAATTCAGTGAGTTTTATATTGGCAATAACTTATAAATGTAATTTTAGATGTACATATTGTTATCAGCAGCATGATGTGTCTTTGGACAGAAGGCTTATATCAGAAGAAAACCTGGAAAAGATTCTGGCTATTATAAGTGATTATATGGAGCTTAATCCGGATAAAAATGTAGATATTGGGTTATTTGGAGGAGAGCCATTACTGCCAGAAAATGAAAAAGCTTTTGATAGAGTGCTACTATTTTGCAAAGAAAAAAGAATTCCGCTTCATATTACTACGAATGGTTTTTATTTGAGGCGCTTTCTTAAAAAGCTTATTATCAACCGCAAATTTATAAGCTCTATAAACCCTACAATTGATAGTACCGAGTTAAATTATTTGACAAGGTGTAGTCTAGATAAATCTCAAAATTGTTCTGAATCTACTAAGGAATTAATTGATTGTATAAAAATACTAATTTCTTATGGAGTTAAAGTTAATCTTGCAACCAATATAGATAGGCTAAATTATGACAAAATATGGGATATGAAAAATGATTTGGAATCGTTAGATTTATTGACCAATCCTAATTTTGTATGGTCGCTTGGAAGAGTTGATGACCGACTTTTCGAGACGGGATATCCGCATATTTTAAAGGAAAGCGAGCTTATTGGGGAAATAATGAAGCATAAACTACCGGATAATATGCATATTGCGTTTTTAAAAACTACAAATAATCTTGTCCGTAAATTAGGTATTATAACAAATCAATTAGAGAAAAAGGGAAAAAATAATTATTGTTGGAATTCTTCTAAAGAAGATATGGCATTTTATGTTGATAATAATCTTAAGACATATAGATGTACATACACGGTCGGAAGACCTAAGTACAATATATTTGATTTTTCTTTAGATAATTTACTGAAGTATGAGGTCCAGGATAAGACATCAGACTCATATAAAGAGTGTATGGGATGTAAAATAGGAGGTTTTTGTGGTGGAGGTTGTCAGCTTTCTCATAAAGTGAATTTTGAGAAATGCTGTGAATACGAGAAAGAAAATTTTGAATATTTTATTGACAATATTTTTATTCCAGAGGTGAGGAGGAAATATGCGCAGTTTTGCTAAGATTGACAAGCTAGAGGTGGTTTCTTTTTTGAATGGATTAGTTTTTTTTGCCCCAGTTGCGTTACTTGTGAGAACTAGAGCAGGAATTACTCTTAATCAGTTTTTCATATTACAAGCAATTCTTTCTGTTGTGATTTTTTTCGGCGAAATACCAACCGGAAAGATTACTGACACTGTTGGATATAAGAATACAATTGTTTTGTCTCAGTTTATGCTGCTAATTGCTAGAAGTACGATGTTGGCTGCATTTATTTCTAAAAATTATGTGCTGTTTATAGCTGAAGCAGTAATTGAAGGAATTGCGAATTGCTTTACTTCAGGTACTATAAGTGCATATTTATATCAGAAATATGATGATGGGGAATACGTTGTTAAGAGTGCACGAGTCGGAAAATTTGGCACAGCAGGTTTTATTGTTAGCACAGTTATGTATGCGGGTATATATCATTTCTTTGAAATCAAAGGATTACTTATACTTACTGTTGTGATGAATATTATCGCAGCTTTTATGAGCTTTGGAATAGAAGATGAAAAGAATAAAGTAAAAAATATTACTAATAATCTGGTTGCTGGGAAGAAAAAGCTATTCATTCTTGAGTTAAATATTGAGAACATAATAATTATGGTAACTTTGGCTTGCGTTAGTATTTCATTTATACTGATCAACTTCTTTTACGTCGATAAGTTAGAAAACCTTGGTATATCAGAAGAATGGATGACTGTCATTATATTAGGGTATTCACTATTTGAGATGACAGCTGAGAAATTTCTAGATTATATAGGGGAAAAGAATTATTTTAAAACGTTTATAATAGGTTTTGGTGTAGCAGGCATTTGCATGGTAGCTTTTGGAAAATTAAATGTAAGATGGATAATTATCCCAATAATGTTACTGCTTCCGCTTGTAATATCCATTCCAGCTTATATATTTGATGAGATTGAGAATAAAGTTATTGATAAAAATCATCTTGAAGGTAAGAGAGCCGAGGTTTTGTCAGCTTATAATATGGGAGTGAATTTTGTGGAAATAGTTTTTTTGTTTGCTTCAGCATATATTTCGGAATTAGGAACGACAATTTGTTTTGCGGTGATTGGGAGCATGATGCTTGTTTTAGCTGTTTGGCACTTTATTAGCAATAAATATGTGGGCAGTGCAGCTACTTAATTTATAGCATTAGCATGACAGATATTTAATAAAGATGATATTTTGAAGTACGTAAAAGCTAACTTTTACGTACTTTATTTTTGCGTAGTTACTGGGGATGATGATAGAATAGTGGTATATACGAACTAATTAAAGGATAAATACGAACTATTCTATGACTTAGTCATCATTTTTTTCGAACAGATCATCCATCAGGATAACCTTTCCGACGTAGTTGCTGTAACTGTTCTTTTTGAGGCCGTAGGTTGTTATCAGGATTACCTGGATCGTCTTTTTGGTTTTTGTCGAATTACGAAATACAGCAACTTTATTCTTAAGTGAAGCATCATAGTCCTTAGTGATCTCATATTCATGCGTTGAAAACTTGTCTTCACACAGACTTATGACATGATCACGGCGGTCAATCAGCATATCTATCTGTGCTCCGTCTTCCGTGTCGCTGCCTTTTTTGTACCAGGATGATACTGTGGACATGATCCCGGATATCCCAAGCTTTTTCTTTATCTGTGGAATATGATCCTTGCATACCTGTTCATAAGTAAGACCCTGCCATACCTGCCTTGCAGGATTGTCGTTTGTGTTACTCCACATATGCTCGTCTTTACCATAGTTGTCTTTTATAAAGCGAAAATAAAATAGTGTGTAATAATCAGATAGCTGGAATGTCTTTTCATAGTTTTTATACCCAAATGTATCATTAACTCTGACAAAACCGGAATCAATGAGGTTTGTCAGCATTTTTGTCAGGGTCCCGTTTTCAGGAATCTTTGTTGCTGCTGAGATTTCAGCTCGACTTAGCCCTTTCTTTTTTTTGCTCAGCGCCTCGACTATTTTTATATATTTGTCACTGTTACTGAACAGCGTCCTGTACAGCTGGTCGAACTCATCCCACAGTTCTGATCTGTTTCTGAAAAACATCAAGTCAATATTTTCATTCAGGGTAAGTTCTCTGTCCAGTAACTTCAGGTAATATGGTATGCCACCCATTATCATGTAGCATACAGTGATATCATATCGGGACCAGTAGATGTCCCTTGAGATAAGGTACTGCTCCGTATCATAAAGATTCCAGGGCTCAATGTACAGTCTGCAGGTGCGTCTGTTAAAGAGGCCTCCCTTGTTTCTGTCTATTTTATCTATAAGCCAGGATGTGGCTGAACCGCATACTATAAAGACAAGGTTTTTTCTGGTACTGCCCCATGAATTCCAGAACCACTCAAATGCAGAAAGAAAGCCGGATCCCTGATTGTCCATCCAGGGCATTTCGTCAAAAAAGACTACCTGCTTTTCTCCAGGATCTTTCTGCTCAAGGTAATCCCTTAACAGAAAAAAGGCTTCAGTCCAGTCTTTAGGAGTATCATGTTCTTCTTTTGTATAACGGTTAAACTCCAGTATATAATTCTGGAGCTGCTCTGATTTTTTATGGTTATATGAACCGGTAAATTTAAAGTCAAATTTATAGTCAAAAAATTCATTTACCAGATATGTTTTTCCAACTCTTCTTCTGCCATATACAATAACGAGCTGGGCTTCCTGTTCTTCCAATACTCGCTTAAGGCGGTGGATCTCTTTTTCACGTCCTATTATGTTATTCATTATACGGTGTTCCTCTCTGTGAGATTCTGTCTACAAATCATATTTTAAACATGTTTTAGACAAAATACAATGCGATTTTGTCTAAAAATTACTATTTTGTTTAGATATAGATGAAAATGATATCAAAAAAACGGAGATAGAATTATCTTTCAGAATCATCTTTAATCCAAAGTAAAGCTGACAGAAAGTTGATTTTGGTGTATCATTATATTAGTGATACATGCTCACAAAGTGACTTTCCGTGATATTTTGACATTGTACAAAGTGCCCTTTCGTGAGAATACCATTATTAATACAGTATCATTATATTATTGAGATGATTAAAGGAATCAGAAATGAAGAAGAAAGCCTGGATAACGAAAGCTGAGGAAAAACGGATAATCGAAACATATGAATCTGTAAAGGGAGAGATAATCCCCTATGGAAATGAGGACCACGTATATGAGATAGCAACAGTACGTGCTTCAGGGAAAGGAGCGCTTGCACTCATAACCATATTTCCAGAATCTGATCCGGAGAAGAAGCATGATTACCCAAGGATCTTTGTTAGGCATTCAGATGCAAAGGGAAGGCGCACCTTCATTGATGTATGGGACAGGGACTATAATGGCGAGATCTTTTTTAGTTACCGGAATCCTTCAGATGTACCGGTGTCAGACCGAGATGTCATAGAGGAACTTAGAAGAAAAGTCAGCAGTCTTGAAGGAAGAATAAGCATCCTTAATAAGAAGTATCAGAATATAAATGATACAATTTCCATGACCAAACCTGCAGGAAGAAAGCCGCATCCTGAAAAGCTTGATGAGCAGGCTAAAAAGGTGCAGGAGCTTATTGACCAGGGACTGTCTGAGAAGGATATAACAGAAAAACTTGGCATTGGAAGGGCTACTTTTTACAGGATGAAAAAGAGAACTGCCAGGAAAGGACCAAAGGAAAATGGCTAACAAGACCACTGTTGCGCTTACGAAAGAACAGTATCAGGAAATAATTGAGACCATGAAGACGGGCGGATCTTTCTTCAGGGCAAATGAGAAGATAGCTACTGCCCTGGTCCTGGAGGCAAACTTAGGACTACGGATAGAAGATATCCTGAGGCTTAAGATGTCTGACATAATCATGGATGGTGGAAGGTACAGGCTCAACATCACGGAGAAAAAGACGTTAAAGAAAAGGACCTTTACGGTCCCTGTTGCCATATACAATTACATGAGGGTGTATGCTGCAGACAATAATATAGAAGAAACAGGGCAGCTCTTTCCCATAGGAGAAAGGGCTGTCCAGAAGTATCTTGCGAAGGTATGCGACTATCTTGGATATAAGAATATAGGAACACACTCCTTCAGGAAGTTCTTTGCAACTGAGATCTACTTAAACAACAGTTATAATATCGTCCTGGTCCAGCAGCTTCTGCAGCACAGTTCTGTTGCTGTGACACAGAAGTATATCGGAATCACTTCCGAGATGCAGGAAAAAGCGTTGGAAGAACATATAGCATTAGTTTGATAATAGTATTATAACGTTATAATACTATTATAATAAAACTATTATAATGGTATTATATTCAATAAGATGGATATTAAAATTTTTCACCAGAGTCATTTAATACGAAATTGGCTTCAAATTTACAGTCTAATACTTTAGCTATCTCTACCAGTTCTTTTTCGCTGAAATTGTCACGTTTGAATTTATTGTAAAGATTACTTGTGCTCCAACCAAGCTGATCTGCAAGCCATGCTTTGCTTTTGTCTTTTTTTGCTAATACAAGACGGATTTTTTCTGACATCATATGCTCATTCTCCTTTTATAAAGGTATAATAAATGATTATTAGTGGTAAAATAATAGTTTTATAATGGTATAAAACTATTATTATTTCTTTTTGTTTTCTTTTTCTTCTAATCTTGCTTTGTAGTTTGCTGTAGCTTCTTTATTAAGCTCATCATCATATAATGAGATGGAGTTTTGCTGGCAATAAAACTCAACAGCATGTCTAAGAAATTCTGATATAGAAACCTTGTTTGTTCTCTCACTTATGATCAGATATTTTTCAAATAAAATTGGATCCATGCTGATGGTCCTATTCTCAGCTTTTGGAGTAGTCTTTTTGGGACGTCCCCCAGGATGCTTTGCTATTGCTTTTTGTTTTTCTTTTTTTACAGGAGCTTCTTCTAGTTTTGGTACTGCTGCTTCTGATAATGCGCCTGTATTCGTAGCAATAGTTACTGGTTTTCTTTTTGAGGCCATATAACTCCTTCCATAGGAGTAAAATAATAGTTTTATAATGGTATAAAACTATTATTTTAACTCTATTTCTTTAAGTAATTCTCTATAATCAGCAACAACATCTTTTGTATCGGGATAGTCAATTACTGATTGTTGTTGGCTTTGAGCTTCTCTAAGTTTTACACGTTCTCTTACTTTCGTGTTAAACACTTTTGTTTCCATTCTCTTTGCCATATCATCAAGACCATCAACAACTGCTTTATCAAGATTAGCTCTGCCACCATATTTCACAAGAAGGATTCCTTCAAGTGAAAGATCAGGATTAAGTTTTTTCTTAATCTGACTTATACGTCCAAAAAGCTGATTAAGACCCATCATTGCAAAATAGTCTGCAAGGCATGGAATAATTACTTTGGTACATGCTGTTAAAGCCATGCTTGCAAGGACATTCAATGATGGGGGTGTATCGATGATTATAATGTCATAGGCACTTGCTGCAGGAGCTAGTGCATCTTTCAGAAGAGTTTCTTTTGAAATGACGTTATTAAATATTGTATCGGCATCGGTAAGGTTTAAGGAACCAGGAATGATATCGTAATACTCCGATTCTGCTATACAATCCTGTATGGGATATTCTTCTTTGAGTAGCCCTAAGAGATTCTTTTCCTGATATTCAAGTAAGTTTATTCCGGCAGCTGCTGTCAGATTACACTGGGGATCCATGTCTACACAAAGGACGTTCTTGTCAAATTCTTTCCCAAGGATTTCTGCAAGAACCTGACAGGTGGTTGTCTTTCCGCATCCGCCTTTTTGGATATTTACAGAAATAATTTCCAATTTTTTTCCTCCCAACAAAATAATAGATATTTAGATTAATAACAGTAAAAAACTATTAAAATAAAAGTATTATAATAGTTTTTTACATTTTTATTACAACTATGATATCACTTTTTTAGATAAAAGCAAAGTTAATTTGATATAGATTATAACTTTTGAGTGATAATTTGTGTTGATTTTTGGGAAAGGGTTGTGTAGAATAAATACATGGGGAAATAAAAAAAGCACCTTTGGCGAGGTACTTTTTTAATAGTTATAAGAAGTTGTTTGGAAATTGGCGTTTCCGAATAGCTCAGGTACCACCAGTACCGAACAGGCACAACCACCAAAAGGTGAAAAGCCTTATAAACAATACAATTTATGCATTAATTATAGGAAATATGAGTGGATTTTGCAAC
>NZ_FOKR01000010.1 GCF_900112195.1 Butyrivibrio sp. YAB3001
GTAAGTCTGCTATTTTCATTGATCTCTTTTAGCAGATCCAGATCTCTTAGTACAAGGTCTGACTTTGTGCAGATAAGTATGTCCGCACCACTGTCCTTTAGTTCTTCCAGAAGTCTTCTTGTATTTTTATATGTTTCCTCTAGCGGATTATAACCATCCGTAACTGTTCCAATGATCACCTTCTGGCCGGCATACTTCTTTGGATTCTTTATTTCAGGCCAGTCTTTCACATCCATGAAAGTTCCCCATTCCTCCGTATGCCCTGTAAAGCGTTTCATAAAAGATGCGTAGCAGTATTTACAGGCATGGGGACACCCCACATAGGGATTCACCGAATATCCTCCAATAGGAGTATTTGTGTCAAGCACACATATCATAACTTCCGATTTATCGTTCCAAATCATCAAGCCAATTAGGAGTAGAGCTTCCAAGGCAAATGCTGATTAAGCCATACACAGACTGGGATTATTGCAGCTGTTTTTCTTTGGATTCATCCGAAGCATAAATTGCTTTAAGTATTATTGGTGTCAGAATTGAACTCAGTATTATAAGGAGGATTACAGCGGTAAAGTATCTGCTGTCGATTATCTCAGCTTTAAGACCACGCTGTGCCACAATAAGGGCTACTTCGCCTCTTGTCATCATACCTACGCCAATCTTCAACGCATCAGAAGTGTTATATTTAAGGAGTTTTGCAACTAGACCACAGCCCACAACTTTTCCAAGCAGTCCAACAATTACAAAAGCTGCTGAGAATGCAAGAATTGTCATATCAACTGTCTTTAAGTTGGTCTGAAGACCAACACTTGCAAAGAATACTGGTCCAAAGATCATGTATGAGTTGATATCCATCTTTCTGTCAATATACTCGGAATTATCTAAGGAGCTTAAGATAATTCCGGCTACGTATGCGCCTGTGATATCTGCAACGCCAAAGTATTTATCAGCAACGTAAGACATCGCAAAAGCCAGAGCCAATCCCAGGATAGGGATTCTTCTGGTATGAGGCCATTTTATTTCTACTTTCTTCATAATCTTGAAAATGGCAATTCCTACTACAAAAGAAAGCACAAAGAAAGCAACCGTCTTGATAACAACCGTAATCAGATTGGCGCTTGGATCCTTAAGTCCAAGAACTGCAGTAAGAACAACGATTCCAATCACATCATCTATGATAGCGGCACTCATTATTGTTGTACCGACATCTGTAGAGATTTTTCCAAGCTCTTTTAACACCTGAACAGTAATGCTTACGGAGGTTGCAGTAAGGATTGTTCCTATGAAAAGAGCTTTAATAAATTCCATAGATCCGGGAGCGGCGAAGCCATAAAATGACATATAAAGTATGGCTCCAAAGACAAGAGGCACAGCAACACCGGTACATGCCAGTATTGTGGCCTTTACACCGGATTTCTTCAATTTATCTATATCTGTTTCAAGGCCTGCACTGAACATCAAAAGGATTACGCCAATTTCAGCCATACCGGAAAGAAAATCACCGGCTTCCACAAGATCAAACAGAGTGGGACCGATAATCAGCCCGGCAATTATTTCGCCTGCTACCTGAGGGGCGTGGAGTCGCCTTGCAATCAGGCCAAAGAGCTTGGCGCTGACAATTATTATCATAAGATCTCTAAGTATCTGAATTGTATCCATAGTATTTTTTACTCCTTTCGCTAAATGCTAATGAATGAGTATGCACCTTTTGACAGAGTCAGTCAAGTTTTTTTCTGTATGTTCTATCTGCCCTTATTAATCAAATCATCATTATCTTTTCTCTTTTTATGAAGTGGAATTAAATAGTCTTTATTGCATTTAGGACACATTACTTTTTCTCCATTCCAAAATTTTTTTTAGAAAACTTCTATCTATTTCCATGTATTCATCTCCTCGATAACTTACTATTTTATTTTGATTATTGGACCATCAATATTGGTTCTCAAATCCGTAGGACCAACAGCGAGGTAGACAGGACATGCAGTAGTCATTCTTAGCATAAGGCAGTTAACACCTCAAATGCATCTTTCAGGGTGCCTTTATCAAAGCCTTGATTTAACGCTATGGAACACCCTTTAATTTTAATTTCGATAGGTGAACTTGCAACTTTCATTGTAGAACTAGGCAATTCTTCTGGTGTTTGTATAAAAGTTACTTCATCGGTTGCGGCAGCTGCCTCAGCTTCTAAGACTTCTATAGGTACAAAATCAAATGTTTCAGTATCCTTATTATTAATCTCTACGCCATTAGAAGAGTTTTTTACTGAAATATTATCTTACAACCAGCCGATTCTTGTCTTAAGAATTCGTTTCCTTAAGCTGTTGTCTAAATAATATATGTTTTCTTTTTTCCTCATTTGCTACAATACAGCTATCATCCCATCCATATTTTCGACAAAGAGCCTTGTTAAATGCATAATGCGATACTGGTTTTTCCTCAGAAACATTAAGAATCCCGACATAATCATTTGTAGTCAGTTCAATAATTGCATCAGCCAATTCATTCACATCAACGATACTGAATTCAATATTATTGGCTCTGATATATATCTCTCCGGAGTCCACATGTTTTTTCAATGCAAGACTCCTATTATCCATTTCTCCAAAAGGATCAATGCCATAAATACTGCCAGGACGAACAATACAATAATTCGGCAACTTGCTGATAACTTGCTCAGACTTTATTTTTCCATTGAAGTAATGATGATTATAGCTTTCTTCCGTCCTAAGAAATGGTTCAACACTTTCAGACATGTTTTTCTCATAGGCAACTGAAGTAGACACAAAGATAAACCTTTTTGAACCTACGGCATCACAAAGGGCAGGCATCACTTTTTCAGCAATCTCTTCCTCACGTTCATGATTCATCACTGTCCAGATAATAACGTCAGGCTTATATTCCGTCACGAGAGCAGTCAGGCTGCTTATTTCGAAAACATCCAGTTTAATATAATCTCTATTTTTATTATTCTTGCTGTACGTTCCTAATACTTCATTACCACTATTCTTTATTTTCGAATAGATAGTGCCCCCAAGGAACCCACTAGCTCCCAAAATCAATACTTTCATACTTTCTCCATAAAACTAAATATAAAACTAATTTTATTTTGCCGTCTTGGCGTCAATCAACGAATAAAACCATTCTTTAAGATTATAAAATCTGTAACCAATTGATTCTGCTTTTTCAGTATAAAAGCTGAGCATATCTTCAATGCCATTTTCGTATCCATATCATCGATATTCATAGGTTTCTGATCAATCCCGCATTCGATTAGATATTTAACTATATCAACCTGTCCTAAATCTGCAGCTACTTAAAGCCAAGTTCCAAATGCAGTTTCGTAATATTATAACATGTTTCAAAAATGTCTCGAAAATCATTTGTTTTATGGAACAGCTGAAAAACAAGAAAATAGCCTATTCTGCTATAGTCATTATTTAGTAACTCTCTATTTCAAAAATAACAGACTCATTGCAATCCACACATTGGTATGGTCCTTTCTTCAAATCACCACCTCTTCTAAAAGCATAGATAAAAGGATATATTGCATTCATTGCAACCATGCACACATTATCGCTATTCTCCTTATCCAGCATACTTCCTTCAAAGCAAATCACATCGCCTACTTTATACTTGGGACATTTGCTTTCAATTACTGTAACTTTCACTTTATTATCTATGTATCCCATGCTAATTCCTCCTTCAATTGAAAAATTTTGCACCACCAATCTGCCTGTAATTACAATATTGTTGCGTCTCCTCTGCTCCACTTCTTTAATTGTCATACATGCACCTCCATTTTCAATTCATGAAGCAACTGTAGGCTATAAACAAGGTTTACAGTTAACAACTTTTTAAAAAAAACATGTGATTTCTTCTGCCGCAAATGATTACACGTGTTATTTAAGAAAACAAAGACTCTACCATTATACTGAATAGAAAATTTGCACACAATCATTATCGACTGTGTGCAAATAAGCTCGTAAAAACCAATCATGCTGATATTCGAGGGTTTTTATTCAGATATAAACGACTACCAATTATAAAAAGTCTACAACTAATATGCACTTTTTATGCATCTTCTTTATATTGCGCCCATTACTCACCAGTCTCGACTTCTTTTATAATAAGTATCTTTATCAGTTCTGTGAAGTCTGCTATTTCCTGGACAGTTGTGTATTCTTCAGTTGTATGTATGTTATGCATGGGACCGTATATATTTAGTCTGTCCATTCCGTGTTTTATCAAAGAATTTATATCACTTCCTCCAAAGGATTTCTTTGCCACGCCTCTCCTTCCCTGTTTCTCTAATGCTCTCTTATATCTATCCAAAGCACTTCCTTCTGCGGCTTCGGGATCTATCCTGTAAACGGTGATTCTTTCTTTTTTATCTATGCAAAGCTCTGCACCTGCTCTATTCGCTTCTTCTGAAAAAATGCTTTCTACTAAGTCTATTGTCCGATGTGCATCTTCATGGACACCGCTTCTTATCTCACCTTTTATAAAACAGTTTTCCGGAACAGCGTTGGTAATACTTCCGCCTTCTATTATTCCGATATTCAGCGTGGTGTGATCATCAGCCCACCCCTGCTTTATTCTGCTGATTGCAGCAGCTGCTACTGCTATTGCATTTATTCCCTTTTCAGGCTCATAACCAGCGTGGGAAGCCTTACCCTTTATATGTACTTCGAATGAAATGAGTGTCGGCTCGCAGGAGGAATAGACTCCATATTCTCCGCTGCAGTCGGGAGCAAAGGCTATCCTGGAGCGAATCCTTGAATAATCAAGAGCCGCACTTCCAAGGCCGTAAACCTCTTCTGCCACCGTAAACAGAAACTCTATTGGCGGATGATCCAGATTTTCCTCGATTACTCTGGTGTAAGCCTCGATAATTCCTGCTATGCCAACCCTGTCATCTGCTCCCAGGACAGTCGTATGATCGCTTGTGATTGTTCCGCCGTCATTTAATATGATCTTCTTATTGTTCCCCGGAGATACGGTGTCCATATGTGCACAGAACAGAATAGGCTCAGAGTCTGCATACTTTCCCCGCCCCTCTGCAAAGCCATACAGATTCCCACAGTTACCACCGATCTTACCGGCAATATCATCCTCGATAAGCTTTATTCCCAGCTTTTGGAACTCTGCTATAAGATAATCAGCGACAAGCCTCTCATTAAAGGATTCACCGTCTACCAGCGCAAGCTCTGTAAATCTGTCTACTACTCTCTTGTCATTTTCTCTCATAGAAAATTGCTCCTGCTTCTTCACAGTCATCTATCAAAATAATAGCCAATGATTGGACGGTCTAAAACACCATGTTTTTTAGTCATATCCGTTTTTTCCTTTCATACCTCTTTCACTGTTCTATCAAATCGTAATGGTTATAAAATTAACACCATAAATAAACGAGTATTTAATATCTTCAGCAAATGACTTCACTATCTTTATACCAATATTATCAAGACTATCCGACTCCTTGCTGTATTCGTATTTTGCAAAAGGATCTCGCTCTTTACTGCAGTCCTTTACTCTCATGATCATCTTATTATTCCCAAATAAGACAATATGTACATCAATGTTTGGGTTGTTTTCACCATTTGCCTGCTGGTAATCCAGAATATTGAAGACAATCTCTTCCAGAGCAAGACTGCAAGAACATGACTTCCTCTTTTCGGCAATGCCATTTTTGCAGATATCGCCAAACTCAGTTGATGCAGCCTTTGCATCTAAAGTTGACCCAATATGAAAATCATATGTTTCGTAATCCCTATCTTCTTCAGCAGGCATAACCAGAAGTTTATCAACAATACTTTTATTCTTCCGTCCCATAATCAGCGCGGCAAGGGAAATACATTCCATGGTTTTTGTATATGGATATACAATACCTATCGCCGCAAGCTCAGCTACTCCCAGTCCTCTTGATGCGATAACCCCATCACAAAGAGACCCTATAGAACCCGCCAGAAAGAGCAACAGGGCAATGACATATCCGCTGTTAAAAACACCGATAAGAACAGATTTGTTTCCGTCTTTTTCAATACCAGGCTTAATCATAATCCTTACTTTTCCCTATTCACAGCCTGTAAAAACGCTGTGCTCACAACCAGGTAAATAATGTAAGTGATCAGTGTTCCAAAGCATACATCAGAAAGAAAATGGTTTGTCATATGAATTCTGTTATAGCCGTAAAGCACAACAAAGCATGCTGCAATCACAAAACAGACAATATTCTTTTTCTCTGAACGTTTTTTAAGAACATCCGAGAGCATTGGCAGCGAAAACATCATGCTTGCTATTGTCATATTTCCGCTGGGCCAGCTCTTATAACTGTCATTTGATCCGGCGAGATTAGGAATCATCTGCCACCAGTTTCTGAACTCCGACATAGGGTCATCAAGGGTTATCAGGTACTTATATCTTGGTCTTGATGCTACCTGCTTGAGCCAGAGGTTTGTATTATCGGCTACAATCCCGGCTACCAGAATAGCTGCACCTGTCATTATCAACTTGTCCGGACTCACATCATCAAATACACGATAGCAGACAAATGGCACCCAGGCATACAGTACTACCCAGAATCCCCAGCTTACTACTGATAAAAGCGGTGATGCATCTCCCGCTGTATATCCAAACAGTTCTCTTACCTTTGATCCGTTGTAATTATTGCTGTAGTAAACAGCCATAAAGTATGAGATCAGCATTATTGTCCAAGCCAGCATTTTAAATCTGTCGCCCTTTTTCATGAGCCCCTTAAAGATACACATCCCAGCTGCAGGATATAAGCAATAGGAAAAATAAGAACCATAGGTAGCAAAAAAGGTTCCAATGTCAGTCTTGTTCGCCAGTGCTACGTTAATACTGTAATCAAAAATAGAGCCCACTATAATCCCTAAAATACAAATTACTATCACAAGATACGCACAAATCCTTGGAACAGCCATAACTTTCTTGTTATCCATTCGTCTTATCTCCTCCGATGCTTTATATACCTTCCCTCATTTTTCCTTCTCCGATTGAATTCAGTTGCTCCACTTGGTCTGCCATATATTCTCTATTGTTTCCTGTTTAGTCTTTCTGATAAGATAGCATCCTGCTCCAAGAAGCGTCACCGAAACCGCCAGTATAATCACATAATACGAAATACCGACATTCCCGCTATCAGAAACTACAACGCCCTTTTCATTGATGGTTGGATCTGTAACAAAATTGATAAAATCATACACAGCGTGAGCAATCATTCCCGGGATTACCGATCCGGTCCTCAGATATATTCCGGCGAGAACAAAACCGCCACAGGTTGCCATGAATGCTTGTATCAGAGTCATGACAGGATCTGCTCCTACGAATATATTTGTCAAATGGAGCGGTCCGAAGATGACAGATGAGATAATTACTGCTGCCACTGCCCTATTCTTCACCTTCAGATATCTCATTCCTATAGGAATAAGCATCGCCCTGAAAATGGTCTCCTCACTAATGCCAGCCATTAGTGCCAGGCACACGAAAGAAACTGATGGTTTGAAAGCAAGTCCACTATATACAGCATTTATGATTATGCATCCGATAATAAGGATTGCCATCGCAGAGGATACCATAAGTATCTCTTTTACCGGAACATGAGCCTTAAACACGCCATCAAATTCAGGCGAAAACCACTTATTATAAACGATCAGAAGAACCAGGGACAGAGCGGAGACAATAAGTGCGCTTACTACTCCCTGTGGCTGGCCGCTCAATTGAGTTAATAAACCCAGCGGAACTGTCAGTATCATTGCGATTACAGCATTTTTTTCACATAATGAATGTTTCCTTACTTTTTTTTTCATAACCAATTCTCCTTACCAAACGCTAATTCTATCTTCAGGAGCAAGATACATTCCGTCTCCTTCCTTAACGTCAAAGGCCTCATAAAACTCATCAAACTGCTGTACAACTACATTAACTCTCAGATAATACAGCGGGTGAGGGTTCTGGGTAAGTTGTGAATAGTCTGCTTCATAAGTGCAGATTTCTTTCCACATATTTGCGTAGCTTTCAAAAAACAGTTTGTAATTGAAATCTTCCTCCTTTGAAGCAAGGAGCAACATTGCCTTAAGCCCTGCTATATCCGCAACTGCCTCTCCCTGAACAATGCTGCCGTTTACTTTTTCATTTCCAAATGCGGTTATTCCGTTATAATAATCAATCAGCTTTTGTGCTTTTTTCTGAAATGCCGCGGTATCATCTTCGGTCCACCAATTATTATAGTTCCCGTCCTTATCAAACTGAGAACCACTTGGATCAAATGCATGACTAATCTCATGGGCAATAATAGTTCCAACTGAGGCATAAAGCTGCTCCTTTGACATATCTTCCCTGTAGAAATCACCATCAAGGATTCCAAGCAAAATATTTATTGAATTGTTTGTGGCATTGTAAAAAGCATTTGTTTTAAGTGTTGAGTTATCCCATAAATTTCTGTTTACTTCACCTCCGGTATTAGCAGCATTAAGCTTGTAATAGTAATCCTCCACAGCTATACTGGCTTCAAAATATGAAAGATTGTTAAGATCAAGATCGCTCAGGTCCTGATATTCTTTTGGCTCAATAACATTAATCCCGATGGCATCAAGCTTATCCATGGCATACTGCCTTGTTTCATCAGATAGCCATTCTTCATTTGAAAGCATCTCTCTGTAAATCGCACAAGTCTCTTTGCATATTTCCGTGATAGTATTCTTTGTTTCTGTGCAATCATACTTTTGTATATATATTTTTCCGATAGATTCAGGCAGGGACTGAAGTACACAGCGATATGCATATTGTTTATCAGCAAGTACACCTGCCACACCTTCTATTTTATTCGTCGCAGAAATGCTGGCATCAAAAGCCTGCTTGTCAAGATATTCCGCGCATTTAATAACTCCATGAACTATTAAGTATGCTTTGATATTCTCTGCATTTTCATCTGTATATAGCTCAGATATCTTTTTAATATTTTCCGGTAACATGCACCAAATTTTCTTTGTGCTGCCAAAGCCCCTTACTTTAATGAATTCTTCCATAGGAAAATTTGGTGTAAGACTATAAAGCTCTTCCGGATCATAGTAATTGAGTATCGTTTCATATATATCAGGTTGCTGAAGTTCAGCATTTGTTAAGATAGAATCTGCAAGTGCAGTTTCATATGCAATAGCATTATCATAAAGCGCATCAGCTTCTTCCCTGGAATACCCCATTCTTACATATATTTCTGAAAAAAGTTTCCTGTATTCCGTATCTGCTATTTCTCCTACTACACTTTTGTTTTTGTATTCAGCAGAATCATCTAAAATTAGGTCACCAAAATTAAGTGCCGTTACATACTTTGTAGAATCAATAAGATCAGCAGTGTTGACTATTTCAAAAATAGAAGGTAAAAATACAGACCTGTTGGGGTCGCAAAGATATTCTGAAATATCCCTGGTACCGGACAGGGCTTCAATCTCTTTCACAATGACTTCAAGAGGAGCAAGCGCTTCTTCATTCCTCTCATCCCAGTTAAGAAATCCCTGATATACAGCTCTGACCAATTCAGCATCGTGCCCTGTCAGAGTGTCATCATCCAAAGCTGCAATAGCTTTTTCCTCTACAATTTCGCCTATTTTCGTAAAAGAACTATATCTGCTGTATCCTTCAGGAATATCATGGCTAATTATCCAGTCATAATTAATTGCCACGTTAAAATCATCTTTTTCAGATAGCTTTCCGGTATTTATTACATTATCCTTAAGATTGGAATCTATCCATGGATCACCGCCATTTATAACATATGCTCCGCCATCCGATTCTTCGGCTGTTTCTTCGGATGTTTCTTGCACAGTTTCTTCAACTGGTAACTCATCACCTTCTTCAGTATAATGCTCATCTGATGTGCTTACATCTGCAGCAGAATCATCCTGCGATTTTTCATCAGAAATGGTGTCCGGAGTTTTTTCCCCACAGCCTGCAAGAAACATACTTCCAATCAGCAATATAACCAATATCTTCTTTGCCATCATAATCTCTCCTTACCATTCTCGTCTGATCTTTTCAAAATCAATAGTCTTACCGACTTTCTTCCACACAATAAACGTCAGAACTGCATTTATTGCAGCAATTATAAAGTATGTGATGAGGATTCTCACGCCATCTTCACCGGTATTAATATACGATGAACCCGAATCTCCAACCGGAACAAACAGGCCTTCTGTATAACCTGCAAAAAAATCAAACAGTCCGTGAGCCAGGCCGCAGGCCCAGATATTTCTTGTCTTCCAATACAGTATAAGGAGGGCCAGACCAAAAACGCCTGATTCCAGTGTTTTGGCGACCGCCTGTCCCCATGCAACAGGCGATGAGGGATCAAATCCCAAAACATGTGCAGCTCCGAATACCAGTGAGGAAACCACTGCACTCAGAACAAAGACATATTTCTTTTCCCTGAACTTATAGATAATCGCATCGTTTATAACTGCCCTGAAAGCCAGTTCCTCAAAAAGTCCCACAGAAATAAACATAAGAAATATAATGATAAATCCCAATATCGGATTTTCCTTCAGGGGTACCTTTTCTTCTATATTCGAAATCAGCAATACAGAGCCCATGATAAGGGACATCAATAAAAATCCAATGGCGTTCTTGATGACATATCCTGTAGAAACATAGCAGGAGGCAAGCGTCTTATCTCCGGATATCTGGTACAGGAAAAAGCACGACGCTCCGCAGAGCAAAGTCCTCACTATAAAAAACTGGAAATTTGTCTCTGTAGGTACCGTATTGAAACACACAACCACGTATACTATGCAGAGCGCAGCAGTTATCAGTGGCGATTTTTTCATAAATTCAATATACTTTTTAAGCATTGGTATTCTCCTGCTCTGTACTGTTTTCAGCAATGAAGGAAAGCGCTACAAGGTTTGCGGCATTTTTCTTAAGTCGTCTGAATATGTAGAACTGGAAAAAGAATATCGGAATTACCGCAATTAACACCATACCAGCACCAATATATGTTGTTCTTTGTATTTCCGCTGTCATAGTCTCTACATTATCCCCGGCATGTATGAGCATGTTTGCACCAAAAAAATCAAAAACAGTATGCCAAACCACAGGGACAAAAAAAGCAAGAAGATATTCTTTTAATACAGACCCTCTGCCTGTTACTTTGTTATATCTGGCAAGTCCAAGATGTCTTCCCATGGCAAGCCCCAGCATCATATGCACTGTTATACCCGGCAACCTCATCAAGAGAACAGGAAGACTGACACTATATACAAAGTCTTCTATAAGAATAAACCCGAATCCGACAGCACCTGCTATCAGCATATATTCATATACATTTCTAATTTTTTTCCTATAGATGCATAATACAATAAGCGTAATGATAAGTTTTGCCAATTCTTCATTCAGCGCTGCAGAAAAAAGCGCATGATTGAAACTGGCAAGTAATAGAGGTCCATCTGTAGGTACAAATCCGGTTACAGCCCTGAATGTAAGTCCGATTATCAGGAAAAAGACAAATGAAAGCGGCACTGATAATAGTCCAAGTAATACCGGCAATAATGCCTGTCCTCTTGAAATTCTGTAATCTCCTTTCCAGGCAATCATATTCTTATAAAGAATCCCCACAATAATCAAACTTAGAACAAAACTGATAATCGATGTCATATTTTTCTCCTTTCTTTGTTGGTTGCTATAACTTAATACAAATTATGGATATACTCAGTCAGAGCTTTTCTGCCAAAATAATGCTCCGGCTGATGGATCACCAGATCAAAAGCCTGTCTTCAGGAGCAAGGTACATATTATCGCCTTCTCTTACATCGTAGGTTTCATAAAACTCTTCAAACTGTTGAACAGGGACATTTGTTCTTAGATAGTCTCTTGGATGCTCATCCTGTAAAAGGTTAGTTAATTCAGAACTGTAAATAGCAAGATTAGCATTAATCTGAGCATACTTTGTAAAAAATTTATCATAGTTAAATCCATCTACTTTTGAAGCCATCCTAAGAGCACATTGAAGTCCGGTTATATCAGCCACCATTTCGGTATCAATATTCGTACCTATGCAATTGTAATCTCCAAAGACAACTATACTATCAAGGTAATCATCCAGCTTTTTTACACGTCTCATAAATTCTGCCTTATCATCTTCTGTCCACCAGTCTTTATATTTTCCTTCAGCATCAAACTGTGATCCATAGTTATCAAAAGCATGTGACACTTCATGTCCCACCCAGAATGCTCCAATTGAGGCGTACATCTCTTCCACGTCCATATCACTTGAATAGAAAGGTTCTCCCATCATTCCTATGATCATGTTAATAGTGTTGGCAGACGGATCATACCCGGCATTGCAGGTTAAAATATTAAAGCCTTCTGCCCACATGTCCTTATCAAGGTTTTGACCTAAACAACTCATATCATGCTTTGTCTCAGCCATCCAGATGCGCCTGGTAGCTTCAATAAGTGAACAATCAGAAATATCAATATCGGAAGTGTCTCTGAATTTATCCGGGTAAGCAGCATGAATGGCTATCTTATCCAGTTTTTCAATGGCTTTTTTCTTAACTTCATCCGAAGCCCAGCTATTCTCATTAAGCAGCTCTCTATAAGTATCGATAACCTGCTGACACAAATCTTCCATTCTCTTTTTGTCTTCTTCAGATCCGTACTTTGCAATGTATACTTTCTGCATTGATACCGGAAGTAAATCTGTGACAATATTATAAGCGTTCTCTTTATCGGATAATGTCCCACTTGTACCAAGATACTTGGCATTCAACTCATTTGTTTTATCGTAAGTTTCTTTATCGAGGTATTTTGCATACTTTGAAAAATAATTGAATAGCAAGATTCCCTTGATGCCATCCAAATTGTCATCTGTGTACACCTCATCAAGAGTTTTAAAATAATCAGGAGTAGTAACAAGATATATGCCATCATATTTATATCCGACCGCCTCAATAATGGCTGCTATAGGAAGCTTCACAGAAAGTGCAGCCAGTTCCTCAAAGCTCATCTCATTGTTTACCTTATCCAGATATCCTTCACCTTTCTTCTCCATTGTGGTATATATTGATCCTGAAAGCTTTCCTTCCAATTCAATCGCTGCATCAAAATACTTAACAGCATCCTCCGATGACATTCCCAGTTTCCCCGACATAAACGAAAACAATTCTTTTCCCGAATTATAATAAATATCTCCAATTTCTGTCCTATTAGAATACTCAGCAGAATCTTTCAGAATAAGCGTCGGTGTATCCACGCAAAGCAGGTATTTACTCGGATCATTAAGGCCGCTTCTTACAGCATATGCCATAAAATTGTAATACTCAAAAGCCGTATCTTTGTCCGTGATAAGTCCGCTTATGTCATCAACACTACTTGCTTCGAGAATTTTCTCATAGCCTTCTTTTATATCCGTATATCCGGCTTCATTTCTGGCATTCCAGTCTAAAAGCAGATTATTATATGTGCGGACTACTTCAGCATCATGGCCTTCTATGGTCTCATCTTTAAGCAGCTCCATGCATTGTTTTTTTATTTCAATTTCCCGCTCATGGTAATGAGACCATATCGTATATCCATCTGGGATATCATTCTCCAAAAGCCATCCTTTATTTACATAGAGATGAAAATCATCCTTAGGAGAAACCTCCATGTCAGGAGTAACATTCTCTTTTATGTCCGAGTTTATCCACGGATATCCTCCTGTCGTTACCGTCTCTTTTTCCTCTTCACCTGCCGGTGCGTCTGAATTTCCTTCACTGACGGACATATCTGTTTCTTCATTTTCAGTGCTTTCTTCCACCACTGATATTGCTTGCGGCGCTTCATCAACAACCTCCAAAGGAGCCGCGTTATTACCACAGGCCATAATAGTTTCTAACATAGCCATACATATAATTGATACCACTCTCTTTTTCATGCTAGAAATTCCTTTCTTCTCCACCTGTTAAAATCAGAAGTCCAGCTCTTTCTTCCTAAAGAGCAGATATGCCAGAATGATCGAAATTTCAGAAATCAGACAATCTTAAACACGATTTCTGACTCAATTTCCTGCTGATGATATTCCGCTAAGTTGCATAAATACTACATATTTATTGTAAATGATATTGTTTCATATAGTCTACTAACCGGAATATTGTTTTCCATTTTTAAGAGATTTTTTATATTTTATTTCGTTTTGTTTTGCTTTACACCTTCTGTAGAATGTGCTATGACTCATGCCTGCTGTCTGCCGAAATGAACTCCCTTCTCCTTGGCAATGGCTATAGATTCAGAAACTCACGCAAAATTAAAAGACCTGGCCGAATTGAGGGCAGGTCCATTAATGGTGAAATTGTATATTTAATTAGACAAGCTATTAAGAAGAAAGAGCAGGAATAAAGATAACTATATCCCAATCATTCTGTCCAATCCAGAACCATAAGAATCTTAAGCAGTTCTGCGAAGCTGACTATTTCCTGAACAGTTGTATCTTCCTCAGTTGTATGTATGTTATACATAGGACCGTATACATACTGTACAATCTATCTTTCCAACTCATATGAATCCTTTCTTCATTTCCCACCGCCAGCAGTCAGCCCTCTGACAAAAAATCTTCTAAAAAATGGGTAAACAATTATTATAGGCAGAATTATCAGACTGGCCAATGCCATTCTAAGTGACTGCGTAGGTACATCGCCCATAACAGCACCACTTATGTTCTCATTAGATGTAATGTAAGACGCACTCTTTTCCATGTTGTACAAAATGTACTGCAGCATATACAGCTCGCTGTGCGCTGAATCCGTATAGATGAGATTCTCGTACCAGCTATTCCAGTATGAAAAAGCTTCAAATATGCCAACGGTAAGTAATATAGGTCTCGACATTGGAAGAACAAACTGATAATACAGCCTGAATTCTGAAGCCCCTTCAAGTCTTGCAGCCTCCAAAATCTCCTCGGGAATATTCCTTAAGAAATACGTGCGCATGACGATGATATACCAGCTTGAACAGGCTATGGGAAGTATCAGAGCAAGATAAGAATTCTTCAGGCCAAATAGCTGAGTATTGACCGCATAAGATGCCGCCAGACCACCACTGAAAAACATAGGAATCATGACACCAACTGTCAAAATATTTCTGTGCCTGTAGTATCTGTTACTGATTACATATGCCATGGTGCTTATCAGAAACAGGGACAGTATCGTACCCACTATGGTAACTGCGAAAGTTACCCCAAAAGCTCTTAAAATATTACCTGCATTTTTAAAAATATACAGATAAGCGCCGGCTGACCACTCTGAGGGCAAAAAGCTATACCCTTTTTCTACTATGGATTTCTCCGACGAAACTGATATAACAAGTATTAGTACAACAGGTAAAATCATGCAGGTTGAAAGCAGCAGCACAAGAATGCTGAGGACTGCATTAGCTCTTTTTCCAAGCCCCTTTATATATCCTCCGGATGTACTTTTGTTCATATAGCGCCTCCCTCCGGACTGATAGCCTTAACCATGCGGTTAGCGACAATAAGCAGCAGACAGCCGATTCCATTCTGTATAAGACTGGCTGCTGCTGAAAACCCGTAATTTGACTGTTCCATAAGTGCTTTATAGACAAATACGTCGATTGTCTCTGTAGTACTTAAGATTGAACCGGCATTTCGGGTAACCTGGTAGAAAAGGCCGAAGTCTGTGGAAAGTATATGCCCCAGATTGAGGAGCATCAGAACAACAACCATCGGCTTAAGCTGCGGAAGGATAACATACCTGATAACCTGCCTTACTGTCGCTCCATCTATCGCAGCACAGTCAAATAGAACGGAATCTATAGCACAGATAGTCGCATAATAGATAAGCATGGAATAACCTGATGTTTTCCATAGCTGCACGAGAACAAGGATAAATGGCCATACCGCTGGTTTGAGATAGAAGTTTACCGACGACATTCCCAGATTTTCAAATACCGCATTTAACATCCCTTTGTCTGCCGAGAGAAAAGCATAGACAAAATAGCTGACTATGACCCAGGACATAAAATGCGGAAGAAGCATGCATATCTGGACAATGGATCTCACCATACCCGAATGAAGATAGGATAGGATCACTGCTATGGTAACAGGAACGACAATCCCCAAAATCAGAAATGCCAGGTTGTAAAGAAATGTATTTCGCACCACCCTCATCATCTGTGGATTCAGCATCAGAAAGCGGAAATTGGACAGCCCCACCCATTTGCTTCCAAAGAACAGGCTGTAGAAAAAGTTTCTCCCCGGAACAAGCTGATATCTCTTGAACGCAAGTACAATTCCAAATACCGGGAGATAGCAGAAGGCAATATACCAGATAATCGTAGGAAGGCAAAGAAGTGTAAGCTCAATATTTATTTTATTATTGCTTATCCTCTTTTTCATACAATTCCCTATACTGAGCGCAGCTCTTTAAAAGCTCATCATGAGTTCCTTCTGCCAGGATCTGTCCATCCTGCAGATACAGTGTCATATCCGAATCACGGATACTGTCCACGTAATGTAAGGTGTTAACATCGTTTTCTGACAGTGAGAAAATGCCCTTGCCTATGATAGACATATATTTTGCGAATAAAAAGCAGTCAACCATATCATAAGAGTCATACTCTGCAGGCATAATACGGAAGAACTTCTTTATGCGCTCAAATGGATTATATACTACATTCTGCTGATTAAACCACGTGAAGAAGCCCGCTTGAAAACAATCATATGTTTCCGGGCGTCGATCAACATACATTTTCGATATTATAGGCGTTTTATCTGCTTCTTTAGAAAGAATAGGTGAATAAAGATAACTTATATTTGAAGTGTACACTTTCCCATATTTTTCAAAAGATCTATTCTGCATTTACTCCACAAGCTGTGAATCTTCTGGCCCTGGCTGCAAGAAGCGATATATTTCGGATATAGAAAGGTCCTGTTTCAATATTCTTTTCGTTTCGGAATACAAAATTGACATCATTCTGTAAGCACCACGCCGACTGGCAGGCAACCTTCACATGATCCTTACTATCATCAGAACTGCAAAGATATGCAACACCTTGATATTCTTCTGTTCCGTCTTTATATTTTACCCATGCATTGAACAGAACCTTTGACTCCTTCCCTCCTATATAGACAGTGGTTTCCAAAGGATATTCACAGTACCACTCCACATCAGCTATCTTCTCGTCATCTGTAGACACCATCACAGCATCAAATAATTGACTATCCAGCGCCGCCTGAATTGAATATGCGATTATTGGCTTGCCGCAAAACTCTTTTATATTCTTGCCAGGAATCCTTTTGGAGCCGCCCCTTGCGGTAATAATAGCAACCGTTTTTACCATATCATCTCAGTCCCCATCAATAGTACATCTCAAACCATCTTTATCACTGCTGTTTCCGCATATGTAATCGGGTCAGAATGCATAAAGAACAGCGTACCTCTTCTTGGCGCGTACAATGTTTCCATTACTGAACCATCATAGGGATTTATGATCTCAGCAAGAGGAGTCCCCTCATCCACACTGTCTCCCACTTTTACAAGCGGCTCAAATATGCCTGATTTTGCAGTTCTGACACTAATCAGCTCCTTATCACTTATAACTATTGACGGGTGATCACCATTTTCCTGGTATTTTACAAATCCAACGCTTTTGCAGAATCTAAGAATAGACAGCACTGCCTGACCGGCACTCTTTTTATCAATCCTACTTGTTGTAGATGTATAGAGGCTGTAAGCTTTTGTGTTCCACACCTGCCAGTTATAGTTCAGCGTTGCCGTATCATACGGTCTGACAGTTCTTTTTACAACGTAAGGCATTCCAAACTTCATTGCCGTTATAACATCAGAATATCCTTCATCCATTAGTCTCACATGTGGTATAAACTCACCCGGCATGTAAAATGATGTAAACTGAATCCCATACTCGTAATCTTTTATCTGAGAAAAAATGCCGTCGGCAATTCTCTGGGTAGTCTCCCCTAGGTCATACCCTGGGAACATTCTGTTTATGTCAGTATTATCAATAGTCCAGAATCGCTTCTGCGTATTAATCGAATATGGGTTACAGCAGGGTATAATCAGAATTTTGACATCAGGACGAATTCGTCTTTCTTCCTCAAGCTGCCTGAATTTTTTAACAAGCTGGGAACAACAGTATAACTGCTGAACTTCATTTCCCCGCATGCTTCCGACAATGCAGAGAGACTTTTTGCCCTTTCCAAATTCAAAACCTGTTATTCTGAAACTGTCTCTGTACAGCCCTTTGATCTCATAAATAATCTTCTTTTTCATACAGCCATGACTTCCTTTTTAAGCAGTCTGCCAATGAGCGATCCTTCATCAACAATCGGGTATTCTCTTATGGTAAAAAGAATTCCGTCTACAGGACTTTCAACATTTTGTAAAACCTGCCCGGAAAGCGGATCAATAATCCTCCCAATCCTGTCGCCCTTACAAAGCTTCTCCCAGTGCTTCACATCAGGGATAAAAAGCCCACCTGATGCCGCATTGAGAAAACAGACATCTTCAGCATTCTCAGAAACAATAGGCTTTCTTGGTGCTTTCGTTTCTCCGGTCCACATTCCCATATAATGCATTAGCCCCAGTATCCCATCCACAAGCTGGTCACCGTACTCTTTTGTTATACGCATCCCAACGCCCATCTCAACAACAAGGCATGGTGTTCCCGCATGGTTTAGGCTGTATGCAAACGTAGACTCAAGAACAGTACTTGCTTCATGTATCCAGACAAAATCAACATTGCAATGCTTTGCAAGTGGAACAAGTTCTTCTTTATGGAGTCTGTTGATTCTTATTTGCGGAATCTCAGTAAGATAGATATTACTTGCATGTATATCCAGCACCACAGCGGATCCTGATACATCCTTTAAAATATTTGCAGCAAGTAATTCTGTCATATTGCCTTCTGTATTTCCCGGAAATATCCTGTTCATATCAAGGTCAAAAGCTGGTATCCCTCGGATCACCGAGTCTATCCCAAGTGGATTCATGGCAGGGTAGATGTCAACTATTCCCTTAAGGCACTTTTTGTTTTCCTCTATCTGCCTTGCAAGTTCAAAGCATACATACTGCCCTTCAAGCTCATCTCCGTGTATTCCTGTAACAATGCTTATTCGCTTCGGAACACTTTCAGAGCCATCCGGCAATATGCGTCTTTTTTTTATTCTTAAAACTTCATCAACTGGTAGTGCTACCTCTGCTACAGTTTTTATCATCAGAACAATGCTCCTCTGCTTATGATGCTCTGTCCGGGGCTTATCTCAGATACATTCACATATATATCCTGTGTCTGCTCTCCTCCCCCATGCATAATCCCTCTATTAATCTGGCACTCATTTGCATCCCTGCCACAGCCTATTTTTATGTGTGAGTCTTGCACCAGAATATTATTTGTCGGGTCAAGGCCATACCATTTTCCATCATCTATAACTTCCACCCATGCATGAGATTCACCCTCTCCTATGATGAGTCCGGTTACGTATCTGGCTGAACATCCTGACATATTAAGGAGTGAGATCATGATATGGGAATAATCCTGGCATACTCCCCTTCCAATCGAAAAAGCTTCCTCTGCCCCTGTATCGATTCCGGTACATCCTTTTTCATAAACCAGGTATTCATGAAGTTTTTCCATTATATGCTTTGCCTTATCAAGTGTTTTTTTCTCGTCAAAAGAAGGCATATCAGCCCTTATGGATTCCAAATATTCCCGTAGCCTTTCTCCTGGAACAGTAAGTCCATGACTATGCCTGTATATCATCTCTTCAGTTTCAGTTGAGGCAGATTCATGCGTCGCACATCCGCATTCTGCATCACCCTTAATGTGATATTTAAAATATGAATGCGGTATCTCATTGCTGCCATATATGTATCTGTTTCCGTGGGAATCGGTAGCCCATTCTGCTTTTGTTTCTGGTATCATATCGATCTTTATATTCGATATTTTCTGTCTGTCACTATCCTTTGGGATACACTTTATAGTGTAGCAGCACCATGAAACATCAGCAGAATAGCGGATTTCCATGCAATAATCAAAATGAAGTTTTTTCACGACATCACATCCTTAACCCTTAGGCAATCAACGTCTCTACCATTCTTATCACACCGTAATAATCTACTTCCTGTTCTTCCACAGCCTTGCGGATTTCCTCGAGTCTGTCTTTTTTTATGTCCATACCGCTCTTTTCAATCCTTGGAATCATTCTGTTTGCCTCTCTTACCAGCACCTCTCTTCCAAGCCCCAGCCTTGCATAAAGATCGAATCTTTCAATCCTTTTTCCGGACTTGATTATGTTCCTTACGTGATCATCATCCAGCTTGTCATCTATCATTCCCCAAAACGCCAAAATGTCATCTATTACAAGCTGAAGCTCAATGAGCGGTGCATCGCTAAGCTTTGCCTTGTTCATCTCATATATCGCAAGCTGTATATATGAAAGAGACTCTGAGCCAATGCTTTCCCTCAGCACAATGGCATTATCATAGGCTCTGATGAGATTACTGATAATTGAGTCAGGATTATTCTCATCAAAGGGATAAGACTCCATAAAATCCTGCTTGTCCTTGTAAATATCCGGTATATCAATCATCTGGCAAAAATCATGATAGCTGTCACGGATTTCATCAATCATGGTGTCATAGCTTTTGAAATAACACCTAACCAACGTGTACACCCGCTCTGCATATCTTCCCAGCCAGTATAATCTGTTTGTCTGTTCTACTGAGATAATACCCATGTATCCTTAAACCCTCCTCCCTGTGAAGAATTTACAATGAATGAGTCAGGATTCCTTGAAAAACGCGTAAGACCACTTTTCCATACAAGTGGCTCATCTGCCATCAGCACAAATGCCCTGAGGTCTGCTTTTCTTGGAACCATATCATCGCCTTCAAGAATATCCAGATCCTGGAAGTCGATGACTTCCTGTGCGATAAACCTTCTTGGCTCTGCCTTGAGAAGGCTTATAAAGCTCTCCTTCTGCTCCATTGTCATTGAACTGCCAAACACCACTCCATAGCCACCCGCTTCTGCCACATCCTTGAGTACCAAACTGTCAAACTTATCAAGCACATATTTCATATCTTCTTCATAGAAGGGCAGATATGTCGGTGCATTCTGGAGTATTGGCTCTTCGCCCAGATAATAGCTGATCATTTTGGGGACGAAATAGTAAATGCCTTTATCATCAGCAATACCATTGCCCGGTGCGTTTATCAGGGCAACGTTGCCTTTCCTGAAAACATCATAGATATGAGGAATTCCTATGACAGACTCGGGGTTGAAATTCATAGGATCAAGGTATTCATCAGAGATTCTTCTGTAAACAGCCCCGACTCTCTCATGCTTTCCATCAGCAGTTATAAAGTATAGCTTGTCATTTTCCACGATCAGCTCAGAACCGTTGGCAAGATGCGCTCCCGTCTGCTCAGCAAGATAAGAATGTTCAAAATATGCAGCATTATATCTTCCGGGTGTTAGGATAACTGTGTGTCCCCCGACATTCACATTATCCATAGTCCGCCTTAGGAGCTTTGCATAATTTCGGTTGTCTTCAAGCCTGACATCATTGAATGTTCCGGGTGAACTCCTTCTACAGAGCTCCCTGGCTATCATGGGATACGAAGCTCCTGAAGGAACACGCAGGTTGTCCTCCAATATATACCACTGCCCGTCTTTACCTTTTACAAGGTCGATTCCTGATATGTGGGAATAGATTCCTTTTACCGGGCAAACTCCCTCGCACTCAACCATATAACCACTGGAAGCAAAGATAAAATCCTCAGGCACAACGCCGTCCTTTACAATCTTCTTGCCACTGTATATATCCTTAAGAAAAAGATTCAATGCAGTAACACGCTGTTTTAGCCCCTTTTCAAGGTATTCAAATTCATCGTGTTCTATAACCCTTGGTATGGCGTCAAAGGGAAAAAGCTGCTCCTTAAACTCATTATTCTTATAGATTCCAAATTTCACTCCATACCTTGCCAGCAGTGCATTGACATCATCTGTATGTTTTAGCAGGTTTACATTGTTCATAGGCAGTTTCCTTTTTCTCTTCGATATTTTCTAACTCTTCCATTTTCTTCATATATCTGTAATTCAAAGCAAGTCCAAGCATAATTCCTATTAAGGTATCCAGAGATCTGTTAGCAACGAATATGTATGGGTTTTCATCCATAAGATGATTTACGACTATGCTCAGAAAAACAACACATGAAAAATATGATGCTTTCTTCTGCTTTATAACAACAGTTGTATATATTATGGGAATCAATGCTATTGATATGATGCAGTAATGAAGAAAGCTATCACCAAGTTGCGGGACTCTTTGTTTTATCAAGATATATATCAGCCCATATGCAGCTCCTATGCCCGTCCCAACTGTCCTTTGAAGCGCATTTTGAACTGTGTTTTTTGTCTGGTTCTGTATGCACCATAAAACTGCCAGTGCTGAATAAAACGGTGCTCCCTGTTTTCCCCTCATGAAATAAATAGCAAAGCAGATAAGCACTCCTAATGCTGATTTTATAATCCGCATCCCTATATGCGGAACATGTACCATGCCCTTTTCCATATATCAGTCAAAAACACTCCTCACAACTCCACACAGAATATCGGCGCTTGTATCAGCTCCAAACTTTCCGGAATCTATGCATATATCTCTGTTGTCAAAGATTCCTGCTATATCCTTACAATATTTACGCCTGTAATTCTCGCGGGCTTTATCGACATCCTGTATCATTCCCCTTGCAGTATGTTCAACAATATCCCTGTCATAAAATTCTATTCCCAGTTCAGCGGCCATCTTCTGAGCTATTGTTCTTCCCATCGCGCCAAACTGTCTGGAGATCGTAATTACATATTTATCCATTGTAGGCCCATCCTGTCTGCCTTCTCTCCTCCAAAACCGGAGTTTTTTTCACTTTTACAGTCATTTTCTTTTTCTGCAGATTCCTTACTGTCATGGAAATCGAAAAATTGATCACAAAGTAAATGGTTGCAGCAAGACCAAACAGTACAAATACGTCAGATACATTTATCGAATTAAGTCCGTTATACCTGTTAGCTGCTGACAAAACCTGCTTGGTCCTTGCCATAAGCTCAATAACTGCAACATTTGCAAGAAATGAGCTGTCCTTGATAGTTGTTATAACCTGGCTTAAAAGTGTAGGGACAATTGCTCTGAATGTCTGAGGCAGCACAATATACCACATGATCTGAAGCATGGAAAATCCCTGCGATTGCCCAGCTTCAATCTGTCCATGAGAAACGGAATTCAATCCGCCCCTCACTATTTCGGCAATAACACCTGATGTATATAAAATAAGCGCCACAGCAGCCTTAAACAAAAGCTTGTTGTTTACTGAAGAAAGACCGAACATCTGCCTGTCTACAAATCCCGGTGCAGGACAGAATACAACACATATGAAGATCCAGAATAACAACGGTGTGTTTCTGAACACTTCTATGTATATTACGGAAAGAGCCTTCAGTACTCCTGTCTGTTTACCTGTACAATAATTCCTCATAAGTGCCAGTACAGTTCCTATCACTATACTGAAAAGTACTGCAGCAACAGATATTATCAGTGTAAAGAGCACCCCCTGAAGTATGAATTTTATAATTGCCGGATTTCTCAGCATTGAAAGGCTGCCATCCAATGTGTTCATATCACGCCTCCTTTGGTGTGCCGTTCTGGAATACTTTCTGATCCCTCTTCTTTAATGATGTCTCCCACATCGATGCAAAGGATGAAAGAGGGAAACAGATCAGGAAGAATATTACTCCACATACGATATATGCTGGAGCATACGAGCCACCTGTGTTTTCTCCTGTAACAAAGCTATACGTAAGCGATAAAAGATCTGCTCCACCCACTATGTATAAACAGGAAGTATTTTTAATCATGTTCACAATTACATTTGTCATCGGTGGCAAAATCACTTTTATACTCTGTGGGATTATGATGTAAAACATCTGTCCTGCATACCCAAATCCCTGGGACTGGGCTGCTTCGAACTGGCCCTTCGGCACCGACTCTATCCCTGCCCTTATAACTTCTGCCATGTATGCTCCGGTATATATACCAAGTGCCAGGAATCCAGTGACTATAATTCCAGGACTGTGACCAGAAAAAGCCAGTGCATAGTATAGAAAGCACATCTGTAAAAGGACCGGTGTATTCTGAATCACCTCAACATACACTCTGCTGATACTCTTCAGTATTTTTCTATTACTTGTTGCCATAAGTCCAAATATGATTCCAAGCAAAAGAGCTATCAGGAGCGCCACCACGGCTGTTTTCAATGTATTTGCAAGCCCGAGGAGGAATGTCCCCCGATAAATCCATATTTTATTCCATGCTCTTGGTGAGAATAATCCAGACATTGCCGGTCCTCCGTTACTTAATCAAGTCCATTTTCTGAAACAAGTTTAGCAATTGTTCCGTTATCAAAGCTCTCGGTTACAAGATCCTCTGCAACCTTTGAAAGGCCTGATTCCTTCGTGGTTGCGATACCATAATTCTGTGGTGAGAACTCTGCATCGATATAAGATCTTCCCTCTGTCTTGTATATAGCAAGTATGGACTTATCGACACAGAACGCATCAACTTCACCGGCACTAAGTGCTGTAGAGATTGTTGGATAATCATCATACTGCTGGAACTTTATACCATCAGTCCAGGTGGCCGGATCAAAGCTTTCTTCATCAAAGCCATCACCACTTATAAGACCTTTTTCAATCATTGCTTTTACAAGAGCCTTAGCTGATGTTGATCCGGAAGAGACACCTACAGTTGCATCAGCCAAATCATCAAGTGTCTTAATTCCTTTTGAATCCTCAACAAGAACGCTTACATAATCTGTATAGTACGGTGTCGTAAAATCCCAGCTCTCTTTTCTTTCATCAGTGATTGTGAATGTAGCGAGTACACAATCAATATCTCCTGAATCAAGAAGCTCAGTTCTCGTTGCAGCTGTTACGGCTGTAAACTCCACATCAACTCCAAGCTTACCTGCCAGAGCTTTTGCAAGTTCAATTTCCATTCCTGTATACTCACCTGTCAGCGGATCTTCATAGCCGAAGCCAACTACCGCATTCTTAACGCCAACCTTCAGGACACCTCTATCAACAATTGCCTGTACATCCGCTGCCACACTTTCATCGGCTGGCGCTGCTGCCAAAGGTGTCTCCTGGGAAGCCTCTGTTATCTCTGTTACTTCTGGTGGCTCTGAAGCACTTCCACAGGCAACAAGCATCGCCCCCATGATCCCCGCTACCACTGTGCTTAATAATCTTCTCTTCATAATTTTTTCCTCCTCGTTTTGTCTATAGACAGTACAGATAAAATACTCTGTACATTGTCATCATCTGATTATCTTTCCCAAAAACTGTTTAACTCTCTCGCTCTCTGGGTTATTGAAGAAATGTTCCGGCGTTCCCGATTCTATGATCTGCCCGTCTTCCATGAATATCACCCTATCAGCCACCTGCCTTGCAAATCCCATCTCATGTGTTACTACAACCATCGTTATGTTCTCTTTTGCAAGTTTTATCATTACATCAAGTACTTCCTGAATTGTCTCGGGATCAAGCGCTGATGTTGGCTCATCAAACAAAATGATCTTACTCTGTGAGCAAAGAGCCCTGGCAATTGCTATTCTCTGTTGTTGTCCCCCGGAAAGTGTCGTCGGATATACATCTGCTTTATCCTTTAATCCCACGATATCCAGATAATGGTATGCCAGCTCATCAGCTTCTTTCTTGGTTTTATGATGAAGCTTCATAGGTGCAAGTGTAAGGTTTTTAAGAACAGTCATATGTGGATAGAGATTAAACTGCTGGAATACCATCGAAGTACTTTCGCGAACCACTTTGGTTTTATTCTTTGAAGTCAACTCAGTCCCGTCTATATAAACATGTCCACTACTTGGTGCCTCCAGAAAATTCATGCAGCGAACTGTTGTGGATTTTCCTGATCCGGACGGACCAATAATTACCAATTTTTCTCCCTCTTCAACCTCAAGATTCACATCTTTTAATACGTGAAGATCCCCAAAGCTTTTATTTACATTTTCCAGCTTGATCATTGCCATAGCTTATTTTTCCTTTCTCTATTCGAATGTCGCCCGCGACATTCGTGCACCGAGCGCGGTTGCATTTATGCAACTATTTCCTATCGCGCGAGTGTGCATCCATGCGGAGTATTTGGCCTTTAGGACAAAAGATGGCGCTCCGGTATCAAGCCGAAACGCCATTGTCTCATTGCACTTATATAGGATTAGTTATAATGAAAAAGAATAAAAGAAAAGGCGCTCCGAAACACTGTGTGAATCAAAACGCCTTTGTTTGTATACAAGTATACGGTTTGTATTTATTTTGACAATTGCCATTTTATACAAAAATTTTGCGACAATATCCTGATCTTATCATTATTTTTGCCAAATCAAAGCTCCTGACAATGTTTCACAAACTCCCTGAATATCAGCAAAATGCTGTTTAACAGCCTTACTTATATTAACTTCCCTAAATGATGCACCTATCTCTTTTATGAGCCTTACTGCATTTTCATATGTCCTGTCTGTAGTACCAAAGCCCGGCATTGTGACTGCTATAATTCCATTTCGATTGAAGGTCAGATAGTCAAAGGCCTTTGCAATAACAAGAAATGCAAGTGTCGAGTCAAGGCCGCCTGATATACCAATGACTGCTGTCTTACATCCGATATGATCAAGTCTTTTTCTTAATCCCATTGCCTGTATGGTAAGGATCTCATTACATCGCATGTCGCGTTCCTGTCCCAAAGCAGGTACAAACGGATTGGGATCAATATATCTTGTCAGTTCTGCATGTTCCTTATTCAGTGAGAATACCACGCGGGTATACTTGACGCTGGAGTCTGCCTCATATGTTGTCATACGTCTTCTTTCAGCTTCAAGATATTCCAGATCAATCTCTGATACGATCATATTTTCAGAGAAACGTTCCGATTCACACAAAACATTTCCATCATATTTTAATCTATAATGTCATTCTGAAACCTTGACAGATGCTCATATGGCAAGATAAGCCTTCCCCTGTATAATCCACATCCGTCATTTACAAGTTGATTGTTTACCGCCCCAAACATATTTACATCAACCTTGGCCAGATCAAGCCCCTGCAACAGCATTCCCCTCTCATAAGCCTCATCAAAATAAGTGCATTCCCCCGAAGGTACTGCATCCCTACGGCTTCTCTCTTTATCCTGTCTCTTCTCATATCCAAGGTGATGTGCCGGTCCTATCTCAGCATAATCATCCATCTGTTTGGTACGCATCTGCACTTCAAGGTAAGACCTGGACTGATTATCATAGAAGGTAATGTGAAGAGATTTATATCCATAGGGACTAGGATTCTTTATATAGTCCCTGTAATATGGCCTTAATGATTCTGTTATCATCTCAGAAGGTTCTTTCCCTGGTATTCCATAGATTTCTGACGTAAAGCCTTTCTCTTCCAGAAACCCCGGAAGCGCATTGGCAATCTCGTAGAGATACTTAAGTTCTATCTCCTCTCGTTTTTCACCATCCTTAAGGTGACAGACAGGCATGGATATAACTATGCGATAAGCAATAAGATCACGTATGGGACCAATCTGTTGTTTAAGCTCTGTGATACTTGGGAAAGAAGTGTTTTTCTCATAGTAATCATATACATGTTCTACTATGTTTCCATTGAATTTCTGTTCCGCTCTTATAAGCGATTTGATTCTTCCCTTAAAAGTAAACGCTAGAAAAGGGTATTCACTTGACATATATTTGTAAAATTCCCTGAGTCGCTGGGACTGAGAAGTAAGGAAATCATTATGTTCAAGAAGTTCCATCAGCTGCAAAAGGAAATTACAGTGAATCATATCCATACCATTTTGTGTCTTTTTAGCATCTTCTTTCAAATCATTGTGATATCTCTGCAGAATCTTTAAGACTGTGTCCCCTGAATACAGGTAATCATTCAATGTAATCATTCCCCAGATCCTCCCTTTCATAAATCTTACCTAACAGAAAAAGGCAAAGACACCATCATCTCTGAAAGCGTCTTTGCCTCTAACCAATATAATATCACAATTATATACATCATCATGCAAGAAATATACAGATTGTTAAGATATTTGTAAGCATTTTATACTACTGGAAGTATATTGTTTTCTTTCCCTTCTTCCTCAAAAACAAACCTGCAATTCTTTACGTGACCTTCATTCCACTCAGTAAAACTAGGACACTCTGTATTAAAAGTTGATGTTCCCTCTTCTAATCCCTGCTTGTAAATCTCTGATATTGACCCCCAGTCTTCATCTCTCATTTCTCTAATCACAGCATTCCACCTCCGATTTTTTTATCGCATCATTATAGATATTTAATGCCTCTAAAACCTGACTCTGTTTTTCCTTTGGAATCATTGAAAAAACTCTCTCAAACTTCAAATTCATATCTTTTTCTATTGTATTGAATCTTGCCATTCCTTCATCAGTCAGATTAAGCACTACACACCTGCGATCCCTTTTCGAAGCGGAGTCTGTGAGGGTAGTTCATTCATTTTCAGATGTAGTCAAAGATTCCTTGAATAGCGTCTGTGATATTTATAATGTCATGATAATGTATCCTATCAATCATCGAATAACCCCTGATATTTAAATCAAGGAGTGCCATTTTTTCGCATTGCACATAACCCTCTACATCTTCAGTTTTGATATGTATATGTAATGGTCCTGCTTCCCCTTTTTCAAAAATAGGACAGCCGATTATTTCAAAGGTCTGATTAAAGAAATCCTTACTCACAATAAGAACCGGTTTCTTGATATGTTCAATCTTAAGTATATCCCCCTGATGCAATTCTTCCTTCATTCCCAAATCTCTCTTCCTACCGGTTCACCCCAGTCAAATTCACCGTCTAAATGGAGCTGCCCACCATATTCTGCAGCACGTTCTTCCAGCGTTCTATGTCTAAATGGTTTAACAAGCATTATCATGCCATCAGATACCTTGACATCGAGAACATCATCAACTGAAATAGCTGCTTCCTGAAGCACTTCTTTGGGTATTCTAATTCCTTGACTATTTCCCCATGCTTTAACTTGAGCTTGCATAAGCAATACCTCCTTTGTATATACATTGTATATCCCTAAGGTAAAAAAATCAACTTATTCATCATTCAGGTTAGTACATTATATTTTTTCTTTAATCTGATAAATTGCGCTTTCAGGTGTCTTGTCTTTTTTTAGCTCTATGATCATGGCTGGAACATTGGGTACATATGGAATATAAACCACATCAGCAAAGCCTTTTCCTGTTGTCATTTCTTTTACTACGGTATATTTGTTTAGTGCAAAAATATATGCAAGGTAAATAGCGCTCTGGAGAGCATCTTCATTATTATAGCTGCGGTTGGATGTCACATGAATGTGGCTGGAATCAAGAGCCTCTTCTTGCAGCCTAACTCACTTTTTCTGCCCTTATTCTTTTGGATAAGCATACCCATAATAGTATTGGCAAACCCTGTCCAGTTCGCTTTATTTTCTGTGTCACCTTCTACGTATACTTTAAATAGACTCTAAATAATTGTTATAATGATTATTATGATTTTAAAAATCACTTAGGAGGATTAAAGAAAATGAACTTTAGGTTTGCAAAACTATTATCAATTGCTCTTGTACTTACTATGTTAACGGCCACATGTGCATTGACCGGATGTGCTTCTGATCAAAGCCCTGAAGCACAGGTATCAAAAATAGTCTCAAAAATGACTCTTGATGAAAAGATAAGTCAGATGATAATTCCTGCAATACGTACCTGGAATGAAGAAAATGTAACAGATCTGAGCGCAGTTCCGGAATTAAGCAAAGCTCTAAGGCGCCATCAGTATGGTGGAGTCATCCTCTTTGGAAGTAACATAACAGGAAATGCGCAGGTCACAAGACTCCTGCATGACCTTCAGGAAAACAACAGAATGATAGAAAATACTTCTATCCATATCCCTTATCTGACACCGGTGGATGAGGAGGGCGGAATTGTGGTAAGGCTAACCTCTGGAACTCGAATGACAGGAAACATGGCTATAGGCGCAACTGAGGATGCAGAAGGAAACGCTCTTAAAACCGGAACAATTCTTGGCGAAGAACTTGCGGCCCTTGGCTTTAATGCTGATTTTGCACCGGACATTGATGTCAATAACAATCCCAATAACCCAGTAATTGGAACAAGATCTTTTTCCGATGATCCTGCCTTGGTTGCTAAGCTTGGAACAGCCTACACAAAAGGTCTTTCAAACAGCCATATTATTGCAACATATAAGCACTTTCCCGGCCATGGTGATACCGGAGTTGACAGTCATATAGGAACTCCTTCTGTTGAAAAGACCTATGATGAGATAAAAGAAACTGAGCTTGTGCCCTTCAAGTCTGCGATAGAAAATGGCGCTGAAATGATAATGACAGCCCACATTACCTACCCTCTTATTGATGAGGAAAAAACCTTTGGCGATGGCGTGACACGAGGCTTTTATCCCGCAACCATGTCAAAGAAAATGATAACAGATATTTTGAGGACTGATATGGGTTATAACGGTGTAGTTGTAACTGATGCTCTCGAAATGGATGCCATAGATGAAGCCGGACTCGTTCCAGGAGAAAAGGGTTCCGCTGAATATAGCATAAACATTGCCAAGGAGGTTATAAACAGCGGTGTTGACCTACTTTTGCTCCCGCGTGATATTACTGACCCAGAGGCAGTTTCTTTTTATGAGGAATACATTTCAGGAATTGCTTCCAAAGTTAAATCCGGAGAAATAGACAAAAAGAGAATTGATGAAAGCGTTAAACGTATCCTGACACTTAAGGTTAAATACGGATTTTTGGATAATACGGCAAATCCTGATGTTGAACAAAGAATTGCAGACAGTACAGCAATTGTCGGTTCTTCGTCCCATCATGAAGCTGAGATGACCATGGCAAAAGAGGCTATTACCGTCGTGAAAAATGAAGACACCGTTCTTCCTGTTTCATCGGATGCAAAAGAGATTTTTATTCTTGGAAGATTAAATTCAGACTCTGCCACACTTCAATACGCTGTGGATAAACTTAAAGAAGGCTCTTATATCGGCTATGATACAACCGTAAATATTGATTACTACTACGATTCCTCTGCTGATGTAAAGCTTCATTATACGGATGAGGTAAAAGAAAAAATATCCAACGCAGACATAGTAATAGGCTTTTCGTACGCTTCCGGAAGCAGTGCTCTGGATATAGAAAGCCCACAGTATATAGGCCTGAGAAGCGCAATTGATGATACTCATGCTGCAGAAGGTAAGTTCATACTTGTGAGTCAGAATCTTCCTTATGATGCAGCCATATTCAATGATGCAGATGCCATAGTGCTAGCCTACATGGGCTCAGCTCTTGGAACTGATCCCACTGATAAAACAGACAGCGGCTCAGGCTCCAAAGCAACTAATGCCAATATCGTAGCTGCTATTGATACTATATTCGGAGAAAATAATGCCAAGGGACATCTGCCTGTTAATGTTCCTGAAGTAATCAAAAACAGCGATGGAACGCTCAACTACGGTAGTAATTATCTCTATGAAAGAGGATTTGGTATAACGTACTAAATCTAGCGTAAAAAATCGAGGACTATTGCGACTTAGCATTACTGATATTGTCATCAAACGCTCCTGAAATCACTGTTTCAGGAGCGTTTGCACATATACTTTTTCATCCTTATTCTTTATCCATCATAAGCTCCCACAACTCTTCATCAGTTAAATGCTTTTTTATTCGAAGGATTAGGTGTACTTTATTGCCTCCGGCTTCCTGCTGGAACATTCGCTGCCATTTATAAAAATGAGGTCCATCGCCCTGAAAACGAAGATAACTCATAAGACCTTTGGCAACATAGTAGGATTGCCTTATGTCTGCTTCACAATCATTTTCAAAAAAGCCTTCAAATATACCATTTTCAGTGGCTCTCATTTTGGTATAGCCTTCTTGGAATGCCTTTGCTGCAAGTCCTGCTTCGAAAAAGGCTTTTAGAAAAACAGGACTGCCGGAAGTACTATTATCAAGTGGATTTAATTCATCTTCCTGCATTTTTGTATCAGTCAGGCAGTATGTCATGGCTTTGCAGGCATGCAATGCCCCAAGATAGCCGTAATAATGATAATTGACCTGCCATATTAAAAGTTTTTCAAGGAGGTGTTTCTTATCATCCGTAAGCATGTCTTTTACCATTTGGCACTTATTCAGATATTCTTCATATCCGTTTACTGCGCCTTCTATGACATTAAGATAATCATCAATCTGTTCTTTTAAAGTCTTTTTATCTGAAAACCAGCGCCATTCGTCTGCGGAAGCTGTAATAACAGGATTATTCTTATTGAAGCCGGTAATAAAGGCGGTTATCAAAGATCTGGCTCCATGGTTTGCAAATTGCTCTCCTGCGTGATCATCCTCATTTGGTCCGTAGGAAGGGCAAAACTTTGGCCATAATCTATAGAGTTCTGCTACTTCTTCAGAATGTGAACTACCAAAATATCTGTCGCAGTAATCTTTTCTGATATTTAAAGTAAACTGTTCTATTTCATTATCTAAATTTGCTGTACAACCATCAGCAACATGTCTTAACTCCGAAAGCTTTCCATTCTCATCTTTCCAGCAATTTGCTATTAAATTTAAATAGTAAGCATGGGGCTTGATATTTGAACAGTTGATGATCCAGAAATCATCAGCATTTTTCTCATATACATTGAGTAATTCTTTTACCACAAATTCGGGAGAATTCGGAAGCATTGTCATCTGCGCAGCTGCCTGAAGGTCGTAAAAAGATGCATGATAATAGATTCCATGTCTTCCTTTGGTACCGGCTTCAGGAAGGGCATAAACTCTAGGGTTATGGTTGCCCTGCCTGCGTGAGACCATCTTACCAAAACCGTTGTCAGCCCAAATAAAGATTATGTCATCGGGAAGATCGATAAAACCTTTTTTGTACAGTTCCATGATCTCACCGTAGAGATTACTGCAAAAAATTGCATTTTCGTCATAACTTTTTACAAGATTATACTGTTTACGAATAAGCCTGCTGATAAGCGCTCCTCTTTTTTCATCTGTATCATAAGTTGGATCATCTAACCAGAATGGTCGGTCGCCCTGCCCTCTAAAGCCAAGATTCCAAATTACCTTGTAGTTCTTTTGCTTCTCTATTGCATCTATCCAGAGTTTTTCAAAAAGTTCTGGATATTTATCGTAAGATGCTTCAAGGTCCGGGTAAGCTCGCGCAAACATTTGTGCTCCGAGAGGTTCTGCGTGGTGATGTGTGATCCAAAGACCCATATCAGAGGCAAGTTGATTATAAATATGCGCATTTTCATCTGTTCCGGGAATTACCATATTTCCGCCACAGCGAAGAAGCGCTTCAAAAGCCATTCTCCAAGGAAGCAATGTATCTCCATTAGGATTCCAGGAATCAATAAGAACTTCATCATTTACAAACCAGCCTCTGAATCTAACAGGAAAAGGCTTGGATGCAAAGTGATAGTTATCGTCAACTTCATAGACATCTTTTTTTACAAAATTCTGCTCGTTCCAAAACCAGAATTCATTTACTCCGAGAAATACTTTACTGACATGGTATATTCCATAAATGAATCCAAAATCATCAGAAGCAGAAATCTCAAGACACTGGCCTTTTTCTTCGCAGTTATCTACGCCTTTTAGCCTGATCTCAAAGCACTGCGCTTCTACGTAAGGCTCTTTTTTTAATGATATGCAAATTCCTTTATTGTCAGACTTGGTGCATGTATTGGCTATATCTCTTTCAAGGGAAGTTATAGCGTATTGCACTGCTTTAGAGAAATTATTCTTGTCTGCTATATATGTATTACTTGTAATCAGGTTAGATTTATCTTTTGTACTCATTTTTTCTTTGACAACTCCCTTATAATGACCTTGGAATCATACTCTGCGTTGTCTGGCAACTTCTGCTTCACCACTTGTTATGCTACGCTTTTTTTGCAAAATCTGTCAAATCTGTATTGTTACATCTACGGTATAAATAATAGGAGCAATAATCACAGTCCATGAGAATATTGCTCCTGAGAGAAATCAACTACAAGATCATCGTTCCCTGCGTAGGCATACATTCCCACAAGTGCTCCGGTAAATCGTTTTCCTTTGCTAAGACCTTCATCGCACAGGTAAAAGACATTGCTGAGATTCTTGAATTCTTTTTCGCAGTCAGCACCATCAAATTGATATAAAAGTTTTCTTTCGAGGTAATTGGTAGTCATCTTTAATCGTATAGTTTTTATATCTGAGGCAATCGCTTCTTTAGCCAGTTCAAATCTATCTTCATCTCCAATATGTTCATTGGCATAAAGATAAAGATTGCCGTCTCGGGATGTTATTCCGAACTCAAGATAGGTATTTTCATCATAATATCCCGTAATTCCTGCGTTCTGGCCGTCCGACATCTTTGGAATAACAAGCGTTACTTCATAAATAAAAGAAAATGATGTCTGTCTTCTTAGGACTAAGTTTCTACTCTCTAAACTGGAAAGCGGTGCTCTGCTTCCTCTGATTGAAAATATGCCGGTTTCTTTGTTATATAGGACATCTCCCTTTTTAAATGGTCTGGGAGTCATATAGTCAAAAGGAAGACCGCACTCAGAAATTTTAAATTGATCATCAAATGGTGCATCCTTAAAGGGCTTTATCTGCATTGCCGATGGACCTTTGAGATTATTTACAATAGGCCATCCATCTGCGGTCCAGGTGACAGGATCAAGAGCCGTTTCGCGTCCAAGAATGCTGTAACCATCACCTATAGTCCTTCCGCATAGATAGACCATGTACCATCTGCCATCCTGAGTCTCTACGAGATCACCATGACCGCATCTTTGTATTGCCGCATCAGGATTATCCTGCCTCATTATGGGATTATAAGGACACGGTTCATAGTTGCCAAAAAGCTCTTTTGACCTGGAGACTGTAACTCTGTGTCCCAGTCCGGTTCCTCCTTCTGCTTCGAGAAGATAATAATAACCATCTTTTTTATAAAGATGTGGTCCCTCTGGGGCTCTTTTGTGGTCACCGTAAAAAAGAAGCTGTGCTTCAGATATTTTTCGAGTTCCGTATTTATTAAGCTCAAATATTCTGGCACCTCTGTTAAGAAGCATATATCTTTTCCCATCATCATCATTGAAAATGCTTGGGTCTATGCCATCTTCATCAATGAATACCGGCTTGGAATATGGCCCCTCCGGATTTTCAGAGTACAAAACCACCTGTCTTCTGTAGACAGGCGGAACATCATTTAATCTATATGTGGCTGTAATGTAGAATTTTCCCTCGTAAAAAGAAATGTCGGGCGCCCAGTAACCTCTTCCACCCTCAAGTTCATCAAGATATGCCCAGTCCGGGGTTGTTATGGCATGACCTATTATCTCCCAGTGAATCAGATCCTTAGAATGGGATATCGGTATGCAGGGAAAAAAGATGAACGAGGAATTGACCATGTAGTAGTCATCACCCACGCGACATATGGATGGATCAGGAAAAAAGCCTGATCTTACAGGGTTCTTATAGTATTCATCATATTTATGACCATAACGTTTTTCGAGGTAGTTTTCTATTTCTTTTCCCTCGGACTTATGAACAATGTCCCAACTGGTTACAAGATCATGGTCTCCTTCAAAAGGATCCATCCCACATCTCTCAATCAGATATCTGAAAAGCTCGATATTCCCGGACTCTGCGGCATAATGAAGTACATTTCTATGTGAACTATCATATTCATTAAGGCTTATCCGTGAATACTCAACCAGATACTTTACTAACTCAAGGCTTCCCTTTTTTGCTGCGTCAAATAAAGATTCTTTACTGACAAGATTTGGATCATTAATAAGAATACTTTTAACTTCATCAAGATTGCTTTCTGCAATTGCTTTTGATAAATCCATAATTCCTCTTTTCCTTGGATGTTTTTATGTCTACTCTTTTTATTATAAGCAAAAAGATTCTTCAAAGAAAATCGCATTGACTACGTTTTTTATGTTTTTACATCTTCTTTTTTCTTTTCCCTATTTGCTATATGAGATTAATCGTTAAACATGATTTTCACCAATTTTTGTACTGTAAGTTCGTGAATTTTTATTTCATGTAAGCGGTTACATTGCGATGAATACTGTGCTATGATGAGTACATGTTTTTATTGAGTGGGGGCTCAAAAACTATGAAAAAGTGTGTGGAGGAAAAGAAATGCAGAACAAATTATTTTCAAAACTAATTGTAACTGCAGCTGTAGTCTCAACTGTTGTTGCAGGAATCTTTGCGCCAAGTTCTAATATTACAGCACAGGCAGCATCAACGACTTCGGTTTCAAATGGATGGTATTACATCAAAAACGTCAACAGTCAATTGTATGTAGAAGTGGCAGGATCTTCTGACGCTAAGGGGGCTAACGTTCAGCAGGGACAAGGTACTGGCACTGCTAATCAGAAATGGTATGTTGAGAATAAGGGGAACGGGTACATAACCATTAAAAGCGGCATGAGCAATGGCTATTATCTTGATGTAAACGGAGGCAAGAAGGTAAATGGGACAAACATTCAGGTGTGGCCTTCTAACGGAAAAGATTCACAGAAGTTTAAAGCAGTAACTATTTCAAATGGTGTTGTAGCTCTTACAACCAAATGCTCGTCAGGTAAACAGGCTGTTGATGTTTACGAATGGTCAACTTCAGCTGGTGGAAATATAGCTACTTGGGAATATAACGGACTTGCTTGTCAGCAGTTCAAATTTGAGTCCTGCAATGGCAGTTCAAATTCCGGTGGTGGAAATAATTCGGGCGGTAATTCAGGAAGTGGCTCAGGAAGCGGAAATCAGACTCCATCAGGCAATACCATTACAGTAAAAAATGGTGGAACAAGCCTCTCTGACGCGATAAATAAAGCAAGCAAAGGAACAACAATTGTAATTGACGGAACCATAAAGAGCGGCGCAGTTAATCTTAAGAGTGGTGTGAACATTACAGGTAAGAACAACGCTACAATAGATTTTTCATCGACTCGTGGAAACTCAGGAAGGGGAATCACAATCTCCGGATCTGGAAGCACTCTTTCAAATTTCACAGTTAAGAATGCTGCTGACAATGGTATCTTTATCGATGGAAATAATAATACTTTTAGAAACGTAACCTGCTGTTACAACAAAGATGCAGGATTCCAGATTAGCAATGGCGGATCTAATAACAAGTTCTATAGCTGTTATTCACATCATAACGCTGATCCCAAAGGCGAAAATGCTGACGGTTTTGCTTGTAAGCTTCATTCCGGAGCCGGAAACTATTTTGAAGATTGCGTAGCTGAATATAACAGTGATGATGGCTGGGATCTTTATGCAGCTCACGGTGCTGTAACATTCAAAAACTGCAGAGCTAATTACAATGGGTATTGTGACGGAATCTATGGCGATGGTAATGGATTCAAGCTTGGAGGTGTTGATAACAAGACTCCAGGTGTTGCAGCGCACATTGATCCTCTTAATCATGTGTTAGAAGGATGCTCAGCCGTAGGCAATTATGCATCCGGTTTTGACCGTAACAACCAGAGTGGTGTTGTAACCATGAAAAAATGTATTGCTGATGGTAACAAGAAATACAACTATAACTGGCCAAAGGAAGGAACTCCTTCAGCTCTTGGCAAGAAGGTTACATTTGGTACAGCTATTATAGACAGCTGCACATCAAAAAATGGAAAGAACAACCTTAAAGGAGCTACATTAAAGGGAAATTGCTCAGGATTCTGATCATATAAATATTTAAAAACAAAACTGCTCAGCTTTATGAATGATAACATAAAGAATGAGCAGTTTTTAATATCAAATTTATTATATAATAAGCATAAGTTCATTTTATAGAGGAATAAAATATGCCTGAAAAGAAATCTGCTAAGACTAACACTCAAAAATTTAATTCTATTACAGATCAGCTTCCTGATTTTACGCATCAGTATTTTTACTCAGGGACATCCGGCAAAGCAATTCTTACAAGAATATCCTATGCGCTTGATATCAAATATTTTCTGGAATTTGCTGTGAATTACTATCCTTATTTTACGGATAAGCAGGTAAAAGAACTTTCAATTGAGGATATCAGGCAGATAAAGGCCACAGATATTGATGATTTTCTTACCTGGATGGATGAAAATCAGCACCTTTCAGAAAGAACACGCGCAAGGCGCAGATCATCGATATCGGGAATTTTTGAATATCTCATAAATACTGAAAGAAAGCTGGATTATAACCCAGTTGCAGGTTCTTTATCAGTAGAAATCCCAGAAAATGAATATGTAATCTATCTGAATATTGATGAACAGGAGCAGCTCCTTAACTGTATCCGCTATGGGACAGGATTAACTCAAAGGCAACTTATATTTCATGAAAAATATAAGAAAAGAGATCTGGCAATTGTATTTCTTTTCCTGGATACCGGACTTAGAATATCAGAGCTTCAAGCCCTCAATGTTAATGATGTGATTATCTACGAAGATCTCATAGATCCTGAAAAAAACGAGTGTTATGTTTTAGCTCTCAGGAAGGGGAAAAAGAAATCCGGAACTACATCTAAGGTATATTTTTCGGATGAATCCAAGGAGTATATTACAGAATATCTGGACTCTCGCAAGGTACTTGGTGAAAAGTTCACGGAAAACACGCCTCTTTTTACCACTAATACCGGAGACAGGTTGTCCATTCGCGAAATCCAACAAATGCTGAAAAAGTATGTGGCCGCGTCTTTAAAAAGAACAGACATCAGCGTCCACAAACTTCGTTCCAGCTTTGCTATGGAGTTTTATAAGCATGAAAAAAATATTCTGGTGCTTCAGCAGCGCATGGGGCATCGATCAATCAATGCTACGAATATCTATGCCAGAGCCAGCGACCGCGAGGAAGCAGTCAAGAATTCAAGAAACTGGCGGAATAATAAATAATTACTTCTTTGCAAATCTTTTTACAAAGAATCCAAATACGTTACGTACCAAAGGTCCGGCAAAGAAAATCTGCCAGCAAAGGGCCATTGGGAAGTTGAGTGCTGTAGTCTGTAGCCATACTGCTACAATTTCTTTTCCTGAGTTTTTGAAAAGTAAAGTTGCTGCAAAGCTCATCAGTGGGCACATGAGGCAAACTGACATGGCAGAAATGGCAAGAATGATCATGATCATTGGATCCTTACCGGGGGTTACAAATCTGAAAGCAAGCTTCTGTGCGAGCTTTCCTACAAATAATAATTCTAAAGCTATGGCTATTGGCCACATGATCAATATTTCTTCAAATGCTGCGAGAAAAACAAAGTTCTGCATTCCGCCAACGTTAAGTGCGATGTTGTAGCAGATCATTGCATAAACCATGACGAATGCCATGAAAATGGTGAAAATTACATCCTGAAACTTATTTTGTGGTAACATATTAAGGTTCTCCTTTCAAAAAAAACGGGGAAGACTTAAGCGTGTTGTTCGTTAGCACTCGGTTCGAGTGTGCGTTTCCAATGTTACCAACTTTTACATCTTCTAAATTTTGTTTAGCAAGGTGTGATTATAGCAGAAAAAATTTCATGATGTAATACCTAAATTTTTGAATTTATAGGAAATTAATTTTTATCAGTCAGGAATGAGTAAATTCTATTCCGATAATCGGGCACTGTATCAAATGCGGCGTGACCGTATCCTTTCATTACTGCTGCGGTATCTTTTGCCATCTCATGTATTGTGTATTCTTTAGGGATCTCTTTTCCCCATGACCGAATTTAAAGTAATCCATATGAAAATCATTTACTGCAATAGTCATTATTTCAGCCATTACTAATCTCCCACCATAGAAAAAAGTATTCATTTAAATCATACTAAATATTTTGTTTTTCGTTTTAGATATTGTAGTTTTTAGACTGTAGCAGTGTATAGTGTCCGTCAAATATTTCTTTGCAGATTTTAAGTTCCAGTTCCTGGCGGTGTCTGAAATGTTCAAGCAATGCATCGGTACCGGATATTCCTTTTTCTTTTGCATAAGGAGAATTGTCAAAATACCACATCATCAAAGGAAACCACATTTCATTTCCTTTATCATCTGAGCGCTCTTTTCGGATGACATCAATATTTGATGCTATGTCATCTGTTTCAAGATACATTATTTTGTACTCTTTTCCCGTAAGTGCTTCTTTAACTTCCGCATAAAAATCTAATATTTCCTGGTCAGTCTTTTTCTGGAAAAGAATCATATCCTCAACGATATTTTGAAAAAGAGAACACTCAAAAATATTGTTGTCGCTGTTCCAATTTTGAAGTCTTCTCAAGATAACATCTTTGAAAGATTCTGAGTTTAAGTTGCCGTTATAGATTTCATATTTCTCAAGATCTTTGTGAAAGCCCGGAATATCTGTAATAATCTTTGTATAGCAGATGATCTTATGATCATTTTCAGTAAAACTCTTCTCTTCTATTTCACTTCTAATATCATTGTATTTTTCAAGAATATCGTTATAGGTTGCTTCGTCCACATAAGCACACCATGCAAGCTCGACCGGAGAATAATCGCCTTCGCATATAGCTCTATGATCCGGATACTTCTCAGAAAGCCTTTTCACAAGTGTACTCTTACCGCTTCCTTGTAATCCCTCGATAAAATAGTTCATGCCATGCCCCCTTATTACTGATGTATATTGAGCTCATTGATAAATATTTCCAAAAAACTTTTTTATTCAATGCTGAGATTCTTGCAAGTATAATAGCTTTCCACCTCTTCTCGAGTCTCTTTAAGTGCTTTTTTCATGCTTTCATTTTGAGTGGGGAATTCAAACATTTTGTAAAGATATCCCTGCTTTTTAGCAAGTTCCCAACTCTTGGGGTATACAAGCTCAAAGGTAAGAGCAATATGCCCTATCAAGTGCTCAGCAGGTGAGTCCATGACGTCGCGGTTGACTGCGTGATGCTCTCTTACCTGCTCCATAACCTTTTCAGATACACCTGATGAAAACAAAACTTCTTTGGTGACGTTGTAGATTTCTTCCATTGGAGTTTCAACATTTACTCTGAGAATGTCCACTTTGTCTGCATCGCGAAGTATATTACAAAAGATGAGTGTTTTCCCTGCTATTGATTCATCAATCCTATATTTATTATGTTGCCTTATAACGATTTCTAACTCTTTGTCCCAGGATCTGTCATCTGCATAAGCCTTTATAAGCTTATCATCTCCAAAGAGAAGATCTGCTCCAAATTCTGCGTGGTCAACAGATTCTGAATCAATAAAAGTATTAAATCTTTTAACCTGCTCAAATCTTCCAATATCATGCAGCATTCCGGAAAGCCATGCAAACTCAACTTCATCGTCTGATAGTGATATAGACTTTGCAATCTGCTCACAATTATCTGCAACTCTGTAAGTATGTGCAATCTTAAGCGCTATCTTAGGATCTGAGGGATTGTAATTTTTTACATAAGAAGCAAACTGCTCCTTTACTCTTTGACGGTCAATCATCATTAAAATTCTCCACAAAAAAATAATTCATTTAAAATTATACTACATACAAAAATATACATACAAAAAAGGAATCACTCGTCATTTGAATGATTCCCTTTTTGCTATATCTTTACCAAATAATTAGTCTGTCTTCGGGAGCAAGGTACATGTTGTCGCCGGGCTTGACGTCGTAGGTTTCGTAGAATTCATCGAACTGCTGAACAGGAACGTTGGTCCTTGAATAGTTCAGAGGATGTGCGTCCTGTGTAAGTGCGGAAAACTCCTGGTTGTATCCTCCAAGGCTTGCGTTCATTTGGGCATACTTGATAAAAAACTTATCATAGTCAAAATTCTCAACCTTGGAAGCCATGCGGAGCGCGCACTGAAGTCCTGTCATGTCCGCAACCATCTCAGTATCAATGTTTCCGCCTATAAAATGATGATCTCCAAAGGCGATTATTGTATCAAGATAGTCATCCATCTTTTTAACACGCTTATCGAATTCTTCTTTATCTGCTTCTGTCCACCAGTCTCTGTAGACACCTTCAGCGTCAAACTGAGAGCCGTTACTGTCAAAAGCATGGGATATCTCATGCCCTACCCAGAAAGCCCCGATGGAAGCGTAGAGTTCTTCGATACTCATATCACTTGAATAAAATGGTTCACCCATCATTCCGATTATCATATTTATGGTGTTATCAGAAGGTGAATAGTAAGCATTGCACTCAAGGATGTTCATGTCCTCTGCCCACATTTCCTTGTCTATCTTTTTACCAAGAAGACTTGTATTATAGGCTATTTCACTTTTATTGATCCTATCAAGAGCTTCATTTAGTGTGCAGCCTGAAAGGTCAATATCTGAAGTGTCCCTGAACTTGTCAGGATAAGCAGCGTGGATTACTATCTTTTCAAGCTTTTCGATGGCGTAATTCTTAACTTCCTCAGAAGCCCAGGTATTTTCGGAAAGGAGCTCTCTGTAGGTGTCGATAACCTCACGGCAAAGGTCTTCCATCTTTTTCTTATCTTCTTCGGAACCATATTTAGAGATATAGACTTTCTGCATGGAAGCAGGAAGCGCGCCTGCCACAAGATCGTAAGCCATTTCTTCATCAGATATCATTCCACTGATGCCATAGTATTCGTTTCCAATATCATTTAGAGCATCATAAGTATCCTTATCAAGGAAATTTCCGGAAGAATTGAGGTAATAAACAAGCATCACATCTTTTATGCCCTCGATGTTTTCCTGAGTATATACTTCATCCAGAGCCTCGAAATATCCGGGGTTCGTTACAAGGTATACTCCATCGTACTTATATCCGGTAGCTGTAAGCAGTTTTTCAAGAGGAAAATTCTTGGATAAGGCTACAAGTTCCTCAAAGGACATTTCATTGTTTATTTTGTCGTAAATGTCTTCGCTGTAATTTTCTTCAGTGGTGAAGATTTTTTTAGCAAGAATCCCTTGAATATCGATGGCTGCATCAAAACGCTTACTTGCTTCGTCCTCGGACATGCCCATTTTTCCTGCTATATAGGTAAAAATGTCTTTGCGATAGCCATAAAGAAGGTCGCCATAATCCGTTCTTTCCTTGTACTCTGCTGAATCTGACAGAAGGAGTCTGGGAGTTCCTATACTGCACAGATATGTGTTGGGATCATTAAGACCAGTATCTGCCCCGTATCCAACAAAATCATAAAATTCAAATAGTGTATCCTTGCCTGTTAAAAGCTCAGTGATATCATCAATTGTCTCTGCTGCAAGTATCTTGTCATAGAGCTCTTTTATTTGTGATACACCAATGGCATTTCGCGTATCCCAGTCAAGGACCAGATTATTATAGGTTCTGATGAGATCAGCATCATGTCCCTCAAGACTGTCATCTTTAAGCAGTTCCATGCATTTTTCTTTGACCGCAAGGCCACACTCAGAATAGTGAGACCATGTGCCATAGCCATCGGGAAGCTCAGTAGACAGGATCCAGTCCTTGTTTGCATAAAGATGAAAATCATCCTTAGGATCTGTCTCCATGTCGGCAGTGATGTTTTCCTTAATCTCAGAATCTATCCAGGGTTTTCCACCTGTGGTGACCTGAGCGCCTTCTTCAGCTTCTAAATTCTCGGATGGCTCTTCTGTTTCGATTTCAGTGCTTGCTTCAGTTGCACTTTCTGCCTGATTCGAGCTGTTGTCATTTGTTGTGGTTTCTTTTTCCTCTGATTCAGGTGGGTTATCCACAGTTGTCGCCTTACCACAGCCATAGATTCCGCCTATCATAGCGATTGTCAGTAGTATTGCTACCAGCTTCTTTTTCATAACATCTCCTTTGTATATTACTTTATTTAATAATGTTAATCCGTACATCGATTTTACCATTATACGTATATTTTTATAAAGTATAAAATATGCAATCCAGCAAAGGGGCTCGCCATCTCTTTAATAAGCGTGATCAACAAATATCTCTTTTATCCAATCAATTCTTCTGTTCATGCATTTTTCAACGATTGAGCTTTTCAGCGCTGACTCATAACCATGACAAGCTCCGGAAATTTGATGTACTTCTGCTGAAATTCCTTCTGAGACTAATCTTTTGGCAAACTTATGTCCCTCATCTCGAAGGCAATCATATTCAGCAACTTCAACATACGTTTTTGGGAAAAAATTAAGAGATTTCAGTTCAGAAATAGAATAATAATTTCCATGTTCAGAAGCCTGCTCTCCCAGGTACAGGTTCCAAAACCATTTCATGCAACGCGAATCCCAAATAGGTGTGTCCGTAAATCTTTTCATGGATTCCGTGATCATTCTTCTATCAAGGACCGGGTAAATCAGCATCATTCCTTTTGGAAGCGGAAAGCCTCTGTCATTAAGCATAGTAGTAATTGCACCTGAAATATTGCCCCCGGCACTATCTCCGGTAACAATGGTCATATCTTTATTGATGCCTAATTTTTCAGCAATTTCAAGTGCCCACACATAAACGCTATAACAATCCTCGACTGCAACAGGATATTTGTGCTTGGGTAACAATCTGTAATCCGGAAATATAACTTTGCAATGTGCTCTTTGAGCATACCACTTTGCAATCTGATAGTGCGCCTTAGACGCGCGGAGGATAAATCCTCCTCCGTGGAAAAAGAAAATACAAGGGAGTTTTCCGCTATATTGTTTTGGTTCAATTACAAGTGTAGAGATTTTTTCCCCGTTATATCCCGGTGCATCATATTTTTTGACATTAACATATTTATCCGATTTGCATTTATTTAATCTGTATCCAATATTTATAATCGGGTATAAACGTCCAATTACCGTTCCGCTACATAGTGAAAATGATCTCAATTCTTTGTCGATATTGTATTTCATACCTTGATTACTCCCCACCTTTTTCATAACTAATGTTATATAATGCCTTTTACCCTCGTTGTGGATTTATACTATTTCCCCTGACGCCATACTTATAATTTAGTATCCAAAAATTTCATTTCTTAATTCAAGGTATCGTTCAACAGTTATTTCCTCATCCCCAAAATGACACTGTGCAGCTTCTGCGTTAAATTCGACATAATCCCAATACTCTGCAGTTAAAGATGTGGAATCTACAATTGCGCCATTTCCGTTATACTGGTCCATTAGGAAAATTTCCCTGCCTCCATGGGAATTGTCTACATGACAGATGTATGTTTTATCGTTATAGTTTACGTAGCAAAGCTGACCTGCTGTGCCCTCCCCTTCAGCAAGCTGGTACACTTTGCCATCTCTTGCATCGAGGTACTTGCCGCCATAAGGACCATTTATTATAAGTTCTTTAACTCCGTCGTTATCAAGATCTACTCTTTCTCCGACGGTATAGCTGTAGAAATCTTCAGGATCATTTGGAAGATCAGTAATATAATAAGAAAAATCTTTTCCATCTTCATAGGTGGCATTTACTATGATTTCTCCGGCTATTGCCTTTGCAAAAAGTTCATCAGCTTCTTTTTCCAAGCTATCCGCTGCTGCTCCGTCGTCAATAGGAGCTACATCCGACTCATCATATGTACTTCCGTATGCGTATTCGCTCCACTCACTGAATTCCCTATTATCACCTTCGCACCTGTATGCCCTGACCTTGATCCTGAAATCAAAATAATCCTGAGCCCCGGTAACATAGGTAGTCTGGGATGTATCTACTTTCTGCTCTTCTTCCGGTTCACGATATGTATCTTCTTTGTAGAATTTATTTTCCTCTATAACTTCATATCCGTCAGCCCCTTCAACAGGCTTCCACTCAAAACGTACAGAAATCTGATCTTCTCCGGGTTCAGTGCCACCTGCATTAACTGTTGGCGTTGCCAGAGCAGTGACAGCTGTTGTTTCCTCTGTGATTGGTTCTACCTGCAGGTCTGGATTGATGTCTTGCTCGGATGGTTGCTTGCCACAACCTGACAGTGTGATAATAAGTGCACTTGCAAGTGCAATAAAACTTGATTTTCTCATAATTATAGTTACCTCCTGCTGATTATTCTATCATAAATCGGAGAAAAAATAGGTTTTGAATCGGAGAAAAATGAGGATTTCAATCGGAGAAATGTAACAGTTTTATCAAATATAGCAGAATAAGATGTCCCGGATAAAAAACATAAAATAGCCACTTCTATGATTTTTAACATGGTGCCGTCAAGAAATCGTATTTTCTTTGTTTTCTCCATATTATCACTCCTTAATCGCAACCCACTTAACATCCGATGGCTCGGTGATATGGTCTGCGAGAAGATTCTTTAATCCTTCTTCAGTTAAAGTATACGTCTTTGTGCAAACTTCTTCTATATACTTTCTGTCATGCGAAATGCTGATTACTGCCCCAGGAAAAGAGGCTATCATCTTTCTTATAACAGGACCGGAAAGTGGCGAAAAGTTTCTGGTGGGCTCATCCAATATTAGAACGTTTGCATCTGATAAACTCATCTTAAGTAAAAGCACCTTGGCCTTCTGACCGCCGGACAATTCTTTTATTGGATGTTCCATTTCATCTGCAGTATATTTTAGTGAGCCAAGATATGTTCTGATGCGGGTTCGTATTGCCTTATCGCCTGTGTCATCCAGAAATTCTATCGGTGTGGCATCGAGATCAAGCAGTTCTTCGTAGTTTTGAGGCATATACTGGACCTTTAAATCTTTTCTGCAAAACAACTCATCAGCTATTTTCTTTAGAAGCGTTGTCTTACCAATTCCATTATTGCCAATAATGCAGATTTTCTCAGGCCCTCGGACTCTAAGAAAAATATCTTTTGCAAGGATTTTTGATTCGTCAGGCGTCTTTAGCTCATCAAGTTTGTACTCAATTACTGTTTTTCCGGCGGGCATCATGGCATTTTCATCACCAAGCTTAAAAAAGATGGCTTCTTCCTGCTCAGGCATTTTTGTCATGTTTTCATCTTCTTTTTCAAAGTGCCGTCCCATTGCCTTTACAGTGTGCATCTTATCCTTGAGATTTTTTCCAGGTGCATCCCGCGCACCCTTGGAAATAGTTGAAAGTGCATGTTCAACACTGTTATAAACTCGTGCATATTTTTCATCACGACGTTTTTTCTCTTTTTTGTCGTTGATTGCCTGCTGTTCCTGTCTTTCGAAGTTCTCAGCTCTTCTTTCGATATAATTCTTATAATTGTCCCTTACGACTGTATATCTGCTCTTGGTTTTCCTCATGATCTGCTCGATGTGAACTATCACATTTGCAGTATTCTCAATAAGCGTCTCATCATGTGATATAAAAAGAACTATATGCTTCCATTCATTGATGAGCTTTTCCAGAAGTTCAAGCGTGCTTATATCTATGTCGTTTGATGGCTCATCCAGCAAAAGAACTGTTGGCTTTTCAATTAGAAGCCTCATGAGCTGTGCCTTTACCTTCTCGCCACCTGACAAACTGCCCATTTTCTGGTCACTGTAAAAGAAATCTGTTGGCACTTGGAATTTTATAGCCATTTCAGATAATTCTTTTGGACTTTTATCATAAAAAAGCTGTGCCTTCGAAAAATACTCATAAAGCGTTTTTTCTTTATCTTTTTCCGGAAGTTCCTGTGGAAGATACCCCAGGGCTTCTCCGGCAGCTATTCTTTCCCCTTCACATTCCGAGTATTCTTCGGCAAGTTCAGGATCATAGATCCACTTCATCAAAGTGGACTTGCCATTTCCTTCCTCACCAATGATTACTGCTTTATCTCCGTCATTTAATACCATATTGAATTTTTCTAAAATAATCCGCAGGTCTTTGCGATGTGTTATAGTCAAATCCTTAATCTGTAGCATATATCGCCCTCCTGTTCTGCTGCAAAAAAAAGCCTATTCTGCATACGCAAAATAGACTCACACAAATAGACCTACTATGACAGTATGGCTAAAAATGCATGATAATCCAGTTTAAGCGTACACAAAACAGCTGCGCCAGCAGCTATACCAAAATCATCGTGTTCACTCAAGCTAAATTATCTAATAATCATTTTTTCACCTAAACGCCAAGCGCTCTTTCTTTATATTTTTTATTCTTTTTTATACTATCATTTATAACAGGTGGTTGCAATCGTTTCTTAGATAAAAAGTGCATTATTTAACAACAGGTTCGATTCTTCTTGCAATTACTACAGCGAGTGAAAGCTTTAACAGATCAGGAATGATGAATGGGAATACGCACCATCCAAGTACAGTGATCAAGCCGATATCTCCACTATTCTGCATATAGACATGCATGAACCAGGCTGTTCCAAATGCATAACATACTGCAAGTCCAAGGACAAGTGCTACTACTTTAATAACAATATTTTTCTTGAAGAATCTTGTAAAAAGGATGTAAATGAGACCGATAAACAGGAATCCTAAGATATATCCGCCTGTATTTCCCAAAAGAATTCCGATTCCTCCGCTAAATCCTGCAAAAACAGGTACTCCGATTGCTCCAAGAAGAACATATATAAGTGTTGCCACTGTTCCTCTTTCGCCTCCAAGCAGCAATAATACAAAGAACACTGCAAATGTCTGAAGTGTAAACGGAACTGCTGTGGGGATGCTTATCCAGGAACATATCGCTATCAGTGCTGCCCCGATTGCAATATATACCAAATCTAATACTTTCATATTTTCTCTTGTCTTAACTGCTTCTGTACTACTCATGATGTCTTATCCTCCAACAAATATCTATGATTAGGCTCGCCAAATACAAATATGAAGATAGCATAACAAAAAATAATTGTCAACCTGCAATGTAATTGAGGTTGACAATTATCAAATATCTTAAACGGCATCTTCTTTGAGAGCTTCTATGATGTTATCATCCTTGATCTTGTTTATGCTAAGAGCCATGCTTATTCCCAGAATACCAAATACTGCAACCACGATAATTGCGTACATGAGCAGGTCTGGATTAAACGTAAACAGGCTGGAATCAAAAGTTTTGTACATGAGATAGCTCAGCAAAAGAGAAATCGGAAATCCCCATACGAGCGCCTTTATCCCATAAAGGAGAGTTTCAAGCCTTATCATCTTCTTAAAGCCTATATTTTCAAGGCCAACTGATTTGTACATGGCAAATTCTTTTCTCCTAAGAAGGACTCCTGTGGAGATTGTGTTTACAATATTTGCAATAGCAATTAGTGTTAGAAGAATTGTAAAGCCGTACATTGCAGTCTTAAGTAAAAGAGTTATCGCATCCATTGCCTTCACAGCGTCTGTAAGGTCTGCGCAATAATAGCTATGATATCCGTTGTTTTCCAAAAGGGAATAGATTTTATCGTGCACTTCTTCATGCGTGGATGTTTCTACGGCAAGGTCTATCGTTAGCCTGTCTTCGGGAAGGACTTCTTTTGCCTTCTCATAGTACATGGATACCGGTACAAAAGTTGCAATGTTGGTCTTGGGAATCAGATCCAAAACCTTGTTGTTTGCATTATATTTCACAAAAGCTGCAATCTCGATAGCTGGAGGATTTCCCTGCTTTTCATCATAGTGAATAACCTGCCCAAGAATGCCATCATTAAAAATTTCACTGGGCTTTTTTTCATGGAAGAAGTCATTTAACAGGACACCCCTTAGCGTATCGCCATAATAGTCAGCTTTGTTAAGATTATTATCCTCAAGAATCCTGTTAAAATCCTCATCGTCTACCACTACGACATCCATCACGCTGAAATCCAACTCGGTAAATGCCGGTAAAAGAAACTTTGAATCAGCTATATCTGTATTAGCGAGCTCGACTGTAGATTCAGGAGCTTTCTTGAATAAAAACTGAATCATGCTTGCACTGTATACATCATCAACTCCTTCAATATCAGTGATGGCACTGCGCAATTTATCACTTTCATTATAGGCGCAGGAAGCCACAATCTGGTAAGGAATATCAAACTCATACTGATTGGCTCTGACAATTGAGTTGCAGAAATAATTGATGGAAAGGAACAGAATAATTGAAACTGCTATGGTTGCTGTAATAACTTTCCCTTTCACACCATTTCTTTTTATGTTCTTGTAAGCAAGTTCCCCTTCATATCCAAAGATTTTTCTTATAAGAGGATTTACACGAAGATTTCTTGCTTTTACTTTGACTGTGTTATTCTGCCTAAGGGCATCTATAGGCATAACTTTGGCCGCTCTGATAGCCGGAATAAATGTAGAGATAAGTATCGTAATTGCTGCGAAGAAAACAATTGCAGCGATAGCTGAAGGCGCACATACAATAGGAATGCTGCCCCTCATTCCTTCAGCCCCGGCAAGCATATCTGCTTCAAGAATTTTCCTTCCAAGAAAAGACAACGTGATTTTGGTTCCTATATATCCAAAGAAAAGACCAAGCGGTATTCCGACAAGTCCAAGGATAAGTCCTTCGTAGTATATTGAGAATCTCTTTTGCTTTGATGTAGCTCCGACACTTGCAAGCATTCCAAGATAGCGCATTCTCTCTGTAAGAGACATACCTATGGAGTTGAAAATCAGGATAACCGATGTAACTATAACAATTCCAAGAGCCACAGCCATCATTACAAAAAATGACTTATAAGTCCCTCCGCTTTCTTCAAATGCAAAGCAGCTGAGGAGATATTCTGTGTTGTAGGCACGCTTTTCAATTCCGTATTCCGAAACGATATTCTTGAGCTGCTTAAGCGCGGTATGATCACATTTTTTTAAGGTGATGATTACCTGAGACTTGATTTTATCAGGAAAATAACCATCATCCAATCCTCTAAGAATATCCCAGCCATCGGTTGGTCTGTTTCCGTGAAGAATTGCAGTCACCGTGCATGTTTCAATTCCCAAAGACTTAAACTTTTCATCAGATCTGTAGTTTCCCGCAAGATATATAAAGCCTTCCAGATCATCATCAATATATCTGTAGCCCTGTTCAAATGTAAGGGTGTCTCCAACTCTGAGATTTTCCAGCCCATTATCAATAAGGAACTGCTCTTCAACTGCTATCTCGGAAGAGTTTTGTGGAAGCTTACCTTCATATTCAGATACTACTTTCATATTTATGAAGTCTGCGTTCACATGATCTATATTTCCGACTCTGAACCTATTTTCCTTATCGTTTATAAGCCTTATTCCGGTATTATTTTCTTCCACTTCACGAAGTCCAACCGAAGCAATCCTGCTATCATTGATAAGTGATGTATATTGCTTACTGCTAATTTCATCAAACTGTGCGTGTACATTTCCGCCTGACTGTATTGCCAGAAGTCCAAAGAACTTAAAGAATGAAAAAACGCCAAGGACTATCGCACTTATAAGTGCTGTAGATGCTGCAATTCCGAGGATTGTTACGATGGATCTTTTCTTGTTTCCTAGAAGATGTCTTAATGTAAGTTTTGAAATGATATTCATGATGCCATCACCCCTTCCTTCTTGCTATCATGGGTGATCCTGCCGTCTTCAATCGTAATTACCCTGTCCGCAGAAAGAGCTATCCTCTCATCATGAGTGATAATGATGACGGTCTGGTTATTTTCCTTATTGAATTTCCGTAAAAGAGATATGATTTCCTTACTGTTCTCAGAATCCAGATTACCTGTAGGTTCATCTGCCAGTAAAAGAGCAGGATGATTCATCAGCGCTCTTCCGATAGATACTCTTTGCTGCTGACCACCGGAGAGCTGATTTGGCAGATGGGATAATCGTTCCTTTAATCCAAGCTTTTCAACCAGGTCACTTAAGAGCTTTTTATCCGGCTTTTTTCCATCAAGCAAGATCGGAAGTGTCATATTCTCTTCCACGTTCAGGATAGGAATAAGGTTATAAAACTGGTAGATAAGACCTATATTTCTTCTGCGAAAGATTGCAAGCTTAGTCTCATCAAGTTTGCCGATGTCTGTTCCGGCAATGTTACAGGTTCCCGATGTGGGAACATCTACTCCGCCAAGGATATGAAGAAGTGTCGATTTTCCGGAACCGGAAGGCCCTACTATTGCAACAAACTCTCCCTGTTCTATATCAAAAGAAACATCTTTAAGTGCATCTACTCTTGTTTCTCCTGTTCCATATACCTTGCAAAGGTTTCTGATTTCCAAAATGTTCATTTTAATTGTGGCTCCCTTCTCATGATTTTGTGTTTCTGAGATAAGGTTATAACTTTATCATTACAATCAAGTGACTTTAATATTACAGAATTGTAAGATTTGATTTTCATTAAATGATCGTTTTATAAAACTTCACGGAAAACTTGGTTCCGGCTCCTTCTGTGCTTTCCACAACGATATCGCCGTGCTGGCCGTTCATAATGGTCTTTGCCAGAGCCAGGCCTATGCCGACACTGTTTTTTCCTGCGTTTTTCCCTTTATAGAATCGTTCAAAAATATGCGGAAGATCCTCCGTGGAAATTCCACATCCTGTATCTTCTATAATTATTTCATTGTAGATATTTGTGTCAGATGCGCTGATTGTAAGCGTGCCTCCGCTTTCCATATGTTCAATACAGTTTTTTACAATGTTCTGGATAGCTTCTATGGTCCAGTTTATATCGCAATTAATGTCAAAATTTGCAGCAGCCACATTATTGTCTTTTGACGCATCCAAATATATGCATGAGCAGGTGATATCTTTAAGCTCCATCTGAATTTCAAAAGGTTTTATAACTTCCCTGACAAGGGCATCCACTGCAACTTTCTCGGTTTTCATCGCTATTGTTCCGGCATCGATCTTTGACAATTTCAAAAGTGTCTGAATAAGCCAGTTCATTCTGTCAAGCTGGTTTGATTGTGTCTGCAAAAACTCAATACGTTTATCTTTATCGTCTTCCGATTTTAAAAGGTCATTCATGACTATCATAGATGTCAGCGGAGTTTTTAGCTGATGACTGATATCAGCTATTGCATTGGACAGAGCCACCTTATCTTTTGTTAAAAGATTTTTCTGATAGTTTAGTGTTGTGGTGGCTTTATAGATATTGGTTTTAAGGAGAGATATCTCGCCCTCTTCCTGATCAAGAATGTTTAGTGCTTCACCACCTGCAAGAACACTTACAAGGTAAGAGTTTAGAGCATCCAAATCTTTATATCTGCGGATAGTCGTAACAGCAAACATTGTAGTAAGCGTTATTCCAAGCATGAGCATTATAAAAAATGCAGATACACCGCAAAAAGCATATCCGCATATAGAAGCAGCAACTGTTAGTACAGCTGCTGCAACAATCATATATTTGAATTCCTTATTATTCAGCATACAAAGTATCCCCAAACTTTTATCTGTATTTATACATTGATGAACGAAATCCGCAGCAGGCGCGGATTTCTGTATGTTTATTTAAGAATATATTATATAGTTCAAATTTATATTGATTATTTCTCCACAATATATCCCAGGCCTCTTACGGTTTTTATAATCTGAGGATCTGCAGGATCTTTTTCAATCTTGTCTCTAAGTCTTTTTATGTAGACAGTAAGAGTATTATCATTTACAAAATCGCCGCTGACATCCCACATGTCCTCAAGGAGCTGACTTCTGGACATTACATTTCCTCTATTGTTGCAAAAAGCAAGGAGCAGTCTGTATTCAAGAGCGGTAAGTTCAACTATTTCTTCTTTGCCGGTAGTGTCATCAAGTATACCAACCTTGGCTTCACTTGTATGAATGCGGACATTTTTTATTGAAAGGATTCCGTTTCCATCAGAAGCAGAGGCGGACATACCCTTACCACTCCTTCTAAGAACAGTCTTGATTCTTGCCATAAGCTCATTTATCCTGAAAGGCTTACATACATAATCGTCAGCCCCCATCTCAAGGCCCATGACAACATTGACTTCGGCATCACTTGCTGTCAGGAAGATTACCGGAACGTCTTCTTTTTCTTTGATGAATTTGCAAACATCATAGCCATTCCCATCCGGAAGGTTGATATCAAGTATGCATATATCAAACGTATTTGTTTTCCATGTTGCAAGTGCATCAGCCTTGGTACGCACATGGATGGCTTCATAGCCCTCTTTTTCCAAAGAGTATTTAAGTCCCATTGCAATTGCATCATCATCTTCCAACAAAAATACCTTCATCTCAGATTCCCCTTACCTCCACTGCTTGCGCATTTTCTTTATGCTCAGTAATAAGATTATTAAATAAATAAAAACATTTAGCTAAGTCTGATTTTATACTTTTCAAGATTTACGTTATCTTCCTCTAAAAAGACTGTTTCTACGTATTCTCCGCCATTGGCAAGGATGGTTTTCTTGCTTGCCTCATTATCAGGAAGACAACTAACATAGATTTCCTCAAATCCGAAGCTTGAAAGGAAATCTAATGCTTTTGCAAGCATTCTTTTTGCATAGCCTTTACCTCTTTCGGAGGGGCGAACTGAATAGCCTACATGCCCTGTATATTTCTTCATTCTCTCGGTTAGAACATTGTGAACCTGCATGCAGCCTACCATTTTCATATCGGATTTTCTTATGACCAAGAGCACATTTCCCCATGCGCCATGTTCATCCGCTTTTCTCCTTGGATTTGCCCAGCCTATGCAATAATCAACGTATTCCTGAATATCGGGCATTCTTTTCATAGAAAAGCATCCGTCAAAAGATGAATCTGCGTCCAGCATTTCCTGCCTGTAAGCTGCAATTTCTTTTGCATAGTCCATCGAAGGTTCTACAAAAAGAAGCTCTTCCTCAGAAAAGTCCTGTCCGGGAGCGTATACGACACTGAATTTCTCGCATATAATGCGTGATTCCTGATTAAATGGCATATCTGTTTCATCAAGGCATTCCTTGAAAAATTCAGTGTGTACATCGCGCCAATATTGTAGCGATCTATCGCCTTCACCTTCTGCATATGCATGGAATGGGGGCACATCGCCAAATGCTCTCACATACACATCATAATTTCTGATCACGCATACAGCCTCATCGTTGCTGTCTAAGATCACGCTATAATCGCCCGGCTGTGGAATCTCATCCAGAACATCTTCCATGACATACTCATCGTAAGAACTGGCTGTTCCAAATTTTTTACCCTTTAAAACCAGCTGCGCAAGTTTGTCAGTATCTCCTTCTTCAATTCCACCAAAGCCCCATGCCTCATAAGGTGTATTGATATCAATATTCTTCTTAGAGCAAAATTCTGCCCATAATTCTTTTTCTGTCATCGTGTCATCCTCCTGTTGTCGTTGAAATGATTCAGTAGTGGCCGTTGTAAGCGTACATGGCCATTATAAGGTATAGACGAAGCTAAGGTAAAGTATTATCATTTCTTTTTGGAGGAAAAACAATGTTTGAGCCATTCTTTTTGATCCCGTTCATTTTTGTGGCGGGTGTATGGGGATTCTTTTTATTGAATTTTGCAGGGAATAATCGAAGATTTTTAAAAGATGACCTTATATATAAAAATGAGAAGCAAGTGAAAGATGCTAAGAGTTCCATGAGAATAATTCATCTTATGGCGCCGGTTTGGTTTATTGTGGTTGCTGCGGTAATTCTTTTTTTGGTAAATGCCTATCATCCGTTTATTCGATTTAGCGTTGTAGGCGCAGCACTGATTGCAGGAGGTGTTTTCTTTACCTATCTTGGGTGGGCGCTTGGAATGATCTTCAAAGGAACCAAGGATGCTCCGGGAGATAAGGATGCGAAGTTCTTTTCCAGAGCATTCATGATTTCCTTTATGAGTTCAGGTCTTATACTGGTGGCATTTGGAATAATGATATGCATGTCGCCTTTTGCATGAATTTTTATCTGTTGCAATAACAAGTGATTTTTTTCGATGGCATATGATGCCTGATCACAGGTTCCCTTCTTTTGAATTATAGGAGCCACGTATATAATTTCCTATATCTGTTATACAAAGAAGCGTCACTACAAGAAAAATACCGGGAATCAGTATTATCCACCAAGAGCTTGTCAGAAGAGCTTTTTCTGACAAGCTAAGCATACTTCCCCAGGTTATGATCTCAACCGGGAGGCCAATTCCAAGGAAACTCAAGGTCGACTCGGAAACAATGGCGCTTCTTACACTCATTACGATCATGAACATGATACTGCTCATGAAATTAGGTGCAAGATGCTTAAACAGCACATGCATAAAGCTTCCGCCCATCATTTTGGAGATTAGGACGTATTCTTCGCTTCTTATCTTTCTTACTTCTGCGCGGACAATCTTAGCAATGCTCATCCAGCTGGTAATGCCTATAATGACAGATATTCCAAGGAAATTTCTCTGTCCTAGGGCAGCCTGCATAAATACAACCAGAAGAATCGAAGGAATGCTAAGAAGAATCTCCGTAAATCTCATCATGATATTATCGACAGTTTCTCCGGCAACTCCGCTCAAAGTTCCATAAACAACAGCTATAAACGAAGATATAACTGTAGCTACAGTACCGATAATAAGGGACTTTCTTCCTCCGAACCATATCATCGACCAGATATCTCTGCCAAGCGTATCTGTCCCAAAGATATGTCCGCTTCCCGGTGCCCTGTTTATTTCATCAAGAAACATTCTGGATGGATCATGTGTCATGATAAGTTCGCAAAAAAGACATCCCAGAATAATAAGCACAAGAATTACAACAGATAATATGGGAATGCCTTTGATAAACGGCTTTCGTGCTTCCTGCGTTTCATCTTTTTTGCTATATTGTGTTCCAACTATTTCAAAATTATTCAAAACTTTATTTACTTGCATCATCCATCATCTCCCGATGAGAAACTATTTCCATAAGATCTTTCATCTTATCCTGAGCTTTCATTCGCTGATCAATCTTTTCGCTAATGGTCTGACCGATTATGTTGCCGATAATTACAACGATTCCTGTTATCACCGTGAGCACCATAAGCATGTTGTAGTCGTGGTATTTGGCGCTTTCAAAAGAAAGAGTGCCAATGCCCGGGTATGAGAAAACCATTTCAACTATGTATGTACCTTCTAAAATGTGATTCATGGAAATGGCCATAATGGCAATCATTGTAGGCATAAGATTTCGTACACAGTGTTTCCACATTACATTTCTTTTGCTGATGCCCTTTGCTCTTGCAAGAAGCACGTACTCCTGCCTGATTTCCTCAAGGAGCTTATTTCTTAGCATATATGCGTAGTACCAGAGGTGGCTCATAACAACGACTATTAGTGGAAGAATTAAGTGCTCAATCCTGCTTCCTATATCGTTAGCTCTTCCTATGGCATAAGCGCCGCTACTTGGCAAAAGATGCCACATAACCGCAAAGAATAAGATGAGGACCAGTGAAAGCCAAAACTCTGGAATACAGCTGGTAATTGTTCCAATTCTGCAAATGATCCTATCCGCAAGGCTGTTTTCTCTATATGCGCATGCAACGGCAAGAAGGAGCGCCAGCCCAAAGGTTATGACAAAGCCTATGCCTCCTAGTAGTAAGGTGTTTAGAAGTCTTCCTGCAATTACCGTCATAACATTCTGTTTATATTTAAAAGAAATACCAAAATCTCCTGAAAGAGCCGCTTTTAGCCACTTAAAATACTGCCCGATGATCGGTCCGTCAAGACCAAGTCTCTCATAGGCGTGCATTCTTTCAGCAGTACTCATTCTCTCAACCCTGTCTCCATAGTAGGAAGCAAGCGGGTCTCCCGGAGCCAGCCTTGACATAAAAAATGTGATAAGAGAAAGCAAGAAGACGGAAATCAGCACAATAATTATTTTATTTATCAACGATTCCAGTTTGATTTTATTCCTAAGATTCATTCTTAATGCTCCTTTAATACGAAATGTCCTTCGGCAACTTCTTCCCAGCCCTCATGCATAAATTCCGTTAACGACTTCTTATATCTTGTGCTAACCCGCGTTTTTTCAACTTCAGGGTCAGGTTTTGGCGCTGCGGATAAAAGAGCTTTTGTATACGAATGAACGGGATTTCTAAATAATTCCTTTGTTGGGGCAAGCTCTACAAGGTGTCCTTTGTACATTACTCCTACTCTGTCGCTTATAAATTCAACCATGGAAAGGTCGTGAGCAATAAACAGCATTGCAGTCTCATGATCTTTCTTTAGTTCAGATAATACTTCCACTATCTGAGCCTGAATTGAAACATCCAGTGAAGAAAGCGGCTCATCTGCCACAAGTAGCATCGGATTCATAACATAGGCCCTTGCAATATTGACACGCTGACGTTGCCCGCCGGATAGCTCTGATGGACGTCTTTGCATAAGCTGCTCATCAAGACCAACTTTTTTCATGATTTCTTTGATGCGCTCATCGGCAGCCTTTCGGTTTTTGTATACTCTGTGAATTTCCAGTGGCTCTGCGATTATGTCACGTACAGTCATTTTCATATCAAGGGCTGCGCCTGAATCCTGGGAAATAAACTGTATTTCCTTTGATATTCTGGCCTTGTCCTTTCTTGTGCGTCGCTTGGATGTGATATCTATTCCATCATAAAAAGCTTTACCACCAAGTGGCTTATACATTCCGAGAATACATCTTGCGAGTGTGGATTTACCACTTCCCGATTCTCCTACAAGAGCAAAAACCTCTCCTTTATATATGTCAAAAGAAACATGAGAAACAGCTTTTACATATGAATTCTGACCAAGCCTGAAATAATGAGTCAGGTCATGGATTTCCATCAGTTTTTCAGTTTGCTTTATATCATGGGCAGTTTTTGGGGGCGCTGTATTTGTAAGGGAGAATTGTATCTTTGGGGCTCTCTCGTCCAAAAGCCAGGTTGCGGCTTTGTGGGTAGGACTTAAATCAAAAAAAGGCGGTTCCTGTGCATAGTCAATCCTAAGAGCATATGGATTTCTTTCAGCGAAAGCATCTCCTTCAAAACCCTCTTTTAACACTGGAGGAGCTCCGGGAATGGGATATAATCTTCCATTTTCAGCAAATGAAGGCAAAGCATGCAAAAGTCCCCAGGTGTACGGATGAGTTGGCCTGGCAAATATTTCTTCGCACAATCCCTGCTCTATGATCTTTCCTGCATACATGATCGCAACTTTATCGGCAACTTTTGCAACAACGCCGAGATCATGGGTGATAAAAAGGATTGTCATGCCTGTTTTATTCCGGATTTCTTTGAGAAGATCTAATATCTCAGCCTGCACTGTAACATCAAGAGCTGTAGTTGGCTCATCTGCTATAAGAAGTTTCGGTTCCTGTGCAAGAGCCATGGCCATTACGCATCTTTGACGCATTCCGCCTGAGAGCATCCAGGGAAAAGAGCTATATCTTTCTACTGCCCGATCTATGCCAACAGCATCCATGAGATCTATAACTTTTTTCTTAAGAGCATCAGCAGTTATTTTCTTGTCATGGACACGGACAGCCTCAGCAATCTGTGCACCTATGCTATAAGTAGGATCAAGAGATGTCATGGGATCCTGGAAAACCATGGAAATATCAACACCTCTTACCCTGCACATTTCTCCATCAGAAAGACCTACGATTTCTTTTCCGTTTACAGCTATGTTCCCGCTTGTAATCTCAGTATTTGACGGTAGTATTCCCATAATGGTTTTACAGAGAACGCTTTTGCCGCATCCTGATTCTCCAACAACGGCAAAAACCTCTCCCTGCCCGATAGACAGAGAGAGGTCACGTATTGCACTTATACGTCCCTCAGGTGTATTAAATACTACCGAAAGATTTTTTACCTCAAGTATATTACTCAATAGTCCAATCCTTAACATTCCAGAAGATACCTACGCCATGATGGCCAAGAATAGTATCTTTGGTTATTCCGGTAATCTTTACGTTACTTACGTAATCAACATCAATGTAGCAGAAGAAAGTATATGCAGGATCATCAACCATAGCCTGCTGGAACTCAGAATAATACTTCTGTCTCTCAGCCTTATCTGTTGTCTGACGAGCCTTTGTAAGTGCCTCATCTACAGCAGGATTGCTGTAAGCACTGTAGTTGTTACCCTTGTCAGTTCCAAATACCTTGTAGGTATGATCATCAGCGTCAAACGGGCTTCCCCAACCAATGAGGAATGCTTCCTGGCCATCCCAGTCAATCTTGGACTTTACTTCGTACTTGGCATCAACACCAATGTCCTGAAGATTCTGACATGCAATAGCTGCAAGATCTGCTCTTACCTGATCACCTTCCTTGCAGTTGATAGTAAATGTGAGTTTCTTGCCTTCTTTTTCATAGATACCGTCAGAACCAAGTGTCCAACCGTTTTCCTCGATGATCTGCTTAGCTTTCTCAGGATCATAGGATTCCTGATTGATTGAAGCATCATTATATTCGTTTCTTGCAAGTGGGCCATATGCAGGAATGCCTTCGCCAAGAACAACGCTTGCTACCATGGCATCTCTGTCAACAGCACAGTTGAATGCATGAATGAGTTCTTTATTCTCCTTCCAGAGGTCATTGTTAAAGTTGTACATGATTCCTCTGTAGTCGGAAGTCTTCATCTGATAAACAGTGTAATTGTCTTTTCCTTCAAAATTCTTGGAATCCTTAGGTGTAAGCTGTGCAAAGTTAAGCTCGCCTGACTCAATCTGAAGAGCTTTTGCGTTGTCATCTTCAACAATCTTAAAGATGATAGTATCGATTGAAGGTGTTCCGTTCCAATATTCTTCATTTTTAACAAGGGTAATGCTCTGTCCCTCGTCCCATGCTGAAAACTTGTATGGACCTGTTCCTACAGGTGCCTTAAAGTAACCATCTTCCTGCATGTCTTTGCCTTCAAGAAGGTGAGCAGGAAGCATTCCGATTGTCATGTACTCAAGGAATGCAACGTTTGGAGCTGCAAGAGTAAACTTGACAGTGTAGTCGTCGATAACATCGATTGAAGTAACATCTTCGTAGTTAGAGAAAATCTCGGACTCATTGTCAGGATTCATGATAGCTTCGATGGTAAACTTAACGTCTTTTGCAGTGAAAGGCTCTCCATCGTGCCATTTTACATTGTTTCTTAAATGGAATGTGTAAACTCCGGCAGCATCGTCAGCATCAACGCTTTCTGCAAGTGCAGGAACAACCTCATTCTTTTCATTATGTCCCATCAGTCCGTCAAAGATGAGAAGATTTATCTCTCCGTGCTCGTCAATAGCAGGATTGATTCTTGTATAATCATTACTTCCGTATACAAGTGTCTTACCGCCTTCATTGGAAGCTGTGTCACCGCCATTTGAATTACCGCATGCTGTGAGCGCAATAATCATTGTCAGTGTGAGCAGCAATGCCATAAATTTCTTTTTCACAATAAATTTCCTCCTGTTGTGCGTTTTGAACGAACAACATTTTATCCAATGTAATCACACGCCACAAGCCCCCCTAGGGGTTATTAATTGATAAAAATGATATGCGACAATCACATCCATATCGGAGCGTTTTTTATTGAATAGGAATTTCAATAAAAAATAGATCTCCACAAACTTATGGAGACCTATTTGACTTTTTAAACTGTATTTATGATGTATTATTGGGAATTCTTCTTGAAATCCGATAGTCTCCTTCCTATTGAATCAGAAATCCAGCTCTTTTTTTCTAAAGAGCATATATGCCAGAATAATCGAAATAACACAGATTTTTGCAACGTGCCAAAGGAGTGTAAATATTGCTGTTCCACCGGTTAGAAGCAGATCTACTTTGGCACATGCAAGGGCATGTGAAAAAACGTGCCTGTCTATATGCCAGAATTTTATCACCGGAATCATATTCAGACCGCTCAGCAGTGTATCTCCCGCAAAAAGAAGAAATGCATCCACCAAAGTTGCATAGGCAACGTTCTTACTCCAGAAAAGAATAATCATGGATATGGTTGCATAACCCAGGATAAGAAAAGCATTGGTCAATATCGTACTGTACAAAAAGCTGCTCTCTGACATGTTCATGTCTGCGCCCATTACCAGACCTGTTAATGTGATAAAAAGGGTATAGATTCCATAAGAAATAAAGGTGATGATCACGCAGTTAATGAACTTGGCGACAAGGAGCCTTTTTCTTGATATTCCTCTTCCAATAAGGCACTGCATGGAATTAGACGAAAACTCATCGGCGTAGACGCTCACATAAATAGCAATCCCTATAAAAAGATTCATTGTATTTATAGCAGTTCCCTGATTAGAAGCGAAATCAAGTCCGCTTACAGTCCCGCCTCTTTTTGCCCCCAAAGACCAGAAAAATGAAATTACCAGACATATTGCAAGCACAATCCAATATGACGGCTTTCTCAGGATTCTTTTTACATCTGCAAAAATTAGATTTTTCAAAAATCAAACTCCTTTCTCCGGAAGAAATAGGTAGTGATCGCCAGTGCAGCCAAGAGATAGCAGGCTGCCGGAAGAATCTGCCACGGGAAAGCTTCCATCTCTATTCCGGTATATGCCCAGTCCAAAAGGCCATCAAAGGTATAGTCATATAATGACAGTGAAGAAAAAAACTCTATCAGGTTAAACACAAGTCTAAACACAACCGTAAATGCCACACATGCGACTATCCCCAGAACCGTGGAGCCCGAAATATACATAATCATAGCTGAAAAGACAATGTAGCCAAAATGTCTAAGCCACCTCAATATGATAAAAACAACAAGGTTTGTCTGTTGCTGCGAGCTTAATATAATTGCTGATTCTCCGTTTATTACTGCAAGGATTGCCACAATGATGACCAGGTACACGCAAAGAAGAACAATTGCCGCATCAAGAAGCTTGGCAACTATGAGCTTATCCCTTGTTATGCCATGACCAAGTACAGCCTGCATGGACTTTGAGGACAGCTCATGGGCAAAAACAGCATAGAAAGTGGGAAAAACTATAAAAAGAGCTATAGGTGCCCCGTTAAGCGACTTCTGCACACCTCTTACCAGTCCAATTGAGCCATCATTTACAACGCCTTCAAGCACCGTATATGAAATATAGATCAGCGCCAGCAAAAGCCCTATATAAATAAGCCCAACCCGAAAGATACGCTTCAAATCCGCTCTTAACAAATTTCTCATTCTGCAGATCCTCCAATGAGTTCAAAGTAATAATCTTCCAGAGTTACTTTTTCTTTTCCTTCTTTAAGAATATCAATACCATTCTCTGCCAGAATACTTTTGGCTCTTTCTAAATTACCGGCTGAGACTGTAAGTTCAACTTCGGGACGTTTAGCAGAAAGATCATCCTGTGTGATTTCTTTTGCTATAACACCTTCATGTACTATACCGAAACGGTCAGCAGTATTTTCCAGCTCTCCCAGAATATGGCTTGAAACTATGACTGTCATGCCAAACTCATCTCTGAATCGCCTTATCATATGACGAATATCTGCTATTCCCTGAGGATCAAGACCGTTGGTCGGCTCATCCAGAATGAGAATATCCGGATTACCCAGGATTGCATTGCCTATTCCAAGACGCTGTTTCATTCCAAGGGAATAGCCCTTAGCTTTCTGCTTTTCCTTACCGTCTGTAAGACCAACAACCTTTAGAACCCGGTCCACTTCCTCTTTTAATGCTTTCCCCTTAAGTCCCTTGGCTGCTGCGTAGTATTCGAGGTTTGCCCTGCCGGAAAGATAACCATAAAAATTGGATCCGACAAAGAAGCCTACCTTTGATCTGTTTGCAAACAGCTCTTTTCTATTCTGAGAACCGGCTATGGAAACATTACCTGAAGTGTATTCCGACAGACCTAAGATCATCTTAAAAATTGTGGTTTTACCTGCACCGTTCTTTCCTACCAGTCCGTAGATATCTCCCTTATTCACCTGCATGGTGACACCTTTAAGTACGTCATGTTTACCATAGCTTTTTATTATGTTATCAAGCCTTATTGCTGCATTTGAAGTCTCTGATCCCATAGTATGTCTCCTTCCTGAACAGATATCACCAGACATTGACTCTTTTTTCCGGACTCAGGTACATTCCGTCTCCCGACTTTATATCATAGGTTTCTATGAATTCATCAAATTGCTGAAGAACAATATTTATCCTGTGGAACGGAAGCGGATGCATGTCGCTTTTCATTGTATCAAGTTCATTTTCCTCAGTTGTCTGCTCTGCATACTGCCTTGCAAAAGCTCTGAAAAACTCATCATAATCAAAATCAGGCATTTCCCTTACCGCATAAAGTACTGATTTGACTCCTCCCATATCAGCAATAGCCTCATCTTTTACGGCATTTCCATTTACCTTCTGCTGTCCCGGAATCGGCCTTGCCAGTGAGAAGTATCCTGCCAGTTTTGATGCCTTTTCATCCATCTTTGACCTGTCCTGCGCTGTCATCCAGTCGATGGAGTTTTTATTATCATCAAACTGGCGCCCATACAGATCAAACTTTGTTCCATTTGAATCAAATCCATGGGTTATCTCATGGCCAATCGTAGTTCCTACGATACCTGCAAACTGCTCAAGTGATGCGTCTTCTCCGAAAGAAGCATCACACATAGCCAGATATCCCGCCATTATATAGATGCCATTCTCGTTACTATAGTACACACAGTTGACTTCAGTAGTAGTTCTGGAAACATCATAAATATCCCATTTAAATCTGTCCCAATTTGGGTCGGCGCTTTTGACTGCCATGTGAGTCTCAAGCACCCGTCTGCCCTCAGCAGCAGCATCTACAAGATTTCCTCCTTCTTCGTAGGACTTTATGTCTGCAGCCGAATAATCAGCAATATTATCCGGCCTTATGAGGTGCACTGCCATATTTTGCAGCTTTCCCCCTGCAGCGGTCCTCGTTTCTTCTGACATCCATTCTTCTTCATCAAGTATTTGTGCATACGCATTTATAAGTGCATTTGTAAATTCATTTATCTGAGCTGTCTTTTTGTCATCTGTATAATATTTTTCCAGATACAAAGTATCCAGCAATGGTAAATAACCACAGATTTTAATGTCATTTCTAAAAAGGACACTATTCTGCCCATCTGATATTCCCTCATAGTTCGCACCGCCGCTCATATACAGCCTGACCATCTTTTCATATGATTCGCGGTCGAGAAGATATTTAACTGAATCAATAGTTTGCATCATGAGGAATGACTTGATATCTTCAAGGTTCTTTTCGGTATAAATCTTATATAAAGACTTCAGATAGGAATAATCCACATAAAAACTGTCGCATTCCAAATAGCCTCTGCTGTCCAATATCTGTGAGAGCGGGTAATTCCCTTGTAATGCATTAAGCCCTTTCCTGTCGGTCTGAGCCTGGGAAAACATCTCCCCAACATTGAAGTTATCGATATTACTGTTTCTTGCAATAAAAGTTTCTATCCTGTAATTTCCTTTCAGGATAGCCTTGATCTCTTTTTCTGAAAAACCGAGTCTTCCAAAGAAATAGAAGGCCACATCATCTGTTTTTTCTTTAGATGCCAGTGTGTTGCTTGTATATTCCAGATATGAAGAAACAGACCCAAGAGAGAGCTTTGGAGCCTGAAGTTTTAACGTGCTCTTGTCCGGGAACTGTATTTGTGTACTCACAGCTTCCGGTATTAACAGCCCCAACCCAAAGGGATTTCTCGTAGTGCTCCCCTGGTACTGCGTAAGTTCACTTATAGAGGATATACTCTGTATATCTGAAATATACTTTTCAAGAGGTTTTACTCCAAGCTTGTTTCGCTCATCCCAATCAGAATGCAGTTTAACCAATGCTTTATATTTTTCTGCATTATCGCCTGTCATAGCCTCATCAGAAGCAATCTCCATATATCTTTCATACATCAGCTTATTTGCATCAAGAAATATACTGGACTCTTCATATGCGGGGTCCAGAACAGCAGATTCAATATAATCTTTATTGGCAGCCGCTGCAAAATCATCCTGAAAACGTATATTATCCTCAGACCTGACTGTGAATACAACGTCAGAATCAACCCATTTTCCTCCCCCGGGAATTCCGGAAGGATCAGAACCAGAGCCTTCCTCATTCGAAAGATTAGATTCAGCCGCGTTCCCGCCTTTTCCACAGCCCGCAGATATGAGCACCAAAGTAGCTGTAAGAATCACAGCTGTAGTTTTTCTGAATACGCTCCATTCTTTGTTTCTCATTAGCTATCCTTTCTCTTATCCGCAGGCATACTATTTAAGCTATACCAATCCTTCAAGACGTTTGCCCAAGCTTAACGACGTAGTTAAATTTCTATCCCTTTGTTTCCCGGTTTATATAAAGCAGAATCCATTGAGGCACTCCTTGATATATATTCGTGTTTCTTAAAATCATTCTATCTGAATCACGATCAATCAATTAAATTACCTGACAGTAATGTTGCGCAAAGTTGCATAAATACTATATTCTAATTATAATTAATTCTATTTCATATAGTCTACTTATAGGAATGAAATTCTCTTTTTTTAATAATGTTTTTATTTTGTATTTCGTTTTGTTTACATCTTCTTTAGAATGTGCCGTGTCTTCGCTAAAATTTCTGCAACGAGGCTTGGGCTGAAGGAAGGCACCGACTACAAAATATACTATTTTGACAACAAGAAACTTGGAACAGCCATTGTCTTTGTAAAAGCTATCAGCACTAAGGGCAAGGCAATAAATCTACAAGCACCACTTTCAAGATTGAACGAAGAGAACCATAAAGATTAATTAAAAAGAGCGGGCTGCAATTTGTATCAAATTGCAGTCCGCTGTTTTTATCAACCAATCTTCTGCGCAACGATGAGATATCTATGAATTGTCCCTTCAACAAATCCATTCTTATCGATCACTTCCTGTATTTCAAGAAGTCTGTCAAAACACCTATCTACAGAGAAGCCCGGAAACTCCCATTCTATGATATGTGCGAACCAGACAAATGCTCCAACATCATAAAAGCGGATTGGTCTGAAGGCCTCCTCTGCTCTGATAACTTTTAATCCTGCCTCCTCAAACTTTTTCTTTTGAATAGATAATTCAAGCTCAGGAAAAGGCTTAGGCACATCCGGAAGCACCATCTTTACAAGGTCCCTGTCATTCTCGCCACCAACCTGCTCTGTAATAAACAGGCCGTTTGGTCTTAGTAATCGTGATGTTTCCTCAGGATCAAAGTCACCATGTCTATTTATAATCATATCAAAAGAGCTGTCTGCAAAAGGAACTTCTGAAGCATCATCACAAGCCTTGAAGTCTATTCCAAGAGGCAACAGTTCTTTCTTGCACAGCTCAACATTTGGTGCGTAACCTTCCGTAGCTGCAGTGTTGCCATAAGGATGTCCAAGAGATAACAGGAACTCCCCACCGCCTGTATCAAAGTCCAAAAGCTTCATGCTATCTACACGGTTCTCATCAATTATCTGCTTGTAGTCCCAAGGAAGATCTTCCTCCTCTTCGTACCTGTCATGAATATGAGAAAAGTCCCAACCATGTATATGAGCTATCTTCTCCTCTGCTTCCCACTCTTTTCTTAATTCTGCTATTCTTTCTGTATTCATATCTGCTCCTTTTCAAATAATTGTTAGTAGTTATTATTTGGTCGGTGCAGTATGTGACAGCAAAACACTTCCATTAACCTCGGTACAACCTGCTGTCAGCATTAAAACTGCACCGAGTAGTTACCTCGTGTTTTCATGATTACCTCCATTGTGACTACAATTTGTTCTGATGTCACAATAATAGATATTATACTAAGTGAAAAAAGGATATGCAATTCTCAATATTTGCTGTCTTATTTCATAAAATCCGACGTATCTAATAGAATAGTTACAGGGCCATCATTAACAGATTCAACTTTCATATCGGCTCCAAATTCTCCGGTTCCTACTTCAAAGCCTCTGTTTCTGCACTCAGAAACCACAAGTTCATATAGTGGCTTAGATATCTCTGGCCTTGCAGCATCTGTAAAACCAGGTCTTCTGGAACTGCAGTCAGCATAAAGAGTAAACTGGCTCACGATAAGGAGCTTCGCCCCTGCATCCTTGGGATTCATGTTCATTTTGCCATTTTCATCCTCAAAAATTCTAAGGCCACAGATTTTGTCGGCAATTTTAATCGCCTGCTCTTTGGTGTCATCCTTGTGAACACCTAAAAGGACAAGAAGTCCCTTATCTATTGAAGAAACTTCTTTTCCATCTATAGTTACTGATGCTGAAAGCACCCTCGCTACTATTGCTCGCATATTTTAATGTCCCTTTCATTTTGTTGTATATTTATTTCCTATAACCCACCTTTCTATTTTATCGTAATACTACAATTTCACAATCAAATTATTTTATGATACCCAATGGTATTTATGACAATTATTATTTCCGGGAATATTTACATTTTAAAAGCGATGTACATTTTCTGCACATCGCTTTTGAGAGAGGGTTATTTTTTTCAGGTTAGTTTTTTACTAATAAACTTACCAAACCTACTACCAACAATATTGGAAGTGCTATATAAATCAATCCGCCGAGTACCATGACTACCAATATGATCGGTAAAAAGATAAGACCAAAACAAATCTTAAGGATGCCCCAGGATGCCCTGAAAGCAAATCCTAGCAGTTTTCCAAAAACCATAAAGAAAAATATAATGAACATAATTGTTAACATGTAACTCACCATCCCTTCTCATAACACATTGTTGTCTGTTGATAAGTCTATTATAGTTTTAGCTGATGTGCAAATATATGCTCTAATCAGGGAATAACACACTGTTATTTTACCAATAATGCGTATATTTATTATTATCACTTTTTAGTGAGTTTCAAAACCTTCAGATAACTAAGTACTGCAAGGATAGCAACCACCATTATCAGTACCAGTGTGATCAGATTCGGATTAACAATAGTTCCAAGCCATACGACAAGTACAATGAGTCCCATGGTTACTAACATATTTGGCAGTAGATAAATTGATACTGCCGAACCCTGTTTGATGACTTCAACTTCATTTTCCCAATCAAGGCGCATATGTCTGATACCGCAAACACAGCCCCATGCAGTTGAAAAAGCACATAAAACAAGTCCGAGTATCAGGTTGAGGATCATGTTCAAAGCAGGTAGATGAGCAGAAATACTAAAGCAAAGCACACCAAAAATCATAAATGGTACTGTTAGATACAAGTTGAATAGCATCTTTCCCTGGTAGATGGTTTTCTTTTCAAGGGGAAGACTTTGCATTATCCAGTAGTTTTTTCCCTCAAGCGAAGGTGAACAGACTGTTGTGGCCATCATTCCGATGAAGAAATAAACCATCAAAGGAATTGCAGGATACACAATTCCATGAGGAATTGGAGCGCCTTTTGTTACAACTCCAACAACTTTATCTAACCCAAGGATCAGGACTGCTATGCCTCCGACTACAGCAAATATCTCTCCAAGAGCAACATTTACAAAGTAAGTAGTAGAACCGGTAAGACGTTTAAGTTCTTTATAAGCAATGGTATTGAGAACACTTCTTTTCTTGAGACCGGCAATCTTGTAGTTCCTTTTTACATCATGACTTTGAAGTGCAGAATTGATCTGTCTGTAATTCTTACCCACAAGAATAAATATAATTTCAAACAAAGCTATTGTTATAACAACTAAAATAGCTCCGTATAAAAGGCCAAGTACATTACCTTGTCCCACCATTGTTATAGCTTTTGCAAACCACTCTGCAGGCAAATAGTATGTCGATATCATATCTGTCAGCTCTGATGCCTTTAAAGCAACCGCTGTTACCTGATCATTTTTGAAGATGGCTTCAATAATGTATTGAAAAGAAAAGCAGATCATCACAAAAATCAGCGTTAATACAATCTGAATCACATTCTTTTTCTTAAAGCCCGCACTGGCTTTGGCAATCAAGAATCCGACAAATGCTGCTATTACCATCGGAATAATAGGAACGAATAGTCCTAAAATCAGCCATAATGGATACACCCAAAATGAGCTTTTGGAAAAAATGCCATATCCAATCATCATTGGAAGAAGAAATCCCATATACCAGGGAAAAGATTTAATGTACATATATAAAAATTTGCAGATTGCTATATCTTTTACCTTAAAGGGAAGCGCCATCAGCATATCATATTCTTTAAAGTTAAGCAGATAGCCATTGGTCTTAAGAAATGTAAAAACAAAAGCAATGGCAGACACGCACAGAGCGCATGCAATAGGAACAGTTTCTATGACTCCTGCTGCATGAAGTCCCATACATGTTGAAAAACTGTAGACAAATAACATGATTTCAAGACATGATATTCCAATAAAACTTGCAATTGCTCTTCCTCTTTTTTTCTTATCCTTACTATATTTTCTTATATTCCAAAGACTGGTAGCCTTTAGAAGTGTCTTTATCAAAACCAGATTCTTACTTCTCATCTTCTACCTCCAGGAAAACTGATTCCAAAGATTGTCCCTGTGTCAACTCTTCCATCGTACCTGTTGTGATGATTTTGCCTTTCTTGATTATTGCAATCTTGTTACATAGCTTCTCAGCAACATCAAGTACGTGAGTGGAAAAGAATACTGCGCTTCCATTTTCGCACATTTCATGCATTATCTGTTTTAATGTAAAGGAAGCTTTGGGGTCAAGTCCTACAAAGGGTTCATCTAAGACCATAAGCTTTGGCTCATGAATCAGTGCCGAAATAATCGCAACCTTCTGCTTCATTCCATGGGAATAAGAGCTTATCAGGTCACCAAGAGCATCTGTGATTTCAAACATATCAGCGTATTTTTGAATAAGACTTTGTCTCTTTTCCACATCAATTTCAAAGACATCTGCGATAAAATTAAGATACTGTATTCCGGTAAGATTTTCGTACAGGTCAGGATTATCCGGAATATATGCTGTCAGTTTCTTACATTCCAGAGGCTCATTTTTTACTGAATGACCATCTATTAATATTTCGCCTTCGTTAAAATCAAGAACTCCAACAATAGCGCGGATTGTAGTAGACTTGCCGGCTCCATTATGTCCGATGAACCCGTAGATATCGCCGCTTTCAACAGTGAGATTGATGTTATCAGCAGCTTTTTTATCACCACCATAAGTTTTTGAATATCCTTTTATATCAAGTACAACGTTTTTCATGTCTGTTCCCTCCTAACATAAGTAGTTGTCTTACAATTTTTAAATAATTTATTATGAAATTTAATTGATATCATTATGATATCACTGTGTACAATTTTGTCAATGCACCATTTTAGCAAAATATAGATATAAAACAGTTAAAATTGAGTTAGAAATATGCTAATTAATTACCGATACAAGCAGGCAGCGAGCAAACAATAACGTATGATATGAATATTCATGCGAAAATGCATATTACTTAAGAATAAATTAGAAGCATTATATTTATTCACCAATTTTGTAAATGATTCATCTATGATTTGTTCAATGTATAGGAAAAACCTATTTCATCAACTATATAATACTATAAATCGATATGTTCTAATCTTAAATAAGTAAAAAAAGCAAATTTCATCCGTGCCTACAGGTTCATTTGAATAGTGCTGTATCTGCAAAAAATGACGTTTTTTAAGCTATAAAAAGCAAGAAATAAGTATAATGTTTGTTTGTTTTTTTATATGATAATAGAGCAAACCGAAAATGAAATATTTAGATAAAAAAGGGAGTCATTATATGAACCTAAAAACAGCTTATGAACCTTACTTTAAAGTCGGTGCAGCCATCTCAAGATGGAATCTGCATACTCCTGCTCATATGAAACTTCTTACATCGCAGTTCAATAGTTTCACATGCGAAAACGATATGAAACCTATGTACTACCTGGATAAGGATGCAAACAAGGCAAATCCTGAAAAGCACAATCTTAATCCGGCGCTTACGTTTGAAAGCGCAATTCCTTATCTGGAATTTGCTAAAGAAAACGGCATAGCTATGCGTGGTCACACTCTTGTGTGGCACAACCAGACACCTAAGTGGTTTTTCTGCGAAAACTACAATGAAATGTTCCCCTATGCTGACAGAGAAACCATGCTTGCAAGGCTTGAGAACTATATCCGCGGTGTGCTCGAATTTGTTCAGACTAATTATCCGGGAATCATATATGCCTGGGATGTTGTTAATGAGATTGTTGATGAAGGTGATTTCAGAAAATCAATCTGGCTACAGACCGTAGGAAAAGACTTTTTCATAAAGGCATTTGAATTTGCAAGAAAATATGCAGCTCCCGGCACTGATCTTTTTTATAATGACTATGAAACTGCAGAAGCCTGGAAAAGAGATTTTATCATAAAAGAAGTTCTTACACCTCTAATTGATAAAAAACTTGTAGATGGCATGGGAATGCAGTCTCATCTTCTGATGGATCATCCCAATCTTGATGATTATAAAAAAGCTGTTGAAATGTATGGCGCTCTTGGAATTAAGCTGAACATTACAGAACTTGATATGCACAATGCAGATCCAAGCGATGAATCAATGCATGAACTGGCGCTTCGATATAAAGAGTTTTTCAAGATATATATTGAGGCCAAAAAATCTGGAAAAGCAAACATTACAAGCGTTACATTCTGGAATCTTTTGGATGAAAACAGCTGGCTTTCCGGCTTTAGGCGCGAGACAAGTTATCCGCTGGTATTTAAAGGAAAATGTGAAGCAAAGGAAGCATATTATGCTGTTCTTGAAGCTGCTACTTCTGCGGATACGATTGACAAATGGGAACCAGATTACAGCGAAGAAGATTTTTTACTTAAAGGAATGCCTATGCCTCAGATTAAAAATTTTCGAGAGAACATCTGGGCAGATGGCGAATATGATTACGCTGCAGCTTACGGATTTGTACCAAATGTTTTTGCATATCTTCATAACGATGATGAGAAACGTGACTGCATGCTGATTGTACCGGGTGGCGGCTATTGCATGTGCTGCTCCCATGAAGGTGAACTTCCTGCAATGGAATTCTTCAACCGCGGAATGAATGTCTTTGTACTTAGTTACACTACAGACATCACTATGTCAGTTCCGCTTATGAAGCAGCCACTTAATGATATTTCCAGAGCTGTAAGATTCATCAGAAAAAATGCTTCAAAATACAATGTTGATGGAAAGAAACTCCTTATCTGTGGTTTCTCTGCAGGCGCGCACGTTTGCGGAAGTCTTGCAGTTCACTTTGGAGATGTTGAAGATAAGAATGCTGAATATAGTTCAGTTTCCAACCGCCCTGATGGCGTTATACTCTCCTATCCTGTAATAACTACAGGCGAGTACGCGCATAGAGATTCATTTAATGCGCTCCTTGGCTATGATCCGTCAGCTGAAGACCTGGAGTATTTTTCTCTTGAAAAACAAGTAACAGAAAATACTCCGCCTTGCTTTATCTGGCAGACTCAGGAAGATGCTCTTGTTCCTGTTGAGAACAGCTATCTTTTTGCAATGGCCCTCAGGAAAAAAAGTGTTCCGTTTGCACATTATGTATTCCCATCGGGATTCCACGGCCTTACTATTGCAAACAGTACATATTTTAGTGGCTGGTCAGGCGGCGATTACTCTATGGAACAGACCATGCGCGCTGCTTTTTCAGTTAAAAACGGTAAAGGAGTAAATGTCTCTGATAAACGAAAAGAAGAACTAATTGAACAGTTTTTCGGTGGAAATGAGCAGCCTGCAATGGGAATCGACATGAGCCTTAAGGAAGATGTTGGACTTTGGGCTGATTTGGCCTGGGCCTGGATGAAAAGGATTTAGAACTTTAATGTTTTAAATTGTTAAAGAAAATTGTTGTTTTTTAGTATTTCCTTGTGTTATTATACTTTAAAGGAAACAAAGGTGTTTCATGTTAAGCATGAAGCACCTTTTTCCTTAAATTTGGAAATTACGCAGGAGGGACTATGGAAAATGTATTAACAACTATCGAAAAAGTAAATGGTGCTGTGAACGGCTTTGTTTGGGGGCTGCCAATGCTGATTCTACTTGTGGGAACCGGAATTGTAATGACGATCCTTACAAAGTTCTTTCAGATTACTCACTTTAAGCACTGGGTCAAACACACTATTGGGGGAATAGTTAAGGATAAACATGTTACAGCTCACACAGATCGTGAGGATACGCAGATTTCACAGTTTCAAAGCCTTTGCACTGCTTTGGCCGCAACAATCGGAACCGGAAATATTGCAGGTGTTGCTGCTGCTATAGTAGTTGGTGGTCCCGGTTCAATATTCTGGATGTGGATTGTTGCATTCTTTGGAATGATGACAAATTTCTCTGAAAATGTACTTGGAATATATTACCGTCGCAGAAATGACAGAAATGAATGGTGCGGTGGCGCAATGTACTATCTTAAGGATGGTCTCGGCTCCAAGAAGGGCTGCAAGCAGATTGGCGCATTTTTGGCAATGATCTTTAGTGTATTTTGCGTACTGGCATCTTTTGGAATCGGAAACATGAGCCAGATCAACTCAATCGCAGTAAACATGCACACTGCATTTGGCCTTCCTACTATAGTGACAGGAATTTTCCTTATGATTCTTGCAGGTCTTGTAATTGTCGGTGGTCTTAAGAGAATCGCTGCTGTAACCGAAAAACTTGTTCCATTCATGGCTGTTATCTATATAATTGGTGCTCTCATTGTATGCTTCTTAAATATTAAGAATTGTGGTGCTGTATTTACAGCTATCTTTAAAGGAGCCTTTGGCGCAAGCGCTGTAGGTGGCGGAATTGTAGGAAGCGGAATCGCTATGGCAATGCAGATGGGAATGAAAAGAGGAGTTTTCTCTAACGAAGCAGGACTTGGCTCATCTGTTATGGTTCATTCAAGTTCAAACGTAAGAGAGCCTGTTAAGCAGGGAATGTGGGGAATCTTCGAAGTATTTGCAGATACTATAATCGTATGTACTATCACTGCTTTTGCAGTTCTTTCAAGTGGAATTGTTGATCTGAACACAGGAAAAGTATTATCTGACCAGGTATCTACAGCCCTTGTTGCTGAAGCTTTTTCAACTGTTTACGGCAAATTTGGCTCAGCTTTCATTGCAATCGCCATTTTATTCTTTGCATTTTCAACAGTTCTTGGCTGGAGCCAGTATGGAAGTAAAGGTTTCGAATATCTCTTTGGAACCAAAAACATGAAGTTCTATCAGGTTATATTTGTTCTATTTATTCTTGTAGGCGCAACTATGGATCTGACACTTGCCTGGGATCTTTCAGATACTTTCAACGGACTTATGGCTATTCCGAACCTTATAGGTGTTATCACACTTAGCGGAACAGTTGTTAAGATCACTAAGAATTACGTCGACAGAATTATTCTTAGAAAAAATGTTAAGCCTATGCTGTCTGCTATCGATGAAATACAGAAAATTCATGAAGAAGAAATTGCCTGATCAAGGTCGATTAAGAAAAAAACACCTTGCCAAGTCGACTTTCATGGTCTATATTACTTGATAAGTTCAAAAAACGCACAAGCTTCAATGAGTCTTGTGCGTTTTTTCTCTTTTATATTCAATTATCTCCACTTATCGATATCATCTTTCTCAATTATTATCATCAAAAGATTATCTTCTCTAAGTTTATGGGAAGGATCTACATAGGACCAGTTACCTCCCTGTCTTTTGATCGCAGCAACGTTCATGTTATATTTTTTTCTTAGATTAAGTTCAATGAGGTCTTTTCCAATCCAGGCTTTCTTGGGCTGCAATTCAATCATACAAAGATTCTCATCGATTTCAAAATAATCTCGAATATACTGCGACGTCAGAATTCTTGCAGAGCGAACACCACCCTCTTCTTCAGGACAAATTATCTTATCAGCGCCAACTCGCTCAAGGATCATCTTCATTCTGTCAGATGAAGCCTTTGCGATAACTACCGGAACCCCCTTCTCTTTTGCAATCGCTACAGAGAGGATGCTTGCAGAAAGATTACCACCCATGCAGGTGATCACTATATCCATATTTTGAAGTCCAAGTGCAGTAACTTCATCTTCATTATCTAGATTGGCACAGACTGCAGATGTAACTTTGGGTGACATATCTCTTACAACCGTTTCATTTTTGTCAGCAACAAGAACATCTTCGCCAAGACTATACAAAGACTCTGCAAGGCTACATCCATATTTTCCTAAACCTAAAACAGCTATTGATTTTTTGATCATTTTTATCATTCCTTCTTATCAGACTTTTTTATCCGACATAAAATATGCCTTCTGAATAGTTTATTTTATTGCTGTCCATCTTATCACGGGAAAAGAATGCCACCATTGAGATGGGACCGATTCTTCCCAGGAACATAGCAATGATTATTATAATACGCCCTGCTATTCCAAGAGTCGATGTTAATCCTCTGGAAAGACCTACTGTTGCGCATGCGCTTACAACTTCAAACAAAGCATCTTCCATTGGTACGGGATTTAGCATTAATAAGAGAATTGTAAGTATAAAAACAGCCACTACTCCAACAAACGTAATGGCTGAAGCTTTTCTCATGGAATCTTCAGATACACGGCGTCCAAAGATAACTTTTTCATTTTGGTGGCTAACATAAGTGCGTAGATTCATTATCAGCAAAAACATAGTCACAGTCTTGATACCACCTGCTGTTCCAATGGGTGAGCCACCTATAAACATAAGCACATAAGCCACCATGCAGGAAGCATATGATAAGTTTTCCTGTGGGTATGAAGCAAAACCTGCAGTACGAAGTGTCACTGATTCAAACAAACTATTTACAAGCTTTTCTCCCAAATTCATATTTCCGATAGTGCCGGAATTATTGAATTCAGTGATTGTAAAAATAATCATTCCACCGAATAGAAGTATAAGAGTAAAACTAAGTACCAGTTTAGTGTGCTCTGAGAACCTATTTATAATCAGAAGAGGCGAAAATCTTTTCTTATATCCTTCTTTTATCTTCTCTACAACATCAAACCATACGACAAATCCAATTCCTCCGGTAATGATAAGGATCATGGTTACTGACATTACAAGAGGATTGTTTCTGTAATCGCCCATGCTGTTTGGACCAATTACATCCATTCCGGCATTGCAAAAAGCTGAAACTGCATTAAAAATCGCGCACCATAGTCCCTTTTTTATTCCAAAAGCCGGGATAAAGTCAATTGCGTATAAAAGTGCGCCTATTCCTTCAACAAGGAAAGTGCCTTTTAAGACTCTAACCAGAAAGGACAGCAATCTTGATTCTGAATTAAGATTAAATGCATCCCTAAGAAGCATTCTGTCTGTTAGAGAAAACTTCTTTCCTATGAGAACCATGAGCATTGATGCAATTGCAATCATGCCAAGTCCGCCTATTTGAACCAGAACAAGAATTATAAGTTGTCCAACAAAGCTCCAATGTGCATAAGTATCAACCACCACAAGGCCTGTAACGCACACGGAAGTCGTTGCTGTAAATAATGCTGTCAAAAAAGATGTCCCTTCACCGCTTGCTGAAGCAACGGGAAGGGTTAATAACAATGCGCCGATAACAATTGTTATCAAAAAACTCAGCGGAATTATCTGCACCGGCGCTAGTTTAATTCCTTTTGTTTTAGCTAAAAAAAACATGTAAACCTCAATCCCTTACCTCGATCCAATCATCATATCTTTCATCATAATAATAAAATTTGTCACTATATTCATCATAGTAGTACATGGTATCAGTCTCATCATCATACAGATAGAGTGTGTCACCTTCATAGAGATACCAGATTTCCTCGTCATAATCGTAGATCCAGTCATCGCAGTACTCACTATTGCCATTGTCATAATCATAGTAGTAATAATTGCTATCATCATAATTATAACTGTATTCACATGAGCCACCATTACTGATGTTACAGCCATAATCATTTTCGTATGAGCCCCAGCCATCCCAACTGTTTTCGAAACCGCCGTAGTCATAATAATTTGAATTACCACTACTTGAGACAAATGCACCAAGCCAGTCAATATACTCTTTATCAAGATTTATGTCTGAATAAACAGATTTAAGCCGGTCATAAAAGTAAGAATCACCATAAGGAAGAGAAACGGCAAGTCCTGTCAGCTCATTTTTATCGGAAGTGTGACCATAATAGGCAACTGCAGCTTTAAGTGCAGACATAAGATTTTTTGCCTCATCACTGCTATTATCAATGCTCTCCATTAGAGCAAGGATATCACTGATATAGTAGTCTTTGAGAGTTACATCGCTGTCATCGAATCCCCAGGAATCCCAAAATCCTTTGTTCCTGCTTCTTTTCTTTGCCCTGTGCATTCTGCTGTAATTCTTGTTTAGAAGCGCAGATTCATTCTTATAGGCATAATTCTTCCATGCTGTAAAAAGATTTTTGGCAGTAGATACATTAAATAATCCCATGCAGGCAGAATCACCTGCAAAACTATTCTCATTATCTTCAATGATATCATCAACGATATATTTACCCAGAAGTGGTGTGGAAATTCCGGTGTTTTTTTCAAAGGCATTCATCCAGCCCTTGTAGTTCCAGCCAAGCCCTGACTCGAAATCCTCTGAAAGAAGCGCATACTTGCAATACGGAGCAAGTGCATAGCAGGTCTCCATACTTGCCATAATACAGCAATCCATTCCGATAATGTCAAAATGTATATCGTTATTCTCAGAAAAAGCCTTGGCCATCTCTGCAATTGTAAGGCTTGAGTCATCACTTTGCCATTCATCATAGCCAAACCCATATACAGGTCCGCCACCGTGATTCCAAAACAGGAAAATATATCGGTCTGCAGGATAATTACTTTTGCAAAAACCAATAAACTCTGACAATGTCTGGGATGCAGTGCAATCTAATTGTCCAAGATTATCCCGCACAAGAGTAAGAACACCGTTCTCAATTTTGTAGGTCTGTGCAGTATTGGACGAAATGCCATAATTCTGCCATTTCTTGGTTCCCATAGTCTGAACTATCACATTTACATTATTACCGATTCCGGATGAAATCATCTCGGAGAGGTCTGTTGTAGCTTCGCCTGCGTTTGTCTCAAGGTCTGATCCATTCATGTAAACCATTATTGTAGCAGATTTGGCATCAGTTCCAACAGAAACGACTTCAACATTCTCTTCCCCTGAAAAAGGACTGTTATCTTTTTTGCTATTTGTAGAATCTACAGTCGCTGCTACAGACTGTTCTACATTGCCTGAAATTTTTTCCTCTTCGTCATCAGGCATTAACATGATAATAATGAATAGCACTCCTAAAATTGCAAGCGCCCCAACTATTATCTTTTTAAATCCGCTTTTTTTCTTCTCTTTGTTATCCATACACTAATTTTTGTTTACTCCCGGAAAAATCTATTTCAAATATTCATCAAGTCTTTTCTTGGTGCTTTCAAAATTTGCTCCTATAAGCTTTTCACCAATAACATGTCCTTCATTATCCACAAAAAGTGAAGAAGGAATAACATCAATATCAGCAATCGCGCTATAAATATCATCACTGATACGAAGATTAATAAATGCAGCGCCTGAATCATTTAGTATTTCATTGGCATCAGAAACATTATTATCAATGCCATCATAAACATCGCATACAATTCCTATCAGATTAACATTGGAAGGAAGTTCATTATATAAGTTTGCATAGTCACCCATTTCTCTGATACAAGGCTGGCAGTAAGTTCCCCAAACATGAATTATTGTAATATCATATTCTGAAAAAATATCCTGAGTAACAGTCTGGTTATCCAAAGATACGGTTTTAAATAACATCTGTTTTCGTGAAAGCTCAGATGCCGGAATATTTACTGCTACTGTATTTCCTAAATTTGAAGATGCTAAAGATGTTTCCGAATTAGAAGATTCGTTATTCACAGTTTGTTCTTCATTTTGCACGTTGTTATTATTAGCAGTTGAATTATTATTTATGACTTCAGTATTATTATCTTCAGGCTTTTCGGAAACTTCAGCAGAAGACGCAACAGTATTAACTTCTACACTCTGTGAGCTGGAAATCTCACCTGCTGCAGATGTTTCATTAGAATTGTCATCTTCGTCATCAGGCCAGAGAAGAAGCACAATAAAAAGAACTCCGAGCGTTGCTAAAGATATTAATAATGTATGCTTAATCTTTTCCCACATATACTTCTCCTCTCAATTCTGCGCACCAATCGAATCCATAGCAGAGCGTTATTTATAGAATAAGTATTTCCTCATATCCCATAAAAAGACCATCAGAACAAATGGGTACAATTCCCAATTGGTCCTGATGGTCTACACCATTTCACATCAGGCACATCATAGTCAGTATAACATTTTTGTCTGCTATCTGCTATTAGTGCCGATGCAAAAATCCTTATTTGGTCAAAATCCTTATTTTTTAGTCATTTATAACCTGGTGAAGAGTTTTTCTTACAGCTCCGGGTCCTTCAATAAGAGATTTAAAATATGTAATTACTCTGTCAAGAAGTCCGGCTTTTTCAAGATCAACACCGAATATTGTTTCGTCCTTAAGAAGTGGAAGAACTTTCGCCTTAATCTCAACTTCGCTAAGAGATGAACCAAGAGAAATCTCTTTGACATATTCCTGTGATTTTGCAAGAAGTGGATCAGGGCTTGGCTCAAAACTATTGCCGTTATCATCAACCCCCATCAGATATCTAAGCCATCCTGCAAAAACAAGTGGAATGCACTTAAGGTCAGCAACATTGAGGCTGTCTGATTTCATATATGCCTTAATTGTCTCACCGAATCTGATTGGAAGCTTCTGTGATGTATCGCAGGCAATTCTCTGTGGTGTATCAGGCATGAACTTATTAGGAATTCTTACATTTACTACTGTGTCAATAAATTCCTGAGGCTTGATTACTCCGGGATCTGTAACAACGGGAAGTCCTTCTACATATCCTACCTGTTTAACCAGTTTTACAAGATCCTCATCCTTCATCTCTTCTGATATCTTGTCATATCCAAGAATGCATCCATATACTGCAAGTGAAGTGTGAAGCGGATTAAGACAGGTGCAAACTTTCATTCTCTCGACCTTGTCAACAGTTTCTTTTTCTGTAAATATAACTCCAACTTTTTCAAGAGCAGGTCTTCCATTAGGGAATGTATCTTCTATTACAAGATATTCACTCTCTTCGGCATTTACAAAAGGTGCAACCCATGTGTTTTTGCTTGTTACAACTGCTTCAAGGCCTTCTACTCCGTCATTTTTAAGGATTTCATTAACAGAATCATCAGGTCTTGGTGTGATCTTATCAATCATGGACCATGGGAAAGATACTTTGCTGTCATCTTCCACATAGCTCAAGAATTCTTTATCTGCCTTGCCATTATCTGTCCAGTTCTTTGCAAAAGCATGTATTGCAGCATATAACTTATCTCCATTATGAGAACAGTTATCAGTGCTGACCATGGCAATAGGCTTCTTTCCTGATAAAAATCTCTCATAGAGAAGAGCTGCAACTTTTCCAATATAGCTCTGAGGTTTTTCAGGACCATTTTCAAAATCAGCTGCAACGCTTGAAAGTGTCTCGCCTGCTGCATTTGTAAGGCAGTAGCCCTTTTCTGTTATTGTAAATGTGGCCATTTTAAGAGAATCGGCTCTAAAGATCTCTTTTAATCTGCCAAATTCTTTATCATTTCCCGAATCAAGAATGCATGATTCTGCGATACTCTCAATTACAGTCTTATCTACGCTTCCATCAGCTTTTAATGTTACAAGAATAGAAAGATTGTCATGAGGTCTGTACATTTTTTCGATTATCTCATAATCAAATCCCTCAACTACAGTGATTCCCTTTGAACCATAGTTATTTTCAAGCATTCTCTGAACAAGATTTGCCTGAAAAGCTCTGAAAATGTTACCTGCGCCAAAGTGTACCCACTCAGGAGAAGCAACAGTCTCTGCTATCATTTTTTCTCTGTCAAATGAAGGTAAAATAAAGCCTTTTTCTTTCCAAGAACTATCATTGCTTACGCTAGAAATATCTAATTTCACTTTTTTATTCTCCAATTTGTATTTATTCTAAAAAACTACGGAAATATGCGTTTAATGCGGTTTTGTGCATCAATGAATGAGTAAACAAACAGCCATTCATTATAAACTTTCCAATAATCCGCAAGATCAGATTCCGCGCTGGTGTGACTTCTCGATTGCTTCCCAAAGTCCATTAATATAAGTTGCTCCAAGTGCTCTGTCATAGAGACCGTAACCAGGCATAGCAACTTCACCCCAGATCATTCTTCCGTGGTCGGGGCGGATAGGTCCGTCAAAACCTGTCTCATAAAGAGCCTTAACTATCTCATACATATCAAATGTTCCATCTGCTGAAAGATGAGCTGACTCTTCAAAGTTTGTAGGTGAAATGAACTTAAGGTTACGAACATGTGCAAAGTGAATTCTTCCCTCAAGTGCTCTGATCATATGAGGAAGGTCATTTTCAAGGCTTGTTCCATAAGAACCTGAGCAGAATGTTACACCGTTGTGAACATCATCTACAGCTTTCATAAGTTTAAGGATATTCTTTTCGTTGTTGATGATTCTTGGAAGGCCAAAAACAGACCATGCAGGATCATCGGGATGAATAGCCATCTTGATATCATATTTGTTACATACCGGCATGATAGCTTTAAGGAAATAAACAATATTTTCAAAGAGTTTATCTTCATCAACACCTTTATAAAGCTCGAAAAGTTCTTTTACATGAGCCATTCTTTCAGGTTCCCAACCTGGCATTACAGAGCCGTTGGTATCTGCTGAAATAGATTCAAACATTTTTGCAGGATCGATAGCATCAACAGCTTCCTGAGTATATGCAAGAACTGTTGAACCATCAGGGCGCTTTCTTGCAAGCTCTGTTCTGGTCCAGTCAAATACAGGCATGAAATTGTAGCACACCATGTGTATGTCTTCTTTACCAAGATTTTCAAGTGTCTTGATATAATTGTCGATATGCTTATCTCTGTCTGCAGTTGCTGCCTTGATTGCATCAGAAACATTGACTGATTCAATTCCGGCTACTTTAAGGCCCTCTGCCTCAACTTCTTTCTTGAGAGCCTGAATTTCACTCTGCTCCCAAAGCTCACCGGCCTGTTTATTGTAAAGAGTAGTGATTACTCCATGAACTCCGGGAACCTGTCTGATCTGCCAAAGCTTGACAGTATCATAGTTTGTGCCATACCAGCGAAGTGTCATTTCCATAATAAAAAATACCTCCAAATAATTACTTTGATACTAATAGCATAATTATTTGGAGGCATATATTGAATAGAATTAGTTGTTGCCAAGTTTGCAAAAGTTGTTGTTATATTTTTACCTGTCTTCGAATTTCACACGCATTATTCCCTCATAGATCTTAATAAAGGCTATGGAAGCTTCTCTTGCGAATTCTCCCTCTTCCTCATTAAATCCATGTTCTGCGCCTTCAATTTCTTTCAAAGTCGCATGACCATAGTTTGCTGCAGCAGTTCTCGAATATTCTATGGGAACAATCGGATCTTTGTCTCCATGAAGAATAAGCACAGGTTTGTTAAAACCGGTCTGAAGATCTTCCACATCTATGTCCTGGGCAACTGCATCATAATCCTTTGACAGTTCAAATCCCATTGCTTCAGATTGGCCGTTCTTGATGCGTGATCTGGCATCATCGGGAATAACAAAGGCCGGATACCATAATATAAGTCCCTTTACGTCTTCCTGATAGGCTCTTCCTACTATTGCCGAAACAAAACCTCCCTGACTTTCACCCTGCAGATATATGCTGCTTGTGTCAACATAGGAAAGAGTTGCAACTTTTTCCATGACTTTAACAAGGTCACTGGCCTCAGTCATTACAGTCATGTCTTTCATGGAACCATCACTTGTAGATTCTGCTCCACCTCCGCAAAAATCAAAGAATGCACATACGATTCCGTGCTGCGCATATGCAGGTCCATGGTGCATCAGCGCATGGTAGTTTGAGCCAAATCCATGGGAAAAAATCACTACAGGAAACTGTCCCTCCGCTTTCGGTCTATAAATAAGTCCTCTTATCATCCTGCCGCTTTCATGCAGTACATCAAGCTTTTCTGTAACAGCCTCGTACAATTTAATACCGTCCATTAGCCTTGCCCCCTTTTATACTTTTTCTTTAATCTATCTGAAGCTTTTTAAATATTCCTTATGTTCCTCTGAAACCCTGAAACTCTCAACAGCTTTCTGAATAGCTTTTCGGTGAACCCATTCATCGAGCCTTCGATTTTCTATATAAGGAACACTTTCATCATATTTTTTTGCAAGAGCAGTAGCAAAAAACCATGCCACCATCATTTTAAGGTAATAGTCTTCTCCGCTCTTTGATGCAACTATTTCCAGGTATTCATCTTTAAAGTCGTCGCCCAAAAACTCATTCATCAGCATTCGTATACCGAAGCGGGCTGTATATACATGCTCGGATTCAATCCACTTCTTTATGTAGGGAAGAAGCTTTTCATGATTCTTTTTAAAAGCTTTGGGTGTAGCCTGATCAGATACAGGCCAGCAGTCAACATAGGGTAAAAATGTCTCGACTGCCTGAATGCACTCATCAAAATCCTTTATCAACGAAATCATAAAAAAGTGAACAAGATTTTCTTCATAATATTTATGTGGAAGATTGCTTAAAAATGCATCGCTGTCCTTGCCTGCAAACTCTTCTTTGGCAATTCTTCTCATATCCGGCGTTCTAACACCGATAATGATATCAGGTGATATGTTCGGAACCAGTTTAGCCTGAAAATCTCTGTATTTATCATCCTTACATTCAATCAGTTTTTCAAATACGCTCATGCTATGCTCCATTTATAGTGCATTTTATGGGAAAAGATACATAATACATTACAACATTTCTACTGATGATTATTTTTTCAATATGTAAAATTTCGTCACAAAATAATTATAAGCAAAAAGACGTTATTACGCCATATCATATGTTCTATAGTAAATGTCTTTTGGCAAATGATAATGTCGTTAATCATTATAAGTTTACTTCCAATAGCAATATCTGTCAGATTCTCACTAATATATGATAGGCACAAAATTACAAAAAAATATACACTATTCTCTTGAATAATCTTATAGGAGGCGCATGTAATCCATATTACTGTCATAGAATAATTGCAGTAATACCATGCAAAACAATGAAAAATAAATTACTGATCACTTTATGTGTATTGACTCTGACTCTTGCAGGATGCGGTAATTCTACAGCAAATGACACAACAACTGCTAATCAGTCAGAGACTCAGGCTTTAGCTGAAGCATCAACTACAGAAGAAATCTCATCAGCAATTGCAGAAGCCATTGAACAGGAAACTTCTTATACAGAAGATGCTATCAGCAGTGAAGAAGCTGAAAAAGAAGCCGCAGATTCAGAAAGTTCATCCTCAGAAAAACCTCAGGAAGCTTCAGCTGAAATTGGCGATAAAGTACTTCCTAAGTACACCGTAATGCGTTCGGATGAGGGTTGCGGAACAGTTGAACACATCACCTATCCATCCCATGATTACGCTAATGATGGCAGTGAGATCACCAAAGAAGCCAATGTCTATCTCCCTGCAGGTTATAGCAGCGACAAAAAATATAACGTTATGATTCTTTTGCACGGAATTGGCGGAAATGAAAATGAATGGGGACTTAATAAGAGTAATTCCAGAGTAAAAGCCCTGATGGATAACCTGGCTTACTATGGCGACATTGAGCCGTTTATAGTTGTTACTCCTAATGGCAGAGCCTGCAAGATTGGCGGCGAGGGCGGTTCAGGAAACAACGCTTTTTATCTTTTTGGAAAAGAACTTAGAAACGACCTTATTCCATATATTGATTCCCACTACAGCACCTATGCGGATTACAGTGAAGGATATGACCTTTCTGAAGCGAGAGCACACAGAGCTATAGCAGGGCTTTCAATGGGTGGAATGCAGACTATTAACATCGGACTTGGTGAATGTGTAGATATGTTCAGCTATTTTGGTGCATTTTCTGCCGCTCCTTCAAGCAACGCTGCAGCCAAAACAGCCTCAATATTACAGGATAATACCTATCCTATTTACTATTTCTACAATATCTGCGGACTTCAGGACAAAACCGCTTATTCAAGCGCAGCTGCAGCCGCCAAGACATTGCCATCCCTGTGTGATCAGTTTGTAGATGGCGAAAACTTCATGTGGCAGGAACTTGACGGAGGTCATGACTTCCACATCTGGTATCTTGGCTTCTACAATTTTGCGCAGATGGTTTTTAAAAATGCAGAATAATTAGTTTTTTACTTAATGATCTTCATTCCCATTGTAAACGCGAATGGATAGACAAACTTTCGTTGTTCGCCGCCATCAAATTCAACCATAAATTTGGTCGGCATTTCATCGTCATCATAATCAACATCAATTATAGTTCCCGCCCCATATCGGTCTTGGCTGACTCTTTCGCCAATGACCAGTTGCGGCGGGATTTTTGCTTTTACTCCGGCGTTTTCGGGCTTCTTTTTCTTAAGAAGAGGTGTTGCTGTCTTAGTGGTTACTTTTTTCTTTTCAGTCACCTTATCGTTGTCTTTCCCGGTGAGTTCTTTTACAAAGATAGAGGCCTTGTCTGCATATTTAAAAATGGTCAGCTTTTCCTTGGCTCTTGTTATTCCAACATAAAAGATTCTTCTCTCTTCTTCAAAGTCTCTAAGCTCCTGTTTGTCTGCTTTATCATTCTTTTTAATGACTTTGCTTGGAAAAACTCCATTTATAACATCCATGAGTATAACTGAGTCATACTCCAGCCCTTTGCTTGAATGAATCGTTGAAAGAATAAACTTTGAATTATAATCCGGAGCTTTTTCGGTGAGCAAAATCCTTAATTCATCCAGCCTTGCAAGAAACGAAGCTATATCGCTTTCATTCTTGGCAAGCATTTTTAAGATAAAAATCTTGTTTGTATCTATATTGTTGGTCTTAAGATAATCCCCGTATCCCATGTAGTTTTCAAGTCTGTTTATAGCCTTTAAAGGGGTCTCTGAAGCCATATTTTTAAAATGTGTTCTTAGGGACCTGCAATTCCCCAAAACTCTTGAACTTAATTCTATTTTTTCTGCTGCATCCAATATTCCTGAATGATCTTTGTCCGCAAAATAGCACATAGCTTCGGCATCAGGTTTTCTTAAAAACGCCTGAAACTTAAAATATATCTTCATAAATAGCTCAGGGTCAGATGGACTTAGCGAAAATTTCAACATATTTGTTATATCTACAACCACCCTGTGGGTAAAAAAAGCCATATCTGCGTTCTTTATTCTATAAGAAACGCCTTCTCTCTCAAGAATATCCACAAGCGGCAATATGCTCTCATTATCTCTGTATAAAACAGCTGTCTGTTTTTGAATATCAGATGCTATTTTAAAAAGATAGGAATACTGTGCCTCACGACTAGATAATGAAACAATACTTACATCGCTCATTGGCTCTCTCGTCGCACACATGTGCTTTTTGTGCCTGCTCTGATTGTGTTGGATAAAAAGATCCGCTGCCTCTACAATTCTTGCATTTGATCTATAGTTTTGATCCATTACAAGAACTTTTGCTCCGGGATGATCTTTTTCAAAGTTTAAAAGCGCATCCGGATAAGCTGCTCTAAAGCCGTAAATACTCTGATCTTCATCTCCAACCATGAAAAGATTGCCGGTTCTGCCTGCTAAAATTGATATTATCATGTGCTGAATCTTTGACGTATCCTGAGCCTCATCGACGCAGATATATCTGTATTCATTCTTATAATAAGAAAGAAGTTCTTTTGACCCCTTGAGCATTCTATATGCATAGATCATCTGATCATCATAATCCATAAGCGAGCGTTCTTTAAGTCCACTATTGTATGCAGAATAAATTTTATATAGATCTATGCCCTCATCTTTGCCTACCTGCTTTATTTCATTTTCATTCAGGCACATATTTTTGCAATAGGTTATGAGTGTTCGGATGCTCTTAATATCACTCTCTGTAGGATATTCCCCGACAACCTTCAAATATATATCTGTTAAAAGCTTTCCTGTGATTCTTTCGTCAGTCACAAGTTCAAAAGAGCTTTTACCAATAATCCTGCCGTAATGAGCTATTATCTTGGCGCAAATACCGTTTATAGTTCTAAATTCCAGTCTTCCTGCAAGCTCTTCTCCAAACAGCTTTGTAAATCTTTCTGCCATATCCTTCGTAGCAGCTACAGTATAGGTCAGGGTAAGTATGTTTTCAGGTGCGATTCCTTTACAGTAAAGCATATATCCAAGCCTGTTTACCAATACTGTAGTTTTACCGCTTCCCGGAACTGCCAGCAAAAGCACAGGCCCTTCTATGGTTTTTACAGCATCTAACTGATTGCTATTAAGATTTATGCAGTATCTATTCAAAAATTCTGATTCGTTCATTGAAAATAAATCACTCTTTCATAGATTTTATTTTGTATAAATTAAATTCACCCTATATTAACATAACTACAATGATATAGGAATAAAAAACGTGGGACCACATTTTCATGTAAATCCCACGCTTTCTCAATACCTTTCATTATTACTTAATTTCATCTGTAGTTCCATCTTTTTTTACTACTTCAAGTCTGCATCCAAGTCCGAATGCTGCAACAGATCCGGCAATCAATGCCCAAGGAGCAGCTGCAAGTCCAAGTAATCCGCCGACGATTCCAACATTAACAGGAACACTGAAAACAACTTCATCGCCCTTTTTGATCTGAACTCTGTCAGCGTTTCCTTCTTCAACTTTCTTTTTAAGCTTATCAATCAATTCCTTGATGTCATCGCCTATATCCTTTGTATCCGGCTGTATAAGCTTGATTGCTGCATCAGCATCTCCATCAGTCTTAATGAGTGCTTCCTTTGCAGTCTTGTAATCAACTCCTGTCTGATCCATTACCTTTTCAACAGCTTCTAATGAAAAATTCATACTCAAGTCTCCTTTCCCAAGTAACTTTTTAATTGTTTATTGGTTTCATTTATAGTGATCAACTTTTTTAGTTGTATGAACTAATTATAAATCCATTATATTCACGGGTATATTCTCTTTGCAGCAAAAAGAAAAACGCTATTTTGCAAAATGTGGAAATATAGAAGCTTTCTGTCATTTTAAGCAGTTTTCCTTAGAAAAACAGGAAAAATCTAAATAACAGTGAAAGAATCTGAAGTATAATAAAAAATCTGAAAATCTTCCCAAGAATCGAAAATCCATATACAGGTGTTCTATTCCATCCGGTCCAGTTATTCCATGTATTCCAATTATCCTCAGGGCTGTTGTTACTTCTAAAGCCGCCTGTGCTCCACTCCCAATATGTTCCTGCATTTTCAAAAGGATTTTCTTCCTTTTGGGCATATGTAGGTTGTTCAGTATAGGTATAGGTTTGTCTGTATCTCTCAGCTCCGGGTCTTGTAAGAATATCATAGGCTGCATTTATTTCGTTCATTCTCTCTGCAGCGCTTGCATCACCCGGATTAAGATCAGGATGATATTTCTTGGCAAGACGCCTATGGGCTTTTTTAATTTCTTCTTCCGAAGCTCCGGGATTGACTCCAAGAACTTTGTATGGGTCCATCATCATAAGTACTTCCTCCGGCCTGGTCAGGTCTTCTTAATGAAACGCTCGCCACATTTCGGACACCTTATCTCTATACGTCCCTTCCCTTTTGGAACTCGTATCTGCTGATGGCATCCCTTGCAGATGTAATATCTGCTTGTTGCCCTGTCTCTCCACTGTAATACTGCCAGTTTCATATATTTTCTTGGCATTTCCGTCATGCTCATAAACTTCTGATTTTCTGCATATCTCTTAGATATATTTTTGGAAAAAATTCTGAAACATGCATACCCTAAAAGAGCTACCCATAAAAAATATATTACAGCATTCTGCGCAAACAGATTGATGACCAAAAGGACAAAAGCAGTCATATAACTTGTTCTTGCCATATTATCGAATCCGTTTCTCCCATATAAAACCTGCGCCATCCTGCTCTGCAGCAGATATCCAAATTGTCTCATTTTATCCATGGTATTACCTCCGTTCTATCACAAATCATAAACCAGAAACCTTAAAAGAACTTTAATCTTTCCGGTTTTCTAAATAATCAAGTACACTCATCATAGTTGAAAATGCCAACTTGTACTCTTCTTCACCAAGGCTTTTATACTTTTCAGCCGTTTTTTCCATCAGGCTGATAGCATTTGTCCAGTCAACATCTGTCATTTCACTATTCTTCTTATCAAGTGTCTTTGAAAAGGTCCAAAGATCATTACATACATTATAAAAGAGTTTCTGTTGATCCATAGCAGTTACCTTTACTCATCAGATTTAAACAACATTATTTAATCCAATAGTTCAAATTCTTGTGAATTCTCAGTTGCACTGTCAAAACCAACGAATACACTAAACTTGCCAGGCTCACTGTCATAAATGTTTGCTGCTGTCCAGAATTTTAACATATCATCAGTTATTGCAAAAGAAATTTCAGCTGATTCGCCTGGCTTAAGCGTTATTTTCTTAAAGCCCTTTAATTCTTTTATTGGACGAACTGTACTTCCTACCATGTCGCGAATATAAAGCTGTACAGTCTGTGTAGCGCATTTATCACCAACGTTGCTTACTTTTACAGTTGCTGTAATCTTATCATCAGGATTGCTCTTTGTAAGTTTTTCTTTATCAAGTACAACCTCAGATATTTCAAAATCAGAGTAAGTAAGACCATAGCCAAATGGATATCTTGCCTCATTAGGGCAGTCTAGATATCTTGTTGTAAAAATAGTATCGCCCTCTACAGGCTTAGGTCTTCCGGTATTAAATCTATTATAATAAAGCGGCTCCTGTCCTACATACCAGGGGAAACTCATTGGGAGCTTACCTTGAGGAGAAACCTTTCCTGTTACAACATCGCATATTCCATGCCCACTTTCAGTTCCCGGTCTCCAGCATATAAGTACAGCATCTGATTTATCTGCGATTTCATTGAGTTCAAGTGGTCTTCCTGTAAAGATAAGTGTTATAAGCTTCTTGCCCTTTGCGCAAATCTCATTAAACAGGCGAAGCTGAACTTCCGGAAGAGTTATCCTTGTCTTACTTGTAGACTCTCCTGATTGAAATGCACTCTCACCAAGACAAAGAACAACGGTATCTGCCGAATTTGCAATCTCAAGCGCTTCTGCAAGGAGTCTGTCATTATCCTCATCAAAAGTATCGGAATGATATGTGGTAAATCCAAGGTCTGAATCATTATCAAGCAGCGTACAGCCTGCAGAATACTTTATTTTTGTGTCGGTTTCCTTAAATGCTTCTTCAAACGCTGTTCTGAGCGTAACATTCTTGTCCGCATCACAGGTTATTGCCCATGAACTCTGTGTATTCTTTTCATCTACATATGGTCCGATGAGCGCAATACTCTTACTATTAAGAGGAAGTGCATTGTTTCTGTTTTCAAGAAGTACCAATGATTTTCTTACTGCATCTAAAGCAAGTTCTCTACTTTCAGGTGAAAAACTTACTTCTTTATATCTTTCAGCTGAAGCGCCATGATATGGGTCCTCGAAAAGTCCAAGGTCATTTTTGAGTTCCAAAACTCTCAGAACGGCTTCGTCCAACAGTTCTTCTTTTACATTACCTTCTTTTATCAGAGAATCAAGGTAATCACTATAACTGTCAGCGCACATGTCAATATCGACACCGGCGTCCATAGCAAGCTTGGCTGCATCTTTTAAATCTTCTGCAAAGCCCCAGTCAACCATTTCTCCAATTGCACCCCAGTCTGATATAAGCACGCCGTTAAAGCCCATTTCTTTTCTCAGGATATCGCGCATGAGCCACTTATTACCGGATGAAGGTATGCCGTTTAAGGGGTTAAAAGATGTCATAACAAGGCGAGCCCCTTCACTTATTGGGCGTCTGTATCCATGAAGATACTGGTCTCTTAGCGTATGTTCTGACAATTCGCAATTATTGTAATCTCTTCCAGCCTCAGCTGCGCCATAAGCTGCAAAATGCTTAACACACGCTGCCACATGATCTTTGTCCGCAATGGAATCGCCCTGATATCCCTTTACCATTGCAGCAGCCATGAGCCCGTTAAGATAAGGATCTTCTCCTGTTGATTCAACAACTCTGCCCCATCTGGCATCTCTTACAAGATCAGCCATCGGAGAAAAAGTAACCTGAACACCATCTGCAGAAGCTTCTTTTGCCTGAACTTCAGCAGCTTTCCTTGATATTTCCGGATCAAATGTTGCTCCCTGCGCTAGTGGACAGGGAAAAACGGTGTCATGACCATGAATAACATCAAGCATAAATAAAAGCGGTATATGATGCGGATGTTTTTGCATGTAGTCCTTCTGTATTGCAATTATTTTATCAGCGCCGTGAAGTCCTAATACGCTTCCTGCCAAATATTTGGACTTCTCAGCTTTTTCCATATCAGCAAGGCCAGTAACCGCAGCAGATTCTTCATAGGTCTGCCCCGGAACCTGTACAAGCTGCATTATTTTTTCTTCTAATGACATATCAGATAAAAGTGCCAGTAAATCTTCTCTTTTCATAAAAACCTCATCAAATAATCAAATTATGTTTTCTTGATACATCATATCCTATCATTACCAATATTTCTATATAAAAAAGAGTTTTGCTTGCGAAAGTATCGCGCCGAGTGTGGATGTATTTATATTCAATAAAAAATGCCCCCAGCCACTATATGAGTGACTGGGGGCAAAACACATTTAGCCTTCTATAGCTATAAGGTTCTTCTCAGGAATCTTTTCCATTGCTTTCTTAGGGACAGTCAATGTGAGTACGCCATGCCTATAGGTTGCTTCAACATCCTCTTTCTGAACATTCTCTCCTATGTAGAAGCTCCTTGTCATAGAACCTGCATACCTCTCCTGCCTGATAAGCTTACCCTTCTTGTCATTCTCATCCTTGTCAAGCCCCTTGGCAGCATTGATTGTCAGATATCCGTTGTCAAGTTCAACTGTTATCTCTTCCTTCTTGAATCCCGGAAGATCGATTGATACTTCATAATTGTTGTCCTTCTCCCTGATGTCGGTCTTCATCATCCTGCTCGCATGTCTGCCGTAAAGCTTGCGTTCCATGTTGTCAAAGTCCTTCATGTATGGGAATCCAAACAGATCATCCATAAAGTTCTCTTCAAAAATACTAGGTGTTAACATAATGTGTACCTCCTTTGCACAAAAACAATTGATAAAGTTAACTGTTATTGAGCATTGGGACGGAGGGTTCGGATCTAGGAACCTTAAGTTCTATTGGTCTTCTCTGTTCCTTTGTTCTATCTATGGTATAACACAAATTAGCACTCATGTCAATAGAGTGCTAACAACATTTTTAAGTTTCTTTTTAAGTTGCACAAAAAAGCCGCTAATCCTGATAAGCGGCTTTTTGTAATAATATGCATTTTATTATTTGTTTAATGAATTATAAATTAAGAATGATGTTCATTTAACCACTTCCTGGTAATTTATGATCTCTGCCTCTGAATAATCCTTGAAGAATTCCTGAAGCTTTGTATCATCTGAAACCTGCTCGTAACCTTTGCCTGCCTCTGTTCCATAAAAGTACTTTGAATTGCCTGCTTCATCATATTCCTCATAAGCTGTTATCAACTCTGAAAGCTTTCCGTCTTTTACTTCATATTTAGTTACAAAATGATGACCTGCTACCAGAAGCTTTCCATCCTTGATTGCCAGAGGATTTGCTGTGCCCTGGGACTGAACTTGTCCAAGGAATATTATTTTTCCATCTTTGTCATAGCAAAAAGCAGAAGAATCAATAGCTGCCTGATTGCCATCCAGATTGTCATAGCTGCCGCTTGCAACAAGAAGCACATCAGTTTCATCAATTGTCACATTGGCATATGCCATCCCCGGATAAAGGCTGTCAACAATCTGGGTAAAAGTATCATATTTAGACATATCAGCCTTTGAAAAATCAATTCCAGCCACGTACGCTAATGGAGTGTATTCCAAAGTCATCTTTCCCTCTTTTACCCTATCCATTGCAGCATTAAAATCATCCTCAGTCATAGCTTCCCATTTCATGTCATTATATGCAGTAAACCAAGGACTCTCGGCGTTTTCATTCGCGTCATATTTATACGCAACCTGGCAGAAGAGCTCAGTATCATTAGGTGTAAGAGTAGAAATGATATATCCGTTTTCAGCAGCTCCACCTGAATACTCATTTAAAATCGCATAATTAGCGTAACCATAGTATCTGTTTCTTGCTGTTCCGCTTACAACATGAGTTGCCACTCTTTCAACCATAGTGTAAATGTCATAAACAGCTCCATCAAGCTCGCCGCCTGATATGTCACCAATAAAAAGATCATCTATTCCGTCGGTATTGATATCAACATACGCATAGCCGATGTTTTCAAATGGCTTATCTGAGTTTGAAACAATAACTGCTATTTCAGGACTCATGCCCTCTTCTTCTAATTTAGATGCATCCCAGCCTTCATTGATTGCTGTCACATACTTATCAAGAACAGTAAAATACAGGTCCTCACCCTTTGTTCCAGCCTTATATGAAAACATATTCTGGCCAACACCCTGGATATTCGCGATTATGCTGTCAGAAGAATCATAAATCTTTTTATAACTCTCAGGCATATCAGGTTCATTATAATCCCACTGGATTTCAGAAGCATACCCTTTTCCGACATTGTAAATCTTGCCATCTGAGGCAAATATCTCGCCCTGCTTAACGTACATGCCCCCCGCATATACTGTGCAGTCCGGTGATACGCCGATAGAAAAAACAAATCCCGGAAAGCCTGAATCTACCACAGCCTTGTCATAAATCTCAATCCTATCGTCGACGATATTGGCATAAGTTGTTCCCTTTAGTTCATCAGGAATAGTAACAGTAATAAGGTCTGTAGAAATAATATCATCTGTTATATAATTATTATCTGCAGTCTCATTTACTGATACATCGCTCTCTTGAACCTGTTCGGCAACAGATTCCTCCTCGCTTGCAGTTTCCGCTGGGATTTCCGTAACTTCTGCCTGCTCTCCACACGCTGTCAAGAGTAATGTAATACCAATTACTGATGTTAATAATTTCTTCTTCATTGTTCCCTCCTCATAAGAACCCAATCGCAAGTCTATTAACATTTTTAATTATAATTGCCTGTGTCCTACATATGTCCATCAAACGTTTAAGCTAATACATTTTTTTCTTAACAATAATAGAGACGGCTCTTTTTACGAACCGTCCATGTGCTATTATTAAGCTTTTAATGCTTTCTTATTCTGATACATTTCTTCGTCAGCACGCTCAAAAACAATCGAAACACTATCATCTCCATCAAATTTTGATGCACCGACAGCAATAACAATATCGCCATTTTCCTTATTTTTTAAATTATTCTGGTTAAAACTCTTTAAGATTGAATCAATGTTGGCATAGTCTTCGCCTTGAACAATAACTGCAAACTCATCGCCGCCAATCCTAAAAACAGGGCTATGCATGAAATAATGACATATTATCATGCATCCATCCCGGATGAACTTATCCCCAGCCTGGTGACCTAAGGTATCATTTACCTGCTTTAATCCGTTTATATCACATACAGCTACAGCAAACGGGGATACATTCTTTCGTTCAATCTGATAATTAAGTCGTTTCTCGGTATCAGCATAGGCATGTTTATTTTTGATACCGGTTAGCTCGTCGATGTTAGCCTTGTTTTCTGCCGCAAAGATATGTTTTTCATATTCCTGATCGCGTCTTACTCTTTCCTCTACATCTATGATACCGAAAATAAGCACATTTTTATCATCTTCTCTATTGATATTGGCACGGGTGATGACATGTCTTGGTTTTCCATTTATCATGAGCCTGTGATGATTTTCAAATAATCCTTTGGTTTCAATCTCATTAAGGACATTTTCCTTGGTAAATGCTGTAATAAACTGATCAACATCATCTTTATATATGCCCTGAGGAATTCTTTTTACAACTTCTTCAAAAAAGTTTTCGCCCGCTTCAGGCATACCCATGTCCGAAAGTACGTTAGTTGGATTGTACCTTACAAAACTGAAGGTATCCAGGTCAATTGTATAGATATAGAGAATGTCTCCGGTAAGAGCACCAATTCTAGAATAAACCTGTCGTTCTTCTTTAGCCAGATTCACCTCTTCTCTTGCTTTCATCTGCTCATTAACGTTATTAATACCAACGATGATATAGTTGCCCTCGCCACGGACTTTGACAGCTTTGATATTTACGTAAATAAGAGCACCACCAATATTTATTTTGGAAAAAGTTGAATAGATGCCCTTCTTACTGATTTCCTGCATTACTTTTTCTTTGGTGAAATCTTTTTGCAACTGCTTTTTTTCTTCTTTGGGAACATCAAAACCAAAACTTTCCCTGTAGATGTTAAAGAAATCAGTACCCTTGTTTGTTTCAGATATATCGCGGCTATCACCATCAGCAGCATATTCTGTATATTCCGCTGTATCCACATTAACAAAGTAAAGAGTAATGTAATCGGACGAAAGAGCTCTTGCCACATAGTTATAGGTAAGATTATCTACAGCTTTGTCATTTATTGCCAGTACAGCAGCTGCGACTGCAGAAGCACCTGTAACTTGATTATCAGCGATTTTTCTGATAAAAAGCTGAATACCACGCCCGTCAGACAGTCTATCATCTATAATCACACGCTTTCCATCTTTGGCGCATTTTCTAAGACAGTTAAAAGCATAATACCCCGGTCCTGGCTTTAACGATTCTAGCGGAATAACACTTTTTTCATAAATATTGAAATGATAATTAGAAAACAATTCCCTAAAACTTTTATTACCGCGGAGAAAGTATACATTCTGTTCATCAAATGAAAAGATAGCCATTGGCATAGTATCGAAGTAATTGTTCAAGGAAGCGTCATCACCTCTTGAGATGTTCAAATCATACAGATTCACTTTTCCTATCTTGTCATAGTATTCCATCTCAGCAGGATTCTCAAATCCAATCTGAGTGCCGGTATCATTTCTGTTAATAATGTCTGCCAAAGAAATAGGCTTTGTATAGTAATAGCCTTGTAGCTTCGTACAGCCAACTTCTTTCAGGAAATCTGCCTGTGCTTTGGTTTCAACGCCCTCTGCCACGGTATACATTCCAAGTGAAAGCGCAGTTTTGATAAGCTCAGTCAGGATAATCTGCCCTGCTGCATGTTTTTCTATCTGATCAACAAAAATCTTATCTATTTTCAGTAGATCAAATTTGATTTCAAGAAGAATCAGAAGGGATGAATGTCCGCTTCCATAATCGTCCATCCAGACCGTAATTCCTTCTTTTTGGAACCGATTTACCTGAGTCTTGAAAAATCCCATATCCGAAGAAATAATCTGCTCGGAAAGTTCCACAGATAGTTTATCGCGAGAAAGCCCGGAAGCGTCAATCCTTTTGGCTATTTCTTTTACCATGTCACAGCATTCAAAGTCTGATTTAGCCAGATTTACCGATTCGGGAACCACAAAAAGGCCGTGCTCCGCCTGCCCGACCATCTTTTTGAGGACTCTTTCAACAATGTATAGGTCAAGTTTATAGGTAAGTTTTTCTTTTTCTAAAACCGGAAGAAAATCTGCCGGAGTCAGAACACCCCATTCAGGGTCTTCCCATCTTGCAAATGCTTCCTCGTCTGAAACCCTGCCGCTTTCCGCACGAATGAGTGGTTGATGATAAGCCTTTATCCATTCCTCAGATATAGCTCTGTCAAGATTTTCGATGATGTACTTGTCTAGATCTTTTCTATTTGCTAATGTTTGAGTCAAAAATTTGTCTCCTATGAGTGTTAAGTAAATTATCTCTATTGCAACCCAAACGGTATTACGTCTATATTTTATCACATTTTATTTCGGGGGGGGGTACAGCATATGGCAAATCGGGAAAAATATCATAAAAATTTTATTATTGAACAAAGTTGTTTTGATAGTTTTTTCGACATAGTAAATGACTTTATATACGTTAAATGTATAACATTGTTAAATTCATTTTTTAAATTCCCTGTATATTGGGCAAAAATAAAAATGAATTACACTTTTTGGACCTAAAAAGTGTAATTCATTTTAAAACGTTCATTTTTTTCTCTAGAAATTCCTTCATGAATGCTTTACTGTATGATGTTATAATTAAGTATATCAATTAACGTTTATTCGAGAGGTGATGTAATGCGTTCACTGAGAACAAAACTAACTGTCACAATGCTCTGTGTGATATTTTCAGTTATTCTGGTTATAACACTACTAAGTGCGTTCTTCATACGCGCTACTGCAAGTCGTAAATCAGATCAGCTGCTTCTTATGCTGTGCGAAAATGGGCAGTATAGCCTGAATTACTATTTTGACAGTGTTCAGAGCTCGGTTAACGATATCACTTCCTTTGTGGAAAATGATTTGCAAGGGCTTGGGGATGAACAGCTTGAAGAACATATGAGAAATGCCCAGGAGTATTTTGATTTTGTTGTTTCTCATACGAATGGTGCTCTGACATATTATTACCGCATTGATCCTTCTGTTTCATCCAAAGTGAAAGGCTTTTGGTATACGAATCTTGATGGCATGGGATTTAGTGAACATGAAGTAACTGATATCACGCTCTATGATGTAAATGACACCTCAAAACTGGTATGGTTTACTGTACCTAAATTTGAAGGGAAATCCATCTGGCTATCTCCTTATGTCACAGATAACCTTGATATTAAGGTTATTTCTTATGATGCTCCCATTTACTACATGGGACAATTTATCGGGGTTGTAGGGATAGAAATTGATTATTCCGCAATGGCAAAAGAGGTTGACAGTATACGTTTCTACGATAACGGGTATGCTTTTCTAAGTGATGCGGAGGGAACACTTTTTTACCATCCATATATTGACGTTGCAAATCTCACATCGGATGCCAAGAAGCAAATGCCCTACAATAATAAAGCTGAAAGTTCTTCGGTCAGGTATGTCTATGATGGTATATTAAAAGAGGCAGTATGGCTTCCACTAAGTAATGGCATGTATCTTAACATAACAGTTCCCCTTAATGAAACTCAGGGCGAATGGCGCGGACTGATTGTGAATATTTCAATATGCGCCGTTATAGCGCTGGTAGCTTCAGGAATCTTTTTGGTTTTTTCCCTTGGATTAATTACCAAACCTCTTGAAGCACTTACCGAAGCTGCAGAGAAGGTAGACAAAGGTAACTTTGATGTTAACATAAGTTATAACAAAGATGATGAAATTGGAAGGCTTACCAAATCGTTCAAAAAACTATCCGGTAATATGAAAGCGCATATTACTGCCTTGAACGAGCAGGCATTTATCGATTCTCTTACTCATGTCAGAAATAAAGGAGCCTTCTTACTTGCTATAGAAGAGCTGCAGGAACAGATTAATAACGGCTCTATTGATCCAAATTTTGCCTTGGGTGAATTTGACTGTGACGGTCTGAAGCGCATCAACGATGAGTATGGGCATGATAAAGGCGACATATATTTACAAAGAGCTTGCCACGCAATCAGTGATGTGTTCAAGCGAAGCCCAGTATACAGAGTTGGTGGTGATGAATTCTTTATCATTCTGAAAAACGAAGATTTCCATAACCTGGAATTTCTCCTGGGGCGACTGGATATTGTCATTGATAATATAAATGCAACAGCCGAATCCCCTTGGGAACAAGTATCGCTGTCAAAAGGCTTTGCTATCTATGATCCTGCAGAAGATAATATTGTTCAAAAAATGATGCAGCGCGCAGATATGCTGATGTATGAAAATAAGCGCGAAAGAAAAATGTGCCGTGAAAACTGACAGTACAGAACACAGAAAAATGCATTCTTGAACATATAGTCCAAGAATGCATTTAAATAGGCTATCTGATTATTTACTCCATTTTTCATTCCAGATTTTCATTATCTTGTCATAATTCTTATACAAAATAACGATAGCGGATATGCCAATGGCAACGTTTACCAGAACTGCAAGAAGCAATGATAAAGTTATGCTTTCCTGCATCATTATACCATCCTGAAGAGTAATATCTGTTGTAAAGCAATAAAAATCCCAGAAACTGTGGACGATTATCGGTATCAAAATACTTCCTGAACATATAAAAAGCATCGCAAAATAAAGGCCCATAAACATTGTTGCAAATGCCTGTAATGCAATGACTGCCGGGGCTCCTCCGGCTCCGATATTTGCCAAATGTAATAGTCCAAAAACGACACAAGAAATACCAAGTGTTATTGCTACTTTCTTCTCAGACTTGATATAACCGAGGCCAATAGGAATCGTTGCAGACCTGAACATTGCTTCTTCGCCAAATCCGGCTGCAAGCCCCATGCATAGCTTGGTCAATGATGGAGCAAATCCAAACTCTTTAAAGATGATTGACATCACTAAAGAAACTAAAACATATACAAAAAACGGTATCAACAATCTGATCAATTCACCGGCTGAAGCATGAAGTTTTATTGCTCCTTTATATGCCGGAAGAAACCACAGCCTGACTAAAGCCAGAATAACAATGCCCATGAAAGCTGTAAACAGATAGTGTAATGCTCCATTTCCAAACAGAGACTCTCCTATACTATCTGTAATACCGGCTATCAAAAATGGAATAGCAATACCCAGTATTACAGCCAGGACCGGTATTTTCTCGCATATAGCATGAGGAATTCCCTTTTTCTTTTCCATATCAGACGTCTCCTTTCAAAGGCATGAGTAAAGATAATCGATATACAGATATTATGTTGACATATTTACATTATAAAGCATTCTGAGCATTTGTTCCATACACGATTTCGTAATACTGTCTTGATGTAATCTTATAAACCAGTATATACACACACAGAAACACAATGCTTACTGCCAGAATGGCCACAATAAATGTAAGTGTATCTACATAAAGTCATCCTCAACAAGTAGTACTTTTATGTCATTCTCCTATAGTTGTCAAAATCAGTGCTATTCCTGAAATGATCAGCATTATGATCACAATCTTTTTAACTATGCTGTCATTTATCTTCTTAGCGCTAAACATCCCGGCTCCAAGTCCAATCAGCATAAATGGCGCAAGCAAAAGAGCTCTCTTTAGCGCAGCCACGGTTATAATACCATAGATACTGTAAAGAATAATCCTGAAAGTATTCTCTATTATGAACACAGTACATATATTTGCCTTAAAAGCTTTCGAATCGTTAGTAGTTCTTCCTATGTATGCTCCAAGCAGTGCTCCTACGCCATATATTCCACAAAGAAATCCGGACAGTACGCCTATTACAGTAAAAAGAAGCTTCGACTGTTCTTTCTTTTTACCGGCTATTTCTCGAAAGAACATCTCCGCTCCAACTAGTATGACCAATACGCCGAATATCACTTTAACGACAGTAATATCTGCATTTTTAAGAAATACAACTCCTGCCAGGCTGCCAATTATTACCATGATTGCAAGCGGAATACATATTTTCCAATCTATGGATTTCCTCTCTTTCCAGCTTATTATCAGGTTAGTGGGATATCCAAGCACAAGTTCAACCGGCGATATATTAATATTTGCCGTGCCGAAGCTCAGAATTGACGTGAATACTAACGTATTTGCAAATCCACATAGTCCTTTTACATAAAAAGCGCATAAAGCAGCTATAATCCAAAAAATCATTTTGTTTTACTTAATTTCCTTTTTGCTTATTTCTTAAACCCTAATCGGATAGTCCAGAAACTATCATATCACTATTGTGCCAAGGTAAAACAGATGATATTTTTTAAAATAGTTTTTTATTAACACCTAGGAACTGTATAGAACAAAAAAGCTGGCAGACGCCAGCTTTTTTGCCTTGCAGTTACTATCATTTTTTTACATGGAAAGCATTCATTCCAGGATAAACAGCGCTATCACCTAGCTGTTCCTCAATTCTAAGAAGCTGATTATACTTTGCCACACGCTCAGAGCGACTTGGTGCTCCGGTTTTAATCTGGCATGTGTTAAGAGCAACTGCAAGATCTGCAATTGTAGTATCTGCTGTTTCTCCGGATCTGTGTGACGAAATTGCTGTGTAGCCTGCATTATGGGCCATCTTAATTGCTTCAAGTGTCTCAGATACAGATCCAATCTGATTAAGCTTTATGAGTATTGAGTTGCCTGCTCCAAGAGAAATTCCCTTGCTAAGACGTTCCGTATTCGTAACAAAAAGATCATCTCCAACGAGCTGTACTTTGTTGCCGATTTTTGCTGTCATTCTCTGCCAGCCTTCCCAGTCCTCTTCATCAAGTCCATCCTCTATTGAAATGATCGGATACTTATCTACAAGACTCTCCCAGTGAGCGATAAGTTCATCTGAAGTAAATTCTTTTCCTGATTTAGGCTGCTTGTAGAATCCTTTTCCTTTCTCACTCTTCCATTCAGAAGCAGCTGCATCCATAGCAATCATAAAGTCCTTACCAGGTTCGAAGCCTGCAGCCTTGATTGCTTCCAATATTTTTTCAATTGCTTCCTCATCACTCTTAAGCTGATTAGGAGCAAATCCACCCTCATCACCTACAGCAGTTACGTCTCCCATATCCTTAATAAGCTTCTTGAGGTTATGAAATACCTCTGCACACCAACGAAGTGCTTCCTTAAATGAAGGAGCTCCAACAGGCATAATCATAAACTCCTGTGTATCTACAGCACTGTCAGCATGTGCTCCACCATTTAGAATATTCATCATAGGAACCGGAAGTCTGTTCCCTGATACTCCCCCAAGAAATCTGTATAATGGAATACCAAGTGCCAATGATGCTGCTCTGGCAGTAGCTATTGAAACGGCAAGAATCGCATTTGCGCCAAGCTTCGATTTATCCTTAGTACCATCAGCCTTTATCATAGCTGCATCAACTGCATAGGTATCTGATGCATCAAGCCCAACAATCGCATCATTTATAACAGTATTGATATTCTCTACAGCTTTTGTGACACCTTTGCCTAAATATCTGGATTTATCACCATCTCTAAGCTCCAGAGCCTCGAACTCACCTGTCGAAGCGCCACTTGGTGCCGTGCCGGTAGCCACTGTTCCGTCTACAAGAGTAACCTCTGCCTCAACAGTAGGATTTCCTCTTGAATCCAGAATCTCTCTTCCTATAACTTTTTCAATTTCTAAGTATTCCATTTGATGGTCTCCTTTCCTCTTAAACACAGAATTCCTCTTTTCACAGCCGGTCATAGGCCCCGGTATGAAAAAGAGGAACTCACATGATTTACTCAACATGTTAGCATTTGCTAACATGGATAATTCTATTACTGTGCCTTTAAGGTGTCAACCGCTCTAAATGAGTATTTTTCTCACACAAGTATCACGAGAACACAATACACATCAAACAAAATAGTACCAGCCACAGTGAAAAAAGGTTCATAGTGACTGGTACGTAGCCTCTTGCATTTATGCATATGCCCGGTTACTTATCATTTGCAACATAAACTTACTTAAACCAAGAAAATATGGACCAATACACCGCCTTCGATTCCTTCGACAGTTGATGATAGATTTGCTTCCTCAAGATAAGAAAGTTCTTTACTATCAGTAATGATATGCGGAACAGCTTTTATTTGCCCATCTTTTCCAACCTGTCCGTTGTTTTCTACAAAGATTCTGCATTTGTTTCCGGCACTGTCCTGCCCCTCTAAGATATATCTGGCAGATAACAAAGTTTCTTTATCTGCAGTGTCCTTCTGGGTATCAACACCTCCCGGAAGAACATTGCCCTTAAATACGGGACAATCACAGGTGCCCCCAAACAGAATCATCCTGGCACTTTCGTTCTTTCCTTTTACTTCCAAACAATCTGTAATAGCAACTCTTATTGCAAGTACTTCTTCCATTTTTTATCTTTTCCTTCCACATCTTATTTTAGATATTTGTTCAGTGCAAAAAGATTTTTCTTTGCATCGTTGTAGCCAAGCCAGTATAGATTCCCAAGCTTGTTCATGTTGCTCTCAACTCTCTTTACAGTTACATGCTCAGAAGGCGCAATTACAAATATCCTGCCTTTTTTTCCAGAAGGTCAATCTCATCGCACTCTTTGTTATAATCATCATCCATGGTCATGAGGCATATCACTTTTATATCTTGCTATGTCTGTCAACGATAAATATTCATTTTCTGTAATATTCTTTTTTATCCTTATACATCTGTTCATCAGCTGCCTGGATAGCGGCGTTTAGATCATATTCCCCATGGCAATAAACGCTGCCCACAGCAAAGCTTACATCGTATGTATTATCTGCCATACCCTTTAGTTGAGATACCTGCTCTCTCATCTTTTCCTCGGTAATATCCGGACAAAGCACCACAAATTCATCGCCGCCAATACGATAAATCTGATTGTCACCAAAGACAATTTTTAGAAGAGATGCCGCCCTCATAAGCAATTTATCTCCAGCATCATGTCCCTTTTCATCATTAGCCTTTTTAAGTCCGTTCAAATCTGTAAATATAACTGCCATGGATTCAGGTGCTTTTCTATGTTCCTGAGCAAGTCCGGTAATATACTCATCCATTGCATTACGGTTGCCAACCTGTGTCAGTGTATCCACAGTGCTCTTTATCTCCAGCTTAGACATAAGCTGATGGTTTTTTATAACTGCAGCAAGCAAAAACGTTGAGAGTTCCAGCGTTTCCTTTATCTGATCTGACCTAGTCACATCATAGTTTGCAGCCCAGATAAAGCCTACCAGCGTCTGACCATATCTAATAGCATAGAGAATGATATTGTGGATACCATAATCGCATAAAGATTTATGCCATACAGGATCCCTCTCTTCTATGATATGAAAATCATCAACCAGTAAACAGTCAGAAAGTGCCAGATCATCTTCCCAGGCCTTTGCTACTTCAAATGGAGTTCGCCCCATCTGCCTGGCAATTTCTTCCATAAACTGTTCTCGTCTTCCAGTAGAATCGATAAATGAACAAATCTGGGTATCATTATCTACTGTATACAGAGCACACCTTTCAGCACCGCAAAATTCTCTGATCTGTGTCGCAACATCAGTAATAGCCTGGTAAAAATTCTGTGTTTCATGCAGTTTGATTCCTATATTCAACACAGCACTGGCGATTTCCGGAGTCTTAAGAGACATGGAATCAGTTTCCATCTGCTCTGAAAAAGTGATCACATAAAGACAGAATAATCTCTTACTTCCCGCAGGCGCTTCCGGCATCTTGTCATCATCCCATATATTTGATATAGGAATATAAAATCCCTTTAACCAAAGGCCACGGGCATTAACATATGAATACAATGGCTTGGAAGTACTGGCACATTTATAGACATAATCTTCAAAATTCAGATCCATCCAATAGTTCCGGTAAGGTATTCCGGGATAAAACTCCGGCGCTTCCGGATTCATCTGAAGCATGACCACATTTTGCTTATTAACGGCCATCAGCCTAATCTCGCTATAACTTCCATCTTCCAAAAGATCAAAAGAATAAAGGCTCGCAAAGCCATCTATACCCTCTATCCAAGACTGGTAATCCATAAAATTTCCCACCTCATATAAATCTATTATTCATAAAAATATAAATATTATTTTTTCCTATCTCAAATCATAGTATTATCTAAGCATTTTGCCAACTCAAAAAATGATAATTACACAAGAAAGAATGTCGCTCGCGACATTCTCGCGCCGAGCGCGTTTGCATTTATGCAATATATTCCTATCGCGCGAGTGCGCATCCATAGCGGAGCGTTTTTTATTGAATAGGTATTTCCTATTAAATAAAAAATAGATACTGATTGCTTGCATCAGTATCTATTTGCCTGCTCAAAGGTTACCGTAATCCTTGTGCCAATTTCCTGTCTGGAGAGAACTTCTACACTTCCCTGATGAGCATCAATGATCCATTTGGCGATGGAAAGGCCAAGGCCAGAGCCCCCTGTTGAGGAATTTCTGGCTTTGTCGGATCTGTAGAAGCGTTCAAAAATATGGCTGAGCTCTTCACCGGCCATGCCAATACCTTCATCCTGAACGATGTATGAAATCTTACCGTCAGTTCTTTTAACAAAGAGCTTGATAGTATTGCCCTTGTCAGAGTACTTGGCTGCATTCTGGACAAATATTCTTATAGACTGCTTGATCATTGCCTTATCACCATTAATATAGCAGTTTTCATTTTCTTCATAGATATACTTGTGATCCGAATCTATCATCATAGACTCTTCCCACACCTCTCTCATTACATCAGAAAGATCCAGCTTTTCCATTGATAGCTTCTGACGACCATTATCACCTCTTGCAAGGAAAAGAAGCTGGTCAATGAGCTCTTTCATGTTCTCTGATTCATTCTTGATAGCCTGGATAGCTTCCTCAAGGACAGCCGGATCATCTTTTCCCCAACGGTCAAGCATATTTGCATAGCCCTGGATAACAGCTATGGGAGTCCGAAGTTCATGAGAGGCATCGTCAACAAACCTTGCCTGCTGCATTCTTGCATCCTGCATCCTGTACAGTAAGCTGTTAAGCGCAGCTTCTATGCTGGCAAGATCTTCGTCACCTGTCGATATCTTCGCTCCGTTTTTCTCAGCAGGAACCTTTAAAATAGCCTCTTCCAGCTCTTCAAATTTGGTTGTATCAAGAGGAACCTCACTTATAGCTTCGGCCTGCAATGCCAGTTCATTCAATGGTCTTAACTTTCTTCTTATCCTTGCAGTGTGGGTAAAAGAAAACAAAAGATTAAGAAGCTGATAGCCTCCGACAGCAATAAGTATTATTCCGGTAAAATAGACGTATTCACGCATCGGAAAACTATACGCTGAACTGTCTGTAAAGAAATTGAGAACAACATTTGTATAGCTATCACCTGTTATTGAAAAACTTCTGACAGATTCATGCTCCGGAAGCGTTTGAAAGCTGTTATAGCCAAATAACCCAAATGACGCAAAGACAATGAGCAGATCTACAGTAAAAAAAGCTTTCAGTTTATTAAACCAGAAAGCTGTATTAATTCTTCTTGCTATTGATGATGTACGTTTGCTTACATTATTCATAGCTACCTTTCTTTAATAACATATCCGACACCTCTGACTGTCTGGATAAGCTTTATTCCGTATCTGTCATCTATTTTGGTGCGAAGATGTCTTACATAGACATCAACCACATTTGTTTCACCATCATAATCATAGCCCCAGATCTCGTTTATAAGACGTTCTCTGTCAAGGACTATGTTACAATTCTCCATAAGAATCCTAAGGAGCTCAAACTCGTAGTTAGTGAGCTCCACAGGATTTCCATCTGCACATACTTCATGTCTGTCAATATCTATAGTGACTTTGTCTATTGTGAGCTGTCTTGAAGCTGCCGCGGATGCGCCTTTTCTTTTCAGAGCTACTCTGATACGTGCAAGGAGCTCCTCAATAGCAAAGGGCTTGGTGATATAATCATCTGCCCCGGCATCAAGGCCTGATACCTTATCCATTACCGCATCTCTCGCAGTTACAAGGATAACAGGAGTTTCTTTTTTGGCCCTGATTCTCCTAAGTACCTCAAAGCCGTTGATGCCCGGCAGCATAACATCTAAAAGAATCAGATCATAATCGTTAGAAAGAGCCATATCGAGGCCTGTTCTACCATCCTCTGCCTTATCTACAGCATTTCCCTCATGAATAAGTTCAAGTTCGACAAAACGTGCCAGTTGTGCTTCATCCTCTACGATTAATATTTTACTCATTATTTCTGTTCTTCTTCCTTTTTGAATTCGTTTTTAATGTTCTCTGCAGTCTGAGATGCCTTGTCACAAACATCGTTTACATCTACAACCACTTTGTCTATACCTGTAAAATTGTAGCTGATTCCAAAGAAAAGACCAATTATGAGAAGTGGAACTGTGATCCAGAAGAATCCCAGAAGCAGAAGCACCAATACAAGAAGCGGAACACTTGCAATCTTCTGGCCACCCTTATTTAAGCAGAAGTCGATCTCGAGGCTCTTTTTGAATAATACTCTAAAGAAATCTGCCAGATTCTTGAATCCCTCCTTGAAGTTGTTCTTATTGCAGTCTTTTTCGTACTGCTTCTGAGCAATCTCAAACTTCTTTACATTTTCCATATCCTGACTTGCTCCGGCTGTGTAAGAGCCATCCTTCGGTGCAGCTACTTTGCCCTGACGCTCAAGTTCAATAACAGCATCCAGCATATCGTAGTTCTTTTCCTCCAGAACTTTTTTAGCTTCCTCATAGGATACGCCAGTCTTCTCTCTAAGCTTTTCAACCATTTCAAAATTTTCCATAACATTTACCTTCCTTTCAGATATTTATGAATTGCTTGTTCATTTGATATCTGAAATGATACACAGCCAAGATTAATATAAGATTTTTGAAAGATTAAAATCAGATTAAAATCAGATCAAATTTGCATGTATCATGCACTATTGATTTAATCACATCATTCCCATTATAGCGCATACATCTCTTGTGTTGGCGCAAAATCCGGCGAAACCATATATTTATATATGCTATCCTGCAGTGCTCTTGCCTCCGGATATTCCTGTAGATTATGCAGGTTCATGGAAGAACACAGTATTTTCCCATTTCCATATTTCGCTTCGAAAAGCTGCGCCATTGACCTTAAAGAAACATAAGAATCCATCTCTGCCACGATTGTTTTCATATAACCCGGCAATATGAACGCCCTTTGGGACGCCATGTGAAACCATTGCCAGTTACTGTGATACTCAGTTGGGAAGTTCCTGAAAATCGGGTGCTTGTCGTCTATAAGCTGCCCCATAGCGCCTTCCTGAAAAGGAAATGTTCCCACAGACCAAAAATCCGTTGTAAACTGTGCCTTAATAGAATCTGGAATAGCTTCCTTAGTTGAATCTGGAGAAAAATACACTTTCCCGCCACTTTTCAGGACATCCAACGCTTTTTCGTCCATTACCCGTGTTTCATATATTTCCGATGGACAAACCGGATTAGTTTCCGGATATACCCATATCGGATACGCAGCTTCGATATTCTCGACGCTTACCTTAAGATCAAATCGTGATGATTCATCAATTTGGGATAAGGGTATTTCCAAAAAGCCGAGGCTTGTCAGCTCACCTGCTTTGCAGCTATAATCATTTTTCTTTTCACCGTTAAAATACAATTGTTCCTTACCATCATTATTTTTTAGAGCAAGCTCAAAACTGAAATCCCCGGAAATATCGGTCTTTCCGTAATTTGCCACCTTTACTTCAGCTTTCAGGACATCCCCTGTGGTATATGTGTACCTATCCATCAAAACCAGGACAGTCTGTGCCTTAAAAAATGCTTTAAATCTGCGACAATCAGCAAAGGGATATGATTTGGGACGTAAGTGTGAATTGAGCATACCTACAAGCGCCGTTCCCTGTCCGGTAAAATCCTGAAGCCCAAGGAGTGATATTCCAGACATCTCAGGAGTTCTAAGAACTGCCTCAATTTCCTCTCTATATGCCAAAAGCGAAAGCTCACCTGTTGCGGAAACTCTCTTTTCATATTCGGAAAAAGAAAGCCCTGAAGTCTTTATCCTGTCTCTGACTATTAAAAGATTGTCAGGTCTTGTAACGCCTTTAAACAGCTCAAGTTCATGCATATCAGGCAAAATCTCGTATTGGCCCACCTCAAAGCTAAAAAACGGTCTGTCATACTCTGCCCTTAAGTTCTTCATTTGGGCATCGAAATTTCTGTCAGTACACGGTGCTGACGAATTGATAATTCCGTTATTTCCTGCAACCGCAAGTCTTAAAACATCGCTTCCAACATTTGATGATGTATAAAAATCACTCTCGTTGTCTGTTCCCTTTGCACCGTAAAAATTGTTTGAGCCCCAGGCATAAAGTCTTGTGGAATCGATTTTCCTTGCAATCCGCATCAGATTGTGCATTTCCTCAATCCCTGCTTCATCTGTATGTAGTTCATTTCCCAGTGTAAGCATCACAAAGGATGGATGATTTGCATAACACTTAACAATTTCCTTAATCTCATTCCTGTAAAACGTCCTGCTTTCATCGCTTGAGAATGCATCTCTTGGATTCCAGTTGGGAAGTTCCGGCTGCACTAACATACCAAGCTCATCTGCCGCACAAAATGCCGCTTCCGGCGGGCACCAGGAATGAAATCTCACGCAGTTAACGCCATAAGACGCATACGTTTCCATGATTGTAAGCCAGCTTTTTTTATCCATCGGAGGATGCCCCGTTTCAGGAAATAAGCCGCAATTTGCCTCTCCCCTTAAAAAGATTCTCCTTCCGTTTAATGTAAGCCTTCCGCTCTCGTCATAGCCAAAATATCTAAGCCCAAATCTGACTGTTTTTTCATCGAGACTATTATATTCTTTAAGATTGCCACGTTTACATTCATCGCAATCAACGTTTTTACAATCAGTTAGCAATGTCACCTTTATTGTATGAAGCTTTCCATCCTCTTCATCCCATCTGTTTTCAGAGGCTTTATCGTTTAGTTCTACATGCTCAATCTTTATTGTATTATTACCATCTTCAACATTTACCTCTGTAACAATTTCTTTATCCAGGCATTCACCTTCCAACTTCAAATAGTATCCCGCACAAGCTTTGTCCTCAGATTCAGGAAAAGAAATCTCCACATGAACATCAATCGTGCCTTCTCCGCTAAGCTCCGGATAAACACGCACATCAGATAAAATCGCTTCATTCTTTTCTTCTATATAAATATCTCCGATTATCCCATTCCAATTTGTCTGAGTTTCATCGGTAGCTGCCGAAGAAAAAGTAATATCTCTGTAAGGAAGCCCCGGATAAGTATTATCCACTGTCACCGCAAGTTCGCTTCCCTTTTTCAAAAGACCTGTAAGCTCAAATATCGTAGGCGTGCTAAGTCCCCACCTGAACACTTTCACATCTTTTCCGTCAACCATTAAGGATGCTTTTCTTGTTCGCTCCAGGAAAAGAAAATATCTCTTATCATCACTTACTTCTTTGTCAAAAGATCTGGTAAAAGTAGCTGCACCTTCATAAGTAAATTTTCTTGTAAGCCTTGTAGCAATTCTCGAATCGCATTCTGAATTTTTTTCTATTTCTTTATTTCGTTCTTCAACATCCGGATGCCATGCCTTTGCTACTTTATCTTCATCGCCAATTTCATTCTCATCAAGACTTGCAGGAAGAAATCCATCTTCCTTTACTCTTTGGTCCGAGAGAGAAATTTTCCACTTTCCACTTAAATCGTATTTCATGATCCTATCCTTTATTCTGTAGCCATTTTAAGGTATATGTATGCGTTTTGATGAGTATTTCCTTTGCGCAATTACAAAATTATACTCAATTCATATTTCAATAATATTGCAAATCAGGCGTTTGAACAATATAGAATCTTGTGCGCATCCATAGCGGAGCGTTTTTTATTGAATAGGAATTCAATAGAAAATAAGGTCTGAGCGATTCCGATCATAATATTATAGCTAATTACATGTTAAAGTATTCATCTAACGAATCTACCAGTGCGAAGTCCTCTGCCACATCATAAATAGCACCATTTTCAACATATACCGGAAGAATGATATATGAGCTTGGATCCTCTGATCCATCTTTATAAATTCCAAGAATAGCATATCCTTCGCCTTCAACTATATCTGCTTCAAACTCTGCATTGTACACATTTCCCTCAATCCATGCATTTTCAACAGATGTTGAATCTTTTACGTTTAACGCACTGACTTCAATACCCTCTGTATTGATGGTTGTCTCAATATAGGCAAAACCTTCATCCGCACCATAACGTATGTCTATATCATTCCCACTTATTTCTGTTGACTCTGTTACAGTAGTTTCGCCATTTACTGTCTCGGATGTGTAATTATAAGAAGTAGTGGTACCATCAGTTGTTGCAGAAATATTGAATTCAGTTGTTGATGTACTCTCTGAAGCGCAGGCACACAGTCCTGTTGCAAGCATTATTGATGCAGCTAAGATAGATAATCTCTTCATTTCTTTTTCTCCCTCTTGTATATAAAAATTTTTCTATGTTTTTTTGTTTACAAGAATAAGATTATCACCTGCTTTATCACAAAAATGTCACAAGATAATGATTTGAAACTCAGAATTGCCGTCCACAGTTGGGTGATTTTATTTGATAATCACAATAGGAAAGCGAAAAGACCACCGATAAGCCTTTTAGCCTATCTGGTGGTCTTGTTATTTTTATTTAAATGCTATCTGGGCGAAATTGTAGAAACCAAGGTACCAGATATTGAAATCATGAGCACCATTAAGCTCCTGCCACATGAAGTTTTCGCCGTCTACGAACTGGTTACATACTGAAGGCAGATTTTTTGCTGCTGCAGATGCGCTTGAGTATGCTGTTCCATCCTGGAGTCCACAAATGTTGTAGAAGAAGTGGATTGGATAGCTATTGCCATTAAGGATTGATGCAGTCTTAGATGCAGTATTACTTGTAGGTGCAGCTGAGAAAGCTCCGAAATAGCTGAACAGGTCAACACACTCTCCGATTCCGATATTGATTGTCTGCATACCACCCATTGAAAGACCTGCGATAGCTCTGTGATCTCTGTCTGTGTAGGTGCTGTAGTGTGAATCAATGTAAGGAATCAAATCGTTTCTGAGTTCTTTTCCAAAGTTGTAGAAGGAATCAACAGATCCACTTGCTGAAGCTTTTCCGTTAGGAGTTACAACGATGAAGGAATCGATGTCTCCATAGTATGAAAGGTTATCCATGATTGCCTTTACTGTAGATGAGTTATCGTACATCCCCCATTCGTTCTCATTTCCGCCAATTCCGTGGAGAAGGTAAAGAACATTGTAATTCTTGTCTGTTGAATAGCCTGCCGGCAAATAAACGTTGGCTTTCTTTGTGTAGGCACGTCCATTATTTTGTGTATCATGTGCTGTATAAGAAATGTTTACGATAGTTCCTCCGTCCTGTCCGCCTCTGACCTGCTTATACTGAGAAGGAATAGAATCTTTAACCACAGATGTAAGGTCCTTCACAGGTGTAGGCTCCGGAGTTGGTTCAGGCTGTGGTTCCGGTGTAGGCTCAGGTGTCTCTGAACTACCCTGACCTCCCTGACTTCCCTGGCTTCCTGATGTGCTTCCGGATGCTGACTCAAGTACATATTCAAAAGAGTCACCTGCCTGTCCAACGCCGATTGAACCAAACTCAACGCTTGATCCGTTTGCGATTGTCTTGTTCCAGTCAACAGGAGTAATGACATAGTAATTATCGCTTGTAGTAACATTTACGTTCCAGCAAGAATCAAGATTTACCTGATCTTTATTAACCTTAAGTGTCCAGCCATCTACTGTGCTTCCTGTGTTATTGGAAATCTTGTAGGTAACCTGGTAGCCTGATCCCCAATTGTTGATCGTGTAGTCAAGCTCAAGCCCTGAACCCTCTACAACGATTGGTGCCGGTTCTGGCTCTGGTTCTGGTGTAGGTGTTGGTTCCGGATCCGGTGTAGGCGTTGGCTTTGGATCCTGCTGCTGAGCATTACCATCGACCTTTTCAAACTGCCACTGCTGGTTAGGATTTCCGTTGTAAGTCCACTGTACTACATTGGTTCCATCAGATGTCTTTTTCTCGTAGCAATCAAGGAACTTTGTTGCATTTGAAGCCTTTGTTCCGATCGTATAGATTCCAGAATTTGCTGTTTTCTTTACGATAAACTGCTGAGCATTTCCGCCATAACCCTGATATGTTCCTACGTTAGCTCCATCAACGTCCTCACCATTTGCAACATCCATCATGATGTTACCAAGTGCACTTGTGAGTGTGATGTAACCATCATTTCTGTTTGTAACATACCACTTCTGTCCGTCAACGCCTGTTCCGGAGCTGATAATAACGCTATTCCAGCCGCTTGCCTTATTACCTTCAACTGTAAGATATTTCTGTGACTGAACGCCCTTAATGTAGTACCAGCCATCTTCGATATGTGCTGTAGAATCAGTATTTTCTACTGAAGGCTGTGGATCCGGTGTAGGATCCTGACTCTGTGAAGGATTTCCAAATACGTCTGTATAAGCATTTACCACATAATCATAAGCCTGCTTGTTTACACCGATGTTTGACCATGGAAGTGGCTTTTGACCTGTAAGCCATGTCTCAGCATCTGAAGGTCCCCACCAAGTAATGCAGGAGATATTTCCACCATTTTTCTTGGCTGTGTTGATGTTTTTAAAGAGCTGGTAAGCATAGTTATTAAGATCCTGATCGCCATTATTCTTGATATCAAGCTCTGTGATCTGAACCTCAAAGCCAGCCTTGATAAATGCATTAAGAGCATTTGTGTAATAATCAACTGAAGGATAGCTTGTGCTAAGATGTGACTGCATTCCGATACCTGCGCAAACCTTTTTATCCTGGTTGATGTAATTAACAAGCGCAATCTCATCGTTTACAACCATGTATGTGTTGTAGTCATTGTAAAAAAGCTTTACCTTATCTGTAAGATTGTACTGTTCAAGTACGTCATAGGCATAGTTGAAGGCTTTTTTTACATAGGTGGCCTGAGTCTTGCTGTTGCCGTAAATAGCCTCCCAACCTGAATTCTGAGCATGCATGATCTCATTTGCAACATCCCAGAAAACTACAACGCTGCCATACTGACTTGAATAAACATGCTGAAGAACCGACTTTACATAGAATTCAAGACGAGCATCCATAACGTCCTGGCTTACGAAGGCGCCGTTTGATGAATAGTTCTGTCTAAAGAGCCATGTAGGAGTCTGTGAGTGCCAAACAAGAGTGTGTCCTCTCATCTTAAGGCCATTCTGAAAGCATAGTTTCATTGCTTCATCTACAGTAGAAAAATCAATCTTTGGAACTGTATTCTCTTTGTAATTTGAAGGAATATAGTAGCCAAGACCCTTGGCTTCTGAAACGGAGATAAGTGTTGCTGATCTGCTACCAAGAAGGAAATCCGGCTTAAACTCGTTACCAAGAGTTATTATGTTTGAGTCCTTCTTAATTGCATTTACGGTGCTCTGATTTCTGAGCATATAAGTATGTACGCAGTTTCCTGAGTAGCCATACTTAGCACCGTAGGTTTCCATGAAGTTGTAATTTGCTGCCTTGGCATCAACATTGCTGCACATCCCCAATGTGCTCACAAGTAAAACCAATAGCATTAGTTTTGCCAGTAAACCCCTTACAATACTTTTTTTCATATTCTTCCCTTGTCACCTCCTAGTGATGTTTGCAGATTACAGAAAGCCGCTGTAATCCTGTTGTCTTGCATATGATATTTCGAAAGCCCCCAGCCATCTGCAATATCATACGCTGTTCCTGCTCGAGCACAGTTACCATCTGCGTTTCGGCGTTTCCAAATGGTAACTAAGTAAACCAATTATAGCAATTTGGTTTCCTTCTCACTTCTTGATAATTGCTATTTATGTGCAAATATTGCTATTTGTGTAACAATTCTTAACATTCATTTTTGTGCACTTTTATCTCACCCCATATATATGCCATTTTATGCAGCTTTAACGGTCTTTTTATTTGTTACGTTTTGTGTAATGTTTCATGCCTGGATGCAGAATCCTTACTCCCTGGATCAAGCTGCATCGCATCAAAGGGCAGGGAAACCGGCATCCCGATTTCTCTGCCCTTCTGGTAACATATCCAATTTTTATTAAAATCTATTCTTTTTATAATCTAATTTTATAATTCAATATATTTTCTCTATATCCCCACTAATTCCGTATTCATCCTTAAACTGAAACAGATCTTCGGAATTTCTTATCAACATTATTTCTTCAAACGCCCCTGTATGAATATCTTGAAATCCTGCAACCTGCTCTCCATTACAGATACTTGCCTTTATTACAGGCTTTTTACTTTCTTTGTCGTAGTTTTTCCTGACAGTTTTCTTTTTAAAGAACATCCGGCTTCTCCTTTTTCATCAGTATCGCATATATAAATGGCATGTTAAAAAAGACACTCCGATTATCGCGTCACTAATCCACTGTTATGCTTCAGTGAGCATCTTTCTTTTGCGGTCATATATGATGCAGGCTACTCCTACAATAGCAAAGCAAAATGCTGAGAGCAGATCCCAGATATCAACCACTGGTTCACCAATCATAAACCATAAGCCGGCATTTATTATAATCATGAATGGAAGTGATACTATGAACGCGATCCCAGTAGCCAGGAACTTCCTATCCATAAAATGAGCAAACAAAGTATATATTACCCATATAAATGCTATTGAGACGGCAGCCATGACACCACCTATATGAAATATTTCTTTTACCCCAATAATGGTTCTTAAGATAAAAAGATATGGAAGAATCAAGGTAGTCAGTACAATTAGCGCAGTCTTTATGCCTTTCTTGCCAAGCAGAATCATTGGAATAGTAATACTCCATCCTAAAAGACAGGAAACAAGCACAATCGGTGACCATGTAAAGCTTCCTGAATTAGCAAAATCACATATAATGCACACAAGAATTGCAATTCCAATTGATGCCGAAAAAGCAATCGCCAAAAGCTTACCAATATTAAAACTATTCTCATTCTGCTTTTTGAGTTCAATGAGGTTCTCACTGACCTTTTCTTCGTAATTATTCATATTAATCCTCTCCCCGCTTAATAGCTCGTTAACCGTCACGCCTAGAATGCTGCATAGTTCAAGCATAATAGACGAATCCGGCATGCATTTTCCAGTCTCCCATTTAGAGACCGCTCTGTCTGTAATGTTCAACTTCTCTGCAAGCTGTGCCTGTGTGAGTCCTTTCTCCTTTCTACAGCTTGCAATAAACTTCCCTGTTTCAATTTGATTCATTTAGTTTTTTCCTCCTTCAAGTTAAACATTACGTGATATTGATTCTTTTTAACACGAACTATTAGTTGATTTATCAGACTCAACCGTTGGTTGGGAGAGGTAGAGATGCTGATAAATACTGAATTTATTCTATATTATAACTCGCGACTATTTCCTAAAGCATTTCAGAACTGAATCCTTCGCGCAGAGATGATTTATCATCTGCCTTGTTTTCCATCCTTTTCCAATAAAATGAATAATGATACTTTCAGGATTACTGTTCGAGTACTATGAGTACTATTAATTAGATACACGAGTTATCATAATTATCCAACAGCATTTTTGCCTTTGTGCACCACTTAAGGTACGCCTCATAGGTATCGATTCCAAAGGTCACAGTCAGGTAATAGAAGATATGATCTTCTTCATCCAGGACTCTTTCCAGATTTTCTTTGTACGTCTTCAGCACTGCCAGATTCCGCTTAACGTCCTCCTCGAAAATCTGAATATTCCTGATCGTAACGCTCCTGTCCTCAGCTCCTCCAAAATACAGTTTTAAGAGAGTTTCATATTTTAGCTCGTTGGAAGCCTGTTCTTCCTGAAGCCATTTTCTTAAAGCCTTTGTTCCCTGCTTCGTAATGTGGTAAGGAATTTTCTCTCGACCCCCGGTCTTGGTGGTCTTCTTTTTAGAAATAAGGCCCTCTTCCTCCATTGAAGTCAGCGCAGGATATATATTTCCATAGCTCCCTTTCCAGAAAAATCCAATTGCTCCATCCAGCCTCTTTTTTATATCATATCCAGTCAGATCTTCATGGGATAAAAGACCTAATATCACTACATCTATTTTCCTGTCTTTTGCCATATTTCTTTCTCCTGATTCATTTCCATGTAAACTGGTATTTTAGAACAGATTTGGGGCATTCATCAATGCATGCTCCGCACTGGATACACTCAGTGCATTCAGCATTTCTACCTTCTGCAACCAATTTCTTAACATCAAGTCCCATTGGACAAGCTCTGCTGCACTTTCCGCAAGAGATACATTTTTCCTTGTCTGCTTCTATACGAAGTTGCGGCAGATGTAGAAACCTTCCTATACTGCTTCCAATCACCATGAACGGTGCCATCCAGCAGATATAATGACAGGCTGCTCTTCTTCCATGGATAAGCGACGGAACCAGCAGTAGAGCTATGACACCATAATAGATCACATAATTGTATATGCTTGCAATAGATATGCCATGGTCTGTCATGTATAAAGGATCAATGGTCACATCGTTCTTGCCAATCACAAATGTAGCGATTACGGCGCATATCCAGATGATCCAAATCATATATTTGATTTTATCACGTTTTCCCTGCCTGGCTGGATTATCATTGATGCGAAGCGCGCATTCCTGAAGCCCTCCCGCCGGACATAAGTATCCACACCAAACTCTACCGAAAAAAACGGAAAAGATAAGCATCGCAACAAACACAATAAAACTGCCGTTTATAACATGTTCCATGGCTGCGTTGATTATTAAATAAGGGGAAAAATACCACATTGTAATCGGGAAGAGAAGTAATGATATCAGCAGAGTTGTTTTTCTTATTCTTTGTCGCATAACTGAAACCTCCTTTTTTGCAAAGGCATATATCTTTTTGATATATATCTATTTGATATATTATACCCATTCCAATATTACGTCAACCAAGAAAAACAGACCCTATTTTCACTTATTAGGGTCTGTTCTCACAACTCTTTTCTGAAAAATCTGTTCATGGTACTGTGGACCACCTCGTTAGGACGCTCTATCTCTTTATATCCCTTCTTTTCATAGATATGAATGCCGCCCGGAGATTATCATGAGTCTCCAGATAAGAAACCTTATACCCTGGTTCCCGCATTCTATAATTCTTAGAAATTCCATTTTGCCTGTCATAAATCAATTATTTTCCATCTGGGAAACTTGTAAATGCATTTTTCTCCACTTCCGGCAGACCATACTTCTCCTTTGCATCTGCAAATGCCTTTATCATGAAGGACATATTCCTTGCAAGATTTCTCATTGTTTGAAGTCCCTCAAGGTCTTTTTTTACATCTTCAGCAGTGAACCCATGCACCTGATTCCAGTATGTGCTTGAAGCCAAAGGCATTCCGCTTATGGTAAAGTACTTATTGAGCACATCAAAAGTTGCTGTATTTCCACCTCTTCTGCAGCTCACAACAGCGGCACCTACCTTCATCTGCTTGGAAAAAGATGTACTGTAAAAGAGCCTGTCCATAAATGAAAGGATTGTTCCATTAGGGGAGCTGTAGTAAACAGGGCTTCCCACAACAAGACCATCAGCCGCTTCAAACTTTTTAGCAACTTCATTTACAAGATCATTAACAACGCACTTGCCATTCTTCTCACAGTATCCGCAGGAAACACATCCTCTGATGTCCTTGTTTCCAACCTGGATGACCTCAGTCTCTATCCCTTCTTCTTTGAAAATCTTTATCATCTCATCAAGTGCTGTAGCTATGCAGCCATCTGCCTTTGGACTGCCGTTAAGTAGTAATACCTTTGCCATTTGAAATCTCCTTTCTCATCTAATACTATACACGTTCTTTCTTACATTAACGTATTCTTCTCTTGCTTAGCACCCTCATAAGGGAGTTCCATATCTGCATCCGGCATCATTGTCACAGCGGATTTTGTCGGCTTTACCTGAAAGAGTTTCATCTCTATAAAAGTCTTGTTCATTTCGCGTCCCCAAAAGTCTCTTTTCATAAAAAAGAAATCTGTCTAACTATTTACACCTTGCATACTCATATAATCTTCTCTAAGCATTCCGTAGATATTATAGTCGCAATAAACGGAAACCATTTTTCCTTGTCGAACGGTTCCTTCTTTTATAAAACCACATTTTTCCATAACCTTATTTGAAGCAGCATTTCTCACATCCACCCGTCCATTCAATCGGTCAATTTCTGTGTTCTCAAATACAAACCGTAACACTTCCTTCAAAGCTTCTGTAGTAATTCCCATACTCCAGTACTCAGGATTAATCCTGTATGCTATATCGCCCATTCTGGCATTTTGAATATCAAATACTGCGATCATACCTACCACTTTATTGGTTTCTTTCAATACAATTCCCCAATCAAGATCAAGAGAAGGTTTTCTTTTTACCCAAGGACGTGGATCAATAAACATGAGTTCAGGATTTTTCTCGCCCTTGCTTGCTTTTCTTCCCCAATATGTATAAATCTCATCTCTTCCCAACCACTCTTTTAAATCAGCCACATCGTTTTCGTTAAGCACACGAATAATCAATCTGTCTGTTTCAAGGATTGGTTTATCTATCTCATAATCTTTTAACATGGTTCCCTCTGTCAAACTCCGATTTGTTGTCGTAAATAATACTGCAAGATAATTTTTAATCATTTATCATCATATATCTGTTTCCATCGTCTCGATACACTTTATAGCCAAGCCTTTCGTATAACTGAAATGCTTTCGTATTAGATTTTTCAACATGGAAAAGTATGTGCTGTATACCAATTTCCTGTGCGTATGATAAATTGCATTAAGCATCTCTATAAACAATTCCCGTATTCTTTGTTCATCTGCAGGAACTGCCCTTCTAATTCCCTTAAATCTAATTGTATAACTATTCTTGTGTATTGCAGAAACTCTGCCTTTGCATAAATTCTTGTCTGTATTATTCATTTCTCTCCATCCTATCTTTTTCGACCAGTATGAAGACTTCAGATTTGAAATATACTAAGATGTAAAAAGCCGTGACTAATAAGCCACGGCCAAAGATAATCAGATATTTATCTATCACAAACCGAGGTCTTCATACTATATTCACTTACAATACTTATTCTTTTTACACTCATCATGAATACCTCGCTTTCTTTAAGATTTTTGAACTAAAAACAGTATATCAACAGTATCTACTGCATTCAATACGTTTGTTCAGATTTTTTCGAAATTTTCTATTAAAATCTACACTCACTTATCCGAACAACTTCTTCGCTGTGTTTTCCAATTCTTTGCGCTCCTGATAAGAATCATAGCCACTTTCCTTGTCATCAATGCCTTTAACAATATCCATCGAAAGGCGCCCATCATGATTACAGTAAAAGAAAAGCAGGCCCACCCTTTTCACGGATAATGACCTGCTATACACTGATTTTGGCCTGTTTTATTCCCCACAATCCATTCCCCCTACTGTGCCAGTTTTAAGAACTTCTTGTCATTCATCTGTTCATTCGTAATATACTTCCCATCACAGAATAGCGAATAAGTTGTGATCGGCGTCGGTGCATTCTGAGCATCATTCCTACTCTCGATCTTCATAGCTCTGAATGGAATGCCATTGTTCTTGGCTGTCTCTTCCAGCACAGGTACATACTTCGCATTGAACGGACACTGGTTCGTATAGTAAAGAACATATCCTTCCTCATCTATGTGCGGATGCTTAGCACACTCTTTGAACATCGGCTTCTCGGCCCCTTTCTCAAAGGGCAGATACCATAACTGTATGCCGTTATCCGCTTCATCACACACTTCAAAGCCTTTATATTTCAGGAATTTCGGATCAGCCAGAAATGGCTTTTTCTTTGCTGCAGCAAGAATGCAAAGTCCTTTCTTTCCCTTCTCCTTGCTGTCTTTGATGCATTCGGAAAGCAGGTCGCTTGAATATCCATGACCTTTGAAAGAACCGGAAACCCATAGGCAGTCTATATACATATACCCAGGTGCTTCGATTGGATTCCATGCATGCTCTGCCGGAATATATTCTATGAAGCATTTCCCGCGCTCCACACTTTTTAAGAATACAAGCCCCTCATCAAATCTGTCCGCAAGCCACGCCTTCTTTGAAGATACCTGTACATCTTTATTGTTGGATATGGCACAGCAGATATGCTCCTCTTCCAGATTCTCTTTTGTAACCCTGATATACTCCATAGCCCTCTCCTCCTACTCTCTCCGTTCCACTTCGGTCGGCGCAGAGCAATCGTCCCCCGGACGATTTGCGCCCTCCGGATCTTTCCAATATCCACCCTTATGGAAGTTCTCATTCCCTAGAGGTTTTGCTGTCAACCGGAACATAACGCAGCCATCCGGGCAAACAACAGTTTTCGTGTACTTGCTGTCTCCACCAAGGTTTTCAAGATCTCCGCCGCTTCGAACAGCCTCCATCAACGGATACAGCATCATCATGGTTTTGGAACAGATTCCGTATCCACCTTTGTTTACCGGGCATCCGTATGTGCAGGTGTATGTATCGCCTATCTCTTCTCCGTTACGGCAGTACCGTTCTGTGTGATCTCCCCTGAGAAAGCCTGTCACTTCAACCGTAAACTCATACTCTTCATCAAACCACTTCTTCATCGTCAGCTCTCCTTTCTGATCGGATGCCGGATCACTGTATTCATTTCCTCCGACTGAACTTTTCTCGCATCAGATAGATAAATCTCATGCTCTTTCCCCCATATAATCCTTAAGTTCTTTGACCTCACAGCCCTTTTTCGCATAGTATGCGTACATTTCATCCATCTTTTTCAGGTCATAGCTTGTAACACAATCGGATATCACGTGAACGCTATATCCTGCCTTTGTCATATTGAAGCATGTGGACTTTACGCAGCCTGTGGCATCCGCACCGGCAACAAAGAACTCATCAATTCCATTCTTTTCAATGAACTCTGCAAATTCCCCACTCGTAAGCGCATTTGCTTTCGTCTTTACAAAGATATTATCGGATAACACCTTCATTTCATGAACCAGCTCAGCCCCTTTTGTGTCCGGCTTAAAGGTTCTGGTTCCCGGCGACAGATTATTATGCTTGATATAGATGATCTGCATATTCTCTGCCACAGCCCAGTCGATAGCCTGATTGATCCGATCAATGATCTTTCTGTAATTCTTTGTAATGTCATTTTGAATGTCAATCACCATCAGTGCTTTGTTTCCCATGTTTCTTTCCCTTCCTTTCAAAAGCTCCGCATGGCTACGCTTCGCTCCCGCCATGCTCCAAACATTCGCAATCCGCGCTATTGCGCTACTTGCTCATGTTTGAGCGTTCGTCAAGGTCATGTGCCTGCTCGTGCAAGCACGACAGTCTCATGACTTTGACTCACTGCTTCTTGCATATTTTTTCGCCATATCACAGGCGATTTCATAAAGCTTTTCCCTGATAGACTCCGGTTCGATTACAGTCACCTTATCCCTGCAGGAAAGCATCCATGATATCAGGCCTTCATCGTCCGCATATTCATGTTCAAAAAGGAGTGATCCATACCTGATGCCTGTTATTATATTTGACATCACTTAAATATCTTCGCGGTAAATAACTGAAACATGAGTGATTTCATTTGCTTCACCCGGATACTCTTTGTCAAAATGCATACCGATTGCTTCAGCGGTTTTGATGGAAGGTATATTTGTGTACTTGCAATACGAATACAATGCCGGATAAACTGTGTTCTGAAACGCCCAACTTCGCACGGCTGCAGCAGCTTCTTTTGCATACCCCCTGCACTGGCAGTCACGCCTTATGTGATAGCCTATTTCAGGCAGCATCTCTCCATCGATATTCTGAAGAGTTAAACCACAATCTCCGATCATTTCACCGGTTTCTTTCATACATACAGCCCACAGGCCGAATCCATTTTCTTCATAGCGTTTCATATTACGCTTTATCCATTCCCTAACTCTTTTTTCATCAAAAGAATATGGATAGTGCTGCATGATATCGGAATCCGCCAAAACCACATATAAAGCATCAAAATCATCCATATTCATTTCGCGTAAGAAAAGTCTCTCTGTTTCAAGAATCACTTTCATATAATTTCGTCACCTCCGTTGTTTTTCGTTGCAGAACGCATCCACCTCTTTTTCCAATAATCGAAAGACATTTGCAACCAGATATCCGTCCGCTATCGCATGATTCATAAGAACCGAGACCGGCATCATCAGTCTGTCATTTTCATCCCTATATCTCCCCCAATTAACGATTGGTAGAAAATAGAGCAAACCCTGGTCCCATCAAACCTGGCCTGATTATGAATTATATAACTCTGTCCGATTATTATCATCATGATAATAGCAATAATTGCTATTAATATATCTTTCTTTCTATTCATGCCACTCCTGTTTTCATTCTAATATGTCAAAAGCCATATGGTACATATCCCTGGAATCAATACCACACCCATTGAATTTATTTCATGTTGCTTCTCCATCTCAGTTTCCTCCTATATTGTATCTCTTTTATTTAATATGCATATTCTTATAGCTACTCAATAATTTTCTCAGGCCATTTACATATCCCAACCTCAAGAGCACGTTCTTCTTTAAGGTGAAAATCTGCATATTTGCAGTACCAACAGCCTTGTATTGAGGGTATGGCATCCTCTCTTGGTGTATATGCAGGACAGATATCCTCCGGCCAGACGCTTCCATCTCTTTTGGGTACTTCATATCTATTTGAATTTATTTCCATTTACCGCTCTTTCCTCCTCATAAATAGCACTTACTTCTTTGCTCATATACAATCTAACACGCAAAGAAAAGCAGGCCTTAGCGTACACCGCATTAGGCCTGTTTTGCACTGCATTCACTAATTCCGCGAGAATAGCATATCCGCTGTCTTTTCCAGTTCGCGTCTTTCCTGCGTATCATCGTATGATTTTTCCCTGTCATCAATGCCCTTAACCACATCTATAGAAAAGAGTCCGTCTTTATTGCAGTAGAAAAAGATTTTCTTTATCCCGGAAACTTTAAAATGCGCCTCGGCATTTCCTTCAGGATAGAGCTTCACCATTTGGATGCTGTCCGTGGATGTGGCTGCAATAAATGAAATGTAATGGAGCTTGGTCATCTCGTGATCAATCCTGACATAGTACTCATCCTCAATACGTTCTATGAAGATCATATGGTTTTCATCTGAGTTTTCTGCCTCTTCCGGAAGGAGCTGTACTCCATGGCACTGTATGACAGCATCACCCATGGCATGTACAGCATTCCCGCAGATGGGACATACATAAAACTTGGACCTGAGCATATTTGCAGATACGTTTTCGTTCTTTATCCTGTTTCCTGAGATCAGTTCTGTAACCGAAATCTGAAAAGCATCAGCGATAGGCTCTAAAAGAGCTATGTCAGGATATCCTTTTCCGTTTTCCCATTTACTGACTGTTTTATCGGTCACTCCAAGATGATCGGCAAGCTGAAGTTGTGTCATGTGCTTCTGCTTACGCATCTCCTTTATCACATCACCTGTTACATACTGGTTCATAATCAGCCTCCTCATCAGTACATTTAAAACATCTAATGTAATGATATATCGGAGCTTTCATTTTAACCATCCACGGAAAGTAGAGTACTGCGGCTAAAAAATTTCACGTAACATCGCATTTAAGTGCCTCAATTATACTGTCATTTCGGATCCTTGCTGTCCAAAAGCAGATCAGCTATAGCACACAGGATTCCCCCGATTATTCCGATAATTCCCAAAACAAATCTTGCAGTATCCGTCATTTTTTGTACTCCTCCAAAATCATCTCCGTAACCCCCATAGTCCATATGGATCGCGCTTTAATTCTTTTTCATATAAAGAAACTACTGACCATATATCAAAAAACATCACCTTACAAGGACCGATAAACGCTTCTTTTATAAGTTTTTTTTCATAGGCCATATCCTGTATCTTGTACCATGCCTTCACCGGCGGGTGCCCGGCTTCTATCATCCACTTATCTGGCGGATAGATTTTACAAATTTCTTCTGACGGAGCATAGATATCATTTATATCATCCGGGGTTATTCCTTCCACATAGTGCATTGCCGTAAGCTTGTAAATATCAACTCCCAGTAAAAGTGCTTTCCCACCATTATGAATCGGATAATCCAACCCGCCACTTAGTGCTTCCCCGCCATGTTTACCCCATCCGGACGTACTTATAGTGTCTGCTCCGGTATAAGTGTCAGGAAGCTTTCTGAAAGTATCAGCCACAACACCCATCGCCGTTTTTTCAGCATCAGCCTCCAATATCTTTATCTTAACAGTAATCCCCAGCTTCTTATCTTCCTCTGAGAGATCCAACTCTTTACTCAGCCTGAGTGCAGGCATAAAGATACTGCCCTCTTCAGTAACCAGTTCTTTTAATGTATCTATGACTGTCTCTGCACCACCTTCAAGTTCTCCAAAACTGCTAAGTGAAGAATGCACTTCCAAAGTCATTCCTTTTTCAATTCCAAGCTTTTGCAATGCCGACTTTAGTTCCTCTTTAGTTATAGTTCGTTTGCTCAAAGTGACCTCCTACTTCCATGTGTCAAAGAAAAACAAACTAATAAAAGAAAGACAGCACCCAGCGTATTTTGTTTCTCCGATTCTATCATTTGCCCATTTAAGCATGTTATCAATCAAATTGTTTTTCATCATGACCTACCTCAGCTTTCTTTTTTAAATATATGAGAGCAATTATCAAAATATACACTGCTGACAAGCCGGCGTAGAACCATATATCAACCTGCAGGAAACAGTACAGGAAATTAAAACAGAAATGGATCACTATGCCATAAATCAGATTGTCGTTTTTCTCCATGAAATAGTTCATGATAAAACAAAGTCCGGTCATTACGATGACATTGGATAGGATATATGGAATCATCTGGATCCCCATGTAATCTGAATCAACAAACCATAGTATTGTATGCCAGAATGCCCATATAACTCCCTGGATCACAGATGCTTTAAAAAAGCTGTACTTTCCGTTCAAATATGGGCGAAGATACCCTCTCCATCCGGATTCCTCTCCTGTAGGTCCTGTCGTTATTGAAAAAAGAAATGATGCCCAAAATGGATATGCTCCAAAGCTCCAGTATTCACTAAATGCTCTGCCCTGATGCAAAGATAGCAAAAGCACCGTAATAAGAGTCGCCCCAAGAGTTATAATGGCTGAAACCACTAATGTAACTATGTTGATCTTTCCGCCAAAGGCTTTTTTATAAAACTCACTTATTGTTTGTCCCGGACAGAAATACTTAAAACCTATTAGCAGCACAATTGTAGGTGCCCATGCACAGACATTTGATAAAACTCTCATTACAACCGGTGAGCAGTGAAACACCATACTTGCAGTCCCACACAATCCCAGCACCATAAACCAGAACACAATATAGCTTAATGCCACATACCTTTTCATTTGCTTTTCCATGCGTTACCCCCTCACCGACAGATTGTCGGTCTAATTGTCAAATAATCGGGACTTACCAAATCACAGATAAGTCCCACATGTATCTGACTCTATATTACATATCAAGTCGCGCTGCATCTCCTATTACACTTATTAAGTTCAATTATGCACGGATATTGCTTTGCTCAGAAAAACCGCATCAATGCCTTCTCAAGGCTCCCTGCCTTTGCCCCGAGCATCTTTTCGATGTTGTAGATGAACGCGTTTCCCTTACGCTTCTTCTGCCTTGGCGTAAGGTTTTCATTATCATCGAATGCAATATTCCCATAGAGCATGATCATCTCGGCAGCTTCGTTTGGATACTTTGTGTCAAAGATACCGCTCTCATTCCCTTCCTTTATCAACTGAGCAATAAGCGGAACAACACCATTTATCAGACGTTCCTGCATCTTTTGGTGCAAAAGAGCATTCTGAGGCTTATGCATCTGCTCCATCACTTCATTTCCGGCGCTTCCTTTTACTTGTAAGGAACCCAGTACTCCTGTCAGCCTCTTAAGGCTGGGAAGGCTTTTATCATTTACAATACTTCTGGCCTGACTAATTCCCTCCCTGGTCATTCTGTCGACTATTGCATCCAGAATTTCTTCCTTAGAGCCAAAGTGATGATACAGCGTTCCACGGGCAATTCCAATCCTCGCTATAATATCGTTTGTGCTTGCATTATCATAGCCCTTCTCTGCAAACAGCTCCTCAGCGACATCTAGTATTTCGTTCTTTCTTTCCTCTGCTGTTTTTACAGTTCTCATATCCTTACCAAATTCAGCCATTTCAAACCGACACATTGTCGGTTATTATTGTATATTCCATCTACGAAAATGTAAATAGTATAAAACAGGCACAGCCCTTACATGGGTTTATGCCTGTTTTTCACTTCATTGTTTTTTGATATCAGTTCGAATCAGTCAGTATATTTGTATTTTTTCATAATCTGACCTGATGTTATGCATAGCACAGTTCCGGTTACTCCAAGTATGAACATCATCAGTGCTGCTCCTGAGCCCTTTCCGCTTCCAAAAAGAAATGTCCAGAATGTATCATCGCTTCTCAAAGTCATAAATGGCTCGCAAATTTTGTCTACAAAAATTCCTCCAAGAAATAGTCCAATTGGAATGGTAAAAAACTGCAACGTATTTCTGCAGGCATACACTCTTCCCTGGAGCTCAATCGGTATAACATTCCGCATTATTACATTCTGGTTAGCAGCCATAAGCGGTACGAACACCCATCCAATGATCTGACCAACACACCACAAAACCGGGCTTCTCGAAAATGCCAATAAGAAATTCTCTATTCCAAGAGCAAAAAGCATCGTCAGATATATGACCCTAACTCTGTCCTTTGGTTTCGGCAGAACCATTGGCAAAAAGCTCCCTGCTACCATTGCAAGCCCTGAACAGGCTGTTACAATCCCATACACATTGTTACCTTTTTGTGGGATAACAAGTGCCGGAAGTACTGCATCAAAAGCTGAAGCTGTAAGATTAACTCCTGACATGAACAGGATTACAGTATGTATAAGTGGTGTTTCTTTAAGGAATCTGATTCCCTCTTTTGCCAACTTGATCACGTTTTCGTTCTTATCAGTTCCACTTTGAATCTCTGGTAACCTGATAAAGAGCAGCAGCGAAATAAAAGCGATAGCAAAAGTCAGAAGATCTACAGCTATTACAACATCCAGCCCTGCCAGTCCATAAAGCGCTGCAGCAATAAGCGGATTTCCTATTGATATGAGCGAGCGTGACAACTGCTGAAAGCCGCTGGTCTTCTGATAATGCTCCTTGGGAACTAAAAGTGTATATGCCACCTCTGAAGCCGGCTGCTGAACAGTATTCATTAGCCCCGAAAGCGCATTAATTGCGTACAGATGCCACATAGTAAGTGTGTCAGTCTTGTACAAGACAAATACAATAACTGTAGTAAGCGCCGCCAAAAGGTCACAAATGAGCATGGTTTTCTTTTTATCGAATTTGTCTGTAATTGCCCCGGCAAAAATGCTCATAATAACGTATGGTGCATATGTGCAGATTGTAAGCGCCGCTGTGCTCAGTGCTGATCCGGTCTTTTCATACATCCAGAGCGTCAATGCAAACGACGTTATTGCACTTCCAAGCTGTGACAGACTCTGAGTGCTCCAAATTATGTAAAAATCTCTTAATTCCTTTATTCTGTTTTTCATGATAGTTTAACCTCCATACAAATATGTTTTCATTTGCATGGAGCATAAACACTGCAGTTGATCATGACCTTCCTCCTCTATGATATGTTATCATTCAAAATAATGCTTGTCATTCCTCTGAACTCATTCATACCACATAGCTGTGCGAAATTCGCTCATTCTTTCCTCTCCTTCTGGTCTTACATTATCCATCAATGTCCTTTGTGCTTCTCTTTCTTTTTCTGCTGCTTTAGTTCAAAAAGTCTTAACTCCTCTGCCTCTTTCTGTTCCCGGCTTTTGACCTTGCGCTCAAGTTTATTCTGCTCCTGCAATAGCTTTATCGCCTGTTGAGATTTTGTGCAAATACCTTTTTCTAAGACCATTTTCTTTGCATCACGTTGTAATTTCTTAGGATTCCTTTTTCCTTCCTTGACCACTGTATCTACAGCAGGACTAAACTTCAGCCGATAATATTTTCGGATAATAAATTCCTGAATCTCATAATCCTTGGGCTCTGCTCCAAAAGTTACTTTTGCCACAGACAATTTCCCATTTTCTACGCGTTCAAAAATTCCAACCCAGAAGGGATCATAAAAATATACTATTAATCTGCCACTCAATTGTTCAATTAACATAATCAATTTCTGCTCTGATAAAACATGTAGTGGTATTTATTTCTGAAACCGAGTCTGGAATAAAAATCCATGTCTGATATTACAAAAGCTCTCTTAGCACCTAACCTCTTTGCCCTACTCAGCGCTTCATGAATTACAGCCTTAGCTATTCCTCTTCCCCTATAGCTTGGGATAGTACAGACAGGCTCTACATACACGTAGTCCGTCTTGGGGTTATACCATAGACCGCATATGGAAATGAGTTCTCCCTCCTCATTGCATGCAGCCACACAGATATCCCTGTTAAAGTGCCTACGCGCCCTTGGGGTAGCGATCCCTTCTTTTTCAAACTTTTGTTTATCTTCTCCGTGATCAAACCCTTGCCAAAAAAGCCATGATAGCTCATAAATATCCTTAACAGGATTCGGGTTCACAAACTTAAGGTCCTCTGGCAAAGGAGCTCCAAATTCCCTTTTCAGGTCCAGCTCCATGATATTTTCTGTTTGCTCATTCCTGATAAAGCCCTTGTTTAAGACCAAATCTATTTCATCTGTGTTGTCATCGCAGACTGCAAGGGAAAATCCAGAATCATCCATGAGATTAGTGCAGGCATAATCTAATATTTCAGGATATAACTGCTTATACTCAGGTAAGACTCCACAAAATCCCTCACCGAAATACATATCATAGATTGCTGCACCAACAACGTTACCATCATCAAGCCAAAGCCCAATGGACTCAATCAAATCCTTATTGAATTCCGGATGCTCATACATCCACTCAAATCTCGCCCAGTTCCAATTAATATGGCTTGTATCCCGAGCATTTAGTTCTATAAGAAAATCACATACTGCCTCATAATCATTATCTGCATATTTCTTGAAATTCATTTGCCCTGCTCCTTATAAACAATAAACCTGGGTCCCTCTTCTCCAATTTCTCCATTAGCTACAAATCCACATTTCATCAGCACTCTTTGCGACGCCGCATTGTCAGGATCTGTCTCTGCCTCAACAGCCACTATTTCCGGATGTTCAAATGCCCATTTTATTGCCAGGCTCACAGCCTCTGTTGCATAGCCATGTCCCTGAAACTCATCTAAAATTCCATATCCGATTTCAGGATTTTTCTCCTCAAGCCCCTTGAAACACAGATCTCCGATATGTGTTCCATCTGTCTTTTCAATCATCCACATGGCATACCAGTCCCACTGATCCGGATGCGTAAGGCACCCCTCCAGCATTTCACCATATGCCTTCTTAAGCTCATCATCCTTTTCCGCCTGGATTATTCTTTCCATCTGCTCTCTACTAGCGGGATATATCTTTATTCTTTCTGTTTTTATCATCATTCTCCTCTTTATTTCTCCTGATTTCATATTATCTTAAAACCAAAAACAGACCTACCTTTACACGGATATAGGTCTGTTTTACACTACTTAAAATTCTGCTATAGCATCTGACAAAACTCGCTGAGTCTATGCGTATTATCTTCTGAAGGTTTATCTTTCGGATCAATGAAAATCGCAGTCGCGGCAAAGCTGGTGATTCCAATGCAGTCCTTTAGCTTAGAAAAAGCTCTCTCTGCCCCGGAACCGCTTTGGCAGGCAAATGCAGCTATAGTCTTATTTTTCAAGTTCTCTTTATTCTCCAAAATAAACGTCCGAAGCGGAGGCGTGAACGTTCCTGCCCAAACAGGAAATCCAAAAATAATCTCATCATAAGCTGACACGTCCAGATCGTATGCCTCAAGCTCGGGCTTTTCTGCCATAACAGCACTCTTACCACCCCAGAAAAACTTTGAGAATCCACTGGTCGAATACGCTTTCTTTGGAACAAGTTTTAATTTATCTGCTGGAAGTACCTTTGCCAGTTCATCTGCTATATACTCTGTGTTACCTTCTAATGAGAAATAAATTATAATCCTTTTCATGCCAGAACCTTTCTTGCTTTGTTGCACCATTTCAAATATGCCTCATAGGTTTCTATTCCAAACAGTATCGTAACTGTGTATATTTATGGATTATCCGTTCCATTTGCCATGCAAGCTCTCTGTAATCTTTCATATTAACCCACTTCTTTTTGGTTATTAGTAATATGTCTCTCACAATTATACCCGGGTAATAATCGCCTTACAATCTACATATGCTCCTTATAGTATTCCAAAAACTCCGGAGTTTTTGACCAATATTTTATTTCCCAGTTCTCGAAGTCCCACTCTTCCATATAGTCATTGCACTCATAATCAATCATTTTGGGCATTCTGATTCCAATCGCCGTCAGTCTTCTGTAATCATTTATTTCAGACTGGATCTTGTCACCAAACTGGTAATATGCACAAGGCTCGTGGTGTATCTGTTTTAAGACATACTCCTTACCATCCTTTACTGCCAGGTATGAATATCCTCCCTTACCCTTGCCAAGGAGCTTCTTAATTTTATAGCTGACTCCATTAACGCTACATGCTTCTCCATGACCTGTTTCAAACATAAGACTCCCTTCCCTCTGTCATCAGTCAAACAACTGCCCCGGGAGTTTTTTCTTTTCCTTGGGTGGGAACTGTTTATCGAATTCTTCTACATCCTCATCTTTAACATAGTAGCCCTGAGGGGTCTGATATACTCCGGTTACGTCATCAAGATATCCTGGGATCAATTCTCTGCACAGAAAAAATGATGAATCTGCGTCTTCACGCAGATCATGATAACGAATTCCAAACTTGCTTGCATAGTCGAATCCGCAGTGGCTATAGAATCCGATATTTCCTTCAAAAAGAACTGCTCCGAATCCCATTTCTGTTGCTTTCTCAAGGCAGTAATCAAGCAGCTTCTTACCATAACCCTTGCGCTTAAGCTCCGGCGTGATTCCTATTGGTCCCATGGTAAGTACCGGGATCTCCCTGCCATCATCAGCTTCAATAACAGTTTTCATAAACATGTTCTGACCGATAAGCATTCCGTCCTGTTCTGCAACAGAATGATCACCCGGATCATTCTCCTGCACGCTTAGGTGCATGACAAAATCAAGCTCCGGAACAAATGCCGGATCGTCCCTCAGCACATGAATTACATAGTGCTCACTGCATCCGGGACGATACACGTTCCAAAATGACTCTCTTACAAGATTTTCAACATCTCTATAATCTTTCTGTTCTTCTAAGCGAATTATATAATTACTCATTGTTTTCATTCTCCTTTATAATGAAGTTCTGCCCGAACTAGCTTATTCACTAGGCTCGTCAGTACCTCGCCAAGTGATTAACCTAACCAGATATATGCAATACGCCAGAAGCACTGCAAACTGGATAGTTCCAACTATTATGTTCAGTTTCATATCACCTTCATTCGTGATGAAACCGCAGAAATCATGAAATGCATGTAGCAAAATGCATGGCCAGATACTCTTTGTCCTGAGGATCACAAAAGCCATTACAACTCCGTAGGTAAATGCAAACGCCATCTGCAAAAGTGTTTCTGCAAGTCCAGCCCCACCCATTACATTCAGCAGATGACTCATTCCAAAAAGAACTGATGAAATAATGATGGCCTTTGTCTCCTTTTCTTTCCACATATTGCAAATGATGCCCCTGAAGTATAGTTCCTCTGTCAGCCCTATCCCCAGTGTAAATATAAGATTAGGGATAAATAGTCCGCTGTCATCAGACATGATTCCACCGGCAAAAGCAGCCAGGGCCACAATTATAAGTGGAACGTAATACAAAAACCTTGTAGCCATACCGCTCACGGGCTTCTGAAAGCCAAGCCCTCTAAGACTGTGATCCTTGACAAGAAAAAATGCAATTGCTACTAATGCACAGCTCCATATAATAGCTGCCTGTGCTGTAATAGCCTTAAGACCCTCAAGCTGTCCCATGACCACCGCAGCCCCCTGGGCAAAGTAGAACAAAAGAACCGTAACTGTTGCTAAAACTGTATTCCTTACTAAATGCTTTGACATAATCCCTCCTGAAACACATGATTTTTCAGTACGACTTCATTCTTCATCCTTCTTTTCGCCTGAAACCAGAGAGTAGGCATGACGCTTAATACCAGGAGTGTTGTAGACGATGGATAAGATGCCTCCATAAATCCATCTATCAGGACCGGTCTGTAATTGATTGGGATCATTTCAAATATCAGATATCCAAATATCACTATAATATAGTATATCCCAAGTACTATTATGTCGTAATCGACTCTAAACAGGCTCTTCCTTTGTATCAACTGGGTAAGACCGATACCTGCAAATATCAGACATATGAATATAGGCACAAGTCCCAACCAGTCAGTTATGGTGTATATGACCATATGAACCCCGGTCAATTTGTGAAAATAGCAGTTGATCGTGGCAAAACCTATGTCTGTCCCATTTTGCCCGACAGGCTGAACATCAACGATTTGGATCAGTAATGTCCAGACTACGAATACAATTAAATACAATGCTCCAAATAATAAACTCTTAAATTCTTTTCTTTTCATTTCTCATAATCCTTTCTGTTTTGTTTGCGAGGCTATATGAACCGTAACAAGAATCATGAAAAAACTAAAGAAACGCTTGGTGACATGTATGACACGATTCGTATCATCTGCATAAACAAGCCTATCACACAATAAAAATATGGTCGTCATCTACACGGATAACGACCTAAAAATCACTGATATTATATTTCTTGATTTCTCACTCTGTTGGAAGTGAGAGTGCTTTTTCATTAAACTCCATCACTGTGACATAGTTACAATATCATCCAACAGCAGGACTAAATCTCAACTGAAATAAATCTTCTACGCCTCCAACAATTTTCAGATATTTCTCTTCTACTATATCCGTTTTCATATTCTTTTGTCCAGTTCTTGCTTTTTTCGGCATATTCTTTATAAGCAGGAGTATCTCCCCACTGTTCTTTAGCCTTTTTGTGTATTCATCAAGCTTACTTGTATCAAATGCTGAAAAATTCAATTTCCTCACTCCTCTCACTTTAAGGTATTTGCACATGTTCAGCAGATTCTCAATGTGCTCCTTCTTAAGTTCCAGAAAGAGCCATGTATCAGTTTATATCAACCGAAACATGACCCTTGCTATTTCCCGGAACCTTTAAGCCGCATCAGTGATTGGCTCAGCTACAGGTTCCTCAGATATTTTTTTATTAAGTTCCTTCAATGTTATAGCGGACATGATCACTACAGCGATAAGTGTTCCAACATCTGCAATAGGTGCAGAATATAATGCTCCTTCTACACCGAAGAACATGGGCAGGACTATTGCAAGAGGAACACTAAGGATAAATTCTCTAAGGAGTGAGAGCCCCATTGCCATAGAAGGTTTGCCAAGTGCTTGCAGGAAAACGCTTACCGACTTCTGGATGCATGTGAAGATTATCATTGACAAGAATATCCTAAATGCCTTTACAGCAAACTCGTTGTATAGTCCGTCTTCGCTTCCGAATATCGCGGTTATCTGAAGAGGAAATGCCTCAAAGAAGACAAGTGCAACCGCTCCTACTATTGCCTCTACTTTTACTATTGTGGTAAACAGCTCTTTTACCCTCTTATACTCTCCTGCTCCATAGTTATATCCTATGACAGGCTGAGATCCTGCTGCTATTCCGATGCATACAGAGATCACTATCTGGAATACCTTCATGACTATCCCCACAACTGTGAGAGGAATATCTGCACCATATTTGCTTCTTGCACCATAGGTGACGAGAACATTGTTCATTACTCCCATGATAACCACAATCGAAATCTGTGTAAGAAAACTGCTGATTCCAAGAGGCATAAACTTCGAAATAATATTTCTGTCGGGGATAAAGCTCCTTTTATCAAGCTTCACAGACTTTGCTCTCGTAAGATATACAAGGCCGCAGACTGCTGTCACTATCTGTCCGGTTATCGTTGCAAGGGCAGCTCCCATCATCCCCCAGCCAAGAACAAAAATGGCAATCGGATCTAGGATTACATTAAGAAGACATCCGATCAGCGTTGTTATCATTGCGAACTTAGGACTGCCGTCCGCCCTGATGATCGAATTAAGACCATTTCCAACTACAAAGAAAGGAATTCCTATTATTATGAAATTAAAATACTCGTCGGCAAGAGCAAAATTGTTTTCTGTTGCACCAAATGCTGTTAGAATCTGATTCTTAAGCACTGCAAAGACAGCTGTCATCACTATACCAGTAAGTACAAGCAAAGTCACAGCATTGCCAACACTTTTATTTGAACTCTCAATATCTTTTTTGCCCTGGCAGAGGCTAAGGTAAGCTGCACATCCATCACCTATCATAAGTGCGATAGCAAGTGAAATGACTGTTATCGGAAACACGACATTTGTAGCGCCATTACCAAGATAACCCACACCTCTTCCGATAAATATCTGATCCACTATGTTGTAGAGTGCAGATACGAGAAGCGACATGATACACGGGATTGAAAATTTAAGCAGAAGCTTTCCTATCTTCTCTTCTGCAAGATATCTGTTTGTGTTCTGATTCATTGTTTTACCTCCATAAAAAAAGAACGCATGCAAAGGTCTTCACTTCACACGCGTCCAGTTACAACCTGATTGCCGGAGCACCACCGACAACCAATATTCTATTTTCCTTTAGCTCAGTTTTTTATTTTACTCATTTTCAGATTTGAAGTAATAGGCAATAATCACAAATAATCCTGAAGATTTTCAAAATTCATGCGCATTATAATAATATCATGCTTATAATCGGATGACATTTTCAAGAATCATTGTACTTCAACCACTTTATCATGGTAACTTATAGCTTCTATATATAAAGCTCTTATGTCTTCTACTCCAGTTGTTCTTGGATTCACCCTTATATTTCCACTTTTCATGGCATCTTCTGACATCTTATTGATCAATGCATCATCCTGTCTCTCTAATCCTTGCACATAAAGTCATTTCTTTATCCATATCATGGAAAATACATACATTATCATGCGAAACGTCAAATGCCCCGATTATTTCTCTATACTCATAATATTCAGAGCCACTCTCAGAAAAAATGTTATCATATCGGCATAAAAAATCCGGATTGAATAGTAACGTCTTCTCATTCTCAAAGATTGCATTATAGAGAATCCCTGCCTCCACGAGATCCTGAAAAAAATGACTTCCATAAGACAATTCCGGATTATATCCAACCTTTGAATCAGCTATTTCGCATACTGCATCAAATTCGCTTATATCTGAAAAAGCGGTTGGAACTCCCAGCTCCGGTGAGGTTGTGCCTACTCTTCCCGGAACCATGAGAAGCATATGCTTTCCCATCCCGCGCATTTTCCAGTTGATACTTCCAATGGCCTTGGCTATCCGATATTTCTCCTGATATGGCATCCTGTAATACTTAACGGGATCAACATATACTATAATATCAATCCTCTCTTCTCTTGAGAGTCCCATTGAAGATTTTTGGCACCTGAAAAGGATCCTGTCATTTTCAATATTCTCAGGAATCTTCATACTTTCCGTGTCTTTATAAACCTGCAGCGGCCTGCACTGCAGAATATTTATTACATAGTCACCGTCCTCAGAAAAGTTCATTGTAAACTCTATATCCACAGGATGCTGATACTCATTTTGTATAACACGCATTATTTCCTTCATCTGACTCATCAGTGTATCTTTTCTGACAATACCCTGACAAGAAATGAATTCGATATCCCTATTCTCTCCTCTGTCTCTGAACATCCTCTCTGTATCGGTGTCGTGCTCCAGAAGAAGTCTCTTAAGGGGGAATGTAAGGAATTTTTCAATATTCTCAAGCGATATCCTTTCAAGTTTTCTGGATGTCCTGTTCATAACTTCAAGCTTTCTCTGAGAATACTGATGCTTTTCAATGGAATTTCTCGCGTTTGTAGCCAGAGGCTTATCAAGGCTCACAAGTCTTGGATAAGAGCCTTCGGTCCTGTCTACAGCTGATGTTCCAAGTCCCATGACAAGACGCAGCATTCCTGCAGTTTGGTCAAGAGATTCCATAAATTTATAAGGGCTGTATGAATACCCAACACCGGCTGCACATGGCATATAGTATTCACCATAGTATGAGCCCGAAACTCTCTGCACCAAGAGAGCCATCTGCTCATCCCTCGCCTGCAGTCCCCTTCTGCTGCGATAATCAAGTGCAGACCTGCTCATGGTGCTTGCATAAACACATCTGATAGCATTTTCCAGTTCCTCAAGGCGCTGCTCAAGGCTCCCCGAATTTGAGCAGAAGACAGATTCATATTTTCCGGCAAATGCATTTCCGAATCCGTCCTCCAATATGGAGCTTGATCTGACGATTATTGGATCCTGTCCATAATATTCCAAAAGCTTTACAAACTGCTCTTCCATGTCCCTTGAAAAGGTACCCGTCAAAAGCTTCTTTGCGAACTCATCTGCAAGGGAAAAGAACTCCTCTTTGGTCCGTTGCCTTATCCTCAGATCCCAGAACCTGTTCTCAACAATAAAGGAGTAAAAGACATCTGAACCGATATAAAACGAATCATGCGGCTCAAGATACTCAAAAATCTGAGGTGCTCTATGTTCTATTATCTTCCTGGCAAGAAGCATCCCACAGGCTTTCCCACCTATCATGCCTGTTCCAATCATTCTGTCCTTTACAGAAAAGTAATCCTCAGGTGTAAACAGTTCTTTTATCATGACGCGCAGCCTCTCATCCCGGGTCATCATGATATTGCACATGCGGCTGCAATTGTCACTTACATCTGCTCCGGATTCATTGAGAATCCTCGTAGTATTAAAGAATCTGTCCCAGCTATCCATATTCTCCGTATCAGAAAGAGCATTGTTTTTTCCAAGTACCTGATAAAAATGACTAGCCATGACTCCATCAAGTATTGGTTTGAAATCTCCTGTATCAGGATTGTAGATTTGCGGCAGAAACATGACTTCTGAATATCTGTTCCATATCTTATCCGGCCTCACATATATGTTTTTCCGGTCGGAATATACATCCAAAAAAAGCTGCGTTGTATCCCTTATCTTGGCAATAGCCTGAAATGAATGCTTGCCTCTTATCAGCGGAAAGAAGGCAACGGTATCAAGTATGAACAGATATGGACATGTTACCTGAAAAAAATTCCCCATCATAAGGTCGGTAGCCCAGGCTGTCTGCAGGTCCGAAAGGCAGTCAAAAACATAAAAGGCATCCCTGCCCTCTTTTCTGATTATTTCATGAATCTCTACCGTAAAATTTTCAAATCTGTGATTTAATTCCACATGTACAATCTTAAGCCCCTCCTGCTCCTTAAGGAGTGCTTCATGGGTAGCAAACCTGACATAAATCAGATTCCTTTTATCGGCTATTGCCTGATTTACATAGGGCTCAACAAAAAGTTTGAACTCATCAAGATTATCCACACGCCATACAACGTTATCCCCAAGACGAATATTATCAAAAGCTTCATCCATCTGAGGAATTCCCGAACATACTCTGTCAAATGCTGCCATATCCACCTCCGCAAATAAAAAAACAGGCAAAGACGCTAAAATAAAAAGCGCCTTTGCCTTCATAAATAATAATACCACATTTATCCTCCGATACACTGTCCTCAAACAGAAAATCTATTTTCATTCATACCCATGCTCAGCATCTTTCCGATCAGCTTGATTTATTGCACCGTCTTCTTATTCTTCCCGCTATCGTTCCTCTTGATGCTCTATGGAAACAGTAAATTCCTACTGGCCTTTGTTGGAAGCTCCACTATAAACCTGCTTCCAGTGCCTGGTTCACTTTCGCAGTAGATCACTCCTCCATGGGCCTTAACGATTGCCTTGGAAATAGAAAGACCTATGCCTGCCCCACCTGTTTTCCTGGTTCTGGATTTATCTGTCCGGTAAAAGCGTTCAAATACACGTCCAAGATCTTCCTTGGGGATACCAATTCCTGTATCCTCCACGATAAGGACCGCTTTGTTAGTATCTCTTTTCACCAGGACAGATATACTGCCTTTCTCATCAGTATATTTAATGGCGTTTGAGAGCAGATAGGTGATTACCTGGCCAATTCGCTTCCTGTCAGCAACTACATGGGCCTCATCTCCCATTATCTTAGCGTCAATACCTTTTTCCCTGAACTGATTTGAAAATCCTTCAAAAATCGACTTGGACAGCTCATACAGATCCACATCTTCTTTTTCAAGGGCTACATTATCAGGCTCAGCACTCTCAAGGAGCTCTAAGTCCTTTATAAGTAAAGACAGGCGAAAAAGCTCGTCATAGCAGCTACTAAGCCTCTCTTTCGTCGGTTCCATGACACCTTCCACCATCATCTCAACGTATATGTCCGCATCTTCCAATCTCTCAAAATATCAAGTCCAAGCAACAATGCTTTCTCATGGGACCCTGTACCAAATGACCTGGCATCATACTCATGCACATTAGCCAATGAATCAGCAGTGAACAGGAACTGTCCAAACTTCGCTCCACGTTTCCTGCAGCATGCTGCAAGGGCTGCACATTCCATTTCCACCACAGAACAGCCTTCCTCAAGGCGGTATCTCACCATATCCTTGGTCTCTCTAAAAAAGCCATCTGTTGTCCAGGTTGTACAGGTTACAAACGGAAGATCATGTTTATTAAATGAGCTTTCGATAGTTGCTATCGGTTCCTGATCAAGTTCAATATATCTGGATGCTGGAAAATAGTGATATGAAGTACCTTCAGCTCTCAACGCCTTTACCGGAACAATAAAAGCATCCTCCGGAAGATCCGCAAGAACTCCGCAAGAACCAACTGCAATTATCTTCGTACATCCACAGTTAACAAGTGTATCAAGAACCTGCGTTGCTGATGCCGAGCCTATAGGTGACTGCACCAGACATATATCTTCTTTTTCCTCATGTAGCACATATATCTTTATATTGTGAGAGACTGTAATAAGCTCTTCTACCATAGCTGCATTATTCTCTTTGGCGTATTTATGGACTACATCTCCAAGGAATGCAAATAAACACTTCTCCGGCAATCTCTCAGCTGTCCAGTCATGATCAGGAGCTATAACTTCCGATGAACTGTCATAATATTCCAATAATGGTATTTCATTTTGTATTATCATAGAAACCTCCGATCTTCGTGTTTAAATCACAGAAACAAAATTATATTAACTTCATCAATGTATGTTCCGTCCTTCAGTTTGAATGCCTTTGGAGTTCTTCCGCATTCTTGAAATCCCATCTTTTTATATAAAGCAATCGCTCTATCATTGTCCGCATAGGCTCCAAGTTCCATCTGTTCAAACCCAATTTCCCTAGCTTTGTCTATAGCCTTCTGCATGAGTATTGTTCCAAGCCCACCGTTACAATATGCCTGTTCAAGGGCAATTGCAAAATCACACCTGTGCCTGAGCTTGAGATGATTTCTGTGACGGCTTATAGAACAGTTACCTACAGCCCTTTCCCCATCAAATACGGTAAACCAGGCAGAATCCTCAGCCCCCAGATTATTCCTGATTATCTCTTTTTCTCTTTCGAGTTCAATATTTATTTCTTCAGGATATCTTACAAGATAATGCGTTTCTTCTGCTGTCTGCTTTATGTAGTCCAGCATGGTAACAGCATCTTTTTCCTCTGCAGATCTTAGGACAAGTGTTCTTCCATCATTAAGCGTTAACATTTCTTCTGCATTCCACTGTCAATCAGCAGAGCTTCCTTCTTACCCATCAAAAGAAAAAATCTCACTCCACCTTCATCGTACTGATATGTACTCTCATCAATCTTTTCCCAACTCATCTTTATCCCCTTACTTTTCTACCCAGGTTACCGGATTACCTTTTCTCTCAAGCGGTTCCCTGATTGGCTCTCCTGCCTCAGAATATCCCAATATCATGCCTCCGGTTATCGTTTCATCTTCCCTAAGACCATACTTATACATGAAGTTTCGCACAGCCTCATTTTCATCGAGCCAGTGAAGCTGATTGATCCAACATGAGCCCATGTCAAGAGCATTGGCAGCTATCATCATGTTTTCCAGTGCACAGGCGCTGTCTGCTATAGCGTTGCTATAGCCTTTTTTATTGGCTGTAACTATGAAAACAGGTGCTCCGTAGTGGAATTTATATCCACCTTTCTTTGCCGCATTTATCGAATTCTTCAAAGAAGAATACATACCCTCAGTGATTTCCATTTCTGCGAACTCTTTGCAGACTAATCCCGCCATGTCAGAAAGGGTTTCGGCATCTGAAAAAACAATGAAGTGGGTAGTCTGATTATTTCCACCGCTAGGCGCATATCTGCCTGCCTCAATCACTTTTTCTACAAGCGCTCTTTCCGGCATTTCTCCGGAATATCTTCTGGTACTTCTTCTTGTTAAAATTGCTTCTATCGCTTCCATCTTTTGCCAACCTTTCTCATACTCCTGCCGGCCACTCAGAGCCAACATCCAGTCCATTCTCTGTAAGCCAATCATCTTCCACTGACACAAGTTTCTCATTCCCTGCATCATCAACAAGCGTTACCGATACCTTAGGTTTCTGTCCTGGCTGTAATTCCTCGCAGCCATAATCTCCATCAAGGATCCTCACTTTTCCAAATGAGTCTTCCAGAAATTCAAACAATGGTTCCCGTATATCCTTATCATAAAATATATCCTTACTCATCTATCCCTTAACAGCCTTTTCTTCCGCTTTTATGATCTTCTATAGAGCAAGCATCAGGTGTCCCATACTCAATAAGCCCCACAACTGCCGGGTCAAGCGTTATGCTACCATCTTCAAGAACAAAGGCTGGTATACCAACATCACCCATTTCCTTAGAATGATCAAATGCCGGATTGGTATCACGAAGCCTTGTAAAAGCTCCCATGTTTCTGATATTCTCACCGATGTTTATGTACTCAAATTCATTTTCTCGTCCAACTATCTGCTCATGAATATAATCGCAGTAAGGACATGTAGGCATTCCGTATATCTTGATCATTGTTTCCCCTCCAATATCAAATCAATCAAGAAGTCTTCATATACTATCAACTAATTATATGAAAAAAAATACTCCGATGCTATATTAGGCATCGAAGTATTAGTTGCAGTACCCTACGGATTGCACCTCTTGCAAAAATGAGAGCTCGGGACAAACCACCGATAACCCTACCTGCAAGCATAGCAACAATCAGGCTTATATAAAGATCCGCATATATCTTTCCTGTATTTACAAGTTTTATCAAAATGCCTGTACAGATACCATAAACAGCAAGTTCCACCATCATTGCAGGCAAAATAGCCATTGGTGGCATTCCTGTAATAATCGATGAAAGAAGCGGTCCGACAAGTCCGCAAACAAGACCATACTGCAATCCGCATATTTAGGTCTATTAAGTTGAATCTCTCTCCAGCAGTACCGGAGTAGTGCAAAACGATTGAGTCTGAAGATTCGGCTTTTTTATCTTCTGGAGCATGAACCGTGCAGCTTGAGCGCCCATCTCATACATATCAACTTCAATTGCAGTCAGTGTAGGCTCAGCCAGCATTGAGAAGGGATAATTATCAAAGGTCATGAGAGCAATATCTGAAGGAATATCCAACCTTTTTGCATGTATGCTCTGGATACATCCAAGAGCAAGATAATTATTGGTGCACAGGATGACCTCGGGAATATTCTTCCGCTTTAATATCTCTTCAGTTACCGCACGGCTCTCTCCATAGCTGGTGACATTGGTAATGGTTTCTATCTGCAGCTCTTCTTCCTCAAAAACCATATTGATTCCATCAAGTCTTCTTAAGGATATCTGATCCTCCTTTTCATCTCCCATTAGGAAGATGATCCTTCGGTAGCCCTTATCCAGAAGGTAATTGGCCGCAATCTGACCGGCAGATTCATGGCTGACGTCTATCCAGCTGATGGTGGTAGTAAAATCAGGCTTTCCTATCACCAGATGAGGATAAGCTTCCTTTCCCAGAACAAAAGCCAGCTGCTTAGTCAAAATCCCCGCATGAAGAATTATCCCGTCAGCTTCTTCACTGTGCATCAGCTCTTTTATAGCCTCTGGAGCTGTATCCTTTGAAACATGCTTTAAGATAAGCGAGTATCCTTTTTCCTCAAGGTATCTGTCCACACCCGTCACAATTTCAAACATGTGCGGGTTTTCAAATCCTACTCCCTTGGACAGATCTGCCGCGAAAAGTATAATCCCGTTTTTTCTTCTGGCAAAACTGCGGGCTCTGGCATTGGGCTGATATCCCATGCTCTCTGCAATCTCTCTTATTCTTTCTTTTGTCTTTTCAGAAATAGAATAGCTGTCGCTGAGAGCTTTTGATACCGTTGAAATTGACACTCCTGCTGCTTTGGCAAGATCATAAATTGTTGCTGCCATAAATCACCTAACTCATTCCTCTGTTGTCACTACATATCCATTTTCAAAAAGTTTTCCGTCTTCGTAATTCTTACTAATAATTATGCGTCCTGACAATTTCAAAGGCAATGTCTTTTCACCGTTATTCATATAAACAGTAACAGTTTCTGTGTCATCCGACCTTCTGTATCCGTATGTGTTTTCATTAACAAGGACAGTTTCATATTTCCCGTTCATAAAGCATGGGTGAGACTTCCTAAGTGCTATGAAGCTCTTGTAAACCTCTTCAAGTCTGTCTTCCTTGCAGAATTCCATAGGTCTTCTGTACTCAGGCTCTTTTTCTCCCTCAAGCCCCTTCTCATCACCATAAAAAATGCTTGGCATTCCAACGAAGGTCATTTGGAACAAAATTGCCAGCTCCATCCTGTCTCTATCACCTCCGCAAACCGTTAGAAAACGGCTCACATCGTGGCTGTCAAGTAGGTTAAGCTGGGCATAAGTGGCCTGCTGGGGATATCTCATGAGCAGGTTGCTGACCCTGGCATCAAACTCAGCGGAATCTATATTGCGATTTGCAAAGAATTGCCCGCAGAACCTTCTAAAATCATAGTTCATGGCGCTGTCCATCATACTTCCGTTTATGTAATGATTGGCGTTTTCCCAAACTTCTCCGATAACCAGCGCATCCTCTTTGGCCTCTTTAACAGAATTTCTAAAGGCCCTGAGGAACTGATCATCAACCTCGTTGGCCACGTCAAGTCTCCAGCCGTCTACATCAAATTCTCTGATCCAGTAAGCACCCACATCACAAAAATAGTCTCTCAGCTTTCTATTCGCGGTGTTGGTTTTAGGCATTTCCGGAACATAGGCAAAGCAAAGATATCCCGGCTCTTCCCCACCTTCCGGATACGCAGGATGCTCCGGTAACTCATAGAAATAGTCGTAAAACTCAGAGTTTTTGCCCTTTTCAAGCACATCTTTAAAAAAGGGATGTCTGTAGCATACGTGGTTAAAGACGCCATCGATGATAACCCTTATGCCCTTGCTGTGAGCTGTCTCTACAAGCGATCTGAAATCCTCATCCGTACCTCTTGTAGGATCCACATGATAGTAATCCAGAAGATCATATTTATGATAGGATGATGCCGCAAAGAACGGATTCAGATAAACACAATTGCATCCCAGATTCCTAATATAATCAAGATTTTCCTCAATTCCTTTTATGGTTCCGCCGTGAAGAGATCTGCAGATTTCTCCCTGATATTCAGCTAAACTTTCCGCATCTTCGATTTTTCTTTTCCCGTTTGCAAAGCTGTCGGGGAAGATATTGTATACTACTGCCTCCCTGACCCAATCCGGAATTATAACCCTGTCGGATCTTAAGTTAAACGGCAGCTGGAAAAACTCATAGCGCTCCACATCCGGAGTCTTGCTAAAACAGTCGCCAAGATAAAAGGTTTTCTCGGTGCCGTCGTCGATTTCAAAATAGTATGCAATCCTTAGAAATGTTGTTTCTATAAGCACTTCAAAGTAGTCGTAATACTTATCACACCTCACCTTGTTCATTAGTGCTGGAGAAAAAGTTAGAGTCGGAGCCATCTCAGCCCTATCTGCAAACCAGAATGTACAGTTTCTGATATCATTTCTTTTGCATCTCAAGCGAAAGAGATAGTGGGTATCATCCACCGCACCCGCATACTCACTCATAGGTCTGTGAAATATTGATGCGTAGTCCATTATGTTATCCTTTCGATGCCCCGGCAGTAACTCCGGCAACATAATATTTCTGTAGTCTGATAAAAAGGCACACGATTGGTATCGAAACCAGCACGGCACCTGCACAGAAGGCGGTGTAGTACTCAAATATGTTGGCCTTATCAACCATCGTGTATAAGCCCTTTGCTACTGTATAGTTCTTGTAGTTATCTTTCATGATCACTGACACAAAGATGAAGTCCACCCAGGGAGCAATAAATGCATTTATAGCAGTATTGACTACGATTGGCTTTGAGTTTGGAAGTATAATCCTCCAAAAAATAGTATGTCTGTTGGCTCCGTCTATCCTGGCAGCTTCATCCAGTGATCTTGGAATTGTGTCAAAAAATCCTTTGGCTATGTAATAGTTAAGCGCTGCCCCTCCTGAATACACCAGAATCAGCGCTAAGAGAGTCTGGTCAAGGCCGATGGCTTTCATGAAATGGTAGATTGCTATCATGCTCATGAACCCAGGAAACATCCCAAGGATAAGGGATATATTCATAAGTCCCTTTCTTGATTTAAACCTCAGCCTCGAATAAACATAAGCAACCATCAGCGTGAGAATAGTGGTTATTATACAGCTGCAAGTGGCCACAAACAGTGTGTTCATAAACCAAATTTGAGCTCATCGGTGGGAATTGTTATATCTAGTTCCTCCACTTTTGTCCTGGTTTTTCATAGATCTTTTGTCATGGATTTATTTCTTCAACAATCAGTGTGAAGAAAATGGCGTTAATATGTGGAAGTGGATGTCTTCACAACTTCCTCATAAGGATCAGTAATTCTCCGCTTTATCACTGGACATATTATGCTGCAAGAGATCAAGCCATAAAGAGAATTACCAATGATCATTGGCACAAGAATTGAGTACGGCATAAGAGCAAGTATTATGAACAGATAAATTGCTGTATATATAATAAGCTTCAGGCTGCTCTTCCACTCCAGAATAAGGAGTATTGCTGCGTTTCTTATTATACCTGACAATCCAAGTCGCAGATGAGCAGCCAATACAAAAGTCCATGCTGCAAAAAGAATGCCTATGCCAAATATTGCGCAGCCGGCACCCATGATGATCACATATGAAGTATTGTCAGAGACAGCTTTAAAGTTTCCCGCAAGGCTCATGAGATAATAGCCATAGAAAATGACTGCAGACTCCATGATGCCCAAGACAAGCTTTTTAATAAAGCCATCTTTAAATTCTGCAAGATAGTCCTCCAGGGTAAAGTCATAACCCTTCAGAAACATTTTGCCAGTAAAAGCGCAAAGTGCTGTCCATGCAGCCGGTATTGTGATTAGAGGAATGCAGCTTATGATAAATACTATATTTATCATGAACAGCTTTCCTGGAAAATTAACAACAAGATATAAGATGCGGAAAAAGCCGTCCTTAGGCGGCTCTTTTTCCACATCGTTTTCTCCAAGATACCATTTCATAAAACGATTCAAGTATTTCATTTTTTCCCCTATATATTAGTTTTTCATACCAGTCAGTACTATACCTTCTACAAAGCTCTTTTGCCCTAATATATAGATTACTATACCAGGCAGAATAGTCATAAAAGTGGCTGCCATAGCCATGGGCCAGTTTGTTCCAAAAGAGCCTGTGAAATTGGTGAGTGCAATGGCAAAAGTAAACTTGCTCATACTGTTAATGTAGATTATCTGCTGGAGCATATCATTCCAAATCTGTATAAATAACATCATTCCAACAACAACTACTGCTGGCTTGATCGAAGGAACAAGAATTGTCCACAATATCCTCATGCGGCTGGCCCCATCTATTGATGCAGCTTCATCAAGATCCCTGGGGATTGTCATAAGGAACTGCCTGATCAGGAAGATGTTAAAGAATCCTCCACCTGTTAAAAACGGCAGGATCAGAGGCCAATATGTGTCACCAAGTCCAAAGAATTTTGTCCACGCAATATAAAGTGGAATCAGCGTAACCATGCCTGGAAGAAGAATTGTGCTGACACAGATCTTAAATATAAGATTTTTGCCTCTAAACCTTAGTCTGGCAAAGGCGTAGCCACAAAAGATGGCAGTAATAACACCAAATGTCACAGCCGGAATGATAATTGAAAAGGTGTTTTTAAAATATGTCCAGTATTCGAAGGTCTGAAGGGTCTTGGTGTAGTTGGACCATAGCCACTCTGTTGGAATAAAGGATGGCGGATAAGCGTTGACCTGCGCAACACTCATAAGTGAAGATCTGAATATCCACCATATTGGAAGGAGTGTCAGAAATGCAAAAAATAAGGCAATCAATGTTACAACTGAGCGGTTTGCCAGTTTCCTTTTTTCTTTTCCTGTCATGTCTGCTCCCTCTTTCTCATGCTTCATCGCTAAAGATGCTATCTTTTTGAGTTACAAATAATACTATTGTAAAAATGCCTACTAGAACAAAGAATATAACTGAAAAAGCTGCTGCATATCCAAGCTTATTTTTTTCAAATCCATACATGTAGATAACATAAGATAAAAACATAGACTTCTTGGCCGGGCCGCCATTTGTAAGGGCTAGAGCCGGATTAACTACCTGCAGATGTGTGATAAGAGCAGTCAATACATTATAAAAAATAATAGGCTTGATGCATGGAATAGTTATGTTCCAAAATCTCTGCCATGAGTTGGCTCCATCTATCTGAGCTGCTTCCTTGTACACAGTAGGTACATTTTGAAGTCCTGCAAGGAATATTACTATGAGATTTCCGCTGGCCCATACTGCGATGAGAACAAGGGCCGGTATTACCTGCCTTGGACTGTCCAAAAATCTCTGGGGTGGAATTCCTAGCATTCTGAAGATGAAGTTAAAGAGTCCATAGTTCTGCTCATAAAGCCATTGCCAGCCTTTGAAAACACCTATTGCCGGTAGCAGATAGGGTATAAAAAAAATAGATCTGAAGATAGTTCTTCCAAAAATATCCATGTTTAGAATAAGTGCTATCACCAGAGAATAGATAACCGCGCCGATAACTGCCAAAAATGCATACAAAAGCGTTGCCTTTACAGCACTTGCAAAATACACATCTTTTGTAAAAATCCTAATGTAATTATCCAGACCCACAAATTCAGGGGTGGACAAACCATTATAGCTAAACAAACTAAGTACAAACACTGCTATGGTAGGAAGATAACTTATAAAGGTGATTCCAAGGAATGCTGGAATCAGACACAAATAGGCACATCTTTCCTCTTTTCTATTATATTTGGACTGAGAAGTACGTATTTTTCTTTTGCCGGATGCTCTTTTCATACTCTTCGCCTCGCCTGTACTATATATCCCCGCAACTTCCATTGTATAATCCCTCTCCCCTGATATCAACGCCGGCGAAGGCAGTTATACTGCACTTTTGACCATGTTTCAAAGGCTATAATAAACTGTCTTCGCACGGCAATGTATTAAGTGTTAATTATTTGTGCTGAAAATATCATTTAGCTCATCATAATACTCATCGATAGCTTCTTTCATTGTCTGATCACCAGACCAAACAGCCGAGAATGCTGAATCAAGAGTTGCATTAAACTCGTCTGTTGCATTGATGTAATACCATGCTGTTGACTGAGAATTTTCTCTTGCGTAGTCTACTACTGCACTCTTGTACATATCATGGTCAGGATAATTAGGGTTATCAATCCACTTATTTGTAAATTCATCATCTGTGTACCACTTATCAAGAATAGGCATCCATGTTCCTGCTTCAATAAGTGACCAGCTGTTTTCTTCCTGGTAGTACCACTTGAGCCATGTCATAGCTTCTTCAGGGTGCTTGGTTGTAGCAAATACCACGTTTGGTCCGCCAGTACAAATTGTAACCTTCTCCTTCATGTAAGGAAGAACGCCTACGCCATATTTAAAATCTGCAGATGGTCCAAGGAAGGTTCCAACATTCCATGTTCCATCTGTAGCCATAACAACCTTCTTGGAACCAAGTGAGGATTCAAGCGCGTTAGCTGCGCTTGTTACAGGAGGTGCACAGTGATAAACATCTGAAAGGTCTGCAATTTTCTGCAGTGCTTCTACTGTTGCATCGTCATTGATAGTACATTCTTTGCCGTCAGCACTATAATATCCGCCACCATTACTCTTTGCCCATACTTCAAGCTGCCATGGAAGAGTGTTAACTGTGCAGCCGTAAACATCAACGTTTGCTGGATCAAAGTCTGGACTTAATGCGTTATTACCGTTGATATCAACTGTGAGAGTCTGAGCTATCTTAACAAATGTATCCCAGTCCCATGCACTGTCTGCACTTGCAGGAGGTGTAAAATCAGCAACATTTAATCCCTGTTTGGAACAAATTTCTTCCAAAAGATCTATGTTGTACCAAAGGGTAAGTACCTCATTGGCTGCTGAATAAGCCACAGGTGTTCCCTGATATTTAAAGGTTATGGAATCAAGAGGTTTGGAATCACCTTCATCGTACATTGAGCTGATGTCTGCAAGTAATCCATTCTCTGCAAATTTCAATACTCCAGCTTCACTCATGATGGCTGTGTCAGGAAGTTCTCCTGCTGTAGCCATTGCGTTTAACTTGGTTACATAGGTATCATGGTCAATCTTGATTACTTCTACTTCAATTTCATCCTGGGACTGATTGAACTTATCAGCCACCGCCTGAGTTGCAGCAGTCTCTGTTTCATTGCCCCACTGAGCATAGGTAATATGTACCTTTTCTCCAGTGCTCTCACTAGTTGAAGCAGGTGTCTCTGTCTCTGTTTTAGGTGTCTCTACTGCGTTCTGCGTTATGTCCTGCGCTTCCCCCTGTGCGCTTTGAGAACTTGCACCACAACCTGTTACCAACATTGCCGTAGTAGTAACAACAGTTAATGCCATGCTCAACAATCTTTTCTTTTGCATACTTGAAATATCCTCCTTTAGAAAATTATTTTTCAGCAGTAATGTTCTATCTTTAGATAGAAATATTCTGCCAGACTTCCATCTCTCCAATACCTCTGTTGTTCCAAAAAGCATAGGGAACCGCTCTGATCTTCACAGGCTTCTTAGTAAATCTTGCCTCTCCGTAAAGGCTGCCATCTTCAATACCAACACTCTTAACCCTGTAGCCCTCATACTCTATCGCCGGTACTTCTCCCGGGAATTCTTCATAAGCTTTGCCCTTTAGCAGATTAGCATCAGTGTCCACGTAAATGTCAGATAAGTTCTGGCCATTGTCCGCCTCCTCCAGGCAATAGACCATAGGTCCATGCATTACAGCAACCTTACCTGCATCAGCCCTAACATTGTGGTCTGCTGCCACAAATCTTGGATGAACCCCCATATTAAGCTCAATCCTGTGTTTACCACCCTTAAGAGCAATTACTGCATAGTTATTGTCAGCTATATAGGAAAGCTTTTCACCATCAAGGGCTATCTCCATATCTTTGGCATAGGCTGGAACTCTTATCCTGATATCTGTAGCCTGCAGAGTAGAAATCCTGATATCTACTGTTCCATCTGTCAAAAGAGCTGACTTAAGCTCCACTAATATTTCCTGACCGGAATTATCCACCGAAAGGGTTGATGATATGAACTGATTAATGTAGATTCCCTTTTCATCACAAGCATATAAATACTGAGAAAGAGAAGCCAGCGTTCTCGCAAGATTAGGAGGACAGCAGGCAACACTAAACCATTTCTGCCTGACAGGTTTAACGTGATCCATATAGGTATTCTCAGTACAAAACTGCGGAATCATCTCTAATGGATTTACGTAAAAATATCTGTCTCCTTCCAGATTCATAGCTGCCAGAATAGTGTTGTACAATACTCTTTCAACTGTATCATAATAGCTTGCATTTTTCTTTAGGGCAGCCATCCTCTGTCCAAACATCATCATTCCCACAGAAGCACAAGTCTCACAATAATTTGTGCTGTTAGGCAGGTCGTAATCTGTGGTAAAACACTCCAAAAATCCGCTGCTGCCAATTCCTCCTGTGATATACATTCTCTTGCCTACCATGTTATCCCACAGTCTGTCACAGGCTTTTTCCATTTCTTTATCCTGCTGCCATTTTGCCAGGTCTGCCATAGCACTGTACAGGTACATTGCCCTTACAGCATGACCTTCAGCCTCAGTTTGTTCTACTGGAGGTTTCTCTGCCTGTGCATACTTCATAGAATAGTTTCTAAACTCAGGAAAGAACTCAGGGCCTTCTCTGCCATCAATCTCATTCTGCAAATAATTAGGTGCAGTTCCCCTCTGTCTGACAAAATAATCAGCCTGCTTTAAGTACTTGTCATCCCTGGTCCACCTATAAAGCTTGATCAAAGCCAACTCAATTTCTTCATGCCCTGGAACTCCAGGAATCTGTCCTTTCTTTGTTCCAAATACCCTGCAAATAAGGTCAGCATTCCTCATTGCAATTTGAAGAAATTTCTCCTTACCAGTGGCCAGTGCATAAGCAACTGCTGCCTCAATCATATGTCCTGAGGTATATAATTCGTGTCCCTCAACCAGGTTTGTCCATTTCTTTTCCCGAGCTGTTATCTGAAAGTAAGTATTTAAATATCCGTCTTTTTCCTGAGCCTTTTCCAAAATATCGATCACCTGATCAATTTTACCTTCAAACTGAGTCCCGCTGCCTATTGCAATGCAATAGGCAGCTGACTCTATCCACTTATATAGATCAGTATCAAGAAAAACTACTCCTTGCCGTTCTCCCTCTTGTAGTCCGGCAGCTATACGGAAGTTTTTGATACATCCCGTAGGATCAGTTCCTTCCAGTTCATCATTTAGAGCTTTCCACTGATGAACCAGCATGACTTCACTTACTTTATTGATATAATGCCCGAATAAAGGATCAGTGACTTTTACCTGCTGAAGTTTCAATGGTCTTATTTCTTTTTCCATGCCCAATGCCCCTTCATATTTTTTAGTTAATAAGCACTCCGTTTTCATCAAAGGTGTACTTCTCTCCTTCTAGTTGTGTGCAAAGTTAACGTTTTCCCTTTTCATATATAAAGCTGTAGTCTTCGCTACAACTCATGATATTCTTTTAACTCATCTCCCAATTTCATTTTAGGTAAACGTTTACCTTAATTTGGATTTTAAATTGTTGCATTATATATGTAAATAGCAATTTTCAATAATATTGCGAGCAATTTTTTGGTTGTTTTTTATTAAGAAAACGTTTACCATTATCTTGTAATTAGTATTTTGGAAGTGAGGACGAACTGTGTCTAATATGAAGGACATCGCAAAAAAAGCTCAGGTATCTGTCGCAACAGTATCCAAGGTTTTAAATGGCACCGGAAATATAAGTGAAGAGACCACCAGGAAAATTCTGGAAATTGCTGAGGAACTTAATTATCATCCCAACCTCTATGCCAGAAATCTAAAAACTGGTTCCAGCAGGACAATTGGGATCCTTGCAGAGGATCTTACCGTATTCAACACTCCTCCAGTAATAGACGGCATCGGAGCCTGTTGTGAAGAGAAGGGTTATCGTTATCTCTTGGAAAATCTTCGCATAAACACTCTTGGTATTGATCCTGACAATGACAAGGATAGATACTCAGAAATCAAAAACAATGCAGTTTCACACATGAGTTCCATGCAGGTTGATGGAATTATTTATCTTGGCTGCCATTCTCACAGAGTAGTAGCAAGCATATTTGAAAACAATATTCCTTTCGTATGCGCTTACTGCATTTCTCCATCCCTTGCGATTCCTTCTGTTTTGTATGATGATCAGCACGCCGCCTATGAAGCAGTTTCTCTTCTGATCAAAAAAGGGCACAAAAAAATAGCCACCATAACTGGCAAAGTAAGCAGTGTTCACACCAGATGGCGACTAACAGGTTATCAGGAATCCTTATATGATCACAACATACCATATAATCCGGGATATGTAATCAACGGAGACTGGTCAAGAGACAGTGGCTACAGTGCCACCAAGAAACTTATCAGACAGCATGTGACTGCTATTTTTTCCCACAACGATGAAATGGCCATGGGCGTAATAGATGCCTGCAATGATGCTGGGATTCAGGTTGGCAAGGATATTGCACTTATTGGCTTTGATAACAGAGAATTATCAACAGTGTGTCGTCCAACACTCACAACTGTCGAGCCTCCACTTTTTGATATCGGCTACAAATCAGCCGAAGGCCTGATTTCAAAAATTGAACATAAAGAAGACATTCTGCGAGGCGAAGTGCGACTTCCTTGCAGGATAATAGAAAGAGATTCTACCTGATTGGTAGAATCTCCTTTTTTCACTCCGCTCTTCCTAGTACGCAAGGAAAGCCCTTGGTTGTAAATGAATCTACTACAACCAAAGGTCTTTTGAATTATATGCTACTGTTCTTTATTAGGATAGATGGCACAAATGAAGAATCGGAGGAGAGTGTAGACGCTGAGCAGTTATTACCGTTTCTGTGATTCGCTCTTGCTTTCATTTCCATTTCATTCATGTTCAAATTCTCATCAAAACTCGTTTTTATGCTTTTCAAAAAACTCAAAGTAAGTCCTTACTCCCTCAAGCTCCGTCCACTTCTTGATATCTACTGGCCTTTCATCAAGGACATAAATCAGTGCACCTTTTAACGCCAACAAAAATGGGGAATGTGTTGCTATTATAAACTGGCATCCAAAGAACCTTGCTGAATTCTGGATAAACTCAAGCAATTCCAACTGCCTCTGAGGCGAGAGTGAGTTTTCAGGCTCATCCAACAGATAAAGTCCATTATCTTTAATCTTTTCAGAGAAATATTGCAGAGCACTTTCTCCATTGCTGTGCTCTATAATGTTATTTCCAATCGTATCTCTAACATACTTTGACTGTGTCTTGGATCTGGCATCCACAACTTTCTTGAGCTGCTCATAATCATCAAGTGACTTCATCTGAAACTTTGAATGCTTATTCTCAATCCATTCATCAAAAGCCTGCTCTCTCTTCCGGTCAACGCCATCGTTCAGAGCCCTTAAGTTAAGCATGAAATCAAATACATCATCACTTGTGATCATCCTGATTTCTTCAGGTCTGCCTTCATGTGTCATCTCAAAATCACACATACCGATATAATCACCAAAAAAACTACTTCTGTTGAACAATGTATCTCTTTCGGCTTTCAGTTTCTCTGCCATAACGTTCAGGGCTGTGCTCTTTCCTGAGCCATTGTTTCCATACAAAATCGTTATTTCAGAAAAAGACAGCTCCCGAAGCTCATTCTCTGCGAACACCCCAAACGGATAGAACGAGGTATAGCACGTTCTTCTTATATAGTTTACAAACTGCTCTTCATTTTCCACTCCTGGAAACTTAAATGAGTCAATATATCTCATTTTAAACCTCAAAATCCAGGCAGCTTCTGATCTTGGTATAAGGTCTTACCTTAGAATCAGCTACTGCTACGTGCTCAGGATGTACTGAATATCCCTTAAGCGCCTCTATGCTCTCAAAAGTTGAATCCAACATAAGGTCTGCATTTGAAGATTCAAGACCGTTGATATTGACCTTGATATCAACAATTCCAGGCACCTTGCCCTTTAATCCTTCAAGACCTTCCTTTATTTCCTGCTTAATAGTCACCTTTTCTTCTGCAGAAAGCTCATCCTTAAGTGTCCACAAAATCACATGCTTAACCATTCTCGTTCCCTTTATCCTTTCCATCAATTCCTTGTTCCGCTCTAGCGCATCATATATGCCATCTTCAGAAAGCACTCCTCGCTTCAGGTCTTTGGGCAAAAGTCCATCTTCATCCATGACATAATCATTTTTCCAATCCTGGCTGGAATAATATTCGTCAAGTTTCTTGATCTCTGTCTGATAGTCCAAGAACTCTTGTGGAGCTTCCTCAGCGTCATCCATTCTTCTCAAAGCTTCATCAAGAATAGATTCCATTTTAAAGATGCGCCTTACAGCTCTAAGAATCCGTTCCTTTTCCCTGCAGATGTAGTCCCAACTGCAGTCTCCGCAAATGTCGCTTCTGATACCGGCATCAATGATTTTCTCCCGCACCAGTTCGGTAAACTCGGCAAAAGAAATCTCATCACCCTCTACTAAACCGCAAGCCTTCAGGACTTCTTCATCATATCTTTTAACCTTATCAGCAGTAGTGCATTCTCCCGCCTCATTATTAGGGCAGTTCCTGCAGACAATATCCGTCTCAACCTTCAGCCGAATCTTCTGAGACGGATCCGACTCCATCTCCCTGATTATTCTGCCCATATGGTCGGTGAAGTCCTCGCTATAGCCCTTACCTTCATAAAACTGAAAACACATTCCATGATGTGGTCGTAAAACTCTGCTCATCTCATTTCCTTATACGTCCAGATGCTGTCTGTTCCCAAAGCCATCCTTTTTAAGATCCGAATCCAAAAGATCATAACTCTCCGGCACAATCTTTATAAGATTCATAGGCATCGGAAGTTGTTTCATTGCTTCCACAGGAATCTTCTTATACTCCATGATTTTCAGATATTCCTCGGTGAACGGCTCAATCATGCTGGCAAGTCCCATCACCTGTAAGCTCTTAAGCTGATGGAATCCACCATAGGGCTCATAGATAGCAAATGCCACATGCTTATTATCCTTCAGAGCCTTGAACTTCAGACCCCCTTCGGAAAAGAGATAGAAGTTGCCATCTACGTAGTTGTATTCAATAGGAGTGCATCTCACAAAACCCCCTGATGCGACAGCCAATGCACATGTATTGTGTGCCTTTATAAACTCATCAATCTTATCCTTAAGAGCATCTTCCTTCATGTGAACAGAATTCTTATCCTTTTCTACCCACACTGACGCTGCTTTGTCATAATCTATTTCCCACATTTTCTACTTCATTGCCACCAATACGGCATCCTTTCTATCAAAATAATCATCCATATTGCTGCTTAGCCCAGCAGCCTTCCATGCCTGGTCAAAAGAAATATCCTCTATATTGCTAAGATAGACAAAAGTACTGTCCTTGACAGCTTCGCCCATTCTGCCGGTAATCTCAAGGCGATACTTATAAGCACACTCATCTGTCTTCCAGGTTCCGTCAGCCATCTCATAATAACGCACCATGGTCAACAACTGATTATTTGCTATGAGCTCCTCTGCCCGGTTTCCATCCGTCACTTCATAAGTCCTTACAGCATCTGAATCAGCAATCAAGAATTGTGCACTAAGAGAATAATTAATTAGGATAGCTGCCGCAATTACTCCAAGAGTTCTTTTTATTCGCATTTCATCCCTTTTACAACTTCTCCTTCATTTCATCGAATTGACCGAGTATATTTACATCTAGGATAACTACTGCATCCAACAAATCTGCCATTCCTACCATTTCTTTCAACAAGCCTGCTACTGCATTCGGGACACACGGTCGGATCGTATCTATTAGCATTACTTTCCCTATGTGGAATACTAATTTGTACTGCTGCATCAGGATTGTTTCTGGAGCATTCGATACATGTTCCCAGGTTCACATGATTCTTCCCACCATATGAAGAAAATTCCCTATCCATGGCTATCTTTCCGCAGAACTCACACTTAACCCATCTGTTCCCATCGGGATCTTTAATAGGATTTTCCTGTTGTTCAAAACCAGAAGCCATGTTGCGGGCAAATTCTTCCCGGGCTCTGCGCTTTTCTGACTCAGCAGCCTCCTTCTCACGAAGCAACTGCTCCTCACGTTCTCTTATCTTTCGCTCGTATTCCTCTTGGAGTTTCTTTTCTTCTTCCAAGCGTTTTTGGCGTTCAGCCTCGCGCTTTTCCTGCTCCATTATACGTCTGTCGTGTTCACGATCCTGCTTCTTTCTGAATTCATAATATGCTTTATCATATAATAAATCCAAACTATCTCTGTGAAACATTAGATTGTTATTCTCATCAAAAGAATAGTCACTGAGTCTTCCTTCTGTAACAATCGTCTCACGCCATAGTCCATCTATATCCTGATCATAAAATACAGCTTCAAGTCGAGCCTCTTCATACTCAATCCCATCTATTGACAGAAGAAGGCAATAGCCCTGTCTGCTTTCTATTTTCATAAGCCATTCCGGAAACTGATCTTCAAAACCTCCATTCATGATATCTGCAATATAATAACTCCTGATATCCTGTGTATTCATATCAAGAATATCAAGTTTATCATCTGTGATATTTGCCCTATCATGAAAGTAACTGATGGCCAGCTTATGGGACTCTGATAAAAAAGAGAACTCATACTTCCTATTAATGCTTTCATCAACTGTATTTATAGGCACTCTGGTGTCTATGTCCCCGGTTTTAAGTTTATCATCGAGCCAGCATTTCAATACTATCTTTGACTCTATCGAAGTCTTGCCTTCAGTTACTGCCGTACACTCAAACTCTGTATCAGAATCCTTTATCCTAAAATGCTGTTCCCTAAGATTTCTATCCCCGGCTACAAGTATAAGATTGGCACCACAACCGCAAGGACAGAACAGTTCTCCTTTTTTGCTCTTCTCACGAAGCCAATTTAGTTTCTCCGGGATATTGATCTGCTTATCACCAATGACAGTATATATGGACTCAATTCCTATAGATTTTCCGTTATATATAGCCTCCGTCCTCTGGGCCATTGAACTCTGCTCCTTATCTTACATAGTGTTTTGCATACCCGATTTCATCTATAACAGATAACGCTCTCCAGCTGTTGATATGTTTTACCTTCTTCCAGCTTAAACGGATGCTGCTTAGCTTCACCTCCGAACCATTGATATGGAAGATCATTTTCTGTTTTGCCTTCACATATCTCTACATCCCCACCTTTTATAGGTTTGAACGCAGGCATAGTCAGTCCAACCTTTTTACATTCTTTAATAAACTCAGGGGCATTTATAAAAGATTCAGCAAGCTCATTATCCTTAGGATTCATATAGACTTCGTCAAAATACACCTTGTCAAAAATACAAACACACATGCTTATCGCCTGCTTCAGTTTCTTCCGCAGCATTTCTTAAACTTTTTACCGGAACCGCAAGGACATGGATCATTGGGATATACCTTCTTGGTCGTCTTCTCAAAAGGGCCATTCATACCCATAGGCATGTTCATAACCGGCATTTCAACTGACTCTCCATCAACGTCAACACCAAATCCCATCTCCCTGATATGCGGAGCTGCCTCAGCAAGCATCTTAGCTGCATGACTGCTTCCTGGAATTATGGTTGGCATCTGTCCCGGCTTAAGAACCGGCCTTGGCATATCACTTGGTGCATATCCCCTGTTAATGAGCATATTGGTTCCATTTGTCAGCGGCATGTACAGACTAACAATCTTATTCACCTGCTGATCATTTGCAAATTCGAACTGATCCCAGAACCATTGCATGGTATCGTGTGGATTATCATCCTGCCATGAGATCCTGTCCCAAAGCTCATACAAAAGATCAATCGCATCATCTCGCTCCATCTTCATATCTTTCACAAGAAATGCCAGCATATCCTTATACACCTTGTGAGATAAAAGAGCTCCCGTAAAGAACAACTCCTCAACTTCTGCAGGAGTAGGAATATAAAAATCTTTATCCGCCTGTGCTCTACGTAACCTGTCCAAAGAATCCATATGACCGATAAAGAGCCTCTCAATAAGCACATTTTCTATCTTGACTGACTTAAGCAGATCATCTGGGATACGCCTATATATCACATCAAGTTCCTCTGCGTCCATATGCATTTCTTTTTTCTTGTTAACTACTTTCAGAAAAACATCTACCGGTGTGTATGCGTACATGGTTTCCGCCCATCTAAGGCACATCCATACCCAGGCAGCTCTTGCTCTGTACTTATTAAACTCCTCACCAGCAATCTCTTTTGTATAGATCTCCCACACATCTGTAAGCGTTGAGAAATAATGGTCTTCATCGAAGTATGCCAGTTCCATCTCATTTAATGTGCAAGCCATATCAAACACTGGCTCATCCGGTTTTACCTCAATGACCTTTCCATATGCTTTTTCCAAAAGAAGCAAGGATGCTTCATCCAGAATCGCCAACCGGTTAAAAAGACTCTCCTTTGAAAGAAAGTTCTCTGCGATCTTTTCAATAAGATCTGCCTTTTTGAGCTGAGAAGTTTTCCCAATATAAAGATCTCTGGCAAAGATTTTAAGCGACTCCTTGTCATACATATCCATCTTGTCTCTAAACTCAAGCAAATTCGACATATCCGCGCCCTCCAACTACGCTAAATCCCCATGCATTCAACTTACTCTATTATATGCAAAAAAGCACTTCCATGCTATATGAGTCATGAAAGTGCATCTATGAAAAAGTGTTGTGTGGAGTTCAAGAAGTGCTGAGCTCTTCTTGATGTACTCATAATACAATTCGCTCCTTAAACGAGCCTTAAAGCCTTGTGAAAAATTTGTGTCCTTCCTCCGAACTGAAAATGTAGTAAGATATCAATGAAGAATAAAACATTTATAGATTAAATGGAGTCATTACATGAAAAAGAAAGCACTACTCTTGGCAATTGCTGCTACACTCACTCTAAGTGCCTGCTCCGGCAAAGCCATCACCACAGACCAGAATACTAACTCAGATACGGTAACTTCTGTGTCCACCGAAAAAGCAACAACAGACTCAACATCAGACAATACTGCAGAAGAACCAAAAAGCAGTTCTGACGCACCCTCCGACACAAATAATGAGGAGCCTTCTTCTGAAGCTGGATACAAACAAGCTTACAAAGAAATTATCGAAGCCGATCGTGAAAAGAAAGCATCCCTTACAGAAGAAGCCTCTTATGATGAACTTGCAGAGTGCATCGACTGTTACTGGCTATACGATATAGACAAAGATAATATACCTGAACTTTTGATAAGGTATGGCGACTGCGAAGCTAATTATCATGGGATGCTATATTCCTATATTGACGGGCAGGCTACTTTCATTGACAATCTCTCAATGGGTCACACTGGATTCTATGCTGTTCCTGATGAAAACGGTATTCTCAGCTATTGGGGACATATGGGATATGCAGAATGTTGGAAAATGACACTTAACGGCACTGAACTTAGCTCTGAGGAATTATACTCTGAGGATATCAATGAAAAACTTAATGCTGGGGAAGATGTCTGGTACAAAGCTTCAAATGAGATTGTGCCTGGGGCCTACTACCTGGATTCATATGACTACAACAACGCCTATCCAATAGAGATGTATGAAACCATTACAGCTTACGCCCACGGAAAAGAAAAATCTGATTCAGAAAGCTACTCTTTCCCCAATAATGATCCAAACTTCTACACTGATCTTATGCAAAATGATGGCCTCGTTAACGCTGTTGCCCTTGACCAATACATGAACACTATAGGCAAAGTACCTTTCAGTAACCTCTTAGAAGAAAAGCAGATATATGACTATGCTCCAGGAGGGCTTACTCCCCTTAATATCACTTACGCCGACTTAAATACTGACGGCATATATGAATGCATTTTCTACCTTAACGAGAGAAATAACCCAGAGAATCAGTACATGGATTATAGCGTTATCCTGAGCCTTCAAGGCAATGACATTTTTGCATACCTGAATTTCTGCCCTTATGAGACTTCCATTACCGAAGATGGCTACTTTATAACTGAACCCGACGAGTACACCAGTGAGCGTTATATAAAAAGAGTCCTCTATGATAGGGAAAAATGTTTTATCTATAGTGTTCCTTCAGAAGGCTGAAATCATTAATGTTATCACGATGATATTTTATGGGAAAATCATATCTTTTTCGGTGAAACAATGCTATGATTATTTCACTCCATGTAGGGAGCCGTCGAGCACCTACATATAGAAAACGGAGAGCGGCCTCATCCTGTTTTAGCTCTCCGTACTACGTTTATGGGTATTACATCATCAATATCTAATACAGCTCCGGTGTCAGATACTTCTTCAGAATCCCTTCCGCATCCACCTTGCCATTCAGATGCAGGTTGCTGTTACAACTGCTCCTTTGATTGCCATACGATCACCTTCTCGCCTTTCTATTTCCACGTCTGTTGTAGTCGTCCTCAATCTCGTCGTTCCATCCGCTTCCGGTAAGGCTAAGATCACCCAGCTTTGCGAAATGCGCACTGTATAACATCCCCCTTATTGAGAGTGAGCTGTGAACAGATGGTGCTAAATTTAAATAGTGCTTTGCAAAGCTCAGCACCGGTGCTATTATACTGAAATAATCACTTATTCCTCTAGAACAACGGATTTATCCGCTCTTTCCCGTAAAGATAAGCAACTTCACTAATGCCTAAAATAGACGTCAACCTGATTCTTTGGGGACTCTGGTCTTCCTTTTTACGACACTCAAGGTAATATTTCTTCTTACATTTCTATTAATTCACTCATCTATCAGCTTCTTAGCAGCATCAACTCCACACTTATTATGCCTTGAAAAATCCGCCAACATCCTACTTAGTTTTTTCATTGTCATTGTTGTATAACATTTCTTTGAGCGCTTGTAATCCTCTTTGCATATCTCCGTAGAACCCTGGCATCCAAACCACTTCAATATTCTTCGAAGCCATAAATTCGCTTTTGCTTAGTAATTCAACAGCATAATTATCATGCTATACCTGTTTACTCCCAGGAATCTGGAGTATCTATTTCAATATATCCAATCTCATATTTGCCATTTACATAATTCAAATTGAAGCCCATCATTGGTCCCCATCTGTGAAGTGGCTCCACGTAGCATCTTAGCACTGAACCAGAGTCTCCCTTATTCAGGATTTCCGCGTAAAAGACTGGTTTTTGTTGCATTGTCAGGTCATCTGACCACCAGTTAGAAAGATAGTCTTCATCGACTTCTTCTATTCTTGATAAGCCTGCTTCCCTAAGTGTAAACTTGATTTTGCTATCTTCAAGCTTATCGTAGTCTACGTTAAAGCCCTTGGCGCCATTTTCAATCTTTACCAGTGGAAGCTCGACTTCTACATACTCGCCAGTAGTCTGATCTCGGTCAAAGAGCCACATATCACCGAATGAATAAGTATCGGTGCTAGTGTCATAGGTAAGGGTTACCAGAATCTCTTTTACGCCATCTCCATCAAGATCTCCTGCCTGAACATGCGGAAAGCCTGTTTCATAACCTTCAGGAGTAATCAGTTTGTCACCATTGCCAAACTCGATAGTGTATGTGGCTAATTCCTTGTCTCCGTTCCAACTACGGCTAAGCCTGTCAGTCTTACCATCACCGTCGTAATCGCAGTTTTGAAACTCTCCCTGCCATGTGTATTCGTTGCATTCGTCCACATAGCCTTCAAATTCCCAGATGCCAAAAAATGATTTCTCGATATCAGATACAGATTCTGTCGTAGGTGCGGAATCAATAGCGGTTGAATCTTCTAAGCCGTTTATTTCTTCTGGCATGGTAAAACTCTCGGCATTAATCACCAAAGAGCCGTCCTTGCCGCTTATGCCTATGGTATATGTCTTCAAGTTTCCATCTTGCCCTTTATAGCTATATCCGTTCAGCGACATGTCTCCAGGAAAATTTAATGGAACAGCAATCGGAGCATCTTTCTTTAGTTCCGCTGTACTGTATACCTCTGTGGGAATGTAATCCACGCTGCCATTTTCATCGATGTTAAGCTCCAGAGAAAACACCCTAAAATCCTCTACGTTCTTGTCAGTATGAAAAAGAATAACTGTTTCGTATTCCGCACTGTCAACATTCATAGTCTTTGAAGAATCCACATAATCTGAATATTGCTCCTTCACATCATCGAGATAATCTGCAGATACCTTCGCATCCGTAGTATCTTTTCCACACGAAGTTATTCCAGTGCATACCACAACTGCTGCAATCAATAAACCTAATATTTTTTTCATGATTCCCTCTTATACTATAATTTAAATATCCAACGCTACTAAATCCACTCACTCATAACGATTATGCCCAGCAAGGCTCTTTTTATACTTCCAACACTTAATCGCTTCTTCCAAGCTCTTTCCCTTATTGTCATCAAAGAAATCGCGAATATAAGTATTATACTCAAACTGTGATTCTGTATTTCTTAGCAGATCTCATCTTTCAATTATATCAGTACGAAGCCCGCAGTAAATGCGGATTTCTGTATTTTAGTTCTTGATGTCATACCATAACGGACGAACATTCCGATTTACAGAAGGTGGCAGAATTGATTTATGAAATGAACACTGATGCGCAAACAAAAGAAATCCTAGAAGGACAGCGCCGCTATAGAGAGCAGCTTGCCACTCAGTACGCTGCCGGTCAGATAGATACTGAGAAAAAATATAAGGCAATTATCGAAGAGAAAGACTCTTCTTTAGCTGAAATGAATGAAGAACTAGCTAATAACAAAATTACCATTGCTGAAAAGGACACTGTTATTTCTGAAAAAGACTCTACCATCGCAAAGCTCTTAGCTGAAATTGATGCCCTAAAAAATAATAGCTAACTACAAATAATTCTATAAGAAGACTCCCAATGCGTACATAGCTTTCAATGAACCTCATTGTGAGTCCCACTTAACTCAGCATAATTACCATAATCAGATTTTCCTGACATCTGAGCTTATACTACCTTTAACTCATTATCCAGCTTTTTAATTTTCAAGGACACATTTTTTTCACTTTACAAATCTCATCATCCAAAGTAAACTAACTTTCGTTGATTCAAAAAATCAATCCGCTCGTTATGAGCAATCTTCATGTCAACAGTGCATCCAAAGCGCTGTGAAACATTCTGACATGCAAGATTTTTCCAAACTTAAAGCTTTTGGGATTCATTCTACGCAGGTTATTATTTGACACATTTGCCTGATAATCAAGATTAAGTTTTGTCATAAATTTTCTTTGTCGGTATGCAAAGGTCTTAAAGACAAACTATGTCCTCATTTTTATAATTGCAAAATGCATAATTCTTTTACATTTTTTGCAATTATCAAGCTTCCCCAATCCCAAAGCCATTACAATTATCATTTTAAGAAAGGTAAAAAATATTGACTACAACAGAAGAATTTTCAAACAATCCATTAAAAGCACAAAGCTTTAAAACTGCAACAGGCACAATCGAATTCACATTAAAAAGTGATATCGTATTCCACTATGCTCTGCAAAAATCTAAAAAAGCTCTGACCGGACTCGTCTGCGCCCTAAACGGCATAAGCCCTTCAAAAGTTTCAGATATTGTTGTTCTGAATCCCATAGACTTAAATAACCTGTCAAAAGAAACAGTTATGGATCTTAAACTCTTGTTAAACGACGGAGTTATTATTAATATCGAACTCCAGATGTATACTGATTCCTTCTGGGTTCCAAGATCACTCTTGTACCTCTGTAGAGGATATGATTCCATCTCCGAAGGTGATAACTACTCCATGTTAAAGCCCGCTTTCCATTACTGCATCACAGACCAGAATCTCATTAATGACGAGCCCGAGTTTTATTCCAAATATAGACTGCTAAATGTCAGAAATCATAATCCATATACTAAAAATTTCGGAATTAATGTGCTAAACTTACATTATACAGATTTAGCAACACCAGAAGACATCGATAACAATCTTGTCTACTGGTCGAATCTTTTCAAAGCTACAACATGGGATGAAATCCGTGCTTTAACAGATGAACATTCCGATTTACAGGAGGTGGCAGAATTGATTTATGAAATGAACACTGATGCACAAACAAAAGAAATCCTCGAAGGACAGCGACGCTACAGAGAGCAGCTTGCCACTCAGTACGCCGCCGGTCAGATAGATACTGAGAAAAAATATAAGGCAATTATCGAAGAGAAAGACGCTACCATCGCCGAGCTCTTAGCAGAAATTGATACCCTAAAAAATAATAAGTAACTACAAATACATCTAAAAAAGGCTCCCAATGCTCCATCTACTTTCCCTAGACGACATTGGGAGTCTTAATCTATCATTCCATATACAATGCCTTTGTTAAATCATATACTGCCTGCTTCTGCGAATCGCTCAAGTTTCTGTAATAATATACAAGCTCATCCACCTTACGCGCGTCGTCTTTTATCTTCTGAAACTCTGACGAAGCCGCAGAAGGCAAGACAGTATTTGATTCAGAGGTCTCACTTAACTTGCCAGAATTACCAGAATCAGGCTTACCTGCCTGCTGAGCAATTGCTATCTTTAACTCATTCTCCAGCTCTTCATTTTCATCAAGTCTTGCTAAAAAGACTTCCGGGCTAACACCATAAAGTTTTGCCAGAATATTAAGTTTATCAGCAGACGGAATTATCCTTCCCGTTTCATAGGCAGAATACGTAACGCTCTTAACTCCTAAAAGCTTTGCAAGATCCTTTTGAAACCTACCTGAATCCTTCCTCATCTGCTTTAATAGCTCTGCTAAAGACATATTCCCTTTTTCTAT
>NZ_FOKR01000005.1 GCF_900112195.1 Butyrivibrio sp. YAB3001
TTTCTGTGCTGTAATAAACCATCTTTAGGTGTCCATTCAACTGGATTTCATACAAGTTTCTACCGTCCATGAAATGGGATTGTATACATGCTTAGTCTGTACACAAATATGGGTTTTTACCTTCTATACAATGTCCATTGTCCAGAATCATTCCCCTCATCCAGTTGTCCAGAATCAGGGATTTTACCCCTTTGACATTGTATGTAAATGTGGATCCATCAAGCAGTTTTACAGTTCATCATAACATCGTTTGATGCAGACTGAACTTTTATTCCCTTTGTCTTAAATGTCCACCTTATAGGGTACATTTTATTCCTTTTCTCTCTTCATATCGTTTATGTAATTATCATCATTTTGGCGCTTTATAAATTCAAGGACATCTCCGAGTTCAGAACTAAACTTAGTGAAATCCTCTATATCATGTGGATCTATGAGTTTTAAGTTATAGTCATCAATCCACTCATTTATTCTGGGATCAGTATCAATCATCATCTCTGAAAGCTTACGCGGACCATCCCACTTATCCTTGCTCCAGTTAATGACAAGTGTTATCACTGGCTTTATTTTATCCGCCTTAGTAAATCCTGATAGAAACTCAGCATTTCCTGATACTTTTCCTTCTTTTCTATTCTGCTTAGCTATTGCTGCAACCTGAGCCGAATAGCAAAGAGCGTCATACAAAAGATTCCTTACAACCATTGCATAATGAATATCGGACTGATTCTCTACTCCAATAATCACATATGTTGTGTTTTTGTCACTTTTTATTGTAACCCGCTTTACAATATCTCGAATCTTCTGTGTTGAAAAAAGCCTATCATACTTATGTATTATGGCTTCTTCGTTTACATCTTCCGTATCAAGATTTTCCGGAAGGACCACTTTTTCGCCATCAAACATAAAAAAATTGATAGCATCAGAAAAATGTTCATTCTCTGACATATAGTCGTGTGAAACTGTATTTTTGTTACCCATTCTTTCTCCTTAATTATAAAATCGTACAAATTCCCTTTCAAGGCGTTTTTATCTTGTAAAAATACTTCTTAATTTGGGGATTTCACAGCAAGATTAAAGTGTTCTGTGCTTGTTCATATTCGATTGAGTATGAGCCAGACACTACATTAGCTGCTTTTGCTCCGAACGGAGCATATAAAAGATATCACAATTATTCTCAACAGGCAACAAGTTCACACAAAGTTCATCACATTTGCAATTTGGATTATGATAGTTATCTTTTCCTCAAATATGATACAATGAATTAAATGTATATTTATTCAAATAATATTCACCAAATACCTTAATCTTACTATCAAGGAGGCTCTACATGTTTATAGGTAATTTCTGGTCACTTCTACCGGCGCTCATTGCAATCGCACTTGCGCTCATCACCAAAGAGGTTTATTCATCGCTCTTCATAGGAATAGTTGTTGGTGGACTTCTGTATTCAGGCTTTAGTTTTACGGGGACAATACAACATGTTTTCGTAGACGGAATGATTGCTCAGCTTGCTGATTCCTGGAATGTGGGAATATTGATATTCCTTGTTGTTCTCGGAAGTATGGTAATGCTCATGAACAGGGCAGGCGGATCTGCTGCCTTTGGAAAATGGGCTGTAACCCATGTCAAGACAAAAGAAGGAGCACAGATTGCCACTATCCTTCTCGGAGTTCTTATTTTCATCGATGATTATTTCAACTGTCTTACTGTTGGTTCTGTAATGAAGCCACTTACTGACAAACACAAGATTTCAAGAGAAAAGCTTGCATACTTGATAGATGCTACTGCTGCTCCTGTCTGCATTATTGCTCCGATTTCTTCCTGGGCTGCAGCTGTAACAGGTTTTGTGGATGGTGCCAACGGACTTACTCTTTTCATCCGTGCAATCCCTTATAACTTCTATGCTTTCCTTACCTTAGCAATGATGCTTACACTTACTTTTACGAAATTTGATTATGGCCCAATGAAAAAAGCTGAAGCAGCCATCAAAGCAAAAGACATTTCTGCTTCAGATATAGATAATGATAAAACCAAGAACAGTCTTACAGGTTCAGTTGACCAGCCACATCCTCCCGTTTCCACTAAAGGTAAAGTTATTCACCTGGTTCTTCCTATTTTTACACTTATCTTCTGCTGTATTATCGGTATGATCTATACAGGTGGTTTCTTTGAAGGAAGTAGCTTTATCGATGCTTTTTCTGCTTCTGATGCCTCTGTTGGACTTGTTTACGGATCAGTGATTGCACTTATTATCACAATTATCTTTTACCTTATAACAAAGGTTCTTAGCTTTGAAGAATGCATGAATTCAATTCCAGAAGGATTCAAGAGTATGGTTCCAGCCATTCTGGTTCTTACCTTTGCATGGACGTTAAAATCCATGACCGACTCTCTTGGCGCTGCATCTTATGTTGCAGGACTTGTAGAAAATGTCGCAGGAAACAACGCACTTATGAGTTCACTTCCGGCTCTTGTATTTATTGTTGGAGCATTCCTTGCATTCGCAACTGGAACAAGCTGGGGAACTTTCGGAATCCTTATTCCTATCGTAGTAAATGTCTTTGATGCCAACCTCGGAAATGAACTTATGATTATTTCAATCTCTGCATGTATGGCAGGTGCTGTTTGCGGAGACCATTGCTCACCTATTTCAGATACAACCATCATGGCAAGTGCAGGCGCTGAATGTAAGCATATTAATCACGTTTCAACTCAGCTTCCATATGCTATGACTGCTGCATTTATTTCTTTCTTCGCATACTTGCTCGCAGGACTTGTAAGAGACTGGAGAATATGCCTCCCTGCCGGAATCGTACTTATGGTTGTGTATATTCTTATCATTAAGAAATTTGGATTGTTCGGATCGAAAGAGGCATAATCTATTTTTGTTTTATACAATCCGGACAAGATATTCATACAGAGCATAGAACGTGATTCAACTAATGAAATTGCTTTTATACAGAAATGCATTCTCATTACACAGAATAAGTTCTATATTCCAGCATCATATAATCTTTTTCAACATTATTTTCATAGATAAATCAATTCTCTATAGAACATTAAATCAAACACTTGCATAAACAATGCGCTGCTACATCTTTCAACATAGCAGCGCATTTTCTTTTTACATATTATTTTTATTCTTATTTAGCATTCTTTCTTGCTTCAAGCATAGGCTGATATTTCTCTGTATCAAATGCTACAAGGTCATTCCAGCCAAGTCCTTCAAGCTGAGTTGTCATTGCATCCCACTGAGCTTCGAAATCAGCATCGTCTTTTGCAAATACCATTCTCCAGGAAGCGTCCTTAATTGTATCGCCGCACTGTTTACGGATAAGGCTGATATCTGTTGTGTCGATTTCAAGTGCCATGTTGATACTAGGAACAACTGTCATCATGTTGTTCTTCTTGAGGTATTCAACGTCATCTGCTGAACCAAACTTATCTGTCCATTCCTTAGTTGTCTTTGTCTGGTTCATCTCGATTGTTGTTGCCCACATATCTGATGCATATGGCTCGCCTGTGTTAGGGTTGATATCGCAAGAAGCTACGATCCACTGGTTGATCTGGTTGTTACCATCGTTCCAGTTTCCGCCACCCATTTCTTCAGGAACTAAAACTTCTGCTGAGAATCTGTTGAGACCATCTTCTGTAAGTGTGTATTTGCCGTTCTCGATAGTATATGTGAGGCCTTCTGTTCCTGCGTGCTGGATAAGAACTCCCTCAGGAGAAGCGTACCAGTCAAGGAATTCCATAAGTCTTGCAAAGTTCTCATCTGAAACCTGTGAACCAACTGCGATTACACGGCCGTCACCATAATATGTATCTGATGTCTGGTAGAGGTTTGTATCTGCTACAGGGATCTCAACATAGTTTGTTCCCTCTTCGCCCTTTGCAGGAGAGTTCCAGAATCCATACTGCCAGCTGTACCAGAAGAGATAAACTCTCTTATCCTGCATCTTGGAAACCATTGAGTTCCAATCCTGTGTTGCTGAGTCAGGATCTACAAGGCCCATCTGGTTTGCTTTGTAGAAGAAGTTGAGCATCTTGTAATATGCGCCTGCTTTGTCTGTAAGTGGAGCAATTGAGTTATCTGTTCCGATCATTACTGATCCGTTAACTTCCTGTCCATACCACTTTGTAAGCTGTGCTACGTTCTCCATGAACTGGCTATCCCAGTCTTTCCAAAGGCTGATTGCATATGCAGGGTCGCCCTTGTCGTTTGTAGGATGTGCCTTCTGAATATCAGCAAGACATGTAAGAAGATCATCAAGGTTCTTAAGCTCAGGAGCTCCTACTTCATTGTACATATCCCATCCCATACGAGGATATGAATAAACGTGAAGCTGTTTATATTCTGTAGGTCCATTGTTGTTCATCTCAAGAGGAATTGCATAAATCTTTGTTCCGTCGCCCATCATAGAGTTGAACTGCTTGATCTGAGGCATGAATTTTGCAATATTTGGATACTGCTCAATAACATCTGTAAGATCATGTACAAGTCCAGATTCGATACATTCCTGCATATCTGCGTTATCAAGGATAATAAGATCACCAAGGTTTCCTGCTGCGCAGCGTGTCTGGTAAAGAGCTGCTCCGTCACCTGAAACCTGAGGTGCGATGATGTTAAGGTCAAGATTGAATTTATCTTTTACAATCTTTCCATACCATCCGGACTGAACGCCCTGGAAGTTAGCTGCAACATTGTAGAAATCAACTGTATACTCGGTGTCATGACTAACTTCTGCCGGAGCTGCCGCTGTATCGCCGCCAGTTGAATCTGTTGTGGTCTCTGTCTTTGTCTCTGTTTTAGATTCTGTCTTTGTTTCTGTTCCCCCGGTTGTGCCTGCATCTGTACTTCCACATCCGGCCAGAACTGATGCTGCCATCATTGTAGATAATGCCAGAGAAGCAATTTTCTTAAACTTCATTTCATTTCCTCCTTTTTTATATAGCTCGCTATATTAACCCCTTGCGGGGGTGTAACCTCAACCTTTAACTGCCCCGATCATGATTCCCTTTACAAAGTATTTCTGGAAAATCGGATATACTAGCATGATCGGTAGAACTACAATAACTGTTATTGTCATACGAACACTTGTAGTCGTCTGAGATGTAGCAGCTGCTGCCGCAAGTGACGATGTACTTGTCGTGCTCTGAGCCAGTGAAGCAAGTGAACTTGCCTGATTCAGGTACTGGTAAAGCACGAACTGTAGTGGATAAAGCTTTGTATCAGTCATAAGAAGAAGTGTATCCTGGAAAGCGTTCCACTGGCTTACAGCCGAGAAAATCGCAACTGTCGCCATGATAGGCTTGATTACAGGAATAATAACTCTGAAGAATACAGTTAGTACGCCTGCTCCATCCATTTCCGCCGCTTCCTGAAGTTCTTTTGGCACTGATTCAACGAATGTCTTGGTAAGAATAAGGTTGAACGGTGAAACGATAGCCGGCAAAATATATCCCCAAAAGTTATTGGTAAGATGCATGCTCTTCATAACGAGATACCATGGAATGATACCTGCGTTGAAATACATAGTTGCCACAATAAGTCTGTACCAGAATTTTCTCATCCACATCTTATCCTGAGTGAACATGAATCCAAGATAAGCTGAAGCAAATACTGTAAATCCTGTTCCAAGCACTGTTCTTAAAAGTGATATCTTTAGAGCCTGAAAAAGACCGTCAATCCTGAACGCCGATATGTAATTATGGAAATGTACTCCTTTTGGCCAGAAAAGGATATCTCCCTTGGCACTTAAGTCATTGGCACTTATTGTATTTATCAATATGTAGTAAAAAGGATAAAGGCATAAGAATGCAGCTATCGTAAAAATGATATAGCATACTATTTCCAAAGCGCGATCGCCTGCACTAACCTGTATCTTAGACTTTTTTGCTTTTTCTTTACTCATTTTTTCCCCCGGTAAAAACTCCGTCTCTGAATTTATAACGCTGATCGCTGCTGTATCCATCACAGAATACTCTCCCCTCTGATAACCTTGGACGCGCCATTAACTATTACAAGAAGCACAACACTGACAAGACTCTTAAGCATACTGATCGCAACTGATACTGAATATCCGCCGCTTCCCATTGCCATGTTGTAAACGTAAAGATCAAGCACCTGTATGAATTCCTTATTAAATGCGTTCTGGAATACGTAGTACTGTTCCATTCCGTTATTGAGGAAGTTTGCTACATTGATTACCAGAAGAACAAAGTATGTAGGTAAAAGAGATGGAATTGTAATGTGCCAGATTATCTGCATTCTGGTCGCACCATCTACTCTTGCTGCCTGTATAAGCTCATCATCAATACTTGAAATAGCTGCAATGTACATGATTGCTGCCCATCCAAGATTCTTCCATGTCAGCCAGAGCCACTGAGTGAACCAAACGTGCTCAGACTGCTGTAGGAAAAGAATAGGCTGCTGGATAAGACCTGCTTTCATCAGAAGTGAGTTCATCATACCTGTGCTGTTAAAAAGAGCAAATGCAATTGAGTAAACCATAACCCAGCTCACAAAGTTTGGAAGTGTAGTTACAGTCTGCACAAATTTGCGGAACTTCACCCCTCTTATCTCATTGAGAAATACAGCAAAGATCATAGGAAGCCAGCTTGTTCCAAGAGTAAGTCCGCTCATCGCAAAGGTGTTTTTAAGAACCTGTATGATCTGCTGAACCTTAACCTGACTGCTGACCAGTGAAACAAACCATTTAAATCCTACAAACTGGCTGTTTGCCAATGTTTTCGGCGGTTTGTAATCATAAAATGCATACATCCATCCGTAAAGCGGGTAATAACAGAATAAAAGAACCAGAACTATAAATGGCAAGACCATTAAGAATAATTGAAATGAATAAACCTTTTTCTTTGACACTTTTTCCCCTCCCTTTTTTCACTCCTGCGCTATTGATTCTCTTATGATCATTCTGCAGGGCATCTTTATTACTTCCGGCTTATCACTCTCACACTGATCCCCATCAGTGTTTTCAAGTCTATCAAGTAATAATTCTGCTGATTTTTTACCTATCTGCCTAAGCGGAAGCTCCATGGTTGTCAGCTTTGGCCTGAAAAAAGCAGATATGGATTCATTATCAAAACCTGCAACAGAAATGTCTTTTCCTATCTTTTTTCCATTTTCATATAGAAAATCATAAATTCCTCCGGTCATTTGATCCGATATTCCAAAAAGAGCTGTAACCTCCTGTTTCATAAGCTCTTTTGCCCCGTCATATCCTGATTCTCTTGACCAGTCCCCATAATATATAAGCTTTGGATCAACTAAAATCCCTTTTTCAAACAGTGCTCTCTGATACCCCATCAGACGCTGAGCCGTATGGATATTGTCGATTCGTCCCCCAACAAATCCTATCCGTTTATGCCCATGTTCTATAAGATACGAGACAATATCATGTGCACCTTTCTCATCATCTATCACAACTGATGGTATTTCTTTTGATTCCGAATATGCATAACACATCACCACCGGAATGTCATAACCTTTATTGAAGGTCTTAATAATTCGCGCATGTCCTGCAACATATATGATTCCATCAACCTGCGCCGATAAAACTTCTTTTACAACCGGGTCTGTTACCGAGCGATACTCATTTTCCCTTCCATACCAGGTATCCTGCCATCTGTCATAGAGACGAAGATTGTGGATCACTACCCTGTAATCCATCTTTTCACAGGTCTCCATAATACTCTCGATGATAGGCGGCGATGTGAACTGTGCAAGGTCTTCTGCTATTATTGCAATCGACCTGCTCCTTTTACTTCGCAGCCCTTTGGCAATTATGTTGGGCTTGTATCCGGTTTCTTTAATCACCTGCAATATCCGGTTTTTCGTCTCTTCACTGGTCTTTGCTTTCCCATTTATGACGTTTGATACTGTAGTTGCAGAGACACCGCATGTTTCTGCAATTTCCTTTAGGGTTACCATTCTGTCTCCTTGTGATTAAATTATAAATGGTAAATCGTTAAACTAGCTTAAATATAATCTATCACCGATGTAATTGTCAATATTATTTGTAAATTTGTATATTAAATACAAACTATTCCATTTTCTTTTATGCAATTTTCCTTTGACAAAGAAATATTTAAACAATACTATGGTATATAGTTACTAAATTAGCAAATTTTATGTTTTTCAAACATATTATCACGCAAAACACGCTGAATACGTACTGTTAATCGTTTAACTATTTTCTATGTTTCGTATTCAGTTTTTCAAAATGGAGGATCAATATGATTTACTATGTAAATGCTGCCTCATTCAGAGACGGCGACGGAACTATCGAAAGACCTTTTAAACACATAAATGATGCCGCAAAGCTTGCCGTTGCAGGCGATGAGGTCATTGTTAAAAGCGGTGTTTACAGAGAACATGTTATTCCTGTAAATTCCGGAACCAAGGATGCTCCTATAGTTTATCGCTCAGAAGAGCCTCTTGGAGCAGTCATTACCGGAGCAGAGCCTGTAAGTGGCTGGACAAAGGTCAAGGGAACAACATGGAGCATTCGCATCACTAATTCTCTCTTTGGCAGCTATAACCCATATATTGAGCGGGTTTACGGCGACTGGTATTTTTCTCCGATAATAAGGCATACCGGTTCAGTTTTCATAAATGACAATATGATGTATGAAGCATCTTCCCTGGAAGAATGCCAGAAAGGAAAAGGGGATCCGCTCGCCTGGGATCAGGATGCTGCTAAATATTTGTGGTATACAGAGCAGGATGAAGATTCTAACGAAACCATCATTTATGCTAATTTCCATGACTTTGATCCCAATAAAGAAAAAGTCGAGATAAGCGTAAGGCGAAATGTCTTTATGCCTACCAAAAATCATGTGGATTACATTACAGTAAGTGGTTTTAACATCAACAAAGCTGCTACCACATGGGCTCCTCCTGCTGCCTATCAGGATGGTATGATAGGACCACACTGGAGTAAGGGCTGGATAATTGAGGACTGCGAAGTTTACGGCAGTCGCTGCTGCGGCATTTCATTGGGCAAATATTATGATGCTGAAAACGATATGTATTTCACCAAGAATCATGTAAAGAGTCCGACACAGATGGAGCGCGATGCCGTATGCAGAGGTCAGTATCATGGTTGGTTAAAAGAAAAAGTCGGACACCATATTGTCCGTCGCTGTCATGTTCATCACTGCGAGCAGACCGGTATTGTCGGTAGAATGGGCGCAGTATTCTCAACAATCGAGGACTGCGATATTCATGACATCTGCACTTCTCAGCAGCTTGGCGGCGCTGAAACAGCCGGAATTAAGTTACACGCCGGAATTGATGTTACAATCAGACGCAACCACATTCATAACTGTATTATGGGCGTCTGGCTCGACTGGGAGGCACAGGGTGCAAGAGTAACTCAGAACTTTATGCATGATAACTACAGGCACAATGGCCTAAAACAGGCTCCCGGCGCAATGTTCTCTACAGATGTATTTATTGAAGTAGGTCATGGGCCAACACTTATTGACAACAACATTCTTCTTTCACCGGTTGCTATAACTATTCCAAGTGAAGGAATTGCTGTTATTAACAATTTGATTCTTGGTTCTTTCAGCCTTATAAACTCTGGAGTTGACAGCATTGTTAACGGTCAGCGTGAACCAAGATACACACCTTATCACATCCGTCACAGGACTGAAGTTGCCGGCTTTATGACAATTCTTCATGGTGATGACAGAATTTACAACAATATTTTTGTTCAGCAGTATCCTGTTTCTGATAAAAAGAAGACTGCTGCCGATTCAGACTATGAAGTTGTGGGAACCGCTCCATTCGATATCTTCCCAACTTACAAAGAATGGATAAGCCAGTTTGATTTTAATAAGAATCCAGATATGGGAGCTCTTGCAGAGGCGCACTTTGGCCACCTACCTGTATGGATTTCCGGAAACGCTTACTTTAACGGCGCAACTGTTTTCAAGAACGAAGAAACAAACCTTGTCAATAAAAAGAGTAAGATTACAGTTGATATTGTTGAGAAAAAGGATGGTTTCTATCTGAAAACTAATCTTAATAAAGGACTTAGCGATTTCCTTTGCGGCATAATTTCAACAGAAACCCTTGGAAAAGCTTTTGAGCCTGAGCAGAAATTCGAAAATCCTGACGGAACACCAATCGTCTTTGACCGTGATTTCTTTGGAAACCACAGAAATACAGCTTCCATTCCCGGACCTTTTGCAGAGCCCATTGAAAAAGAAATACTCATATGGAAGAAATAATTTGATTTTAATTTGCCCACTTGTTAAGCGCCCGATGCACAAAACCGCTGTGCACCGGGCGCTTATTTTTGTAATATGAATACCTATTCTATAAAAAGGATGCAAAAGATAATCTCTTATCTTCTACATCCTTCTTATTTATATATTTAATTTAGAAATGACAAGCTTAAACCGTTACAGATCAAAGTGCCTCGTGGCATGTACGAGCGATAACGTCAAGCTGCTGTTCCTTAGTAAGGTTGATGAACTTAACAGCATATCCTGATACACGGATAGTGAAGTTAGCATACTCAGGCTTATCAGGATGCTCCATAGCATCGATGAGCTTCTCCTTACCAAATACATTAACGTTAAGGTGGTGTGAACCCTGATCGAAGTATCCATCAAGAACGCTAACAAGTTTGTTTGCTCTCTCTACATCATCATGACCAAGAGCGTTAGGGTTCATTGTCTGTGTATTTGAAATTCCATCAAGAGCATACTCATAAGGAATCTTAGCAACAGAGTTAAGTGAAGCAAGAAGTCCGTTCTTTTCTGCGCCGTATGATGGTGATGCACCAGGTGCAAATGAAGCAAATGCAGGTCTTCCATCAGGTGTAGCACCTGTAGCCTTACCATAAACAACGTTTGATGTGATTGTAAGGATTGATGTTGTAGGCTCTGAATCACGGTATGTGTGGTGCTTCTCAATCTTCTTCATGAATGTCTTAAGGAGCCATACAGCGATCTCATCTGCTCTCTCATCATCGTTACCGTATCTTGGGAAGTCTCCCTCAACCTTGTAATCTACAACAAGGCCAGACTCATCACGGATTGTTGAAACCTTAGCATACTTGATAGCTGAAAGTGAATCTACAACGTGTGAGAAACCTGCGATACCTGTAGCGAATGTACGTCTTACGTTTGTATCGATAAGAGCCATCTCAGCTGCTTCATAGTAGTACTTATCATGCATGTACTGGATAAGGTTGAGGATATTTACATAAAGTCCTGCAAGCCAATCCATCATGATGTCATATTTGTGCATAACTTCGTTATAATCAAGAACCTCTGATGTAATAGGTGCCATCTCAGGTCCTACCTGCATGTGCTTGCCGTCCTTTGTAAGGAACTTCTCATCCTTACCGCCGTTGATAGCGTAAAGGAGACACTTAGCAAGGTTAGCTCTAGCTCCGAAGAACTGCATTTCTTTACCAGTCTGTGTAGCAGATACGCAGCAGCAGATGCTGTAGTCATCGCCCCAGATAGGTCTCATAACATCATCGTTCTCGTACTGGATTGAAGATGTTGTAACAGAAATCTTAGCAGCATACTTCTTGAATGTAGCTGGAAGCTTTGATGTATAAAGAACTGTAAGGTTAGGTTCAGGTGAAGGTCCCATGTTCTCAAGTGTGTGGAGGAATCTGAAGTCGTTCTTTGTAACCATGTGACGACCATCCATACCAAGTCCACCAACTTCAAGAGTTGCCCAAACTGGATCTCCTGAGAAAAGGTTGTTGTATGAAGGAATACGTGCGAACTTAACCATTCTGAACTTCATTGTCATGTGGTCGATAAGTTCCTGAGCCTCAGCTTCTGTAAGTGTTCCCTCTTTAATATCTCTTTCGATATAGATATCAAGGAATGTTGATACACGACCAACAGACATAGCAGCACCGTTCTGAGTCTTGATAGCTGCAAGATATCCAAAGTAAAGCCACTGAACAGCTTCTTTTGCGTTCTTAGCAGGCTGTGAAATATCAAATCCGTAAACAGCAGCCATTTCCTTCATTCCCTTGAGAGCTCTAACCTGCTCAGAGATTTCTTCTCTCTGACGAATGATGTGGTCAAGCATTGTGCCGTCGCCGCAGTTGTTGTAATCTTCCTGCTTCTTCTTGATGAGGTAATCGATACCGTAAAGAGCTACTCTTCTGTAGTCGCCTACGATACGTCCACGTCCGTATGTATCTGGAAGACCTGTTACGATGTGGCTGTGTCTTGCAGCTCTCATCTCAGGTGTGTAAGCATCAAATACTGCCTGGTTGTGTGTCTTGTGGTACTCTGTAAAGATCTTGTGGAACTTCTCATTTACCTTGTATCCGTATGTCTCAGCAGCTTCTTCAGCCATCTTGATTCCGCCGTAAGGCATGAATGCTCTCTTAAGAGGCTTGTCAGTCTGAAGACCAACGATCTGCTCAAGATCCTTCATTGATTCATCGATATATCCAGGGCCATAAGCTGTAAGACTTGAAACAACCTCAGTCTCGCACTCAAGAACGCCACCCTTTTCACGTTCCTGCTTCTGAAGCTCCTGTAACTTGCCCCAGAGCTTGTTTGTAGCATCTGTAGCATCAGCAAGGAAGCTCTCATCACCATCATATGGTGTGTAGTTATTCTGGATGAAGTCTCTTACGTTAACATCATCAAGCCAGTGGGTTCCTTTAAAACCTCTCCATGCTTCGTTCATAATATATACTCCTCTCGTATATCGTAAAATGATTTGTTAATTATTTATCATATAAATGACTCACGATGGATATGATACCAAAAGAAAAAATCCCAAACATTGATTGTAATCAAGTTTGAGATTTTTTTCACAAAAAATTACGATAAAATATTTCAATAACCAAACGCCATATATAAATTCATAGGCAAACAATTTAATAATTAAGCTTCTCCACGAAGTATCCTAGTAGCATTATCAACTCGTTCCTTCGTAGGTGACTGAACTCCTTCAAGCTGATATGGGATTCCAAGCGCCTCAAATTTGTGCTGTCCCATGGAATGATAAGGAAGGACTTCTATTTTCTGAACATTAGAAAGTTTCTCAATAAAACTTCTTGTCTTTTTCAGATAATCATCATTGTCTGTAATTCCCGGCACAAGCACGTGACGAATCCAGATTGGCTTTCCAATCTCAGATAAATACATCATGCCATCCTGAATGTTTTCATTTGGAAGTCCCGTCAGTTTGATGTGTTCTTCTCTGTCTATATGCTTGATATCTACTAAAAGAAGGTCTGTGTATTTCATCAATTCTTCTAATTTGGAGAAAAATGGTTCGCTCCTGTCAAAAGGCTGAAGTGCTGTATCTATGCAGGTATTGATGCCTCTTTCTTTTGCCTTCTTAAAAAATTCAATAAGAAAATCAATCTGAAGAAGTGGCTCACCTCCACTTACTGTGATACCACCTTCTTCTCCCCAGTATCCGCGATATCTTTCTGCAAAATCCAAGAGTTCATCTGCAGTGCGCATATCCTCTGAATTAGGATCCCAGGTATCTGCATTATGACAATACTTACACCTTAATTTACATCCCTTCAAAAAAACTATAAATCTAATGCCGGGTCCATCAACTGAACCAAAAGTTTCTATACTGTGTATTGCTCCTTTTATCATCAAAACCTCTCTTTCAAAACATTAACCTTCACACAAACTAAACATTCATTATTACACGAAAACCACAATTTCATTTAATAATACATATTTTTAATTCTCTTTTCCGTGTAAATGCTAATAAAATCAATTCACAAATCATTGAGAAATATATATTTCCCTTAATGCATCCCTGTCAAGAACCTTTATCCTTGCATGGCCGCGTCTTTCTATAAGACCGAGTTTTTCAAGTTCCCTTAGCTTACGACTCACCGTCTCCATCCTTAGATTAACACTTGCCGCGATGTCGTCGAGTTTTAATACTATATCATCTTCCACGCTTCTGTCTACTCTGTACATCAAAAAACCTGCCAGCCTTGCCATAGGATCTTTGGTGGAAAGCAGCATATTTCTTTCATTTGCATCATGAAGTTTTTTGCTGAGCATGATGATAATGTTCATAGCTGCAGAAGGATCATCGACAACCTTAATGAAATCATCTCTGTGTATCTGGCAAATAGAAGCATTTGTCAGGCATATTGCCGAATAAGGATAAATACTACCATCCAGAAACATGCCTTCCCAGATAATATCGTGGTCCGCCAGAATTGTGATGATCTGCTCTCTTCCAAGTGAATCATAGCGGCACAGCTTAATCCTGCCTTTTCGTATAATACAGATAGAATCAACAGGTTCCCCTTCTCTGAAAAGATAACTGTTTTTCTTTAAATTTTCATGAACGGAATGCTCCATCAGGCTAACCTGCGCATTTACAGGAAGTCCTTCGATAAGCGGCACGCTTTCCGTGCAGAATCCACCACATTCCTCGCAAATATTAAGTCCAATGATTCCTCGCTTTAGTTCCTCAGCTTTGGACTGATTCTTATATATTCCTTTGTTTTCTCTTATATTATCCTGTGTAAAAATATCTATTTCTTCCATGTTTCAATTCATTTAACAACTTATATATAAACTACTTTGTACCAAAAATATAATGATTTTTCCTTAAACCTTGCATCACTTGTATTGAATATCGGCATATATAATCATCATGATCAGCTATATCATTATTTTGACCACAAGTAGCAATACGCCTGAGTTCTTGCCGCAAACGGTTCTGTCTTAAGAAGCTTTCTTACCTGCTCCTTAGTGTACCAGCCCGGTTCTATTTCTTCCAATGTCGAACTACTCTTTGCAAACTCGCCTGTTGCTGTTCCAACGCAGCACACATTTTTTTCATTTGAAAAGCCTACTGCGCTGTAGCTTTCACCAATCCAGTCCTCAATGCTTACAAGATCAAGCCCTGTCTCTTCCTTAAGCTCACGCCTTGCGCTTTCCTGCGGTTCTTCGCCCGGATCAATAAGTCCTGCCGGAAAGTTATAAACCCATGCTCCCGCCGCCATTCTAAACTCCTTGTTAATAAGAATCTTTTCACCGGTCTCATCGTGCATTATCAAAACAACAGCATCAACTTTCTTATTGTGAATATCATCAAATGTCTTGAGTTCATGATTTCTGCTGATTATCTCATAGACCTTGTCCTTGTCATCTTCTGTCTTGTAATGAAGGTCGTAACGGGTTATGAATTTCCCCTGCTCCTTCTTTTCCAAATATTCGAATTTCATTATAATCCCACCTCTTATGAGCTGTTTTTATCAAATCGCGCCATACACTATCTGTCGCATCGCTCTGATGAAACTATAGTCACAGCCGCCCTCTATCTGCTGCATATAGATCATGATAAGTTCTTCAGCCGGATCAACAAACATGTATGTTCCTGCCTTGCCGTCGCCGCTGCATTCTCCAATGCTTCCGTTTGAGGCTGCCATAGCCGGATCTGTAAGAACTCTGAAATAATTACCATAGTTATATCCTGCAGCGCCTTCAATATCAAAAGACTGTAACTGCTGTGCATTAAGCTGTGGCATTGTCATATAGGCGAGCGTTCTTTTGCCTATAAGCTCTTTTCCATGATATGAACCTTTATTCAAGAGCATCTGTCCAAAATGTGCAAGATCATTTGCTGTGGAATAAAGTCCAGAGCCTCCCATTTCAAACCACGCAGTCGCTGTGGGAGTCTCCATTTCAAGACGCCTTTTTACATCTTCTTCCGCTCTGACAACTTTACCGGATTTATCAGATCTGTATAGAACTGCCTGTCTAAAGGCCTTACTATCGTCAATCTTAAAGCCTGTATCTTCCATATTCAGATGGGAAAAGACTTCTTTTCTCAAAAAATCAGAATAATTCTTTCCTGTAATTACTTCTATAACACCTGCCATTATATCTGCAGAATGACCATCTCTAAAACCAGTTCCCGGTTCGAAGGCAAGGTATCCTTCAGCAAGCTTATTACATACATCCACATTAGTTTTCAAAATGCCAGATTGTCTCTGGATTTTGGCTTCTTTGTAAACTCTTCCCATGGATCTCTCAGCTTCACCAAAATCTCCGGAATAAACAATTCCGGAAGTCATGTTAAGAAGATCCTTTACCAGAATCGGATTTGTTGCTTTTGTGATTCCCTCAGGCGATGCCACTTTGCAATCTGCAAAGGCCGGAAGATAATCTGATACTTTGCTCCAAAGGTCCAGTTCTCCGCGCTCATATAAGATCATTGATGCCAAAGAAGTCACAAGCTTGGTCATCCCAAAAATCTTATATATGCTGTCCTCACGGTCGGGTTCGTAATGATTCTCATAAACCCTTTTTCCTTTATGTTCAACAACTATTGTTGCTCCCTGTAATTTTCCTTTCTCACGCCTGTCCTCTATAAGTGTATCAAGTCTGGCAAGCTTTCTGCTGTTCATTTCTTGTCTTTTCCCTTCTAAAATACTTATCAAACACGAAAACTGTGAGAGTATTATCCCCCACAGTTTTGTAATCAGAATTTAACTGATGGCAGTTCATATTTCTTTTCATAAAAGCTGACTGCCTGTTCAAAGCCCTCTTTCTTATTGGCTTTCAATGTCTCTATATAACCATGCGCATCATACATATCGTCGTTCACTTCAATGATTCCAACGGCTATATTACTGCAATGATCCGCAATTCTCTCATAATCAGTTCCGATATCGCTAAGGTCAAATCCCTGCTCAATCGTACATTTTCCTTTTCGAAGTCTTCTGACATGGCGCCTCTTAACTTCCATGTTGATGCCATCAATAGTCTCTTCCAGAGGTTCAATTGTTTTGGCAAGGTTTACATCCTGATTTTCAAATGACTGTATCGCAAGGCTCATTATTTCTTTTACAGCATCTGCGAATATATCCATCTCAGTCTGCGCCTTAGGAGAAAAAGTTCTATTATTTTCTGACATGCCCTTGGCCTTCTCCATAATATTAAGCGCATGATCACTGATTCTTTCATAGTCTGTTATACAATGCAGCAAAAGAGAAAGCGTGTGACTGTCTTCTTCAGCCAGATGGTGAGAGTTTATCTTCATCAGATATGTTCCAAGCTGGTCTTCATATCTGTCTATCTTTCTCTCTAAATATTCAACTTCATCGGCGATTTCCTGATCATATTCCGTAATAAGTCCAATTGCCTTAACAAGCGAATCCTGTGACATGTTAGCCATTTCAATAGCTGCCTGCCTAGCCTGTTCAAGAGCAAATGGTGGATTTGACAAAAATCTTGGATCCAATGTTCTGATTCCCTGCTGCTCTTCCTGCTCCTTCTTTTCCTTCTCATCAATAGGAATCGTCTTAAGTGCAAGTTCAACCAAAAAGCTTGCAAAAGGCAACATAAGCGGAGTTGCAACAAGATTTATAAGCGTATGAATACCGGCAATGCCCACCATTCCAATCTCATCATTCATAAATGCGAAGTGAACCACCGCATTCAGAGCATAGAAGATTATCATGAAAAGAGATGCCTTGATAATGTTAAAGTACAGATGCATTAGAGCAGTTCTTTTACCATTCTTGTTAGCGCCAAGTGAGGAAAGAATCGCTGTAATACAGGTACCAACCTCTGCGCCTACAACCACAGGAATTGCCATGCTGTATTTGATCTTTACAGATAAGGACAATGCCTGCAATACACCGATGGTTCCTGCAGAGCTCTGAATGACCATAGTAAAGATGATACCTACCATAAAGCCAATGATAGGATTACTAAAAGTTGTTAAAAAAGCTTTGAATGAATCAATTTCCTTAAGCGGAGATACCGCGCTTGACATTGTTGTCATTCCAAACATCAATACTGAGAAGCCAAGCAAAATAGTTCCAACGTTTTTCTTTTTCTCACTCTTGGCAAACATATAAAAACTGATACCAAGAAGCGCCAAAAAAGGAGTAAAGGAAGCCGGCTTCAAAAGGTTTATGATAAAGTTATCACTGCTGATTGCGTTTAAGGAAAGGAGCCAGGCTGTAAATGTTGTACCAAGATTAGCACCAAGAATGACGCTGACAGCCTGCTTAAGAGTCATAATGCCTGAATTAACAAGACCTACAACCATTACGGTCGACGCTGATGACGATTGAACCAGTGCTGTAACACCAACTCCAAATAGATATGCGATAAACGGATGCTTGGTTACATTTGCAAGAGTGCTCTCAAGCTTTCCTCCAGCCATCTTGGTCAATCCGCCACTCATGACATTCATGCCATAAAGGAACATAGCAAGACCACCTACTAACCCCGCAACCAAGCTGAACATTTCGATTGAATTCATTTCACCTCCATATAGACACTCTCCCTTAAGAGCTATTCCTCATGCTCTTCGTGTCTATTACTGTTTTTCTTCTTCGTGTTACAGCTATATATTACAGTATTAACCTAAAAAAAACCATAAAAAAATTAAGTTTACTTCTTAAAGCTCTTATAAAATCTGATATATTCGCCGTAATGAGCCTCGCTAAACCTTACACTATCGGTCTCTGCGTCTTTAATATACTCACGACCGTATATATTTTCTTCTACAGACACCGTTCCCGTTTGAACAAATCCGAGTTTTTGGCAAATATGGATTGAAACCTCGTTTTCTTTTTTCACAAGTGCCTGAACCTGATCTAAAAGAAGGACTTCTTTTCCATATTCAAGGATTGCGCTGCAAGCCTCATACGCATAGCCCTGATTTTGAAATTCTTTTCCTATCAAAAATCCGAGTTCTATTTCATCAAAACCATTTCTTACAGAATACCCGGCTCTTCCGATTATCCTGCCATCTTCCCGCCTTACAATTGTCCATATCCCAAAGCCCATAAGACCGTATACTTTTTCAATATAGTCTCTCTGATACCTTTTTTCATCCTCCGGATTCTCAAAAAGACCTTCCATATACTTTGTCATTTCAGGATCCTGATATAATTTGTAGAACTCATCCACATCATCCAAAGTTGTCTCTCTGATAAGAAGGCGCTCCGTCATTATCACATCCCAGGGCTCGCCGGCGCTTCGCTGATATATCTTAACAAAAGAATCTATATCCACTTCGTCAATTTCTTCGAGTACATATTTTATCCCATTAAACTGTTCTTTAGGATTTCCTCCATGGCGCACTCCTGCGCAGTAAAAGCCATTAGCGATAAGTCTCTGTGCATCCTTGTCCGAATCAGTGATGACCAGCGTATTATGTTTGGAAGCTTCATCCTGCTTATCAAAAAAGCTCCCTCCGGCGCAGTGAATGCCGGACTCATACCCGTTTTCCTTTATATACTGGGCAGTACTTTCCATCTGACCGCGTACAGTAACATCTGTTATTGTTTTTTCGCTAAGTGAAAAATAAACATTATTTAGCACTGTTTTTATCCTCTAAAAATGAATTATGAGTTAGAAAATGTTCTCATCGAACCTGAATAAAATGCTTGCTTATATCAAAACGTCTTAAAACACATGCCATATTTACATTGTAAAAGCCCTGCAACTATAATTGCAAGGCTTATTTCTGTTACTGTTCATTTGACATCAGCTTGCTTACTCTCACTCTGCTAATTCGCAGATTCATTCGCTATCAGCTTGCTTTACTCTAACTCTGCTAATTCGTTGGTTCATTCATCGGCTTATCTCTCATACGGTAATCTTTGTCCTCATCAATCATACCCAGCATAATATCCGCAAACTTCGGATCAAACTGACTTCCCTTGCCTTTTTCTATCTCACTTCTGACCTTTTCCTGAGGAAGGGCGCCTCTATAGCTTCGGTTACTTGCCATGGCATCATAAGCATCAGCTACCGCGATTATTCTTGCTTCTTCAGGTATATCATCTCCGGCAAGTCCTTCCGGATATCCTCTTCCATCATATCTTTCATGGTGCCATTTAGCTCCGGCAGCAAGCTCTGGCATCTCTTTGATATTACTAAGAATCTTTCCGCCTATCGCCGGATGCTTTTTAATACAGGCAAACTCTTCATCCGTAAGCCTTCCCGGCTTATTTATTACTTCATCGGGCACACCTATCTTTCCAACATCATGGAGAAGTCCCATCATGAATATCTTCTCCTGCCTCTTCTCATCATAACCATATCTTGCCGCTATCTCTTTTGAATAATCTGCCACTCTACCCGAATGACCATTTGTATATTTATCCTTGGCGTCAATAGCATCTGCAAGACACTCAACGACATGCAGGAAAAGAAGTTCATTTTCTTTCGTTTTCTCATCTACCATGCTCTCGAGGTCACGCTGAAGCCCGATGAGTTCTACTGCATGCTTGACTCTCAGCACAAGAACACTGGCCACAAACGGTTTTCTGATAAAGTCCATCGCACCAAGAGAAAGACCTTTTGTCTCAGTATCCTCGTCCTCATCAGCAGTCAAAAAGATAACCGGAGTGTCTTTCCAGGCAGCTTTGCTCTTTTGAAGTTCGTTAATCACTTCAAATCCGTCCATCTCAGGCATGTTGATATCCATAAGGATGAGATCCGGAGCCAGATTATCCTTTACATGTTCCAAAAGAGCTTTCCCGGACTTGAAAACAACCACCTTAAAACCTGCATCAGTAAGGGTGTTCCAGGTTTTCTTTAAGATTATGGGGTCATCATCAACAACTATGATCTGTGGAACCATTTTCACCTCCAAAAAGACGTCAACGTTCACTGAATATCAAAACAATCTATTTATTATTTCATAGGCATGCAGATCAATTTCCAATGTAATTAGAAATAAATTCAGAGATTCACATAATTAATGATATCTTAATTGCGTTTATTCATCAACTTAATAGTAGTATACTATTCAAAGTATTAAATATAATGAATTCTTTTTCTCACGAAATGCGCATTTTCTGTCTGAACGGTAACAATATAATCAAGTATTACATGGAGGACTACTATTAATGAACTATAACATCCCAGGTATTGATATAGAAAAAGCCATAAAAAACTCCGGGTCTGAAGAACTTTTCAAAGAACTTCTCAGTGATGTATACAAACTCATGGATGAGAAAAGTAATCTGACAGAAACCTACCTAAAAGAAAAGGACCTCAAAAACTTCACCATTCAGGTTCATTCCCTTAAAACCACCTGCCGCATGATCGGCGCCATAGATCTTGGAGAGGAGTTCTTTACTCTCGAAAAGCTTGGTAAAGAAAGCAATCTGGAGCAGCTCGAAAAACTAACCCCTGGGGTTTTAAGTTCTTTTATAGTCTTAAAGCCTTATCTTGAGCCTTTTTTCTCAGATAGTAAAAACAGCGGAGCAAAGAACAGCTTCGATAAAGATGCTATTTCTGCTATCTTAAACAAGCTCATCGCTGCAATCGATGACTTTGACCTTGGCGCTGCAGAAGAATCAGCAAAGCAGCTCTTTTCCTATGAATGTAATGAAGAATTGTCAGGAAAGCTTCAAGCCTTGGATAAGCTCATTTCTAATCTCGATTATGATGAGGCAAAAGAGTTAACCAGGGAAATACTGGATAATCTTTAATAAACAACAAATGCTTCTACCTATGCCATAAGGTCACGAAAGGACGCTCAGTTATTAGCTTAAATTACTGGCACGCACTTTAAGCAGTATTTCCAGGTTCATCTTCACTTCCCGGATATTGTCCCGTAGCCTGCAACCGCTTCATCCACAGTCATTTTTCCGTTTATTACAGCATAGGCTGCTGCCCTGAACTCTTTTACCGCAGTATCAAGAATTTCTGTATCACTAAAGTTGATTGTCCTATCCTCAGGAAAACCTGACAGTGAAGCATATACCTCATCAAGAGAATAATCCTTAGTCGGGGTTATAAGCCTTTTTTCCTGAGCCATAAGTCCAAGTTCCTTTTCACTGGTAAGGAACCTTATGAATTCATTAGTCATGTCAAGATTCTCACTGTTCTTATTTACACAGAATAAAATTGACATGGAATCCATATAATATCCGCCCTTATCTCCTGAAGGCGCCACATAGAAATCATACTTGAACGGATTTTCCGTAAAAGCTTCAGATTTACTCTCACGCTTTTTTGTTCCGGAAACAACATCCCCGGAGCAGAGCATCATAGGAACATCGCCTTCAAAAAATCGCATGATCACTGCATTATAATCATCCTCGATTTCTGCTGCGCACTTGTCTACATCTATGCATCCGCTGTCCACAAACTCTTTTAATCTGGTGAGCGATTCTCTCATTGTTTCACCCGCAGAAGGCACAAGATTATTCAGATCATTTTCTATACTTCTGTCATCTTTTACCGCCTTCGCAAACATGGGATATGCAAAAGCATAGCCAATTCCCGGCGTAGTATTTGTATTGGCTCCCATGACAGGTGAATCATATCCTGCTGCCTTGAGTTTCTCACAGGCTTGTTTCAATTCCTCAAAGGTCTTTGGCACCTTCAGATTTTCTTTTTCAAAAATATCCATGTTGACAAGCATTCCATAAGAGGTCGCAAATATCGGGAGTGTCAGTATTTCTCCATTATTCATTTCCCATCTGACTCCGGGGCGGATGCAGTCCAGATCAATCTTAAGTTCAGGGTCAGAGAGGACCTCCGCACTATCAAACACAGAACCCAATTGTGCATCGCCATACATCCATGGCTTTACAAAATAGATATCAGGCGGCTCCTGTCCTGCCAAGGCCTGCTCTATCGTATTCGAATAATCGTCAAGATAAGTGTACTGAATCTCACCCTTTGGATAGTGCTCATAGAATCTTTCAAGGGCACTTTCCAATGACTCAAAATTAGAATAAGTGCCGACTATACTCAGCTTATACTCAGTATCTGATGAGTATTTTGGAGCAAACTCCTTACTTCCATTACTGCCCTGCCCACATCCTGCAACGCCAAGTACCAGCATTACCACAAGAGCAGTAGAAACGATTTTCTTAACGCGTTCACTCATATTCTCGCCTCCTACCATCATTTGTCAAAAAACTCTTTTACCTGCGAAGTGATCTCGTCACGACTTATCTCTCTAAAATGACTTCGTATTATTTTTGATTCATCAAATTCGTTTGGCGATGTGCTCTCAAAGTCCATTAGTATAAGTTCTGCTTCATGTTTTTTCAAATAAGCTAAAGCCTGTTCCTCTGATTTAACCACCACCACGTTATCACTGTCATCCAGCCACTCCTTAACCTGTCTCAAGACTGTTACATCTTTATCTATCACTAAAACGGTATGTTTTATCTCAGCTTTTTTCTCTTCTTCAATGGTAGTATCTGTTACCTGCTCCACCAGATCAGGGGGAAGATACATAAGAAGCATACTTTCAAGTCTGCTTGTATCAATTGGCTTTGTCAGATAGTCATCAAATCCGGCATTTATATACATTTCACGCATTCCTGAGACGGCATTGGCAGTAAGACAGATAACAGGCGTCTTCTGATTTGGTGTATCCCTGCACGCCTTCATTTCCTTTATTGTCTCAATGCCATCCTTGTCCGGCATCATGTGATCCAGGAAAATGACGTCATATAGATTTCTTTTAAAAAGAACTATGCATGCATCACCGCTATCTGCAGTTTCAATCTGCATCTTCGTTTTACTGAGAAGGCTTACAAATACTTTAAGATTAATCTCGGTATCATCCACCACCAGTATCCTTGCTTTTGGTGCGTAAAACTTCACTCTGTACTGTTTTCTTTCACTAAGGAAGCGCTTAAAAGCTGCATCAAACTCTCCAAGCGGCTCCCACTTCACGACCTTTTGCTTTAGGTCAAAAGAAAATACTGAACCCTTTCCATATTCGCTCTCCACCTGAAACTTACTTCCCATCATATTAAGAAAGCTCTGGGCTATTGCCATTCCAAGCCCGGTACCTTCAATGTTACGATTTTTCTTTTCCTCGATTCTCTCAAAAGCCACAAATAGCTTATCAAGATCTTCCTTCTTAATTCCTATTCCCGTATCCTTTACGCTGACATGAAGTATCACGTGATCTTCGCTATCTTCACATTTGCTGCTTGATATTGAAAAAATAACACTACCTTCCTTAGTATATTTAACGGCATTTGAAAGGATATTGGTGATAACCTGCTTGATTCTTATTTCGTCGCCGTGCATTATTCTGGGGATGTTTCTATCCACATCAAGTTCGAAGGTAAGCCCCTTTTCCTCTGCCTTTCGCTGGACCATGTTCACAAGATCATTTAAAAGAGATACAAAGTTGTAATCCACATTTATGATTTCCATCTTGCCTGCTTCAATCTTGGAAAAATCTAGTATATCGTTGATGATTCCAAGAAGCGTATTTCCCGCAGTCCTGATGCTTTCAGCATACATTAGAGTTGAATCTTCATGGCTGTCTCTAAGGATCATTTCATTCATGCCGATTATGGCATTCATAGGTGTTCTAATATCATGAGACATAGTGGATAAGAAATGGGATTTCGCTTCATTTGCCTGATTTGCTGCCTCCGCCGCAACCGAAAGTTCGCGATTGAAACTAATCAGTATAAAAATGTTGAAGTGAAGCAGGATTATAAGACCTGCTGATACGATTCCCAGAAGTATCCAGTCTATTGACCTGTTAGCTGACAGTTCTTCTGCCGGAATATAAGCTACAAGAAACCATGAATCAAGCCCACTCAAAGGAGTATATGCTATTACGCTGTCCTCTTTCTTGGAATTTCGGATGTGCATGGAACCTATCCCTGTGCGGATTGTATCTACCACTTTGTTATATTCCTGAGTAGTCATGGGATTATAAGATTTGAAATATTCAAAGAAATTGCTGTTTTTTAAGGACTTTCCGTGAATCATATAGTCACCATCCCAGTCTATGATGGATATTTCCACATTTTCGTATTCACCCTTCAAAAAAACAAGCTTCTGCTCAAGACGGCTTACAGGTACCACACGGATGAGAAGCCCTTCTCTCAAAGCGCCTGTTTCACTGTCCAAAACCTTAACATTGTTCAAAAAAGCAATGGACTGCACGCCATTTAATGGATTGGTATAAGCCCTTGTCAGGTTTACCACACCATTTACGTTACTTATCTCAAGATTGTCAAAAATAGAAATATGAGAATATTTTACAGAATAATCCGATATATCAGTTGTACTGGGAGTAGTAGAGATTCCCGCCATAGAGCCATCATCAATGTAGATAAGATGCCCTGATATTTCAGGAGATATCTTAGCTTTTCTAATATATGATATAGCCTCGTCAATAGTCATTGGAGTTCCGGCCTCCGCTGACCTGTTGATATAGTTAGACCAGATATCGCACAGATGCTGCTCATCCTCCAGATAATTGGCGATGATCTGCTCTGTTGTGGTTGTCATCTTCTCAAAAGACGCAATCGAAGCATGGTTTGATTCTGCCGCCCTATCGTTTGCATATTTCACGATTATGAAAAGAATCAAACCTACTATCAATGTATTTATGATAATGATATATCTTTTCTTCAACCTGCATCCTCTGTAAAAATAACAAATCACATATCAATACAGATTAATTTTACCATTTGACGTAAATTTATATTGTAAAAAAAGTATAAAGGTATTCTGAATGGAAACACCTTTATACTTTCTCGAGTTCTTTTACAATGAAAAGATTCTTTCAATCTTTATTATCCTTAATTTTTTGCATACACCACACATATAACTATTTCCTCCTAACAGATGCTAGTGTAAACTGCTCTCAATCCATTCTTACGAATATCGTCCAATTCCTCAGCTGTCAAACATCCGCTCTGATACATCCGCAGGTATTCCTTGGAAACATCCGAATCAAATATCAGGACATCGTCTGAATTTATAGTCACGTCAACCCCGTTGCGATATAACTCAGCAATAGGATGAGACTTCAAGTCTTTTACCCTTCCAAGAAGATAATTACTGGAAGGAGTGATATTCAGTCTGATGTGATTATCTGAAAGGAAACGAATTACAGACGGATCCTCAGCAGCTGCTATACCATGTTGCACCTCATCCAGTTCCAGACACTCTACAGCACGCCTTACGTCCTCTGCTGTTCCCCATTCTCCAACATGAGCTTTTAACTTAAGTCCTTCTGCCTTCGCACGTCTATAAATAGACTTGAAGTTCTCTATTGGCTGTGCCAACTCATCTCCATATAAATCAATTGAATAAAACGCTTTGCATCCCCAAAAATACGACAGACAATCCTCTAAATATGCTATATCACAATGTCTGGACATTCCTATCTGCAATCTAAGTTCTTTCTCTGGGGCAATCTCATCATGAGCCGCTTCAAAGGCACACACAAGTTCTTTTATATTTCCATTGAAAAATTCACCAAGTCCCCATACATCCTCACCGATTTCAAGAACAGTAACTCCATCCTCCTTCGCCTGGGTAAATGTCGCTTTTATCAGCATCCTTCGTCCTTCAGACGAATTAAAATAATCCCCTATATTCTGAGCATTCCAAGCATGCATTTCATCCATGGAATGCAGTGGCTTCGTAATCGGCCGAATGTCTCTTCCTGAATGCTCTTTCAAATAGCTCCTACTCCCACCCAGCACAAAGTGATTGTGTAAGTCAGCCTTGGGACACTTACGTATATCCGTAAGACTGCCTTGTTTTAAAGCATCTACAAAGTCCATCTAATGCTCCTCTTTATTCTCTAAAAGCAAAGTTCTGTCCTCAACATCCTCAAGAACTCTCATTTGTTGTATTGCTATCTTGTTCAGCTTCTCAAGTCTTTCTTTCTGCTTTTGCCTAGATACATATGGCATTTGTCTTAGCCACAAATTCCTTAACGCTTATCTTAAAGCTGTTCAAACCTGACTGACTTTTAATTATGGCGAATTCGCCATAATTAAAATCCGGGTTATATACCTTCTCCCATACGCCAATATACTCAAGCGTATTTCGATTTCGTAGCCAATCCGTAATAAAGAAATCTCCATCTTTAGCTTTAAGCATATCTGTAAGACAAATATAGTCTTCGTCATGAATTCTTGTAACATTTATTTCAGTATCTCTGACAACTATTTTCCCCATACAATGATCTCCCATCTGTAATTTCTTTGAGAACAAGTAATAATAATTATACTTCACGCTATATTCCTTAACAACACGATAATACGGGAGCGTGGCACGCTCCCGTTAATTCCCATAAAGAGAAAGTAAGATTCCGGATCATCTCTCCGGCCTTAGACTCTTATCGTTCAGCTTTTGCATATGACTTTGATTCGGAAACACTTAATACCTGGCAGATCTCTTTTACTGAAATAAACGCTCTGCATTCAAACATATCTTTTGCCCTCCGCTTACGTACTATTTTTTGTTACGTAATACATTTGGGTTGAAAAAATCCCCATTACTAAACGAGAGCAAAAAAAGTTTGAAATTTTATAATTTGTGGAAAATAAAAGATGAAAAACAGATTTGGACTTTATTCTGGAATAATTCCGATACAGTTTTTCTGAGAAAAATCGTATCATAATCGTATCACGACATAAAAAAGGCCTGAAATCATGTTTTCTTAACATGATTTCAAGCCTTAAAAATACTTGATTTGTTATACCGACCTCTAAACCACTTCGGATCTACTCCATCTCATTTACTCGAAAAATTCAAACCGGTTTAGTCTATTCTTTTCGTACTTCTTATGTGTATCTTTTGATACGTTTTTCAACAAATGCTACTGTACCCAAAGTGTACCCAAAACGGTTTTCATACCTCCAATAGTCTATATGGATTCCCAGCCAATTCCTCCTTTAATATATCAAGCACGGATTCTCTTGATTCCAGATAAAGATCCGTATCTTCATCCATCAAAGCTTCATATACTGTGGTCTTAATTAAAAACTCGACTGCTTCATCCCTGGAACATCCTTTATCGTTCATAATGTATTCTACAAGGAAAGCCGCTATACAGCGCATAGCCTTTTTCTGATCAGCACCTGTAATCATTATCCAATCACCTGCCTTTTCACCTTGTCAAAGCTCAAGGTGTTCACTGCCTCCGGGGTTCTGAAAAAGTACTGTTTAGGTAAATTCTCCGGCTTTAACTCCGCAATTACCTTATCGCATACTTCATCGGAATACCCTGATTCTTCCAGTTCATCATAGTATTCATTGATAATTGTAGTTGTTTCAGCATCCGCTGTAGGGCCTATCACAATATCATAATCATGCATACAACCATTACATTTACGGTTTTGAAGGATAAAGCGCAGCCACTCCTTATCAGCTTTTTCAAATACCTTAACCTTTAATCCAGCCGTTTCTTCACTGAACAGAAGATTATATCTGTAGGCTACAATCGGCTGTATCTTTATTCCCTTTTTGTTTTTGAGAAAGCTTTGGTGTTTCTCTGCGATGCTCTTGTTTCTGATTGCAAGCCTCTCCGCATGTGAAGGAACTGCGGTGGCATAGAATTCTTTGCCAAAATCCTTATAACCTTTTCCGGCTAATACATCTATCTCCTCAAAATCATATATCGTTCCATGATACAATGGCTTCAACTAACTCTACCTCCCTGCATTTCAATATAGTCCTGTAAATCATCGATAATGCCCTGATTTCCGGTAGAATTATAGTTTTCATAGCAAACGTCGATATAACTCAATACATCATATTTCTTGAGCAAATCCGATAACTCAGAATATGTTTTCTTCCAAGCTTCTGCTAAAACCGGTATTAAAACCAACTGCATATTAAGTACTTCTTTATCTCTCATACTCATAGCAGAAGACCTCCTTAACCATCTTTATCAAACGCTTGCAGTCTTTACCTGCTCTACATCTGCCTTAAACTCCATAAGTTCAAGGACATACTCCGGCATTTTACGTTTTCCGGCTTCCCAATCGGTAACTGTCCTATACGGAATATTATAGTATTCGCAAAATTCTTTGCGATTCATTCCCATATCTGTTCGTAATTTTTTTATCTCATTCGCTGTATCCATATCGTATCACCCATTTCTATCAATACTATAATAGCACTTTTAACGCATTGCATCAATATTTAAAAAAGCACTCCGAGATTTTTCATCTCAAAGTGCAGATATTTTTTAGTCTAATATGAATAATTAACAACATTCTACGTGACATGACAGTCAGTTTTTTGGTTTTAGAAGCTTTTCAAGCATTTCGACATATTCTTTAAATTGTTCTCTGCCGAACGCTGTGATATCGCATGTTGTTTGAGGTTTGTTATTTACAAAAGCTTTTTCTATCTCCACATATCCCAATTCATCGAGTTTCTTAATTTGAGCTCCAAGGTTGCCATCTGTTGATGATGTGATTTCTTTCAACTCTCGGAAACTCTTTTTACCAGTCAAAAGTGACGATAGGATAGCCAGTCTAAGCTTAGTTTGAAAAGCTTCAGGTATTGAATGTATCTCCATTGTTCTTTGCTCCTATCTTTAGATACAGCCCTAGAATAATCATTCCAAATATCATCAGGCATCTTACACTTACACTACTAATAGGAATAAGCGTTCCTTTTCCACCGAGATTTCCGTAGGGCATTTCCTTCATACTCAAGAATAACACGAAGTAAACTATACTATATATTGCCGTACATATTGTTATTATTCTCTTTTTTGTAAGTATTCCCGTCATAAATAAAGCAACAACAACTGGCAAAACATCAATTAACTCTTCGCTCCTCCATAATATATTTATTTTGTCGCTGTTTCCATTTGGTAATAACCTCAAATATAGAAATGAAAGAAAATATGAGCCAATCAATACAATTCCCCAAATTTTGATCATCCCTTCACTAATATCGTTTTGAGAAGACTTTAGTTTTCTATAGAAAATAGCAAATACTACTATATAGCCAATGAGGCGTACCCAATGATAACCCTGTCCTAATAACTGAACATATACATTGCCATATCCTACAGTATTTCGAATATAATAGGCCAATTGTTCAATAATCCAAGCGATTCCGTTGATTATCCCAATCCAAATAAAAAATGAAGCCACTTTTGCAAAATCTTTTTGCGTTTTTAATATAACCGTTTTAATCAAAGAAATATCATCTAAAGCATTTTCAATTGTCTTGTCCATTGTTTTCTCCTTATAAAGCACCTTTTCTATTATACTTTGTAAAAATATGATATTAATACATTTTTCCATCTTGAATATGCACTGTCCTACAACAATAATCGGCTATATCTTTATCATGAGTAACAATTATCATTGCTATTTTAAACTCATGCTGAAGACCAATCAACATATCCATAACAGCCTTACTTGTATCAGAATCAAGATTTCCAGTTGGTTCATCTGCAAATATTATTGATGGTGAATTAATAAGTGCTCGCCCGACCGCTGCACGTTGCTTTTCGCCTCCGGATAATTCGTATGGATAATGTTCCAATCTATCGCATATATTAAGCATTTCCGCAATTTTCTCCACCTTGCCCAATGCCTCTGCTATGTCTTGATGATCTAAAATACACGGCAAAATCATATTTTCTTTTATTGTCATATTATCCAACAATTTATAATCTTGAAAGACAAATCCAACCTGTCTTCTTCTATAGTTTTCAATTCTTTCATTATCAAAATCCGACAGCTTTTCCCCCTTAAAGGAAATATAACCATTTGACGGAGATAACAATCCTCCCATCATTTTCAACAAAGTAGTTTTTCCACATCCGGATTTTCCCATTATAGCCACGGATTCGTTCTCTTCAATTTCAAATGATACGTTTTTTATTACGTCGATTCGCCTTCGCTCCAGTGTCCTAGAGTTTTCAATATAGTAACTCTTTTCTAAATCGCATACTTCTAACAAAGCCATATCTATCCCCCATTAAATTGTAAGGTTTTCTTTTGCAATTTTTTTCCTGGTATATATATATCCAAGCCATTGAAAAATCCAAAAAAGTAAGATCATACAGATATATTTCATCATATCAAAGCTAACCAGTTGAATTATAGAAACAACTTTTTCCTGGTAAATATAATCGCGAAGGAAAAATAACATTGCCATTAAGACGATATTCATATATGAAATATACCCATCCAAGCAAATCCTCATAATATCGTTTATTTTTTGAGAATAGTCTTTTAACAGTCCGTCCATTAAGTTGTAATAGAAAATAAACGCCAATTACGTGTAGTAAAACAGCAATAATCATTTTCCCAACAGAGTAATCAATCATCAGTCCAAAAGAAGCTACAAAACAGAAGAGCGCAATATAACTTTTAAAACTATACACAAAACGATAATTATGTGTCTTTTCTTTCCCACAGCCTATATTTTCCAAATAATCTAATAGTCTGGATCTACTTTGCTCCCATCGTAAGATGAAGAATGTCCAAAACATAACGAAGGCAAATACGAATAATAATATCCCCATTAATTTCATCGATGCCAAAATGTGACTAGAGGCCAAAGTGCCAAAAGCCCATGTGAGAATGGCATTGCTTATAATAAAGCTAATTAATATAACCAAAATAATTAAGAATAAAAAAGTGGGACAATATTCTAAGATAAGGACTTTCCAAAAATCACTGTTTGTTATCCCAAGTGTAAGAAATAAATTGTATCTTGTAATCCTATTGATAAATATGTACTGAAGCAAAATCTTTTACGTTGGTGTCAAATAAGGGACTCTTTCAAATCCGGAGAATATTCCGAAGATGATTATTACACCTGGTTACTATCTGACGGCGTCGTTAAGAATGCATTTTCTGATTTTAAAGGCTATCCTCTACCACTCGAAGAAAAAATTGAAAATGAGAAAACACGACGCAGTTGGGGACTCTATCCAGCACCTGTATATGATGAAGATAATAATCTTATTCTTCCTCTACCCGAAGATGAAAAAACAACAGAATAAATAATCATACAAAAAAGCCGTAGCAAATGTATTGAATACATTCACTACGGCTCATTTTATGAACTGATTTATAGTTTGCTATTTACTCTAAAATAACATCATATTTTCAAAGTGTATTGTCATTTTATTGTCACGGGTGACAACATGCTCCTAACATTGTCTCGCTCATTCGTCACCCATATTTTCAAAAATGCTTACCGCGTTTTCGTCCATTTCTTTCACAGCAACAAAATATTTGAAACTATTATCAGCTTCCTGCCTGTCAAAGACGAAATTACCATGTTCTGCCACCCATTTTGAAGCATCTATGAACAGCCGGCACATAGATTCCACGGCGCTCCACATGTCGTTTACATCGGTGCCGCAATAAGTGTTCAGATACTTCTGCCACTCTTCCTCAGAGAGCCATTTCTTCATATACTTTCCGGATTTACCGACGCTGACAGAATAATCGGTCAGTTCTCCTATTTTCCAGGAAAGCATCTTTTCAAGCTGCTTTCTGACCACGAAGTTCAGCATATCCTGTGCATATGTCACTTCTTTTCTCCAAAGGCCCTTTGCGATATTGTTAAGGCACCACCAGAATTCGTTGCAGACGGCCGCATACTGTTCCTTTGACGGTCGATGAACTAAATAAGTTTCTTCCGACGCTTCAGGAATCTCAGGAAGAATTCCGTCTTTATCCAGCAGGATCTTGCATAAGCTGTCTTCCTTAACGTTTTCCTTTGCATGTGAAATCGATTTAACTGTAAGATCCAGCCTGTTTCCGTCCGTAAATATCATCAGCCAGCCATAGGAGTTTTCTTTGTCACTCGGATAATCCGGATGTTCGTCAGGATACTGCATAAACAGTATATCCCCGAACCGCCGGATCCACTCCTTGTCCCGGATAAACGATCCGGTTTCTTCCACAACATAAACAATGTCATAATCCTGAAAAATATCCTTTGGAGCATTGGGATTGGTTCTTGATCCGTTCATATAAACAGCTCGGATTCTTGCATCTTCCTCAGCTGTACGCAGGATCAGTTCCATCATCTCTTCCTCTGTGCGCATTAGTCCATTACCCTACCTTTTCATTTCATGTCCGATCTTGTCCGGACAGCCATTGCTCCATCTCCCAAGTATGATCCATCTGAGCAATCAATTTATCATATAGTCTTCGCCCTTCGTCCATTTCTTCAAGCCAGTATTTCCTGGCTGTTTCCGTTCCACAGATCCGGTCTTTGGAAGAAACGGCAAGTGACAAACGGTTTTCTGCGACTTTTTTCAGATCGGCTGCTGTCAGTTCCCCTATATCCCGCCTTGCATTCATGATCATACGCATCTCATCGTATCGGTCCAGATCATCCGCATCCCACACGGAGAGTTCAAACGGCGATGCGTTTTTGAAAAGCTCCGGATTTTCGGTCGGACTGTTTTCAGCATGAAGAACGATGGCCACACCGATCTTTTTCACCGTTTCGCTTTTCATTCCCATGGCCTCCAGATATTCCTCCGCTATAAAGCGCGAATAGTGATGATGCGCACCATAATTGCCATTCTTCCAGCTCTCAACGTATCCGATGTCATGCAGCAGGCAGGCAATCACAAGCGGCACCGGATTCCACCCTTCACCTTCAGCTATTTTCTTTCCCCACAGTGCCACCCGGAGTGAGTGCTCCAGACGATACAGTTTATCTTCGCGTCCGGGCTCCGGATGAAATGCATCTTTTACAAATTCATATGTGAGTTTCATCAGATTCTCATTTTTGCGCTCATGGTATTTGTCGATCAGTTGTCTCATCTCTTCAGTTACAAAATGTTCCATAATCATACTTCCTTAATCTTCTTCTCTCTTTTGGTCACAAAATACAGTAGCTGCTTCATTCTTTACACAGTTCCATATAAGCATATACTGTCAGGGCATCATGTATCAGACTGCGATATCTTTCATGAACATGGATCAGTGCCCATTCGCCGCCCTCTTTCTTGGAAAGGACAAGCCCGTCCGTAATATATGCAAGCACTCTTGCCAACAAAACTGTTTATAACCGTATCCATTTATCGTCCGTGCAGATTTGCTTCTGCTGTCCGTCCTTAATACTATACGCTTCACCGTAAAGCGTATCTGTTCCATTGTCTAGAACAATGAAACTCCCGTTATTCAAAGCAATTATCTCATGTCCGATGCTGTCTGGGTAGGTAATATCCTCTATCAGTCTCATTCCATCAAGCATTTCATTCTTCAGCGCCTCGAAATGAGGAAAAATATTGATTTTAGTTATTCCAAGACCACTGATCCATCTCTGAAATTCAGGATCGATTGCCTCCCCCGGAAGTTCCGGGCCTGCATAAACCATTTCTGCACAGTTCATGGATCCGGCACTCCATGCGATCAGCAAACCGTCCCAAGCCTGCAACCGTTCTTTTAACCCTATAGTCTTCATAAAACTGTTTTGTGTCGGTACATGTCCACCTGCCAGGATCAGCACATCCATTTCAGGAAGGCGCTCTATGATCTCTTTGTTTCGTCCGTCACACATCAATACTTCTGAAGCACTGAGATTGCTCAGAGAAAAAGCACCCTTCAAACAGAATAATACACTATCATTTTTATCATAATATTCAGGTGATCCGCTGATGATCATTACCTTTGAATCATTTTTCCAAGCATCATTAATGGACTTTAATAATCCGTTGGTTTCCGGCAGTTTGGCTGGAAGTCTCTTGCCGTCTGTTTTTACCTGCCCACCCAGTGAGCTTGTCAAGATCGCTTTCATTGTTACCAGCACTCCATGTTCTTTTTCTGATTTTGTTTATTATTCGTCTGCAGTAATCACCTTTCTTCTAAACACCCGCTCGGTTCCAGGCGTATGTCATCATATCTATACCCCGCTCTCCATTTCGGATTTTCTTAACCTCCTCCGTACAGAATTTCATAGTTTCCTCAATGAATTCATCGGACATTTCTTTAGTGAAAAAGAAAATGGGTTCTTCATCCATGGGCAGAAAATACGAACTCATATCCTGCATAAGCCTCTTTGTGTCAAAAGCACTGATCTGATTCAAAGCCTCGTCCTCAAATCTGTCAGGTACTATAAGATCATTCACCAATCCATACTTATTGATAACATATTGGTTTATTATCTCATAGTCTTTATGTAATCGCTCCACATTTCCGGGAAGCACCGGATATTGCTTTCTTGCCGCAAGATCCGCAGATATTCGCCACCTTGACACCTTCAAAAGATTCAAAGTAGTTTGCATACTGCTTCAGCATCTTCCTAGGGTTTTCTTTATCCTTTGATGCTCTTTCCTCCGGAGTCCCGGCGGTTCTTACCCAAAAGTCATATGCATCAAACTCCCAGGCTTTCTTGTGCTGTTTACTGTAATCTTCCATACCCATTATCCTCCCGGCATTTTATATGGACATTTATCCGGACATTTGTCCGAATAACTACTTAATTTATGTTCTATCTTGCCCCGTTAGCCAGTATTGTTTTTCCGATACCACTGGCACCGGTAACAAATATATGATCCCGTTGTCTCATAATCTTTTTATATCTCCGGTCTATCCCTCAAGTTGAATTACACCATTACCTGCTAAACTAGATATTCTTTAATCATAGCCTTTATTATATTAGAACTGATGGCATGTTGAGAAGTCTCAAATGTCATAATCATATTTTTCCCCAGAAAATATCCACTTTGCTCATATGCCTCTATCTTAACTATATTCTTGTTTGCATAAGCTATGTTATCCATCATTCCAAAATGTTCCCAGATATATTCCTTTCTAGTTCGGATATTAAGGCATGTAAAATCTGGTCTTACTGCTCCCATGCCCTTAAGTGCAAGTGGGTATTCATACCTGTATGGAATGCCACTTTGTTCCAGCATATTGGCTATTATCAGCTCAGATTTTGATCTTACCCTTATTCCATTGTTTGAAAAAAACTCTGTAACACTTTCATTAATTCCCATCGGCTCGTAGATTTCTTTTTTCCAATTCTCAACATATATTACCAGAGGTTCAATGATCGGTGTAACAAGCTTTTTCCTTGCATCTGCCATGCCCATATACACATTTTCAAGTGACTTTATATCATAGAGCTTTAAAAACTCCCAAATATCATTTCTGATTTTTACAAGTTTCTTTTTAAGTATCGTTTCATAATCTCGCTGTGCCACCTTCTTCAGCTTGTCCATTTCTTCGATTCTCGCATACTTCCGCTTTTGTTCGAGCTTGTCTACCCAGTAATACTGGTCTTTCCCGTTACTCTTACTTATTGCAATTCCACAATTGCTCAAGCTTTTTACCCTTAACGCATTCTTATCAATTTGGGTTATTAGAGCATCTATCTCATGTATTTGTTTTTCCAATTCTTCCTTGTAATCCTGCATCACCAAACTCCTTTTTCAGTTCTACGTGCCCCCGCTTTATCTTTTGACTGTTATCACGTAGTGCCGCAATGATACATCAGGCATTCTACGTGATATGCTCTTGTAAACAAGCCTCTCATCACGTAAATTATCCAGATATCTACCTATTTCTACGTGAACCACGAGAATCAAGAGCAACATCTCACGTAGATGCCATAAATATCATGCATGTCACTACGGGAATAGCAGCTCAAAAAAACTACTTCCCACGTAAGCCGTCTCCTTTTGCCCCTTCTTTATCTATTATTTTGGGATTTACCAAGCTGTCCCAGAAAGAACAGCCATTTCAAAACGAACTTTGAAAAGAACTATCTTGAAATACAAGTGACAATATATAACAACACAGAAAAAAAGTAAAGAGATTTCTAACCGTATTGATTCCCATACGGTTATGCCTTAAGGATTAGACTCTGACGAATTCAGCCAGTATAACAACATAGCCCTAGAAGTCGCATATATGCGCTTCCAGGGCCCAATGCAATAACACTCGTTATATTATTCCAATTCCACGGTTCCCGGCGGCTTGGAAGTAAGATCATACATTACGCGGTTTACGCCTTTAACCTCATTTATGATACGGCTCATTACTTTTTGAAGAACGGCAAAGGGTATTTCTGAAGCTTCTGCAGTCATGAAATCTATGGTTTCAACTGCTCTAAGAACAACAGCATAATCATATGTACGCTCATCACCCATAACACCGACTGATCTCATATTGGAAAGAGCTGCAAAATACTGATCAGGAAGTTTCTCAAGACCTGCTGCGGCAAGTTCTTCACGATAAATATAATCTGCATCCTGAACTATTCTGACTTTTTCAGCAGTAACTTCACCGATAATTCTGATTCCAAGTCCTGGACCTGGGAATGGCTGACGATAAACAAGATATTCCGGAAGCCCAAGTTCCAGACCTGCTTTTCTGACCTCATCCTTGAACAAAAGACGAAGCGGCTCAATTATTTCTTTAAAATCAACATAATCAGGAAGACCGCCAACATTGTGATGTGACTTGATAACAACTGATTCACCGCCAAGGCCTGACTCAACAACGTCAGGATAAATTGTTCCCTGCGCAAGGAAATCCACAGCACCTATCTTCTTAGCTTCTTCTTCAAAGACACGGATGAATTCTTCACCAATTATTTTACGCTTGCGCTCAGGTTCTTCAACGCCCTTGAGTTTCGCATAATATCTCTCCGCAGCATTTACTCTGACAAAATTGATATCAAAATTTCCGTCAGGGCCAAATACACCCTCAACCTCATCACCTTCATTTTTCCTAAGAAGGCCGTGATCAACAAATACGCATGTAAGCTGCTTTCCAATAGCCTTAGCCAAAAGAGCTGCCAAAACAGAGGAATCTACACCTCCGGAAAGAGCAAGGAGAACTTTTCCGTTTCCGACTTTTTCTCTTATTTCCTTAATAGTATTCTCAACAAAAGAATCCATTCTCCAGGAACCTTCTGTCTCACAGATGTTCCTTACAAAATTGTGAAGGATTTCTTTTCCCTTAACTGTATGAAGCACTTCAGGATGGAACTGAATAGCATATAATTTCTTGTCCTCGCATGCAGCTGCCGCAACAGGACAATCCGCAGTATGCGCGATAATTTCAAATCCCGGAGCAGTCTTACTGATATAATCAAAATGACTCATCCACACAATTGTGTTATCGCCGATTCCTGCAAAAAGAGACTCCTTTGCTCCATCGATGAGAGTCTGCGTCTTGCCATATTCACGTACAGGCGCCTTCTCAACCTTTCCACCAAGCACATGCATCATAAGCTGTGCGCCGTAGCAAAGTCCCAAAACCGGAATACCAAGCTCAAACAATTCCTTAGTGTAAGTCGGCGCACCATCTTCATAACAGGAATTAGGTCCACCTGTCAAAATAATTCCCTTTGGAGCCATTTTTTTGATTTCATCAATTGGTGTCCGATAAGAATATATTTCGCAATAAACATTGCATTCTCTGACTCTGCGCGCCACAAGCTGGTTATATTGACCGCCGAAATCTATTACGATTACTTTCTCTTTTGCTGCCATTCGTCCTCCTAAGTCTTTTGATATCTATTGTTACTGTCTCATAGTGAATCATGTTCTCACAAAATGCGCTGCTTAGAGTGCGTTTTGTATCTGAACAGTAACATTTCATATTAACTTACATCATTTTCATATATCACACAAAAACTTTCAAGAAAAATCACACATTATTTTATTAAAACAAAACTTAAGATATAAATCTTCTTACGGTAATAATAGATCTGTAAGTAGCCGGACTATACTTAATTCCGGTCTTCTGTGTACTGGCATGAACTATCTGTCCTCCGCCAATATATATGCCAACATGTCCGCCGTAATATATCACATCTCCCGGCTGAGCATCAGCATAAGAAACTTCCTGTCCATATGCTCCCTGCGCCCATGAAGTTCTGGGAACAGAAACTCCGAAAGCCTTATAGACTGACTGTACGAACCCGGAACAGTCCGCTCCATTTGTAAGGCTTGTCCCACCGGCAACATAAGGATATCCAACAAACTGGCAGGCATAATTTGCTACATTCTGCCCGGAAAGACTCCCCGGTGCGGAAATTGTCTTGGAACTGTTGGAAGTTTTCTCTGACTTAGAATTATTTGAATTTGATGAAGCATAAGCCGTCTCTGCCGAAGCCTCACTATTCTTTGCAGCTTCCTCTGCTGCAAGTCGCGCTGCCTCTTCCTCTGCCGCTTTTGCAACTTCTACAGCCTTTTTTGCTTCATCTACCTCTTTTTGTTTAGCAACAATCTGTTTCTGCAAAGTTGCAATTCCAGACTGCTGACTCTTTATCTGTGCAGTATAAACTGCTGCATTCTGCTTTGCTTTGGCTATCTTGACATCATAGTCTTCATACTTTTTCTTGTAATCAGCCAGAAGCTCTTCCATATATTTCTGTTCTTCTTCAAGTTCGTACTGTGAAGTTTCAAGTTCCGACTTCTCAGCAGCAAGCTGTTCTCCATATTCCTGAGCCGTTTCTTTCGCAGAAACATACTCCGCAAGCTTTGTTCTGTCATACTCAAACAGATTCTCTACATAAAGAACCTTATTGAGCGCATCTGCATAACTCGAAGCAGTAAGCAGTATATGCACATATGCCATTTCGCCCTTTTCATACATATACTTTACTCGCTGAACCATAGCACTATATAAAGTCTCTTCGTTCTGCTTGGCTACATCATATTCAGCCTGTGTCTTCTCTATCAATATCTCTTTGTCTGCAATATCTTCTTTTATCAGCTCTATATCTGACATAAGACCAACAAGTTCAGATGATGTCTCGTCAATTGCCTCCTGAGTTTCACCCTGCGCATCAGAATAATCACTTATCTGCTCATTCGCATTATCAAGCTTATTCTGACTATCCTTGCTCTGTTTCTCAAGGTCCTTTTTTTGCTTCTCCAGTACTTTTTCTTCCTGCTCAAGCTTCTTCTGATTTTCCTGAAGTGTCTCACTGTTAGTCGCCAAAACCACAAGCTGACTGTTAAAGCCCAAACTAATTGCCAGGGACATAGCTATTACTGCAAAAAAATATCTTTTTTTCATACCATCCCCCTATCAGCATTTTCCAACGAAAGCTTTTTGCTTTCATCTATAATTCTATTACATCATATTTATCGTATCTAGTGTAGTTGTTTTTATATTTCTCGACTATATTGCTTAGATAAAATCTAAATTCTGCAAGGCAGAAGAAGGCGTCGATGGGGGTCCATCGACAACTGATGACAACGCAGCAGATTTAAATTTTAGCAAGCATATAGTCGAGTTAATATAAAACAGCTACACTAGTCTTCTACCCAAAAAAATCAGATAAACCTCCATAAAACCATAGAAGTTTATCTGATCAATAATCTTATGAATAAGCCTTAAAGCTCACAATTTCCTACTGTTCTTGGGAACGATTCTACGTCTCTGATGTTGCCCATTCCTGTAAGATACATTACGCATCTCTCAAATCCAAGTCCAAATCCTGCATGACGAACACTTCCGTATCTGCGAAGATCAAGATAGAACTGGTAATCATCCTTCTTCATTCCAAGTTCATCCATACGCTTCTCGAGAATCTCAAGGTCATCTTCTCTCTGGCTTCCACCGATGATCTCACCAATTCCAGGAACAAGACAATCAGCTGCAGCTACTGTCTTTCCATCTGGATTAAGCTTCATATAAAATGCCTTGATATCCTTAGGATAGTCTGTTACAAATACAGGCTTCTTGAATACTTCTTCCGTAAGATATCTCTCGTGCTCTGTCTGGAGATCACATCCCCATGAAACTTTGTAATCAAACTTATCATTATGCTTGGAAAGAATATCAATTGCTTCTGTATATGTGATACGTCCAAACTCATTGTTAACAACGTTGTTAAGTCTTTCTATAAGTCCCTTATCAACAAACTGGTTAAAGAACTCCATCTCTTCAGGACAATGCTCAAGAACATAGCTGATAACATACTTAAGCATAGCTTCTGCTGTATCGCAGTCATCCTTAAGATCTGCAAAACACATTTCAGGTTCGATCATCCAGAACTCAGCTGCATGTCTTGTTGTATTTGAATTCTCTGCACGGAATGTAGGTCCAAAAGTATAAACATTCTTGAAAGCAAATGCATATGTCTCAACGTTAAGCTGTCCGCTAACTGTAAGGTTTACAGGCTTACCAAAGAAATCCTTTGTGTAATCAACTTCACCCTCTTCTGTCTTAGGAACATTGTTAAGGTCAAGTGTTGTAACCTGGAACATCTCTCCGGCACCTTCACAGTCACTTCCTGTGATAAGAGGTGTGTGAACATATACAAAGTCTCTGTTCTGGAAAAATGAGTGAATAGCATATGCAGCAACAGAACGAACTCTGAAAACAGCCTCAAAAGTATTAGTTCTTGCTCTAAGATGTGGAATAGTTCTCAAATATTCAAGTGTATGTCTCTTTGGCTGAAGAGGATAATCCGGTGTGGAAACACCCTCAATCTCAACAGTATCTGCCTGCATCTCAAATGGCTGCTTGGCATCAGGTGTAGCAACAATTGTACCTGTTACTATTACTGCTGCGCCTACATTCAATTTACTGATCTCTGCAAAATTTGAAAGTGCATCAGTATAAACAACCTGAAGAGGTTTGAAAAATGAACCATCATTCAACATAATAAAACCGATGGTCTTGGAATCACGGATATTTCTTATCCATCCTCCAACGCTTACTTTTTTACCTGTGTACTCATCCTGTTTGGTAAATAACTCTCTGATATCTGTCAGTTCCATATCACCCTCCACTAAATATTAGTTTGATGCACTATCAGAAGTTGCTTCTACAACATTTGCGTGATCAACCATATATCCTACAACTTTTTCTGCCATAAGTCCTTCTCTGTAAACCTCAAGGTCAAGAGAAGCCTTATACTCTTCATATGTGCTAAATCCTGTGCTTGAAGCACTTTCATAGGCATTCTTAAGATAATCATCAATTTCCTGCTCAGAAACTTCAATTCCAAGTTCATCAGCAATTGCCTGGAACATCAGATACTGATTTGTTGTATCTGTAGAAATTGAATTAAGGTATTCATCTGCAGTACCTGTAAAGCCCTCGCTCTGCATCATCATATTCACAATATCTGTAGCAGACAGCTGCTGTCCATAATAATATGAATAAAGGTTAGCACGATACTCAAGCATCTGATCCTGCTGCTTGATATATCTGTTTACAAGTTCCTGAGGTGCCTCTGAAAAAGTAGAGCTGTCTGAAAGAGTTGTAATAACAGCATTCTCCACTGTTGTATCATATTCATCCTTGGCATTTGAATTAAGTGTATCAAGCGCATACTTCTTGAGCTCTTCAAGATTTGTTACGCCGTCAAGGCCAAGTCCTGCCGCCCAGTCATCTGTAATATCTTCAGCCTCAGTATTGATGCTGTTAACAGTTACTGTAAATACAACTGCCTTTCCGGCAAGGTTTTCTGCGCCATAATCTTCAGGGAAAGTAAGGTTAAGATCAACAGTCTGTCCCTTCTCAACACCAACAAGTCCGCTCTCAAATCCTTCAATATATGAGTTGGAACCAATCTTAAGTGATGCTCCCTGCGCTGTACCGCCATCAAAAGCTTCAAGCGTATCAGCAAACTTACCTACATAATCGATATTAACTGTATCGCCATCCTGAACAGCTCTGTCAGTAACTTCTACCATAGGAGGATTACTAGCCTTGATGTTCTCGATATAACTTGTTACATCTTCATCAGTAATCTCTTTGAGAGAAGCCTCAACAGTAATTCCATCATACTGTCCAAGAGTTACATAATCGGATGCCTTAACATCCTTAAGTGCCATAGTCGCAAGATTATCAAAATCAATTGTGATAGCTGATGCTGTTTCATCAGTAGATGTCTCTGTTGTAGTGCTCTCCTGAGCTGATGCATTCTCAGTAGCTGCTGTGTCTGAATTTGCAGCTTCCTTGCTGCATGCTGTAAAAAGCGTGCAAACCATTACTCCTGCAAGGAGTACAGATAGTTTCTTTTTCATAAAAATCTCCTTTAGAACTCAATATATACTATTCCATAGTAAAAACAATATTTCTTATACTACCACACCTTACAAATAGATTAAAGTATTTTATTGCCTATCTTCCTAAAGAATGCTACAATTATCTCTGCTAATTTTGTTTTTTATTTTTTGGAGGGTCATATTTTGAGTACTGGTCTTATTGTATTAATTGTTATCGCAGTTATCCTTACTGCCGCAGTAGTTGCACTTGTTATCCTTGGTAAAAAAGCTCAGAAAAAGCAGGAAGAACAGCAGTCACAGCTAGATGCCATGAAGCAGACTGTTACAATGCTTATTATCGATAAAAAGAGAATGAAGTTGAATGAAGCAGGTCTTCCACAGGCTGTTGTGGAACAGACTCCTAAGCTTCTCAGAAGGTCAAAGCTTCCAATCCTTAAAGTCAGAGTAGGCAACAGAGTTATGAGCCTTATCTGTGATGAAAAGATCTTTGACAGAGTTCCTGTTAAAAAGGAAGTAAAGGCATCAGTAAGTGGCATTTATGTTACTGAAGTTAAAGGTCTTCACGGCAAAGTTGTTGTTCAGGAAGAAAAGAAGGGCTTCTTCAAGAACCTTCTTGCAAAGGCTCAGGAAAAGGCCGGAGCTAAAATGGTTAAATAATGAATTTAAAAATCGGAAACGAGTTACCTCGTCTCCGATTTTTTTATTTCTATGATTATCATTGAATCCGATACAACCATCCCATCCATCTCAAGCTCGTATTCTGCAATGACCTTCATCTCATCATCATTTCTACTCTTGGTAAAATCAAAGCTTTTGGTAATCACCTTCATGGTCATTGAACCATAAGGCGTCTTATACTCGGTATCATACTCTAAGTTTTCTCCGAATTCGAGACGGTTCTGGGTATCTCCGCCTCTTAATATCTCCATGCCACGTCCATCTGATGCAACAAAAACTTTATTGTGCACCTTAACACTTGCTGCGCCATTGCCCTGCTCCTCGTCATATTCGAGTTTGTATCTCCCATCATCCATATCTTCGTAAACACCAGATGAAGAAGTCACTACCTTTTCTGTGGGTTCACCAGGTCTTGAATGAATGCCTGTAACATGAATATCGACATATTTTCTCATAAAAACGCACCTCTTTAGTCACTGTATCTTATTCGGATTAATAGGCCCGGATAGGAAAACCTGTGGTGCCAGACCACTCTCTTTGACTACTTCATATGCTTCTTTTGCCTTATCATCATCTTCAAAGATGCCAAACACAGTGGGACCGCTTCCTGTCATAAATGCCCTTATAGCGCCATTTTCTTCCATAAGCTTTTCAATCTGTCCTATAACTTCGTACCTTTCGGCAGTTACCGGTTCAAGAACATTCCCGATATTTGCGCACATTTCAGAAATGTCTCCATTTTCAATCGCAGCTTTGATGCTGTCTATATCAGGATGCGATACGATTTCTTTACTATCAAGTTCCTTATATACCCATGCTGTAGAAACATCTATATCTGGTTTTGCCACAACTATGCTGCACATTGGCATATCAGAAATAGTTGTCAGTTCTTCACCTATTCCTTCCGCAAGCGCTGTTCCACCGATTATGCAATATGGAATATCTGCGCCAAGCTTAACTGCGAGCTCACAAAGCTTTTCTATATTTAGCCCCAGATTCCACAGTTCATTAAGCGCAGTATACGCAGCAGCACCATCTGTGCTTCCACCAGCCATCCCTGCCGCAACAGGAATTCTTTTTACCAAATGGATATTTGCTCCTTTTTTTACGTCATACTCTTTCTGTAATTGCCTGGCAACCTTGCAGATTAGATTACTCTCATCAGTTGGTATCTTGTCTGACGAAGCTGTAAGCTTTATTTCTCCGGTATCATTGCTTTCAAAGGTCAGAGTGTCGTATATATCAACGTTTTGCATGATCATTCTGACGATATGATAGCCATCATCACGTTTTCCCGTAACATCAAGTCCCAAATTTATCTTAGCATAGGCTTTTTTCTCTATTGTCATTATTAAAATTCCCCATTTCACAGTATTTCAAAGGTCTTTATGCCAGTAAAGTCAGCCACAGACCATCTTCTTTTACATCTTCTCATTTGCACCACTCAAACACAAGAAAAAAAGTCATAAATTAATAAAAAAAATTTATTTCAAACTCTAAAGTTTTCTGTAAAACTGCCGATAGATAGATTAGGTAAACTATAGTTTCGTTTCAGCGAAGTTTTTGTTAACCATCGCAGAAAAGGAGTTCAGTATGGGCGTAAACGGAATTACCGAGGTTACTAACAACATCGCAACGACCTATGCTTCTACCGTCAATCCTTCTTCCACTGAAGAGAAAAAGAAAGACTCTGAAGTAAAGGTTAAAGAAGAAGCTGCAGCCGTATATGAGAAGTCAGAGGAAAAATCAAATTCCTCAACTACTACGATTACGGCGGACAGAATGAAAATCATCCAGCAATTAAAGGCAGAAGATGCAAAGCGCCAGCAGCAACTGTTAGACATCGTTAATAAGATGATGGGCAAACAGGCTAAGACCTACGCTGTCGCTAATTCTGACGACGACGAGAATTCCATCTGGGAATTCCTTGCCAAGGGTGATTTTGAAGTTGATGCAGCTACTAAAGCACAAGCTGAGGCTGACATAGCCGAGGATGGATACTGGGGTGTAAAACAGACCTCAGAACGTATTCTCGACTTTGCAAAAGCACTGGCAGGCGATGACCCTGAAAAGCTCGAAAACATGAGAGCAGCTTTCGAACAGGGCTATGCACAGGCAGAGAAAACCTGGGGAAAAGAGCTTCCTGAGATTTCCAAGCAGACCTATGCAGCCGTAATGAAAGGTTTTGACGAGCTTACAGGAAAAATTACAACTGAATAAAACTATTTAAAAATAACAGGGACGGTTTCTACGCTCACCTTCATGTGAGCCGAGATAACCGTCCCTGCTACTTTTATTACTCCACTATCCCACGAAGAGAATTTATATCAGACACATCATACCTCTCCATGTAGCTTTCTATCTCTTCAACAACCTTTTCTGTAGCATAAGGATCATGGAAATTCATTGCTCCGACTGCCACAGCCGTAGCACCCGCCATGATAAACTCAATTGCATCGCTTCCGTTTGCAATCCCCCCCATTCCAATTATGGGAATATTAACAGCATGCGCTGCTTCATAAACCATTCTCACAGCCACAGGCTTTATTGCAGGACCTGACAAGCCTCCTGTCTTATTAGCGAGCGCAAATTTTCTTTTATGAATATCTATTTTCATTCCTGTGATCGTATTTATCAGAGAAATTGCATCAGCGCCTGCTGCCTCTGCCGCTTTTGCCATCTCGGAAATGCTTGTCACGTTGGGACTAAGCTTCATGATTATCGGCTGTTTAGCCTTTTCTTTTATTCTTTTTGTTATATCAAAAAGAGCATCCTTGTTCTGGCCAAATGCTATTGCCCCTTCCTTTACATTAGGGCAAGAAACATTTATCTCCAGCATATCTACTCTTTTCTCATCACCAAGCCTCTCTACAACTTCAAGGTAATCCTCAACAGATTTACCGCATACATTGACAATGACTCTGGTGTCATACTTGTCCAGGAAACGAAGATCACGCTCTGCAAACACCTCAACTCCCGGATTCTGGAGGCCTATGGCATTTAACATTCCGCCGTATACTTCCGTAACTCTCGGAACAGGATTTCCCTCCCATGGAACATTTGCAACACCCTTAGTGACTACCGCTCCCAATTTATTAAGGTCCACAAAATCAGAATACTCCATTCCTGAACCAAAGGTTCCGGATGCAGTCATTACCGGATTTTTGAACTTAACCCCTGCTATCTCAACTGATGTATTTCTCATAATATTCTCCATTTTATATTCAGATTTAAACCGTTTTTCTCTTTTCACTAATGGACTGTCTTGTTTATATATCTATGTCATCAGCATCAAAAACAGGACCGTCTGTACAGATTCTTGCATTCTTAACATGAGAATGGTCGTCCACATTTTTAGTCTTACAAACGCATCCAAGGCAGGCACCAACTCCGCACGCCATTCTTTCCTCAAGAGAAATATATGCTTTTATTCCCTTAGCTGCTGCGTATGTCTTTATTGCCTTAAGCATAGGCATCGGTCCGCAGGCAAATATGACATCACAGTCAATATTCATTTCATTCATGGCATCAATTACATTGCCTTTTGTTCCAATGCTTCCATCCTCAGTTGCAATATATAGGTTTGAGCATTTTTCAAATTCATCAGAAAGAAATGTTTCCTTATTCCTGTATCCCATTACTGCAGAAACTGTTGCAGCCTTCTCTTCAAGCGAAGATAAAGACTTTGCAGTCTCAAGAAGCGGCGGAACTCCAATTCCTCCACCCATGACTACAGCTTTTTTCCCTGCTGCCTCTTTCACCGGAAATCCATTTCCTAAAATTCCCAGTATCATTATGTAATCTCCGGGCTGATAAAACGTAAACTCAGCTGTTCCCGAGCCAACAACCCTGTAAACCAGTCTGATAGCAGTTCTTTCCTCATTAACTTCGCATATGCTTATGGGTCTTGGTAAAAGAGTCGATTTATTTGTAGGAAAAACTCCCACAAACTGCCCCGGACAGACATCTTTAGCTAAAGGTGTCTCAAGCCACATATCATAAATACCTTCTGCCAAAATTCTCTGACTAAGCACCTTAGCCTGCAACTTCTGCTTTTTTGCCATAAAATCTTTTTCTCCTACTATTTATTTAGCTTTAATTATCACTATAAACAATCTGTCCATTACAGATTGTATAATAGATTTTACCCGGAAGCCTCTCACCTAAAAATGGCGTGTTGGAAGCTTTCGAAGAACTACTTACATAATCCCACTTTTCATCCCTTGCAAACACGCACAGGTCTGCTTTTTTGCCCTCTGCAACTACTCCGGCCTCAAGTCCGTAGATTTGTGCGGGTCCTATAGTCATCCTCTTTATCAGTTCGCCAAGTGATAAATAACCGGTATCAACAAGCTCTCTGATTCCAAGCGCAAGCGATGTCTCAAGCCCTATTATTCCGCTTGGCGCTTCAGTCAGCCCCTTTGACTTTTCTTCCCTTGAATGAGGAGCATGATCTGTAGCTATCATTTCAATGGTCCCATCTCTTAAACCTTCTATAATAGCCTGTCTGTCACTTTCAAATCGAAGCGGAGGATTCATTTTTGCCAGAGAACCATATTTTAAAATAGCATTTTCAGTAAGTGTAAAATGATGCGGAGTTGCCTCTGCATGCACCTTTGCGCCTCTCTTTTTTGCCTGACGGATAAGCTCAACAGACTCCTCAGCGCTGATATGCTGGATTACAATCTCAGCATCCACTTTTTCAGCGATACTTATGTCTCTCTTGACCATTGATATTTCTGCTTCCCTCGGAGACCCTGTAAGCCCAAGCTTTTTTGCAACTTTTCCCGCATTTATCCCATTCTCAGTAATAAACTCAGGATCTTCTTCATGAAGACTTACCACTTTCCCAAGCTTTGCAGCCTCAACGCACGCCTTTTCCATAAGGGTGCCATCTGTAAGCGGTTTTCCGTCATCTGTGAAAAGAACTGAGCCTGCTTCTACTAATTTCTCCATATCCGTAAGTTCTTTTCCCGCCATATCCCTGGTAACATTACCACAGGCATAAACATTGATTCCGGTTGTCCTGCCTCTTTCAAGGACATCTTTTATCGTCTCTGCGTTATCCATATGGGGATTTGTATTCCCCATCATCACAACGCTTGTAAATCCACCTCTGGCTGCAGCTAACGCTCCTGTCTTAATATCTTCTTTATAGGTAAATCCAGGATCACGAAAATGAACATGACAGTCAACAAAGCCCGGTGCAACAATTTTCCCGGAAGCATCAATAACTTTGACGTCACCATTCTCGTCCTTCCCTTTCAAAAACTCATCACTGCTTTCGCAGATTTTTACTATAGTATCACCCTCGATCACTATATCCCTCTTCCCTTCTGTTTTGGAAGCAGGATCAATCAAATACCCATCCTTAATAATAAGCATAGTAAAACTCTCTCCTTATACAGCGTTTCATTTATGAACCCATTTCATCTATACGATATAATTGCACATTTCCATTTCATACTTCAAGTGTTTTTAATAAAAATTGAATTTAACATTTCTATTTCTTTTTTTGCTTAACCGTGAGAAAATATACAGGGTAAAAATTTAGGACTGCCATCCCTACAGTTCCATAGAAAAGAGGAATTTATATGATTCGTTCAATTTTAACCGTATTATTTGTTGCGGTATTTCTGGTTTTAAGTCTTCCAATCCAGCTTGTTTTGCTGCTTGTTGGCAAATTCAATCCCTGGGCCAAAAAGACTGTTTCCCTGGCAATTGTAAGCTGGGCCTTCAATGTTGTTCAGTTCTTAAGCGGCGTCAAAAAAACTGTCATCGGAGAAGAAAATGTCCCGAAAGATAAAGCGGTTTTATATGTCGGCAACCACCGAAGTATCTTTGATATTGTAATAGCTTATCCCCGTGTTCCAAGGCCAACAGGCTTCATTTCCAAAAAGGAAGTCCTGAAAGTTCCACTTCTTAATATCTGGATGATCTACATGGACTGTCTTTTCCTTGACAGAAGCGATCTGAAAAAGGGACTTGAAATGATATTAAGCGCAATCGACAAGGTTAAAAACGGAATTTCAATCTTCATCTATCCTGAAGGAACAAGAAATAAGACAGACGAACCACTTGGAGAATTCCACAAAGGAAGTTTTAAGATTGCACAGCGTACAGACTGTCCGATAATTCCAGTTGTAATAAATCATTCAGATGAAATTCTTGAAAAACACGTTCCTTTCATAAAGTCAACTCATATCACTCTCGAATATTGTAAGCCTGTTATCATGAGTGAGCTTTCAAAGGAAGACCAGAAAAATATCGATCAATATGTTAAAAAGATCATCGAAGAAACCTATTTAAAAAATCAAAATAAATAAGCCGTCAAAAAGGCTGTGATAAATGAAAAACTCACTTATCACAGCCTTTTTATTATCCTTTTGCGCCCTTGCTTCCGCCAAGGTGCACGCCTTCCAACACGTTTGTTTCAAATGAATAGACAACCTTATGACTCTCTCTGTCAGCCTTAAGTGCCAACTGAATCATATTATCAAGAAGTTCTTCATACTTCATTCCAAGAGGCTCCCAAAGATAAAATGAAAGTGAACCCGGAATTGTATTGATCTCATTTAAGTAAACCTTATTAGTAGCTTTATCAAGCATAAAATCAATACGGGAAACACCTGAACATCCAAGACAGATGAAGGCATCAACAGCCATTTTTCTTATCTCATCTCGCATCTGAGGTGTAATATCTGCAGGGATTTTTCTCTTAAGTGATGCCATTCCCTTAGATCCGCCTGTCTTTGCGCCACCCTTAGCTGAGCCCTTTGCTCCGCCGATGTATTTATCCTCAAAAGAAAGGATGTCATCTGAGTTTACAGGCTCTTCGCATTCTGAAGCCTGTGCTGATTCGTAATCTCCAAGAACAGAACAGTTGATTTCCTTAAGCTCTGTGATTGCAGGTTCAACCAAAATCTTCTTAGAAAACTCAAAACCAAGATCAAGCGCTTCAAGAAGTCCTTCTCTATCAGATGCTTTCTTGATTCCGATACTTGAACCGAGATTAAGAGGCTTGATGATAACAGGATATGTAAACTCTTTTTCTATCCTTGAAACCAATTCATCAACATTCTCATAATCTTTCCAGGTATAGCACTTACAATCAAGAACAGGGATTCCATTATCCTTAAGAACTGTCTTCATTACATACTTATTCATTCCAACAGCTGAAGATAAAACGTCACATCCCACAACAGGAAGCCCTAAAGTTGCAAGGAACCCCTGAAGTGTACCATCTTCAACGTTTGTTCCGTGCACAATAGGGAATGCAACATCAACCTGTGCCAACACGTTATTTCCAAACTTTTTCATGGGATATCTTACAAGAGAAACCTTATCTCCGTCCTTAATCCAGATTACCTGTGTGCTCTTTTTGATAAGTTCCGGAATATGTGTATATTCTTCAATCTTATCCACATACTCTCCGATATAGTAATCATTGTTCTTTGTGATATAGACAGGAATAACTTCATATTTGTCACGATTTATATATCCAATAGCCTGAATCGCAGAGATTATTGAAATCTCATGCTCAGTACTTTTCCCTCCAAATAAAACAGCAACTCTAAGCTTCATAATAAAAATACTTCCTTCCTATAGTTCTTTTATGAATAATTATCCGGCAGATCATTTTCAAGAAGAATTACTTTTTCTCTGCCTGCATCTATCTCATACATAAGCGCTGTAGCCTCGTTTAACGTATGCTTTACAAACAATCTCTCCGGATCAAATCCTGCCTCTTCTGCACCGGCCTTGATCGATGCGCTATTCTTGTCACCTACCAGAATAATGTAGTCACAGACAGCTGCTGCCTGCTTTCCAAATTCTTTATTATACTCATCCTCTTTTGCGCCAAGCTCTACCATTCCGGGAGTTACAAGAATCTTAACACTGTCTTCAAAAAGAGCAAGCGTCTCAAGAGCAACCTTCGCTCCATTAGGATTAGAATTATATGCATCGTCCAGTATTGAAACATTGCCATGCTTATTGAGCTCAAGCCTGTGTGGCACCGGCTGAAGACGTCTTACCGCCATTTTCAGTTTGCTCATAGGAATTCCAAAACTGTTTGCAGCAGCAATGGCTCCCACTATATTCTCAACATTATGTCTTCCAACAAGTCTTGTTGTATACTCCGCAGTCTCTCCCTTCGGTGATGTCACTGTAAAAGTAGTTCCTGCGCTTGTAACCTTTATATCTTTTGCCTGATAATCATTTCCATCTGAAATACCGTAAGTAATCGCATCACTGTATTTCATATGTGACTTAATGATCTCATTGTCACCATTTACAAATTTAAGGTGTTTTTCTGTTCCATCATTCTTGCCACCCTCAGCCTTAAGCTTTTCATCAACCGCATCAAGCAGTTCATACTTGGTGCTGATAATGTTATCAAGGCTGTGGAAAGTCTCAAGATGCTGATAACCAATGGATGTAAGTATTCCATCGTCAGGATGAACAATATCAGTAATTTCTTTAATATCATGAAGGTGTCTCGCACCCATTTCACATACAAAAATCTGATGTGTCGGCTTAAGATGCTCTCTTATAGTTCTCACTATTCCCATCGGTGTATTGTAACTTTCAGGCGTCATAAGAACACTAAAGCCCTCTGACAAAAGAGTTGTAAGATAATACTTAACGCTTGTCTTTCCATAGCTTCCGGTAATACCAATAATTCGAAGTCCCGGATGCTCTCTTAACATTCTCTTTGCATCATCAATAAAATACTTATTGATTCTCTTTTCAATCGGAAGATTTATAAGATTTGCAAGTGCTGTAAACAGTGGGAAAAGACATACATACACAGCCCATATAACAACACATATCACGCTGCCGTATTTTGATGATTTATTCACCAATACAGAAACACACAAAAGTATTGCCAGCAGTATTCCATAAGTTACAAACAATCTTTTTACCCTGTCTGTAACAACAAATTTCTTTTTAGCAGGTTTAGGAATGTACAAAAGGCTTGTAAGCACTATAAATACGATTGCAAGTATGTCAAATACTACATATAAAACCCACATTTCATTTGCCAGGAAAAACGGAGCAAGGACCAGGGAAAATGCTGCTCCTACATGCAGTCCAAGTTTACTCTGAATAGAGCCAAGGAACCTGAAATACCCCTGAAACTGATAGCTTGAAAGCTGAAGCATATGGGTATAATACCAAAGCCCCAGTATTGTTATGGCGATAATACCTATAATCTTAATCAAGATAGTGAAAATATACATTTCTATTCTCCAATTTTATTCGCTTTTTAATCAATCTTTAAAAAACTTCCAAGTATCCTGTTATACAAAAATGGATTATCAAGGAATGTATAATGTCCTGCGCCCTTAATCACTGCAAGCCCTGCTTCCGGCATAAGTTTTTCCATTGTCTGCCCGTCTGAAAGCGGTGTCGCAGTATCCATATCGCCCCATATGAGTAGTGCAGGCTGCTTGACAGATGGCATGTACGGAACTAAATCCTCATTAACACACATAACAAGCGATTTACGCATAACCTGAGAAGCAGCTGCATAATCCGCACTTCCAAACTTCTTCTGAAGCATATCCAGTGTTTGCGGGAAAAGCTTTATTATACCTGTCTTTGTCAAAAGATTCTTATAAAACTTATATCTCTTTGTTCGCTTATTCTGAGCCTTCGTCTTAACAGGAAGCACTCCTGCCGAATCAGTTAAAATAACTTTTGGTATTGAAAAATCGGTCTTTATCCTACCATCATTAATCCCGGACGCAAGCTTGATTATTATCCTTCCACCCATAGAATGTCCCAAAAAGATTATCTCTTTCTCATTGGGATATAACTGCTTAATGAATGCAAGAACAAAGTCAACATATGCATCCACATTCATAGGTTCTTTTGGCTCATCACTTTTACCAAATCCCGGCATATCCATGGCAACAACGTGATATTTACTCTTGGCAAAAGAGATCACTCCGGAAAAGAGCTCTATATTAGCTCCCCAGCCATGCAGCATAACCAGCAACGGTCCTGCGCCTTCATCTATGTAATTTATATTTAATCCATTTATTATTGTTTTCATGACCCATCCATATTATCACTATGATTATTTACATGCAAATAAATAAGGACTATTAGTTACTGCATTAAGCTCCATGTAAGCGACAGTAACAATTTTTCTCAATCCGTAATGGCACTGAGTAAAAGTATCAAAAGCGCATCATATTGCGGATTATTCATAACTCCCGCTGCCATATCATAGTCATTGTATGTTCTTTCTGTAGAAGCAGTAACATAATTCATGCATTCAGGATTTAGTCCCATCATATAATGAGCATGGTTTTCAATTATAGTCCTGTATTCATAATTATATATGATATGATTTGTAATAGTCATGCAGCGCATATCTTCCAGTACTTTTACAAAACTGTCCTCTGATGATAATTCAACTACATGATATTTTCCGGATGAAGCTTCCTTTGCGATATTCTCTGATTTTTTCATCAGAGCTTTCATAATGATTTCGCAATCGTCTTTATCTACCTCCTGATTTGTGGATAAGTAGACTATAGAACCAAGAAAAATATTATCATCTGAATTAAATAAATCTGTAAAATCTCCTCTGTTAAAATAACTCTCAAGAATTCCGAGGTACTTGTCATTGCCCGTTGTTCTATAAAGCTGCGCCGCCGCTTTAAATGCTGCTGTAGTCTCTTCAGCTTTCTGATTGTTCAAAAAACTCTCAAAAGCTCTGTCGGCAGCTCGAAGCACTTCCTTGGCATAATTCGCATCAAATTTCTTATACAGATAACTAAATCTTGCAACAGCAGAAGCAAAATTGATCGTTGCTTCCATGGATACCGGCGTAACCTCTACAGGAGCAAAAAATACATCCGTTCCACTTCCAATATTGGTAAGAGCAGCTCCGTATACGCCTCCGGTCTTGGCATCCTGCATTTTGAGCATCCAGTCCACTTCGTATTTGGCTTCATCAATTATATCCGGTATTCCGTTTCCGCTATCAGACATTCCTTCGTCATCTGAAAAAGAATCCGGATTCATCTCATATGCAAGTAACAGGTTGTCGACAATGTAACTACCAATATTTGTATCTCTATCAGCCTGTCCATCCAGATGCCAGCCACCTGTAACATCTATCGCCTCTGACATATTCTCTTGAAAATGCGCCTCAGTAGTATGGCAGGCACTATGCCCATTATCACCTGCATCCACTTCTGAAATTGCTATTCCACATCTGTTAATATAGTATTTTTTGCAGGCCTCATTTAATGTTTTTCCATAAACATCTTCCCCTATCTCAAAAGAATAGGATTCACCCAAATAATCAGCATAGATGTAATACTTACCCGGCTCATTAAAATCACCGAATCTTCCATTTCCGTAAAAGATACCGCTTTCTTCATCCAACTCAGGCTTTAAGATTTCACCTGTATAAACAGTTTCCCCACTTTCTAATTCTTTTATTTCATAATTTTCAGGAAGCTTTTTCCCCCTGAAAATAATATTTTTTTCAGAACCAATGTTATAACCTATCTGATTCACTAAAATATTAGGAATCTGCTGTGGCATCTCAAAATCCGTTGAATTAGGTGTACTCACACTTTGGACTTTTTGTGTCACCTGCGTCACATTTGTCTCTTTTTCAGCTGAAGAAGCGCCGCAACCTGCGACGCTCCCCACTGTTAACAGCATACATGCTGCATATATTATTCTTTTTTTCCCTATCAGGTCTGAAAACATAAATAAATCCTTATACGCTATAAAAATCTGTGCCTAAAATTTCAAAGATATCCACACATTATTTTACGCGGTTATAGTTAATCAGACAACCATCAAGGATAATCTGTCTCTCATCATCTGTCAGATTACCAAGTTTCAGTTCAAACTCTTTAAGCCCATCACCGGAAACTGCATATGCCTTGATTATCTCAGCTTTATTCTTAACAGCTTCTCTGATACCAGGCAGGAAAAGATAATCTTTATTCTTAAACGGAAGTTCACCATCATCAATTATGAATGGAAGCATTCCCCAGTTGATAAGATTTGAACGATATCTCTTTGTAGCATATTCATTGGCAATATTTGCCCATCCGCCCAACACTTTCTGACATGAAGCTGCCTGCTCTCTCGCAGAACCATCTCCCGGCTTTACTGCAAAAATTGTAGAACCGATTCCTGTATTTTTGCCTGAAACATCAGGGAACTGCGCGCAAATAACCTTGATAGCCGCGGCTGTTTCTTCGCTTATCTCCTCTATAGGGGCATCCTCTCTTCTCTTAAGCTCCTGAGCATATACTTCCTTGGCCAGTCCCACATAAGCAGGATCTTTTCTGGAAAGAGTAAACTCTGCAAGTCCAAGAGGATTAGATCTGTAAGATGATGTCTCACCTGATGGTATAAGCTCATCTGTAGTTGTAACAGGGTCATGAATCTCTGAAACAACCTTGAGAAGCAGGTTATCAGTAAGCGCGATCATCTTAGGCCAGTCCTTGATATTGGGACCGAGCTGAAGTTCAACAGATGGATCAGCTTTTCCGTGAGAATCAAATACTCTGTTCTTATAAATCTCACTGTCAAAATGATATTTATATTTGTTAAACTCACCGTCAAATTCAGTAGCAGGAGTAAGCACGCCCTGATTTGCTGCCGTTGCTGCAATAGAACGGGCATCCATAAGGGCAACTGATGCAACCTGACCATTCTGAACCTTGGAACCTTCACGGTTAGGGAAGTTTCTGGTTGAGTGTCTGATACTGAATGCATTATTAGCAGGAGTATCACCTGCGCCAAAGCAAGGTCCGCAGAATGCTGTCTTCAAAATAGCTCCTGATTCAAGAATTGCAGCTGCCGCGCCATTCTTAACAACTTCCATGAAAATAGGAGTTGAAGCAGGATAAACACTAAGTGTAAATCTGTCATTTCCAATAAAGTGACCTTTAAGAATATCAGCCGCAGCACAGATATTTTCAAATCCGCCGCCCGCGCAGCCTGCGATGATTCCCTGATCAACATAGAACTTTCCGTTTCTAAGCTTATCCTTTAATGAAAACTCTACCTTATCTCCAAAGCTTACCTTTGCTCTCTTTTCCACATCAGCAAGAATATCTGCAGCATTTCTGTTCACTTCTGCTATTTCATAGACATTACTTGGGTGGAAAGGCATAGCTATCATAGGATTGATGGATGAAAGATCCACTTTTACAAGTCCGTCATAGTATGCTACTTTACCTGGCTTTAATTCTTTGTAATCTTCACTTCTTCCATGAATCTCGTAGAATTCTTTAATTTCTTCATCTGTCTGCCAGATTGATGAAAGGCAGGTTGTCTCTGTTGTCATAACATCGACACCAATTCTGAAGTCTGCGCTTAGATTCTTAACACCCGGTCCGACAAACTCCATAACCTTATTCTTTACATATCCGTCAGCAAATACTTTTCCAATTATCGCAAGCGCTACATCCTGAGGTCCTACGCCCTTCTTAGGCTCTCCTTCAAGATAAATAGCTACAACTCCCGGCATATCAACATCATAGGTCTGTCCAAGAAGCTGTTTTACAAGCTCAGGGCCGCCTTCACCAATTGCCATTGTTCCCAAAGCGCCATATCTTGTATGTGAGTCAGAACCAAGAATCATTCCACCACCTATTGCCATCATCTCTCTCGCAAACTGATGAATGACTGCCTGATGAGGTGGTACATAAACTCCGCCATATTTCTGTGCAGCAGTAAGTCCAAACATGTGGTCATCCTCGTTAATGGTTCCGCCTACTGCGCATAGAGAGTTGTGACAGTTAGTCAGGACATACGGAATAGGGAATCTCTCAAGACCTGATGCTCTTGCTGTCTGTATTATTCCAACGTAGGTAATATCATGTGAAGTCAGTTTATCAAACTTGACACATAGCTTATCCATGTTGCCTGATGTATTATGAGCTTTTAAAATACCATACGCTATTGTATTCTTTTTTGCTTCATCCCTAGAAGTGCCTGCTCCAATGCTATTAAGAGCTCCGTCTGCCTCAGGTCCATCCGGAATAAGATTGATTCCATCTACCAGAAAACATCCCTTATCATGTGTAGTTACCATCCAAAACCTCCTTCAATGACTGTGTTTTTTTACCTGCCAATACCTATAATTATGATGCAAAAGCCATAAGTGCTGTCACGGATTGTTTCTCTCAATTCGCTCTTTCACTTCCAAACCATAATTATACGTGTATACAATTATATAATCGCTATGATAACACATTTTTCCTATGGTTTGTAGTGAAAAAATTAATATGAATCCACAATGGTTTGAAGCTCAGCCATTATTTCTTCTATTCCTGCTTCCTTAAGCTCTTGCCTAAACTCCAAAACAATCTCCTCCGGATCAGAATCATATTTGCCATAGGAAATCTGAGGAATATATTCATCACATACTTCTATTACTTTGTTTAACTTTCTATTAATATCTTCCGATACGAAATTATAACCATCCCAAGGATAATCCTCCGCAACATGCTCATATTCATCCACGAGGTCATAGTATTCATCCCAGGAATATGTAGAATCCTGAATTTCAAGTTCATCCCTGCGGCCCCACCAGAAATTTGTCAGCATGCTATTGGCATTTTCATTGTATCCACTTGGTTTCTCTATCATCCCACTTGAATTGATCTCGTACTGAGTGCCCTGAATTCCATAACGTAAAAGTCTGTAACAATCAACATCATTCCTTATAACATCATAGACCATCAGCGCTTTCTCCGGATTTTTTGATCCCGAATATACTGCCATAGCACCATGTAAAATACTTGTTTTAAGTAAATTCCCGCACTCTTTCCCGAACCAGTAAAATCTTGCATCAGCCCCGGGTTGTTTCAGCTCCATTGTTGGTCTTATGGAAGTAAAATAATTCTGTGTATGATGTTGCTCTAATGCAGTATTTCCACTGTAAAACTCTTTCTGATTATTTCCCGCATCAGATAGCTTCTCTCTCCACGCCCCCATTTCGTCCCACTTTTTCATAAGTCTTGCAAATTCAACAAACTCTTCTCCCTCGTAATATGGTGAGACAATCTTTAGTTTGTCTTCAGCATAAGCTCCAAATAATCCATATATGCCAAGCTCATAAATAGGAACATATTTTTCTTTTGACATGATATAACCAAGAGCGACGATATTATCCGTTCCATCTGCATCCCAGGCAATTAACTCAGGCCTCTTTGTCGCAACATATTCTACATATTCTGATAGGTCTTCAAAGCTTTTTATATCACCAATTCCTGCTTCATCTGCTATGTCGCCACGGTACACAAAGCCATGATTTGTCCACTGAGTAAATTCATTCTCGGGAATAAAATAAATATTCCCATTATAGGAACATTTTTCCCATTGCTCATTGCTGACAGATGCATATGTCATAGGACAAAAAGTACTCAAAAGCTCTTTTGACATCGGATAAAAATTTCCTTTGAGAACATTGGGCCATCCATCAAGCCAGTCAGTTCCTGTTCCAATAAGGTCAAGAGAGGTTATTCCTTCATCCAGCACTCTGTTGTAATTGCTTAGATAATCATTCCATCCAACATAATATATATCCAACTGAGCGTTAACTTTCTTGATAAGAATCTTATTAAGTTCTTCAATCACTTTCTCTGTCTGGCCATTAACAGGCTTATCACCGATCGTCAGATAAGTGATCGTCGTAGGTTCTTCTCTGAAATCAATATCCCATTCTGAATATTCACTATAATGCTGCGGTTTACCACCTCCGCAGGCAGCTACCATGATTACTACACAAATAGTCGTTAGGACGGATATCAGCTTTTTCACGAAAGGTTCCCTTTCTGCTCCTTTTCAGCTTTGTTCCTGGCTCTAAGTTCAACAAAAAACTTCTTAAGTAAATCTCCGCACTCCTCTTGCAAAACTCCCTTTTTTACCATCACCTGATGATTAAACTGAGGGTTATTTAAAATATCCATTACAGATCCTGCACAGCCTGCTTTAGGATTCATGGCTGCCATGATAACCTCGGGTATCCTTGCCTGAACAATTGCCCCGGCACACATCTGACACGGCTCAAGTGTTACATAAAGCTTGCAGTCTTCAAGCCTCCAGTCGCCTATCACCTTGCCTGCTCTTTTTATTGCAGTTATCTCTGCATGTGCCAATGGCGTTTTATCTGTATTTCTTCTGTTATATCCTCTCCCAATTATTTTCCCGTCATGTACAATCACGCACCCGATTGGCACTTCCCCAATTTTATATGCCTTTTTCGCCTGCGCAATTGCAGCTTTCATATACTTAATATCAAGTAACTCCTCGTCTGTAAGTTCATTTAAAGCCTTTACTTTTGAGGTTCTTGGTTCTATATTCATCTTTCTTTCCATTCATTCATTTTTGTAAATCATTTTCCTGCAAAACACGTAGCACAGCGCACATTTTATGTATAAGCAATTTCTTTAGTATTACTTATTTAGCTATATACCTAATATTCCCTTGCAATAATTCAAAGAAACAAGTATTATATTACTACGGCTTTAAAATATGCCGTAAAAAATAACGGTTTTGTGAAGGGTGCATGTAGCAGTCCTTTTGTGTAGGCTCGGGTCTTATGCAATGGAAATCTGCGAACCGTGTCAGGTCGGGAACGAAGCAGCACTAAGTGGAATCTTCCATGTGTTGTAAGGTTGCCTGTTCTTACCAGGAGTAAACGTGCATGTATCCTTCTCAGAACCGTTTTTTTTATCTTTATCTGTTCTCCAAATACTTCATGTAGCTTATGACCATAAGCGCGATCTTAAATGTAAGCGCATCGTCAAAGTTTCTTACATCAAGCCCGGAACTCTTTTCCAACTTCTCAATTCTATAAACAAGTGTATTTCTATGTACAAATAATTGTCTTGAAGTCTCAGAAACATTAAGATTATTCTCAAAAAACTTATTTATGGTATTTAAAGTTTCTTCATCAAGATCATCCGGAACTTCCTTGTCACCAAATATCTCGTCTATGAAAATCTTGCAAAGGCTCTCGGGAAGCTGGTAAATAAGTCTTCCAATACCAAGGGTATTATAGGCATTTACTCTCTTTTCAGCGTAAAAGATCTTTCCTACTTCAAGCGCCATCTTTGCTTCCTTGAAGGATTTACTAAGATCCTTTAATTCATCAACAATTGTTCCATAAGAAACTCTGACATTAAGCATCGCCTCAGTATTCATCATATCAACGATTGTTGTGGCAATCTTATTTACTTCCTCATAGCTCTGGCTTCTTCCAAGGGCTTTGATCAGAATTACACTGTTTTCATCTACTGCAGTCACAAAGTCTCCCGAATGCTGACCATACATGCTTGATAGAAGTTCCTGTGCATAATTATCCTGAGAGTTCTGTGTTTCAACCAAAACTATTACTCTTGGCGCATTCACTTCAATTTTCAATTTACGCGCTCTGTTATATACATCAATAAGCAGCATATTGTCCAGCAAAAGATTCTGGAAGAAATTATTCCTGTCAAATCGTTCTTTATAAGCGATCACCAGATTCTGAATCTGGCTAACACCAATCTTTCCAACCATGTATGCATGTTCGCTGTCACCTTTGGCAAGCAGAACATATACCGGCTCGCCTTCATCCAGCACTTTAAAAAGATGTATATCGCCTATAACCTGTGAATCCACAGGTGAATTTGCAAAGCTTATAACAATTGATACATCAAGCAGATCCTTTTCAGTTGTTGATGCAACTGTCTCCCCTGTCAGGTCCATTACACAAAGATCAACCTTAGTAATGGCTCCAAGTTCCTCTATGCTTGTTCTTATTGTCTGAGCTGAAATCATTTATCTGTGCCTCTCTATTGAAAAAATATTATATCTTTATACAAAAATACTCCATCATTATTATATATCATAAATATTCTTGCGCAAAGGTGGTAGTGCGATGGCTTATTTATATTTAATGAATTACAGAACATAGAGTTTTGCCTGCAAAACTCTCGCGCCGAGTGCGGATGCTTTAGCATCACCTTCATTTCGCGCGAGTGCGCTTCCATAGCGGAGCGTTTTTTATTGAATAGGAATTTCCTATTCAATAAAAAAGGCCACGCATAAAGCGTGGCCCCAAAATCATATTTATTAGTTTGTGATTGTCTTCTCTGTCTCTTTATCGAAGATGTGAATCTTCTCAACATCGAATGCAAACTTAACCTTATCGCCAGGTCTAGCTGTTGTACGAGAATCAACTCTAGCTGTGATAGGGAAATCAGCAAGATCAAAGTACAGATAAACTTCTGCACCAAGAAGCTCGTAAACGTTGATTGTTGACTCGAATACAGCCTTAGATGTGCTAACAACCATCTCTGAATCATCAACATCTTCAGGTCTGATACCGAATGTAACCTTCTTACCAGCATAACCGCCTTCGATAACCTTCTTAGCCTTTGCAGGTGGAAGTTCGATAGACTGACCAGCAATCTTAAGGCAAGCCTTGTCTCCGCTAACTTCTACATCAGCATCAAGGAAGTTCATCTGAGGTGATCCCATGAATCCAGCAACAAAGAGGTTGCCTGGCTTGTCATAGAGGTTCTGAGGTGTATCAACCTGCTGAACAACACCATCCTTCATAACTACGATTCTTGTACCAAGAGTCATAGCCTCTGTCTGGTCATGTGTTACGTAGATGATTGTTGTGCCAAGTCTCTGGTGAAGCTTAGCGATCTCAGTTCTCATCTGTACACGGAGCTTAGCATCAAGGTTTGAAAGAGGTTCGTCCATAAGGAATACCTTAGGGTTACGAACGATAGCACGTCCCATAGCAACACGCTGTCTCTGACCACCTGAAAGAGCCTTAGGCTTACGATCAAGAAGCTTCTCAAGGTCAAGGATCTTAGCTGCTTCTCTAACCATCTTATCGATTTCCTGCTTTGGAACTTTTCTAAGCTTAAGTCCGAAAGCCATATTATCATAAACTGTCATATGAGGATACAGAGCGTAGTTCTGGAATACCATCGCGATATCTCTATCCTTAGGCTCAACGTCATTAACTACTCTGTCACCAATTTTAAGTGTACCTGAAGAAATATCCTCAAGTCCTGCAATCATACGAAGTGTTGTGGACTTTCCACATCCTGAAGGTCCTACGAAAATAATAAACTCTTTATCCTCGATATCAAGGTTGAAATCTTTAACAGCCTCGAAACCATTAGGATAAACTTTAGAAACATGCTGAAGTGATAAACTTGCCATACCTGAATTTTCCTCCTAATTTGCAAATACAATAAACGCTATAAAGAAGTATAGCTTTTCAATTGTTTATTATCTATTCACTATTTTCACAAAGATTTTAGCATTCATTAGCAAATCTGACTAAGTAGTCGCGCATTTTTCCACAATTCAAAAAAATTGACGAATATTCTCCATTATAGCTGTGCAACTTGTCTATTGTTTTATTTGTAAAAGACTATACTGTTCCTTCCGTCGCCTTTAGAAACCGCCAAAGCATCTCTTGCAGCAGACACAATTTCCTCGCCGCAGCCTCCATCTTTTGTAAAAATAGCTCTTCCTGCACTTACATTTACTTTTGTTCCAAACATCTTGTTGTCAGCCTTTATGTCATGCATAAACAGCTGTAACGCATCTGTTTGCTTTCTGATATCCTTCTCTTCTGAAATATCCCGCAGGAATATGAAGAACTCCCCATTTTTTCCTCTTCCAAGAAAATCAGAGCTTCTGTAATTCTTTGTCAGTTTTCCCGAGAATTCTTTTATCTGATTGTCCAGATCTTTGCTTAATGTATCATCTTTCCCTAAAATATCGATATTCAATGCAAAAAGGACTCCGCTATTTACTTCAGACAGTCTGGAATATTTATCTATAGCCAGGATAAACGCTTCTTCATTAAGAAGTCCTGTTTGTTCGTCAAATTCTGTTTCTTCCTTTTCCTTTTTGCCCAAAAACTTTGAAAGCATCCTTTCAACATAATGAGAAAGCAAAAGAATCAGGATATACAAACATATCGCTCCGAATAAAACTCCAACAAAAACCCTGTACCAAACCACATCTAATGCAGTCATTTCAGCTATTGTCTTATTCTCTATCAAAAGGACTGCCGCTCCATTTGTTACATCTGATGGCACCATGAGTACATAACCATATCCCGGCACTTCAGCAAAATATTTTTTTCTCTGTGAAATATTGAGTTTAATTGTATCTTTAGGCACAATTGCATCTGTATTTTCCCAGAAATTCGTGCCTTCATTATCTCCTGCTATAACTGTACCATTCAGTCCAATAAGTGCTGTCGTTATCCCGTTTTCAATTTGTGGAAAGATTCTCTCATGAAGATCAGGATAATAAACCGATGTAATAATAAAACCTTTCATACCATCTGCAAACCCAACATGATTTACAATAGCTATGCTGTGTGGTCTGAAATATCCTTCTTCACTGACCAGGACAAAGCCTTTTCCGCCTCTGCTATAATTATTCTTTACCTCTTCAAACATTGGTGTTCCTGAAAGTGAAATGCTATCGCCTTTTTCATTGTACCCCATGCCATTTTGGTCGCAGACAACTGCTGTTTGCGCATTTTCATATGAAACAGCATGTTTTAGCATCTTAACAATTTTATCCTTGTCTTCATCAAATCGCATTAACTCAAAAGAAACAGCCGCAGTATTATTACATACTTCGGCTGTTTTCACAGACAGATCAGCACTATACAGACTTCTAGTGACTTTCTCTGACAACATATTTATTGTTTGCATTACTGCATTTTTTTTAACAACACCGCCATAAATAAAGCAGGCTACGCCCACCATTACGCACAATGCTGCAATTGGAACCAACCATTTAAGATACGCCTTTTTCATAGGATACCTCTTTAATGTCAGTGTTCTTCGCCCTGTCCTTCCGGTGCAGATTCATCAATCTTCCTGATGGCTGCTTCTAATTCTTCTTCCTCAGTCATTTCTTCAACCTTGGGCTCAAAACGTTTAAATGTTCCATTATATAATAAAGCACAAAGAAATCCCGGTCCGGCAATTCCCATAAGGATGATTATCGGCATAGCCTTCATATCAAAGAAATAAAGAATAACCAGTGGAATAACTGAAACCAGCGCCATCAAAAATGTCTTAGGAAGTGCAAGCACTGCCATAAGCGCTGAATTCTTAAGTGTTCCGGGAACAGTATTAACAAATTTAGACAATAGCGGAAAAATATAAAGAGAAATCATAAAAAGAATGATCGCTATTGCAAAAACAAGATATACATATACTGCCGCGCTGTCTTTCATAAGCATGTAGTCCAATAAAAGAATTCCGCCAACCGCGAACTGAATTACCTGCAAAATAGCTCCCTGCTTGAAATTCTCTTTAAATGACTTAAAATAGGACTTTGTCACATAGCTATCTTCGTTACGAACAAGCTTAAGCAGTACAAAGTGCATTGCTGTAAGTGCAGGTCCCAAAGGTATAGAAAATACAATTCCTAAAAGCCATGCCCAGAAAATCAGGCCTACTGTAATCTGAAAATCCCCAAACAGAACAGGACTTAAAAAGAAAAGCTGTTCCAAAATAAGTGGTATTGCAAAAATCAAAGTAAGTATGTTGATCCACATTATGTCTGCAATCTTTGAAAGTGCCTGCATAAGTGGACTGTCGATGTCAAAAAATCTACCCATAAATCAAATATCCATCCCTTTTATAAACTTTTTCACTATTGTTTCATATCAGGCATTTTCAACTTTTTGTTTGCAGCATGTCACGTAATCTAAGTTCCATCGGAGTATATCTGATACCATCTGCTACAGTCTCAGGTCCCAAATCCTTAAATCCCCTCTTGTGATAAAACTCTCTGGCGTAAGGAGCGGAATTAACAGTTATTCTGTCAAGTCCCTCTTCTTCGGAAACATATTTGGACACATACTTAATAAGGGCACTTCCAACCCCGTTTCCGTGGTAGTTTTCATCAACAAACAAAAGAGAAATATGCTTTTTTTCCCTAAGCGTAAGCATTCCAACATATTTCTCTCTGTCCACAGCCACAAATAGCTGATAATGCCCAGCAATAAACATTTTCCGCAACATGTCATCATTGACAAAATTGTGGAAATTCTGTATTCCCTCCTGGGAATAGTCAGGAGCATCAAACTTGATGAAGGTCTTCCATGCAAGTTTCATTGCTCCATCCCAGTCAGAATGGTAAGCACATCTTACCATTATTTTTGATAAATCAACTTCTTGATACACGATTGGCCACTTCCAAAAGCCACTGATACTGCTCTTCAAAAATCTTTTCCCTGCCAATCTCCTGCTGAAGCTCATGTCTCATTCCATCATAAAGCTTAAGTTCAACATTCTTCATCTGCAACTGATTCTTGTAGATATCGTAGAGTTTCTCGGGTCCTTCACCGTAATTACCTACAGGATCTTCCTTTCCGGCTGTAATGAGTATTGGAAGATTCTTAGGAATGTCCTCCATCTTACCGACATCCTGAACTCTCTTAAGAAGCTCTGCCATTGTTGAAAAGCCGTTAAGAGTGAACACAAAATTATTAGCAGGATTAGCAATGTACTTATCTATGCTCTCTTCATTGTGAGACAACCAGTCAAATTTAGTCCTTGCATTAGGAATCTTCTTCAGATATCCCTTAAATGCCATGTTATTGATCATGTTAGATCGTGTCTTTGTTCCCAGGAACACCTGCATTGTACCAACAAGAGATGCCATCGATTTAATTGTACTTGCCGGCATAAATGCTGTGCCCTGAATGATTGCCCCCTGAATTCCGGTTCCGTAACGTGCAATATACTCCCTGGCAACAAAAGATCCAAAACTGTGTCCTAATATAAAAATCGGAACTCCGGGATACTCTTCCTGTACCATTTTCTTAAGCCTGTGAGCATCTCTTACAAGAACTGTCGCAGGGTCATCCTTGCAGAAAAATCCATATGTCCCGTTTGCTGACACTGATTTTCCATGTCCAAGATGATCATTTCCAGTTACAAGAAAACCCTTGCTTGCAAGAAAACGAGCATATTCATCGTAGCGGTCTATGAATTCCTGCATTCCGTGGATGATCTGAAGAATCGCTACAGGCTTCCCCTCCGGAATCCATTTAATTGCATGAATCATAGTTTCTCTGTCTCTTGATTTGTAAGTCAGTTCCTCTTTCCGTACCATTTGGAGTCCTCCCCATAGTTTGTTAGTTTATAATTATTATATACTAATTATCATATTTACGTACGTATTTTCACACTTCTTTAATAATTTAGAATCTTACTATACAATCAAAATAACCACTCAGTATGAAATAAACATACTGACTATTCTTTTTTTCTTATCAGATCAGCAAATCTCAGCTCCTGATGGCATTGGCTTTTCAGGTGTCATAAGAGCAAGATTTCCTTCAGCATCCTCAGCGCACAGAAGCATTCCTTCAGACATAACTCCTGCAAGTTTGGCAGGCTTAAGATTTACAAGAACCATTACCTTCTTACCAACCATTTCCTCTGGAGAATAGTACTTTCTGATACCTGAAACAATCTGCTTAACCTGACTTCCAATCTTAACCTTTGAGCAAAGAAGCTTCTTTGACTTCTCGACAGCTTCACAAGCGATAATTTCGCCTACCTGGAACTGCATTGTGCCAAACTGCTCATAGGAAATTTCTTCCTTTGCAGGAATATCGATTGGCTCCTGCTCAGAGTCAGCTTTCTCTTCCTTCTTAGGTGCCTTTGCGGGTGCAAGTCCTGCTTTAGCAAGATTTTCTGCTGCTATTCTCTGTGACTTTTCAAAATCAGCTTTCTGCTTCTTAGTGATCTCTGCTGCCTTTTCAAGAACATCCTTCAAATCCTTACGAGCAAAGAGCATCTCAGGTGTCTCAACAACTTTTGTGCCATTCTCGAGCACGCCAAAGTTTGAAAGGCTGTCAAATTCTCTTTCAGGAGAATTAAGCTGTTCTCTGATCTTCTGAGCTGTCTCAGGCATAAACGGATCAAGCAATGCAGCGCCAATAGAAATTGACTCAACAAGATTATAAAGAACTGTTGAAAGCCTGTCCTTCTTGCTCTCATCCTTGCCAAGTACCCATGGCTCAGTCTCATCAATATATTTATTGCATCTCTTGAAAAGAGCAAATATCTCTGTAAGAGCATCTGCTACTCTAAGGTCATTCATCTTAGCTTCAACCTTATCATAACATCCTGTAACAACAGCCTTGAGCTCGTCATCAACAGCTTCTTTTACGCCCTTATCCGCTACAACTCCGCCAAGATACTTGTTGCTCATGGCAATTGTACGGTTTACAAGATTTCCAAGAGTATTTGCAAGATCAGAATTAAATCTCTCTACCATGAGCTCCCAGGTGATAACACCATCATTATCAAATGGCATCTCATGAAGAACGAAATATCTTACAGGATCAACACCGAATAAGCTAACAAGGTCATCTGCATAAATAACATTTCCCTTGGACTTACTCATCTTCTCACCGCCCTGTAACAGCCATGGATGACCGAATACCTGCTTAGGAAGCGGTTCACCAAGAGCCATCAGGAAAATAGGCCAGTAGATTGTATGGAATCTGATGATATCTTTTCCGATAAGATGAAGGTCAGCAGGCCACCACTTCTTGTAATCCTCTGTACTGTTACCCTCAGCATCATAGCCAATACCTGTGATATAGTTTGTAAGCGCATCAAGCCATACATATACAACATGCTTGTCATCAAAATCTACAGGAATACCCCACTTAAATGACGTTCTTGAAACGCAAAGATCCTGAAGTCCGGGAAGAAGGAAGTTGTTCATCATCTCATTCTTTCTGGCAACAGGCTGAATAAATTCAGGATGTGTATTAATATGCTCAATAAGTCTGTCTGCATACTTGCTCATCTTGAAGAAATATGCCTCTTCCTCTGCAGGATGAACAGGTCCGCCACACTCAGGGCACTTTCCATCAACAAGCTGAGACTCTGTATAAAAGGCCTCACACTCTGTACAGTACATTCCCTTGTAAGAGCCCTTGTAAATGTCTCCCTGGTCGTAGAACTTCTTAAAAATCTTCTGAACCTGCTTAACATGATCATCATCAGTTGTTCTGATAAATCTGTCATATGATGTGTCCATGAGATTCCAAAGACCTTTAATTGTCTCAGAAACCTGATCTACAAATTCCTTAGGAGAAGCACATCCTGCTTCTATGGCTCTTGTCTCGATTTTCTGACCATGCTCATCTGAACCGGTCTGGAAATGAACATCAAAGCCATCCTTTCTCTTATATCTTGCGATTGCATCAGCCAGCACGATTTCGTAGCTGTTACCTATATGAGGCTTACCTGATGTATAGGCAATTGCAGTTGTAATGTAATATTTCCCTTTATTCTGCATATCCCCAAATCCTTTCTGTTTCATTATGTATTTGAAAAAACCGATCTGATCAATTTTTCCTTAATAGGCTTGCCGGAAAAACTTCTGACAATCCGTTAAATTGCGATAAATTATCACCAGCAAAGAAGCTCATAGCCGGTCTCAGTGACAAGCAGCTCTACTTCCCACTGTGCAGAAGGCTTCATGTCAGCAGTATATACTGTCCAATCATTTTCTTCATCGATAAATATCTCATCTCTTCCCATGTTGACCATAGGTTCGATTGTAAATACCATTCCCGGAACCATAAGCATTCCTGTGCCCGGTTTACTTACAAAGCTTACAAAAGGCTCTTCGTGGAAGGCATTTCCGCAGCCATGTCCACCAATTTCCTTAACTACAGTGTAGCCATTATCAAGCGCGTGCTGATGAACTGCATGTCCCATATCTCCAATCGGGGTCCACGGAATTACCGCCTTTAAACCTGCTTCAAGACATTCCTTTGTCACATCAACAAGTCTCTTTTTCTCCGGAGAAACATCACCAACACAAAACATTCGTGATGAATCAGAAAAATAGCCGTCAAGGATAGTCGAACAGTCAACGTTTATAATATCTCCATCCTTAAGGATAATATCCTCAGAAGGAATTCCATGGCATACCTGCTCATTTATCGAAGTGCAAACACTCTTAGGAAAACCTTCATATCCAAGATCTGCAGGAATACCTCCCATTTTCTTGGTTGTGTTAAAAACAATATCGTCTATCTCCTGGGTTGACATACCTGCATGGATCTTCTCGCCAATCTCATCAAGAACAGCCATATTTATGACTGCGCTCTTTTTGATTCCTTCAATATCCTTCTCTGTTTTAAAAAGAACTCTGTCAGGAATTATAAAGCCTTCATGCTCATAATGAATCAGCTTATCATCAAAAGCTGCATGACATGTCTTATACTTTTTCCCGCTTCCGCACCAGCAAGGATCATTTCTTTCTAATCTTTTATACATCTTTTTCCTTCTTCTATAACTATAAAATCCGACAAAATCTCAATATTAGTATGCCTTTTGCGCCTGTAAATGTCAATTATGCTCGACTTAATTCTCATAGGATACCGAATTTCCTCAGAAATACGGTATCCGTACTGGACTAGGCTTCACCTTTAGGTGAAGGCGTATCTGCCAAAGGCAGATTTCCGAACGATTTTTCCTTGTTATCGTTCGGAAAGTCATATATTCATGGATATATAATTCATGAATATATGAAAATAGCCTATTTGATCATTTAGCTGTAACAACTGAAAAGATGGAGTTCTTTATCTCTCCGACAGGACTGTGCTTTCTTATGTAATTTATAAGAAGGTCAGGCATTTCATCTGCATAGCTTCCAACGCTCTCACAATCCCCAATACACTGATATCCACCTGTTCCGGTAGCTCGATAATTACTTGTGACAAGAGTAAATGAAGCATCATCCAAAAGCTCTGTTCCGTCCATTTTACGAAGAACTACAACTCTGTCTCCGACAGGTCTTGTGAGGTCAAAAGAATACTCAAGTCCCGCATAATAATCATAGTTATAATGCTCAACTTTAGGCTGCAGGAAAATATTTGAAACCTTAACTTCACCTGTTTCCTGATCATAATCAAAATATTCAGCGCATCTCTCAAGAGCCTGCTTAAGCACTTTCTTAGTCACTTTCTTAACTTCAACTGTGTTTGCAAACTGGTAGATTCCAAGCACATCTCGAACTGTGATCTCTTTCTTTAGTCCAAGAGGATCATTAGCAAGGCTGGTGCACGAAAAATCAGCGCCTGTATAGTCAAGCTGAACCTGATTAAAGAGCGATGCAACCTTACTTCCATGTAAAGCTGTAGGAAGTTTCTCTTCGGGCGCAATCTCTTTTTCCAGACATCCGATAGGCTCATCAAGCCAGGTCTGAACTTTTTGAGATAATTCATCCATAAAAGCATGGTCTTTTGCCATTACATCGTATCTTTCATCCGGAGTATTAACAGTCTCAATTCTTGAAACAACCTGATATTCTGTTTTTCCAGACTTATCAGCATTCACTTCAAGATAGCAGTATTTCATTGCATTTGATGGTGGCTGTACCCCATAGGTTCCCTCTATAGTAAGTCCTTCAACTGTCATGTGCTGATGACCTGTAAGAAGGATATCAAAGCCCATCTCTCTCATTATTTTGCATGCCTGATTTTCTGCTGTTTCTGAAAGAAGCTTACCGGTCTTTAGATCTTCTTCAAATCCGCCATGATAAATGCATATAGTAATATCACATTTATCTTTAAGATATTCATATTGCTCCCTTAAAGCCTCAATAGGATCTGAGACAGTTATCTGAACAAGATGATCTTTTTGTTCCCAGACATTTACAAATCCGGTTACAGCTGCAGTAATTCCAACCTTTGTGCCATCCTCTAATGTGTGGATCACATTCTTTTTAATGTCCACTTTGCCGCCAAGATCATTTACGTTACAGCTTATAAGCTGAGCTTTCATATATTTGGCAAAATCCGCAATCGCATCATAGCCAAAGTTAAAATCATGGTTTCCAAGTGTGTAATAATCAAGTCCCATGGCATTAAAACCTTCAGCCATCGGATTAAAATCATAATCGTTTCTATGCTCCAGGTAATATGAAAGAAGCGGTGTTCCCTGAAGTGAATCGCCACCATCCAAAACCAGTGTATTTCCGTCCTTCTCTATCTGTGAAGCAATGCAAAAAAGCCCCGAATTCTCAGGGCAGTTTTTTGCATAGTTAATTGGATAAAGATGACCGTGTGTGTCAGAAGTAAAAATAATTCTCATTTCATTATCCTCTTGTTAATTTAACTCGTATTTTAGTTGATATGTACTCCATTATCAAAATCAGTATTATAAGTCCGGCAAGGATAGCTCCCGCTTCATTCCAGCGATAAGCATTCATTGCAAAGATAAGCGGAGCACCAAATCCTCCTGCTCCAACCATTCCAAGGATTGTAGCATCACGAAGATTGATATCAAATCTATAGATAGCTGTCGAAGCAAAGTTTGGCATAAGCTGCGGCAAAATACCAAACCTTATCTTTTCCCAGGTATTGCAGCCAAGCGCATCCAAAGATTCAAGTACATGAGTGTCAAGATCCTCGATCGCCTCGATATACATCTTACTTATCATTCCCACAGAACATACACCCATAGTAAGAAGTCCTGCAAATGCTCCCGGTCCGGTAACTCTTATAAACATAAGTCCATAAACAAAAGCTGGTATTGTACGAACAGCCATGATCAGGATTCTTCCCAAAAATGCAATTGGCTTTGGTGTTAAATTTGACGCTGATATAAAAGCCAAAGGAACAGAGATTATAGCTCCAACAATTGTTCCTAAAAATGCAATGCAGACTGTTTCAAGCATCAGATATGGAACACCTGATTTTGTAAGGTTAAAAAGAAATTTAAGGTCAGGTGTAAAAATTCCTTTTAACACATTGAGAGCAATCTGTCCACCACCATTTGTTGCACCGCTTGTTTCTACTGCGCTTGCGCTCCAGATTAAAAGAGCCACAACTATTATCGCAAGTACCATGTTATACACCCAGTTCTTGGGGCGTTTTTCATAAGCTTCTTCAATTCTCTTATTCATCACAAATCCCCCTGTCAAACCAGTTTTTTACGGAAATATCTGCTTATTGATTCAATAATGAATACAGTAATAAACAGAGCAATAAGTATCATTCCAACTGCAGGATAATCACGCCATCCTATTCTTTCGTTAAGAATAAGACCGATACCACCTGCACCTACATATCCCAAAACAGCAGCATATCTAACATTTCCTTCAAAGTTGAAAAGGCAGTTTGAAAGGAAAAATGGAAGTACCTGAGGTATTATTGATGAAATGAATGCTCTTGACTTAGTTGCTCCCATGGCTTCCATCGCTTCAAATGCACCCATATCTACAGTCTCAATCTCCTCATATGTAAGCTTACCAATATATGCAAAAGAAAAAACTGCAATCGCAATTGTTCCCGCAAGTGTTCCAAGACCGAATATAAGTGTAGCAACAAGCGCTGTAACAATGGTTGGCAATGTTCTGATAAGACTGAACAAAAATCTTACTACTGTAACAACAACCTTGTTAGGGCAGACATTTGTGCTTGCAAGCATTGCAAAAGGCACAGATAATAAAGATCCTATAAGTGAGCCCAAAAGAGACATCTTTATGGTATCAAAAAGTGGTTTCCATACTGCGCTTAAATATTCTGTCTTTGGTGGAAACATCTGTCCCAGGATTACAAAGAACTGACCAATACGTGTAACAAGGATGTTCATATCAAATCCGGTTATCTTAACAGACAACACGCACATGAATATTATGACTATTGCTGCGATTGGTGCCCTTGAAGCCTTCTTCTCAACGCTTTTTCCATTATCCAGGGTATATACTTTAGGTTTAAATATTTTGTCATACAAACTCATATTTATCACCCCGCTTCTTCCTTAACGTTTCCTTCACTATCAACCTGTCCCTTGTATATAAGTGAAAGAATCTCACCGTTAACTTCGCTCGAAGGTCCGTCATAAACAATCTCACCTTCTCTGATTCCGATAACTCTTGTTGCATATTTAAGAGCTAGATCAACATGATGGATATTGATAAGGACTGAGATCTTCATATCTTCATTGATTCTCTTAAAGTCATCCATAACCTGTTTTGCAGTAACAGGATCAAGCGCTGCAACAGGTTCATCTGCAAGTATGATATGAGGATTCTGAGCAAGTGTTCTTGCAAGAGCAACTCTCTGCTGCTGACCACCTGATAACTGATCTGCTCTTACAAAGGCCTTATCAAGAATACCAACTTTATCGAGGCACTCTAGTGCCTTCATCTTTTCTTCCCTGGTATATATGCCAAATGTTGATCTAAACCATGGCATGTCAGGAACAAATGCAGTCAGAACATTTTTGATAACAGTTGTTCTTGTTATCAGATTGAAAGACTGGAAAATCATACCGATATTTCTTCTGAATTTTCTAAGCTGTTTTCCAGACAGACTCATGACATCAACACCATCCACGTTGAGAGTTCCGCTAGTAACATCGTGCATTCTGTTTATGGTACGAATCAGTGTGGATTTGCCAGCGCCTGAAAGTCCGATAATTGCAACGAACTCCCCTTGTTCAATCGAAAGATTTATATGCTTTAATCCTTCAAAGCCATTGGGGTACTTTTTTCCTACGTCTTCAAACTTGATCATCTTTCTTCTCCTTAATATAAAAATCGGCTTTTAAAAATAGGGAAGACATTATAAAAATATCTTCCCCATAAAAATACTATATTATCTCAATAATCACCAATAAAATTACTGCATTGACATAATAAGTTCCTGAGCAGCTCTCTCAGAATCATAGTCCTCAGACTTAGCTTCAACATATCCGTTGTGGCTGTAGATAGAAATTACTTCCTTACCAGCCTCTGTGTTTCCAATGTTGATAAATGCCTGTGTAAGTGCAGCCTTAAGATTCTCATCCATGATAGGTGATGTCTTGCTTACGCTGATAGTGTCATTGTAAATACCATCTGTTACACCGATAACGTTTGTCTCATCCCAGATGCTTGCTTCTCTGCCGTACTCAGAATTCCACTTTTCTTCCTGGTCACGTCTTGCATCAGCATATGTTACAAGTACGTCAACCTGTCCTGAAGCAAGTCTTGCAAATGCTGTACCATAGTTATCTGAAAGTGATGTATGAGCAAGGTCTGTGAGGTGCTTGTCATACTTGTTCTGAAGCCAGAGTGAAGGATATACATATCCTGCAGGTGATGAAGAACTCATAACGCTCCAGTTAAGACCGTTTAAATCATCCCATGTAAGCTCTTCGCCATTGTTTACCTTATCTGCTACTGCCTGACCTGCTTCTGAAGGACCTGCAATAATAAGTGCACGATAGAATGTAACCTGTGTATCTACAGGACCTGTAGGCTTCTGATCGTTCCAAGTCTTAGCATCATCGCTCTCGATTGAAAGACCGTTTCTTGTTGCTGTAAGGATTACATCACATCCGTCATCATAAAGAACATATGTTGAACCAGGAATAAGTCCGATATCGATTGTACCAGCTGAAAGTCCTTCTCCAACTGCCTCAAAGCTTGTTCCAACTGTGATATCAACCTCACCAACCTCATAACCAAGGCCAGCAAGTTCTGTTGTAAGAAGCTCTTTAAGTGGTTCAGTTGCTGTAACGATCTCATCTGGTTCACGTGAAGGAACAAAACCAATTGTAAGCTTATCAAGCTTAACTGTCTCTGCAGGTGCCTCAGCGTTTTCTGTAGTCTCTGCAGTTTCTGTTGTAGCAACTGATGCGTCCTGTGTAGAAGCTTCTGTGCTAGTTTCTGTTGATGCATTGCTTCCGCATCCTGCAAGCATTGCCATTGTGGAAATACCTGCGATCATCATTGCGAAAAATCTCTTCATAATTTCCTCCTGCCAAAATTGGCTTTTACATAAAGATTAAAACCAAGCAAAAAGCTCACGTGAATTACACATGAGCTTCTCACTTATTTCACGACGCAAGTATAAGTTATTACTTCCGTTTTGTCAATTAAAAAAAATCAAGAGATGCAGCATAAAATACATCAAGAAATACAATTCAAATATTCCTTAAAATTTTTCCAAAAAGCCTTTTACATTCTCAGTAAGGTTTCCCTTAAACACACCAGAGCCAGAAACTATGACATTAGCGCCAGCTTCCAGAATCTCACTGACATTTTCTATGTATATTCCACCATCAACTTCAATGTCAGTGCCAAGATTTCTTTCATTCAAAAATGTCCTGAGCTTTCTGACACGGCCAACACTTTCAGGTATGAATTTCTGACCGCCAAATCCAGGTTCAACTGTCATGATAAGAATCATTTCAACTTTATCAAGATATGGCAAAAGAGTTTCAACTTCTGTACCGGGCTTTATTGATATTCCGGCTTTTTTCCCATGAGAATGGATTCTGTCTATCACTTCCTGCGCATTATCTGTGGCCTCAAGGTGAAATGTTATCATATCCGCGCCTGACTCCACAAAATCGTCGATGTACCTGACAGGGTCCTTTATCATAAGGTGCACATCAAAAACTTTTTTGGTAACTTTTCTTATACTCTTAATAACCGGCATACCATAGGAAATGGATGGCACAAATATGCCATCCATTACATCTATATGAATATACTCAGCTCCCGCTTCATCAATTTCTCTTATCTGCTCTCCTAAAATGGCGAAATCAGCAGAAAGAATTGAAGGACTTAAAATATTCATTATTTCAAAAATTCCTTTACTGATGCATAAACACCATCACCATCAAGACCATACTTCTTAACAAGTGCAGCAGCTGATCCTGACTCACCAAATCTATCCTGCATACCGATCTTCTTAACAACTGTTGGGCATTCCTCTGAAAGAACGTCACAAACAGCGCTTCCAAGACCACCGATTACAGAATGCTCTTCAACTGTTACAACTTTGCCTGTCTTCTTAGCTGTTGCAACTACAAGCTCTCTGTCGATAGGCTTGATTGTGCAGATGTTAACAACTTCTGCGCTGATTCCGTCTGCAGCAAGCTTCTCTGCAGCTTCAAGAGCAGCACCAACACCGATACCTGTTGCAATGATACTTACATCTGTACCTTCTCTGAGAAGTGTTCCCTTGCCAAGCTCAAACTTGTAATCAGGTCTGTCATTAACTACAGGGCAAGCTGCACGTCCAAAACGGATGTAAACAGGGCCTTCATGCTCTGCTGCAGCTCTTACGCAAGCTCTTGCCTCGATGTCATCTGCAGGGCACATAACAACCATTCCAGGGATTGTGCGCATAAGAGCAAGATCTTCGTTACACTGGTGGCTGGCACCATCTTCACCTACAGTGATACCTGCATGTGTTCCACCAATCTTAACGTTAAGATGTGGATATCCGATAGAGTTACGAACCTGCTCGAAAGCACGTCCTGTTGCAAACATAGCAAATGTGCTTACAAAAGGAATCTTACCAGTTGTAGCAAGACCTGCTGCGATACCCATCATGTTACATTCAGCAATACCGCAATCGATGTGACGATCAGGGAATTCCTTCTTAAACCAACCTGTTCTTGTTGCTGCTGCAAGGTCTGCATCAAGTACAACTACCTTGTCATTAACCTTTGCAAGCTCTATAAGTTCTTTACCATAACTATCTCTGGTAGCAATTTTCTTTACTTCGCTCATTCTAACCTCCAAATATTTTCATTGAATTTCCTAACGGAAATTCATCTGATCGATGCCAAACAATCCGTGTCAGGCAAGTGCCTCACCAATCTTGTTAAGATCATCCATAGCCTTTGCGTATTCTTCATCGTTAGGTGCTACACCATGCCATGAAACCTGGCCTTCCATGAAGGAAACGCCCTTACCCTTTAAGCTGTGTGCAATGATTGCTGTAGGCTGTCCCTTTGTCTCTCTAGCTTCCTTAAATGCAGCTCTGAGAGCATCAAAATCATGAGCATCAACGTTAATTACGTGGAAGTTGAATGCTTCAAACTTCTTATCGATAGGATAAGGTGAGCAAACCTGATCAATAGGTCCGTCAATCTGAAGTCCGTTGTTATCAACAATAACAACAAGGTTATCAAGCTTACGGAATCCTGCAAACATAGCAGCCTCCCAAACCTGTCCTTCTTCAATCTCACCGTCACCAAGGAGTGTATATGTTCTGTAATCTTTATTATCAAGCTTTGCAGAAAGAGCCATACCACAAGCAACTGAGATTCCCTGTCCAAGAGATCCGCTGCTCATGTCAAGACCTGGAAGATACTGCATACTTGGATGTCCCTGAAGTCTTGAACCAAGTTTACGAAGTGTTGTAAGCTCCTCAACAGGGAAATATCCCTTCTGAGCCATAACTGAGTAAAGACCCGGTGCAGTATGTCCCTTAGAAAGAACAAAACGATCACGATCAGGATTCTTAGGATCCTTAGGATCTACATTCATCTCCTCAAAATATAAGTATGTGTAGATATCTGCTGCTGACAGTGATCCGCCCGGGTGTCCGGCACCTGCTGCGTGAACCGCTGTAACAATGCCCTTGCGGACTTCGTTTGCAATCTTCTGCAATTCTTTGTTTGTCATAATTCCTCCACTTCTTTTGCCAATGTTATGCTATATGTGAAATCATCAATTGAAGTATATCCACTATGCAAGTCATATTTCACAAATTCACCGCAATACAATGGAAACTTTTAATTTATCCATTTATATATACCGTTCAGCACAAAAGTTTCATTCTGCTAACCGATATACCATCATGATAATGCATATAAAATGTAACATAACTAAAATCTATCGTCTATCGCATATTTTGCCTAAGTCTTACTATTTTATGCTATTACTTTTGTCCATAATATGCATTAGCGCCGTGTTTACGATAGTAGTGCTTATCCTGTAATTCCTGTGGTGCAGGCTGAACTCTTGGATTGATAACTTCACATCTGTAAGCCATCTTTGCAACTTCTTCTGTAACTACTGCGTTGTGTACTGCTTCATGCGCATCTTTTCCCCATGAAAAAACGCCGTGATTCTTGCAAAGAACTGCCGGAACAGCTACAGGATCTTTGCCCATACGCTCAAATTCGTTAACGATAAGATGTCCGGTATTTTCTTCGTATGCATCCTCTATCTCGTCCTTTGTAAGGCATCTTACGCAGGGAATATCGCCATAGAAATAATCTGCGTGAGTTGTTCCATAGCAAGGAATGCTTCTTCCTGCCTGTGCCCAGCTGGTTGCATAGGATGAATGTGTATGAACTACACCGCCTACCTCTTTGAAAGCCTTATAGATTTCCACGTGAGTCGGAGTATCTGATGAAGGATTAAGCTTTCCCTCAACCTTATTTCCGTTAAGATCCATGACAACCATGTCATCAGGAGTCATAGTCTCATAATCAACACCACTTGGCTTAATTACAAAAAGGCCGCTCTCTCTGTCAATCGCGCTGACATTTCCCCATGTAAAGGTTACAAGACCATACTTGGGTAAAAGAATATTTGCTTCATATACTTTTTTCTTTAATTCTTCTAACATTTTTCTTCCCCTTTTTGTCATATCAAAAGCTTTCCTGAGACCATATGAGCCCAGGAAAGCCATTTTTATCAATTATTTAAGTGAATCCACTGCAGCTCTTTCAATTGCAAGACCTGCGTTGTAATCCTTCATAAACTCATCGAAGCCTTCTGCATCCTCTTTTAAAGGCTCAAAAGTCTCTACCTTACCGGAAACAAATACCTTCTCGTTAAGGAACTTCTCAAGTGTCTCACCCTCTGACTTCTGAAGCATGAAACCTGCAAGAATTGCCTGTCCCCAAGGGCCGCCTTCTCCTGCTGTCTCCATGAGCTTTATAGGTGTGTTGAGGGCTGCTGCCATTACTCTGTCACCAACACCGCGAATCTTGAAGAATCCGCCCTGTCCAAAGAAGAAGTCTGCCTTTACGTTCTCTTCTTTCATAAGGATATCATTACCTGCCTTAAGTGCTCCAAGTGCTGTGTAAAGATGTGTTCTCATGAAGTTTGAAAGATTAAACTTATCATCAGGTCTTCTTACGAACAAAGGTCTTCCTTCGTTGAAGCCTGTAATGCTCTCGCCCGAGAAATAGTTATAAGCAAGAAGTCCGCCGCAATCAGCATCACCTTCCATTGCTTTGCGATAAAGTGTTCCATAAAGAGTATCATCGTCGATATCCTGACCGATAGCTCCTGCGAACTCTCTGAAAAGTCCAACCCATGCATTAAGATCAGATGTGCAGTTGTTGCAGTGAACCATGGCAACCTGCTCTCCGCTAGGTGTTGTAACAAGATCAAGCTCAGGATATGCCTTTGAAAGATCATGCTCAAGAACAACCATTGAGAATACACTTGTTCCTGCTGAGATATTACCTGTTCTTACGCCAACTGAGTTTGTAGCAACCATACCTGTTCCTGCATCGCCTTCAGGAGGACAAACAGGGATTCCTGCCTGCAGTGTTCCTGTAGGATCAAGTTTTTTTGCACCCTCTTCTGTAAGAGTGCCAGCTGCTGCGCCTGCAGGTAGTGACTTTGGAAGAATTTCACGAAGCTTAAAAGAAAAGCCTTTCTCTGCGATAAGTTCATCAAACTGTCCAACCATCTTCTCGTTGTAATCACATGTTGCAGAATCAATAGGGAACATTCCTGATGCATCACCTACGCCAAGAACCTTCTCACCAGTGAGCTGCCAGTGAATGTAACCTGCAAGTGTTGTAAAGAAATCAACTTTTCCTACATGCTCTTCGCCATTTAACATTGCCTGATATAAATGAGCAATGCTCCAACGCTGTGGAATGTGATATCTAAAAAGCTCTGTAAGCTTTTCTGAAGCCTCTTCAGTAATAGTATTTCTCCAGGTACGGAAAGGAACAAGAAGCTCTCCTGCCTTATCAAAAGCCATATAGCCATGCATCATAGCTGAAAATCCCATAGCTCCAACCTTTGTAAGCTTCTCGCCATACTGCTTTTCAACATCCTGTGCAAGCTTTGCATAACAATCCTGAAGTCCGCCCCAGATATCCTCAAGTGTATATGTCCAGATTCCATCATCAAGTCTGTTCTCCCAGGCATGTGAACCTGATGCAATCGGATTATACTCATAATCCGTAAGAACAGCCTTTATTCTTGTAGAACCAAACTCGATGCCAAGAAGCGTCTTCCCCTCTGCGATTAAACTTTTTACGTCACCCATTTTGTCTCTCCTTTATCTGTAAAATTTACTATTGAAACCAAGTTGTATATAAAACTACCTGAAATCCTCCATGTGACAAATCTGTCAATTATTCTTTCCTGACAGTTCTTGGATTGAATCCCTGATTATCACATCTTCTTCAAATTCATATGTGGCATTACAGAACTTACCGGAACTGTGTATAAGCCTTATCATGTTCTGAGCCGCCTTATTTCCGAGCCTTGCCTTAGGATGTGGAATGGAAGAGATCGTAACTCCGGAAACTCCTATCTTTGCCAAATCGGAATCATCCATGCCAATAACCGACATTTCTTCAGGAAGTTTCATCCCATCCTCGATCAGAACCTGCATCAGCATTCCTGCCACCTGATCGTTATAACAAAAGACCGCGCTGCACCCCTTTAGTCTCTCTTTGACTCTGACGAGACTTCTTTTCCCATCCTTGATATCTATCGTATCTATCCAGTTCACATGGTCATAGGTAAAAGAAAGTCCGCATTCCGTCATTGCCCTTAAATATCCACGATACCGCTCTCTCCCCTGCCCGTCATCGAGCTTAAGTACACATCCAATGTTCCTGTGCCCCGCATCCGCCAAAGCCTTAACCGCTCTGTAGGCACACTCCTCATCATTTATAGATACGTGAGGAAGATCAAGCTCAGGATAATAGCTATTAATGAAAAGAACTTTAATCCCCTTATCAATCAGCTTATGGTAAAGCTGTATGTTGGGATTTGGAAGAGCGCTTTTCACCGGTTCCATGATAACCCCTGCAACATCATTTCTCTCGATAAGATCCTCTAAAATCTGCTTTTCTTTACCCGTAGTATTGTTGGTAAAAGATAATTGCATCGAGTATCCCTTTGAGCTAAGGCTACTCTCGATACCTCTTATAGTACTTGGAAAAATATAATCATCCAGATACGTTGTAACCACCGCTACCACAGATTTATTGCTTCCGTCTGCCCTCTGATCGGCAACATACGTCCCGCTTCCTCTGCGGCTTTCCAAAAGTCCATCCTCAGAAAGCTTGGAAATTGCATGCCTCACTGTCTGCCTGCTTAGCCCAAACTTTTCACACAGGATATTTTCTGAAGGAATTTTCTCACCGGGACTAAGCTTGCCCTCATCTATATTCTTGTTTATCCAATCAATAATTGTTTGATATTTAGCCACCTTCTAACACCCAAAGAAAAGTTGTATTATTTTCATAAGTTGTACTGTTTTGTGTATTCAGCTTCACACGCCAATCATACGTGTTTTATCGTATAACCCACTCTTCTTTCGGTCAATGACAAATTTGTACAATTTTCCAAAGTTGTATATGTACAAATATATCAAAAAACCGGAAAGCATCATATTTTGCTCTCCGGTTTATATGACTTACTTCTGTAATTTTTCTTCTCTTGAATAAAAGAATAGATACTGCTGCATCACTCCATTGTACGGCCTGTATTTATCAAACAAAAAGCCTTCCGGATATTTAAGCTCCAGAACCTTATTTATCCATACATCTTTAGGAAAAGCATCAAGCCTGTGAAATCCAAACAAAATTTCACAGTTGGCGACCTTTACACCGACTCCGTATATTTCCAGTAGCTTTTCCAGCAGCTCTTTATCATCAAGGCTGCTCCATTCTCTTACATTCGAAACTCCGCTTGCCACATCAAGTGCCGCCTGATGGACATATTTGTCCCTATACCCAAGACTGCAGGCAGTAAGCTTTTCAAGTGGAACAACTACAAGCTCCTCAGGTGTTGGAAAAGAGTAAACTGCCTTACCCTTAGCATCATTTCCAATCTCTTTCCCGCAAAGCGCACATATCTTCTCAATAGAAGCTTTTATTGCCGGGATATTTTTTCGCTGGGATATTATAAAAGAAATCAACATTTCCCAGGGGTCCTGCCTCAGAATTCTGATACCTTTTCCATATTCAGAAGCAGCATAAAGATATCCGTCTTCATCTGCATCAATAAGGCCTCTTATCTTCCTGTAATCCGTCTTAAGGTCAAAATACTCTTTCCAAAAATTCTCATAATCCTCTTTGGAGCATGAAAAGTCATACTTCTTATCATCAACCTGTTTAATGAAAAGATATTTATCCTGTGCAAGAACGCTATACCCGTCAGCGCATTCATTAAACCTGAAGCACTGTCCACTGTCAGCTATTTTCTTTAAATCAAAATCATCCTCAATTGTTACGATCATAATCCTCGCCTTGCCTGTTTATCAGCACCTTATGGAAGTCTCTTAAGCCTTTTTTCTTTTTACTTCTTCCTCTTCCATGGCATCCACATATCCTCTGTCCCACAGAACAATCTTAAGTTTCTCTGCAAGTTCCATTGCAGGCTGAGTGAAATACTGATTAGTCATGACAACTCCAACCATGCAGTCATAATAATCTCTTCCGGCATAAATCTCCTGAACTGCCTTCACCCCAATTGGTTTATCATAGCATTTGCACTGTACAGCATAGGATATTCCATCCTTTTCAGCAAGAATATCAGCTCCGAAATCCCCGCTTCCTCTTGTCACTTCCACATCGATGAAACCGTGTTTTTTTAGAAGCTCAGCGCAGTAATACTCAAAATCATGCCCTTCCATCTCATCCATCGGAAGAGGCTTGTTCCTTATGGCCTTTATAACAAAAAAGATAACACCCGCCAAAAGAACAATTCCCGCCCCAATAAGGCAGGCAAAATAATACTCCTTACTCATCAACAATACTTCCTAACCAAGCCTTAATCACTCTGCCCATCTTACCATCAATCGAACATATATTCAATCAATATTATACTCTAATTATTTCTCACATCTTGATTATTCCAAGTACGTTAAGAATTGAGCTGATAAGGATTATTGCCACAAATATCGGGCAGATTTTTGTTATCATCACAGCAAAAGTCTTTTTCCTGCTAAAAGGATGTCCGTCCTGCTCAACTTCGCTCGTCAGTGTGTCGATTCCCATATATTTAGTTATCAAAATACATGTAAACAGTGCTGCGATTGGCATCATGATTGAATTTGTCAGGAAATCAAAGAAATCCAAAAGCTGCATCTTCATAATGGTAACTCCCGCAAGAGGACCATTGCCAAGAGAAGACAAACTTCCCAAAACAAGCATTATAAAGGCCATTACGACAACTCCGCGTCTTCTGCTCCACCCAAATTCATCTGAAAAAGTAGAAACAGCGCTTTCTGTAAGAGCTATAGCGCTTGTAACCGCTGCAAACAAGACAAGTGCAAAGAACATTATTCCAATCACCTTACCAAAGCCAAGACTTGCAAATATCTTGGGCATGGTAATGAACATCAAAGATGGTCCTGCTTTAAGCTTGGTCTGGTCTCCGTCATAAAAAGAGAACACTGCGGGAATTATCATAAGACTTGCCATAACAGCAATTGCTGTATCAAATATTTCAACCTGCCTTGTGGACTCATCTATACTTACTTCTTTCTTGATATAGGATCCAAAAGTGATAAGAATTCCCATAGCGATGGAAAGAGAATAAAACATCTGTCCCATAGCTGTAACAATGGTCATTATCGAGAAATTAGCAAAGTTTGGAACAAAAAGATATTTAACTCCCTCAAGCGCACCTTTCCTCGTCACAGAATAAACACACACAAAGAAAGCAAGCACAACCAGCACAGGCATGACAAATTTGGAAAATCTCTCTATTCCATTCGCAACACCCATAAATATTACTCCAAGAACCAAAGCAGCAAATACAATAAACCAGATTTCTGAATCAGCGCCATCTGTAATAAAATTCACAAAGAAATCATCTGATGCAATTCTGTTAATATCACTTCTTATGTATTCAAACAGATACTTACAAACCCATCCGCCAATTACCGAATAATATGGAACGATAAGAATAGGAATTATGGCATTTATCCATCCGCCAAATCCCATGACCTTGTTTTTACCAAGATTGTTGAATGCGCCTACAGGACTCTTCTTTGTATATCTTCCTATAGCAGTTTCAGCCACAATCATAGTGTAGCCAAACGTAAGCGCCAGCAGTACATACACAAGTAAAAATATTCCTCCCCCATACTTTGCGCAAAGATACGGAAACCTCCAGATATTGCCAAGGCCAACAGACGCTCCTGCTGCCGAAAGCACAAATCCGATTTTTCCAGAAAAAGATCCCCTATCCTTCTTCAAAACTACTTCCTCCCAAAATCAATAATTTCCGACCTGAAGGCCATTACACACTATACCATAAAAACATGAGCTTCTGTGCAGTTTATTTCATAACTCCGCAAAAATTATATTTATTTTTTATATTCCTAATACTTTGCCCAGATAAGACTCAAACTGCCTTTTCTTTCCGCATCCATATCAAGAAGGATTTCAAGCTCTTCCGTCTTAGGATTCTCTATTCCTGCGTAAAGCTTCATCCCACTCTTATGAAAAAGATATCTCGGAATCTGAATAGTACACTCCGTTTCTTCTCCCTGAGCAAGTTCTTTTAAATCTATATCAAGCTTTATCTTTACCATTCCTTCTGCATCAGTACCCGCCTTAGCATACCCATCATTGTTAAATGCTATATTCTCATCAGTTTCTTCCGGTAAAGTAATATAAAGGCAAGGCACTGAATCAAAATATATTGGCGCAACACCATCATTTATCATGGTTATTGTGACATTTGAGTATTTCTGTCCAATCGGATTTTTAATTAGAAGACTCTTTATTCTGTACCTGTATCCAACATACCTGAGTGCTCTTTTCGCAGCATCATAAAAATCCTTATCTTCCCTCTTCATATAAGGAACCATTGGTCCAATAAAACTCATATGGGATTTTTCCAAAAGACTTATCGTCTGGTCATAATCACTCCCAAGCATAGTGCTGATCGGAACAGAACTTGCAAATTCTCCTCCAACCGGCGCAGTCTTCCAAATTTCAGGGACTGCCTTAAGCGCATTCTTTTCCCCTGAAGCATTAAAATCTCCGCCTTCCTCTATCCAGGAAAGCCAAATACTTGTATCATGGCTTATTCCCGTCATATCATTGAACACTCCAGCACCTTCCGGAAGCTCCGCAAAAGGTCTTCTCATCAGCAGTTTGCAGTAATCAAAATACTTAACATAATGAGAGACATACATAGTTCTCACTGCAGTCTTAGGCATCCGTGGAAGACCACCGGTATAATAGGTGTGCCACTCTCCCCAATGTCCCAGACTTCCAAGCTCTACATAAACAAGGAAATCATCATTTCTAAAGTGATCTGCAATTTCTTTTATCACTTTTTCATGTTCTTTTATAAAAACAGTATTGTTGTAGTCAGGACAATACCCCTTTCCGTATGAAATATCATAGAATACTCCATCGCCTGTTTTATCATAGAGCCACTGAGGGATATCCATATGCTCACTTGTCTTTGGCGTATCACAGACAAATCTGAGGACAAGCTTCTTTCCTTCGTCCCGCCATCTTTCCAAATAAGCATTGGTTTCTATTGTTTCCCAATCATATACACCTTCCTTAGGCTCAAGGTCACTCCAGTGAATCTCCAAATAAACAAGACTGGTATTTTCACACAGACTGGTACTCGTGCAACTGGGAGCATAGCCAATATAGGGATTTGTCAATGTCTCATTTCCCTCATCATATTTATATGATTTTCCCGTAATACTCCTGATATACATTTTGTGAGCTCCCAAGCCTATTATCACTACAATAAGAAGAATAAATATTATCTTAAAAATCTTTTTTATCATTACAATGACCACCGTATCATTCCACAACCGTATAAACCGATATACTGTTATCTTTATTTATATAAAAGCATAAAACGCCGTATATCTTACCGCTGTCTACCTCATAGTAATCAAAAGGATCCTGTGTTTTCCCACTTTCATTAGTGGCCTGCACCTTCACAAAGTACTGTCCAGGAGAAAGCGCCTTCCCCGTATATTCAGGCCAGTAGTCCTCATAGCTTTCGACCACATCTTTAAACTCATAATCCCTCGCAACAGTCATCTTATACTTCACATCTTCCTGGTTAAAATCATAGCTCATCTCCCAGTTGTACTTTATCTTACCATTTTCAAAGACTGGCACTCCAATATAAAATGGCATAGGTCTGTCCAGAGTATCCAAATATTTTTTGTAATACTCATCCACAAGTCCGGGTAAATCCGCAGCTACCTTCTCATACTGCTGCTTCGTGATAGGCGCATAATTAAGATCCGGCTCTTTGTACACATATGGTTCAACTACTTTTCTGTATGCTTCCACCATTTCTTTTAGCCGGTCTTTACTCATATAATCCTTGAGTTCAAGAATGGCATCATTAAGCTCATCTCTGAACTGCTTGGACTTAAGACATCTTTGAAAAAGAACATTCCCCCAATAATTGCTTATTCCACATTCCCAGCTTTCTCCATCTGTCAGACCTTTCATGTGGTTTTCTTCAAGACGAAAAGATGCATCAAGATCCCAGCAGTACAGATACCAGGTATCTGAATTTTGTGGGCTGTACAGATATGTATTTCTGCTCTGCGTATCATAATTTCCGGTAAGTATATTAAAGGCCATCCAATATGCCAGATTTTCCATGTCAAAATGTTCCTTTATCACATCTTCTATAGGAACCGACATATTATTAACATCTTCCAGCATCTCTATCAGTTTGGTATGATCTTCATTACCCTTTATTTCCAGATATTCTTCAAAAGCCTTCTTGTCATACCCCGGTTCATCAGCTTTTTTTATCACATCTTCATATCTGTAAAATTCAAAGAAATTTATCTTGTATAAATGGCCTGTCCTGTCTAGTCCATGTGTTCTAAGCGCAGCTTTATTTAGCTGTTCCACCTGAGTGTAAAGCCCATAATCCTGAAATCCAAGATCTTCGTCATCAGTAAGATCATTGACATACAGATGCACAAACTGCGTTCTTAGCCCCATGAGCTGATCAATACCTTCCAATAGGTCAAAACCAAGCTTATTTCTAAATCTCAGTCCGTCAGTCATGTGCTTATTAAGCGCGATAGTTGTCTGTCCATTCCAGGAACCCTGATTTTTCTTAAGCTCTATCTTATAGTTCTTTTGAGGATTCTTACTCGATGTCTGTCCTCTTATCTGTACTGTGGCATTAGGCGCTTCTCTTCCATATCCAAGAGCCCCTTCCTTAACTCCATTCTCATCACCAACCTGCAAAAGAGCTTCCACTTTGTATCTGTCAATCCCACGCTCATCATAATAATATGCTGAATAGGTATTGACCTCTTCCCAGGTGTGATTAGTTCCATCTGATTTGTTGCCTTTCCTGACAGTCAGATACATAGTGACCACGCTGTTGTCATCGTCATAAATAAGCTTCTTGTCCCTGATATGAGTAACATCACCTGATGAAGCACTGTCTTTTTGCAAATTACCTTCAGCCTCACCATCATTCAAGCTATTATCTTCAGCGATTTCATCTTCTGTTTCCTCATTGGATGCATTATCTTCAAAGTTTTCTTTAGCCTGACGCCACATATTTGCACATAATATCGCAGCAAATAGAATAACAGCCGCTATAATAATTTTGATGGAATCTTTTTTCATTTATTTTCTGTGCCTCTTAAGAAACAATTGTTACTCTTTACCCGAAAACTTAAGTATCGCTATATAAAGCTTAGTCCCAAGGCCCTTCTTGGGTTCTACCAGAAGCGGCTGAGAGCTCAAAATGTGATAAGGCAACTTTTTGGTGTACTTCATAAGCCTGAAAATTGAAATGCAAAGAAATAAAATACTGCCAAACGCAAATGCAAAACCGTAATACTTCGCATCAATAAACAAAGAAGCAATGGATAAAACAGTTGTCGATAATGCAAATACTGTCGTCGCAATCTTTGCATCCTCATAAGCTGTAAAATACATGAGTATAAGGGTAAGAACATTTCCAACTGCATATGCCCCATAGCCAACGCATAGTATTCTAAAATACCCTTCCATCAGGGCATCAAATCCAAGAGGCAGTCTTTCAAGAATTATCAGGCCCACACTCAGCATCAGCGCTGTACCGTAAAACTGTCTTCTCGCAGTGTAGATAAGTTCATGATCAAGAACTGTAAGCATCTCTTTTTCTGCCTGTTCTATTTCCGTTATTGATCCCTTACCATTAAAAAGATCATAATATCTTCTATATTTCGGATATAGATTAACCTCAACCGATGCCACAAAATTTATAGTCGTAATAAGAATTGTCATAAAGGCAAAAAGGGCTGCTATATCATGCTGCGGAGCAGAATAAAAAAGCCCCTTTATCTGATGCCCGATACTGCTAAACCACGCAATTATAAGATGTGCAAAAAGACCAATATTTGTCATAAAGCTTATGGCTATAAGGTCAGAATACTCATCAAACCAGGGAAGAAAATCGAAATGTCTTTCTTCAGAGTTTGGAAAAAATCCATATAAAAGCGCCATATCAATCGCCATCATGATTCCATAACCAAGAACCACGCTGAACAATAGAAGTTCAACGCTTCCACCAAAGATCATGAATCCGACAATTGATGTTGAAAGCGCTGCCAAAATTGAAATCACATACGAAAGAAGGATTCCTTTGTAATCCTTTATTGCAGAGAGATAATTCATCTCAGTCCAGGCAGCAAGAAGTTCAACAAAAAGAGTGAAGGATAAAAAGCCTCTGGTAAAGGTTGCCCCCGAAAAAATAAGGAACAATATCCATAATGCTCCGCCGGATGGAAGCAGGAAAAACAATATGCCTTCAAGAGAGGGAATAACATCCTCTTCCTTTTCTTCGTACAAAAGGTCTGCGACAAATCTCGTCATTACCATTGAAAAAATACTGCTATACATCATCGAACCAAGAAGCGAATATGTGATAAGGCTTACCAATAATTCACTCTCACCATTACCAAGTCCCATTCTTTTTGCAATAAGCTGAATCGCAAGCAGGAAAAGAAAGCCCAAAAGCATTGGACCTGCTGTAACCATACCGGTATAGCCATATGCCCTTAATTTACTAAGGACACCGGTAGCCTTAAATAGTTTTTTTAACTCAAAGCCTATACCTGCCATTAATTTAACCCCTGATATAGTGAAGCAAAACGCTCTATCATCATCTTGTGTCTGAAAAACTTCTCAACTCTTGTTCTGCCAATCTCACCCATCTCTTCACGCCTTTCTTTGCTCTCACAAAGCTTCTCCATAGCCTGGGCAAGACCTTCTCTGTGCATTGGAGGAACGCAGAATCCCGCTATTCCAAAGAAATCACCTTCTTCTCCTTCGATAAGCTGCCTGCAGCAACCAACATCCGTTGTGACAACAGGGCGTCTTGCGGCAAAGGATTCAAGAACTGATAAAGGCTGGCCCTCTGAGATACTTGTAAGCATTGTAAAATCAAGTTTTTTCATATACTCTATGACATTGACCTGACCGGCAAATATTACATTCTTAAGATGAAGACTATCCACAAGTTCATGGCACTCCCTTGCATAATCCTCATCATCGGTTCCGCCAAGAATATGCAGCCTTATATTACTCCTCATTGCTTTAAGTTCATTAAAGGCATAGATCAAAGTCTTAACATCCTTGATCGGCGCAAGTCTGATAACCGCTCCGATATCCACGAAGCCGTCGTCTTCTTTTAAGGGAATATCACAAAATTTCTCGTAATGAATACCGTTTGGTATTACTTTGCACTTATTCGCCTCTGCACCAAGCTCTTGCTGAATCTTGCTTGCATTCCCAAACAAACTTGTTATAAACGTAGCTCTTTTATATGCCACATCAGAAAGCATGTAAAAGAACTTTATCCACTGTCTCTTAAATGCCGGTATAACCCAGTTTGCCCTTATTATTTCCTCTTCTCTCTCTCTTGAGTAAATGCCATGTTCAGAAAGGATTATCGGTCTTCCGGTTTTGAATTGTCCAAGCGCCGCCAAAAGCCCGCCATATCCCGTACATATTGTGTGATAGCAGTCTGCCACCGGCACTTCACTTCCAATAAGATAGAGCACAGGAAGAAGCATTGACCTTATCGTATGAAATGTCTCTGCAAAAGCCACATATGGATATTTTGTTTTGCAAAGGTCTGTAAGCACATCCAGAAAAGATTCACTCATAAGAAAACTGGCCGGATTATACTTTTTATCCTGGTACATACTAAAAAGCACGTTCCAATCAGGCCTCTCGCAATCTATAGCATCGTACAAAGCCTGTTTTTCATCATCATCAAGCTTAAACTTATCATTCTTGTTAGCTCTTACCTTAAGTGCATCATCCAAAAACACTTCTGTGACACCCGTAACATTTTCCGGAAGCTCATACTTAAACTTTCCTCTGTCACTGGCTCTTGCTCCAATAACCCAAAGGATAAATTCATGCTCCGGCATCGCCTTTATGTAATTGTGCATCCAGGATGAAACGCCACCATAAGCATATGGATAGCTCCCCTCCAGAATAAGGCATATTTTCATCAGAGCTTATCTCCTTGTTATTGTTACCCTATGGGACTTAACCTTTAAAAGATAAAGAGTGTCATTAAGCTTCGTAAGCTCACCACCATAGGCTTCTGCAATCTCTCCCTCATTTACTCTGATCAGATAAAATGCAGTATCAATAAGCCCTGTGGTATTTAGGACAATGTTCTCATTTTTAACGCTGTAATAACTCGGTATTAGATTTACGTATCTTTGCACTGCGCCGCCCATCTCTGAGCCTGTAAGATGCCTTATATTTTTTCCTGATTCGTCAACCCATCCCATATAGGCATCCAGCCTGTTCTTCTGCACTTCCCATCCAAGCTCAGCTCCTCTGTCTTCATCGAGAAGATCGTCAGGATGCATAAAATGAGAACAAACAAAATGAAAATTCAGCTCAGACAGCGCTGTTATTTTCATATAATCATCCAAAACTCCACCCGAAATAACCCTTGGAGTTTCAATCATTCCATCACTTGAAACTGAAAACTCCTGAACATACTCATCTTCGCCCTCCAGATAAATACTTGCTATTACCTTCACCTGCGGATAGCCTATACCAAGAAGCCTTCTTCCTTCCTCCGATAATATGTCTGATGGCGGCACATAAACCGTCATCTTCTGAGTTGGAAAAATACTTCCCGAAAATCTTACAAGCTCATCAAAAGACGCCTTCATGGTGTCATAGTTTTCCCAGATTTTATAGCCAAGTTCCTTGTGGTATACATAGTTTTCAAGACATAAGGGCTGATGATTATAGCCGTGATATCCCAACTCTCCCCCCTGATTCAAAAGCATATTTCCATAGTAGTAGTAGTTGGCTGTACTATCGTTTGCAGGAAGGTCTCCATAGGTCTGATCCCTATAAGTCTCTATAATAAGTCCGGTATACTTAATGTCATGCTTTCTTCCAAGGGTTAGCATATCCGGCCACCACACTCTGGAATAGAACTCAGCTATTCCCATGTTGTAGTCTCTTTTTACATATTCGCCATTACCATCAGGCACAGGAGATGGAAAATCATCCAGATAGAATGTCGAAGCATTTATTACAGGATAGATAAAATAATCTTCAAGCAGCGTATAAGCACTTGCATATATTCCTCTATAAGCTTTTTCTGAGTATCCGAAATTGCATACAACAAATTTCCCCTTCTGATAGTCTCTCGACCACACAAGCGGAACCTTCCCATCTTCTGTATGAGCATAAACTTTGCACTTATCATCCAGAACCACTGAAGTAGACGACTCATATCCGTCAACAATCGGATAGGTAATCTGCGCTCCGAGCATATAATCAGGCTCAGACACAAAATCATCCACTCTCGAATATGCATAATTTGAACTGATTATTCCAAGTTTAGAACTTACAAAATCAAATATATCAGTCTTAAATGGCGGGATTCCAAGTAGTAATCTTCCACCTTTTCCAACCCATCCCGTTATTGTCAGTATATTTCTCCCAATACAGTCAAAATCACTTATGGCTATCACCATGGTCTTGCATCCTGATAATGCTTCTTCATAGTCACCCTCTTCATTGACATCCATCACCTTGAAAGGGACGCGCATATCGATCAAAACCTGATTATATATCTTATAGGCATTCTGGCTTGTCGTGTCTTCTGAGTTCCATAACAAAAGACATGTTTTTTCTCTTGAGGATTCCTTCATATGAACAATCTGGTCATCGGGAAGAATCTGTATATCAGGTTCTTTTTCCTCATACATAATGCCGATTCGTTCAACCACAAGAACTGTAAAAAGGAGAATAAATCCAATCGCAACACCGATCAGGTCACGAAATCTCTTATCTTTCATGCCCTCTGCTCCTCTTTATTGCCAATATCCCAAAGATCAACCAGATCCCTGATCTCTCTGGAATAATAATTTCCACTATTCTTAACAGTATCCACTATTTCTTTGATCTTATTTCCCGCGCCGGTCTCATAATAATATCTAAGCCTTAGTTTGATGCACCTTTCATCCTTTGGCCAACTGGTCTCCATTTCAGAAAGCACAGTATCCGCAATTGAAAACTGTTTTTCTGCAAAAAGAGCATTTATAAACGAAACGTAGTCCTCCTGCCTTGAATTTCTCGAAACTTTCTCTGCAAGAAGCTGCATCAGTGTATTTCTCTGAATTTCAAGGAGCTGCCCCTGTATCATATTGCTGGAGACATACTGTTCAAGAAAAGATATATAGTCTTCCAAAAGCCCGTCTTCCTCAGGATTTTCCGCATATCTGGCACTATATTCCTGTGCCTTAAGTTCAAACTCTTTTGACAGCTCAACCATGGCAGTCGTGGCATAATGGACAACTTCCACATCATCATTCATTCTGGCTTCATTGATAACAGGGATATAGCTCTTTGTCCCGCTCATCAGAACATCAAGCATCACACTCCTTCTTACAGAAGGATCATCCATGATAAGGGCATCCTGCAAAGGCACTACATTCTCACTCTCAGGAGCTTCCACCACGATTGTGTCTCCACTTTCATCCGAACTCTTCATATTTTCAAGGTTCTTATTGTTTACTCCAACCCGCTCCGTAAGTATCATAAAGCTCACAATAAGCGCGCTTAACATACCCCAGAAGGGAATGCACACAATTATGACAAACATAATTCTGTCAATTTTGAGCATTCGTTTTTTCATGAGGAAAAAAGCAATAATTACTATGAAAATATGAAGAAAAAGCATTATAAATCCTATCAAGCCACATTCTCCACAACATCACATTTAAGCCCCATATCTCTAAAGCGCTTTAATACGATGCTTTCACTGTTATCGTCAACCTGAGCCGCTAAAAGATAGATATTCCCATCATTTCCAAGCCCCAATACATCGTTGTTTCTTATCTTTGACTGGAACATCTCATCGATTTCTTCCAAAGTTTTATCCTTAATAAAAAACCTGATAAGTCTGAAACTTGTCCTCTTGTTCACCATCATCTCTTTCTGAATCTCAAACTGAGAAATAAAGTATTCAGTTTTTGTTATAGAAGTTCCTTCTATAAATGTCTTTTCTGCAACAGCCCTCTGATATTCCCATGCCTTAATGATGAAGTTCTCCATAAGACCTCCGAGAATCCTTATCAGATTGGAGTAATAGGTGCTTATCTGAAGATATTCCACGTTATAGATCATTATCAAAACTGAAAGATGTCCTTCAGATTTAATGCCCGCAACATACGTTGGAAACCCTTCCCTTACACTGTTATTAAACCAAATATCATTTTCCTTTAATGTCTCCAGAACGCTTGCAAAATCCTCAAGGTTTATGGATTTCTTTAATTGCCTGCTTATTTTCTCAGAAGAAACGTTTAATCTTGCAAATCTTGCATTAGGATCATTTATTGTATAGATGGCAATAGACTTATTATCAAGTACATCCTCCATTACAGGTATTGATTCCGCAAAGATTTCTTCCGGCACTGTTGTACTAAGTCTTTTTACAACATCAAAAATACGTCCGAATCCGTCACGACTTCCGATAAGGTCTGCTTTATACCTGTTCTTGTAATCCATTGCTTCATGATACAACTGCGAAACGAACGCATTCTCAGATTTCAATGCCTCATTCTCTTCATTGACAAAAGAAATGTCCTCTTCCTTCTTCTGCTTGATATATCCGCATATTGCCGCCGCTACTAATAATAGGATAAAAGAAATCCAGTTTCCGGGATCGTAAAACAGCAATATGGCATTCGTTCCCTCTGCTTTGTATGCAAGAACAAGCGATGTAATCTCAATAAAAGCTGTAAGGACTCCGATTCTCGCCCCGTAAACTAAAGACATAAGTATTACGAATAACAGTCTTACATCTATCATGCTGAACTGAACGCTTCCACTGGAGAGATAGTTATAAACTTCAACCAGTGCCGTACCGCCGATCAGCTCTAAGATCATTAGAAATCTGCCGCCAACCTTAAATCTTTTTATCAATCTCTGGGTAATGGACGGCTTAACCCGAAATGCATTTTGAAAATTAAAGATGTACTCATCAAAATCCCAGCATGCATCATGCCTTGCAAACCAACCGTACTTTTCTCTGGCTATATTTTCGCCATGTTCTATTTGGCCTTTTATCCCCGATTTAGACAAAAGAATTTCCGCATTGGGATAAAACTCCTTAATTGCTTCTCTTATCTCTCCGTAAGTCGTTTTTGCGCCGCTCTTTAGATATATCCTTTCAATCTCATTTGACTCGGTATCAATCTCATCATTCCACACATCGAATAAGTGATAAAAAAACTCCATCAGGTCAGATGCTTTTAGAAAAAAAGCAATCTCATCTTCCAAAAAATTAATCTCAACCCTTTCCTTATCTTCAATTTTTTTCAGGATCCTACACCAGTAATCATCCTTATAAAGAGGATTCATAAGATACGGGCTATATACCATCTTTATATCTATATTGTAGTTTTCAGCATAATACCTGCAGATATTTTCAGAAGAATCAAAGATTACCGAGTCGCTGTTATTCACATCGACCAGTGCTTCGTCTGAGACAAGATAAACAAACTGGCTGATCTTATTTTTCTGACTCAGCGAGCAAACTCGCCTTAGCTGTTCGATCTCGCCAGTTTCATTGCTATCTTTATTTAGAGAATATGAAAAAAAGATAACTCTCTCAAAAGAAAAAGTATCAAACAATCTACGGAACTTATCGCTCATTATGTCCTGGGCAAAGAAACTAACGTTTCCATCCTTGTGGGCACGGCAGTCTGCATCACAAACAACTACGTTGTCAGATGAAAACGCAATCTCAATGGTTTCTTTAGTTAAATAACCTGTGTTGCCCACTAAAAGAGTATCCATTAAAGATTAGTCCTTTCAGTAAACCCAGACACCAGAGCAAAGTTCCATGATAAAATATATATATATTATCTTAATTACGTCATGGTTATTAACATTTTACCATACATTTATTTACTTTGTTAAGTTTGACTAATAAAGCTTATCTCAACCTTAGCTCCACAAGTCTCTTTAGAATTAGCGAGAATAATCTTTCCGCCGTGCTCCTTAGCGACTTTCTTTGCAAAGAACAATCCTATACCATAATGAGAGCCACCGGTTCTACTGGAATCATCCATGAAAAACTGTTCTGTGCCATGGGCAAGAGCTTCCGGCGTGAAGCCACATCCTGAATCCTCAACGGCAAAGACAAATTCTCCGCCTTTGTAAGTAGCCATAATATTCATTACGCCGCCCTTAGGCGTGTGCTCAGCAGCATTCCTCACAACATTCATAACAGCCCTGACAACGTGGTCATACACGATGCTTATAGCAGACTCGCTATTTTCTAATTCTTCCCTCCAATTTATCTGAAGCTGATAAACTTCCGAAAGTCCCAGTGTCTGCTTTTTGATATCAGCGATAACATCAGAGATATTCACCTTAACAGGCGCCTGTGAAATACCCTCCTGAGACTTCGTAACTTCTATTAGAGTCTGCACATAGTTCTGAATCTGAAGTGCGCTTTCTGAAATATAGTCCGCATAGTTCTTCTGCTCCTCCGTAAGCTCTGTCTCAAGTAAAAGCTCGGAATTTCCCCGAACCACTGTTAGAGGAGTCTTAATGTCGTGGGCAAGAGCTGACATCTGCCTGTTCTTTTCCTGCTCGGTCTCCCACTGCTTCTGAAGGGAAGTCTTAAGCGCATATCGCATGTCATCCAGTCCCGCCAGGCATTCATCAATCTCCCTAACGCCTGAATAGTTAATTTTAAAATCCAGGTTCCTGTCTCTAATCTGCTCTAAGGCATCTCTCATGGGGGTCATTTTCCTTCTGATGCTTGAGCCAAATTTTTTAGCAAAAATCTGCATGATTCCCAAGCAGCAGATAAGAATGAAAATCGTCAGGAGATTTTCAGGATTTGGCAGATGTTCATTCATCCACATGGATTTATACTGTGGCTTAAGTCTGTACTGCAAAACAACATATTCAGCCGGACGGATAATAATTTTATAGAATCTGCCGTCGCTATAATTATTATTTGACAATACATTCCATGCTGTTTCTACATCCTTTTCGCCAAGGTCACCGGAGAGGACTTTTCCATCCTCTGAAAAGACCACATAGCGGCATACTTCTGGAATCAGATCAGCCGTCACTTCGTCTGCTGTTTTAATCTGTTCAAAAGCATCACTTATCCTATATTCCGCGTAGTTAGCCGGGTAGATAACTCCGGCATTTATAAGCAGGTTAAACGCAAAAAGAGAAATGCCAGCCCAGATAAGGAGTGCAAATCCCATTAAAAGAATATAGGCCTCGAACATGCTTCCAAGACCCAGCGTACCTCTCTTATTCTTTTTATTCTTACTCTTTACTCCTCCCATTTATATCCAATCCCCCAAACTGTCTTAATCGGCATATACTCGAAGTGCGAGAGCTTCGTTCTTATGTTTTTGATGTGCGTAATGATTGTGCTTTCGCTACTCTCACTATCGTATCCAAGCACCTTTTCAAGTATCTGTTCTTTTGAAAAAATCTGACCGCGGTTCTTTGCCAAAAACTCGCATATGTCATACTCAGCCCTTGTGAGATTTATTTCTTTTTCATCAATCATCATCTTTCGTGCTTCAAGCATAAAGCAGATTCTGCCAAGGGCAAGTCTTGCCACGTGTTCGCGCTTTTCTCTTCGAAGGTGCGCACCGATTCTCGCACGTAGCTCCATTACTCCAAAGGGCTTGCAGATATAATCATCTGCGCCAAGGGCAAGTCCATTCACAAGACTTCCCTCATCCGTCTTTGCGGTGATAAATACAATCGGACAATCAACCACGTTCCTTATCTTCGAGCAAAGCTCAAAGCCGTCAATTCCTGGCATCATCACGTCCAGTAATACAAGGTCGAAGCGTGAGAGTTTATCCATCTCAATTTTCGTAGGATCATCAATTTTTGTAACAGTGTGAGAGTCCTTAATAAGAACCTTCTCAATCATGTTTAGAATGGCGTTTTCGTCGTCAACTGCAAGTATGTTTGCCATATTCTGTTTTCATCCTCTTTTTCATTATATGATGTAATCGTCAAAAGTGATAACACGGATTGTTCCGTACTTCGTACTCCCACAATCCTCCGAAATATTCGGATAAAAGTGTGACTTACGTCCCACTTTTATCCGAATATTTCCGCGGGTCTTAAAGTATTTCACCCACTTGCAAGCGAGCTTGCAGTGTTCTTATACTTTTGACCCTGTTATCATTATATTTGGAGCTGATTATTCAGATATCCTACTACCCTCATAGTTTGCAGCGAAAACAAAATATCCCACAAAGCATACGATGGCAACTACCAGGTAAATCGATGCCTGTGACTTGATCTCGGAAAGTGCTCCGCTATCTGCAAGCTTGTATACAAGGAATGTTTGTGGCATTCTGGCTGTCCATGAAAGAGGTACGATTTTCCATGCATACATTCCCATATCCGTAAGGAAAAGTGCACCGATAAGTCCAGAAATCAAACCTGCACCTATCACAAAAGCTTTTCCAAAAACAAATGCAAATATCTCAAATATCAGATAAAGCGGAATCGCGGAAAGCCACATCACAAAGGATGCCATAACGAACACACCCATTGAAGCAACACTCTGTCCGTGAATCATGTTAAAGCCAAATCCGAATAAAACTGCTGTGAATAACAAGGCGAAGAGACTAAGTAAAAGTAATGTCACTGCCTTTGAAAAGAGCGCTGCCGTCTTACTTCTTAAAGTAAGTAGATTTTGGAACGCTCCCGCATTTTGCTCCTGTTCCATTGTACTTGCAATGAATATTCCAATCAATACAGGAAATGCAAATCCAATAGCCTCATAAAAAGCGGTTATCTTATCAGTCTCATTCCATCCGGAAATCGCATAATAAGCAAGAAACATTGCACTAACCACAATCGGGATTATAATATGACTAATTGTCACTGGACTTCTTTTCATCTTATAAAAATCTGCACGAAGACATCTTAAAAACATTTTTATTTCACCTCTCTTTTTTCAAACCAGTTAAGATACAGATAAGTTAAAAGCACAAACCAAGCCAGTGCTATGAAGATTCCGGGAAGGATTACAGAAGCGCTAAGAAGCGGATCTCCTGTCTGCGCTCTCAGACCATTTGGAAGTACATGAAGAAGCGGAGTAACAACTCTCATGGATATTGCTGATACGAATAAAAACCATTTTCCTGAAGGTGCAACGACAATTCCAAGTACAGTTATGAACAGACAGACTATGAGTTCAACTACCATTCCGAATTTTTCACTGAGGAATAAGAACAGTGGTATCTGCCAAAGCTGTACGATAGTAAGAACGATAACCGTTATAGCTGCTCCAACTACCGGAACACTTGTTGTTAAAAAGATGCTCCCAAAGGTAGCTCCCGCAAACAGAACCGCATTTGATACAAGTACAAGGATTCCAAGATAGAATATTTTTCCAAGCATCAGATTTTTTTTCTCGATGGGCAGAGTCTTGATGTTGAAGTATCCGTTTTTCTTTTCTCTCATTACAGAAAGGTAACTTACAATAGCGATCATTCCTGGAAGAAGAAGCGTATACCACCAGTTCCATGCGCTCTCTGCATAGGCGTTTGTAATACCTGCTGTAAGCACAAACGCCATTACAAGTGCGATTATAGGGAATGCGAATATGAGTTTACTGCTCATGGTTCTCTTTGATTTTAAAAACTCTGCTCTTATTATGTTAGTCATTGCTTTAGTCCTTTCATCTAAACTATTACGTAGTTGGCAGTTTATGCTCTTTATGCGATATCCTGGAGCTTGCGGTTTTTCTTAACAACATCCATGAAAAGATCTTCTAGGTTCTGTTCCGGAAGAAGCTTACCTTCATATCCGAGCACTCCGTCTGAGATTATTCCGATATAGTCGGCACACATCTGAACCTCTGAGAGAATGTGGCTTGACAAAATCACGGTGATTCCCTGCTCCGGGAAGGATTTTATAAGTTCTCTAAGTTCTTCAATTCCGATTGGGTCAAGTCCATTTGTGGGCTCATCTAGTATAAGGAGCTTGGGATTTGCAAGAAGCGCAAGTGCAATTCCAAGCCTCTGCTTCATTCCCAGTGAAAACTGACCTGCCTTCTTTTTTCCTGTATTAGTAAGTGAAACTGTTTTTAAAACTTCATCAATTCGACTCTTTGGCACTCCAAGAAGAATTGCTCTTACTTCAAGATTTTCTCTTGCTGTGAGGTTTTCATAAATTGGAGGATTCTCAATCAGCGCTCCAATCTCTTCAAGCACTCCTCTGCTCCATGGCTTTCCGTCATAGATTATTTCACCGTCTGTGGGCTTCATGATTCCCGTTATCATCTTAAGAGTTGTTGACTTTCCTGCACCGTTAGGTCCAAGGAGGCCATATACACAACCCTTAGGTATATTCAGTGAAACTTTATTTACAGCTTTCTGATCTTTAAATATCTTGCAAAGTTCGTTAGTTTTAAGCATCATTTCCATTGTTTTTCCCCTTCTTTTCCGATATATAAATCTGTTTTTTGTTTTGTTATCACAGGTGTTTTTCAATCTGAAAACAGAATACGAAGAAAAAATAAAGATTTGATGAAGATTATTAGAAAAGTTTTCATACATCCATAAATATTTTGCCGCAAAAAATAAGAGACACTCTATAATAGAATGCCTCTTTCCCATCAAATCATCTTAAAATACTTAAATGCTTCTGTAATAGCCTTCTCCTTTTCCGGAGTCGTCCCTGGTTGTCTACTATCCTCAGATTTGGGCTTATTATAGTTTTCACGCTCTATAATCCCATGCTTCTGCTTTACCTGTGCAATATTCAGATTCGTCACATGAAATCCATAGTGCTCCTGCACCCATTCCTCAATCTCTTTATATGTTGCTTTAGCTTCCGCACTTGTAAGATCAAGCTCGTCCATATCTACCTTTACGTTGATATGGTGCTTCGCCTCATGAAGTTTGGACAATAAACATACAGTCTCGACATGTGTTCTAATGTACAAACCAAAGTAACAAAGAAAAAGAACGAGCAACCCGCACACTGTAACATGATCCGCGGTAAAAAACCCGTTCCCAAAGAATTCTTTCTTATGCAGCAGCATCAATCAGGATCTTGACATTATCCGCTGTGAATACATAAAAACATTTGGATGGGCGGCGTATCCATCATATCAGATTCCACTTAGGGAGCGCAGGGTGCCTTTCCTGCTCGTCAAATGTTCTTATATCCGGAGTATAACATCAGATATTTCGCGTAGTCAAGTGGTTTTAACGAGCCTTCCTGACCTTATGTAAGAATCAAGCTTTGCCCCCTTTATGTCAAACATTGTGGCTACATAATACCTATTTTTTTTACATCAAGTTTTATAGTGATAAAAATGTTGTCCTTATAGCATTTCACCATCTCGAGTATACTTCCATTTAAGCCTATATAATCCGGGTTTGTAATAATATCCGGCAAATAATCATAATATTTCGCAGCTTGAAAATGTTGTCTCTTAATCAGATGAGCAAGAAGTCCCTTAGAGCGAAAAATAATAAAAGCATCATAATCAGTATCCAAATACCGATTAAGCTCAGTATTAAAACGAGCTACCGCAATCAACTTATCTTTCTTCCCCATGTCAAGCCCTAATTTCAGCTTTAGTCAAGATTACGTTTCGTCTCCAGTCTACTATCCCCGGTATCAACACAATTTTTGCAATATTACCATTTGATAATAGATTCATTGCTATATCCTTGTTAATTCCTAAAGACACACCTGGCTTATCACAATACAACCAATCCCCTTCATCATCAAAATCAACCTTATTGAGCGTCCATATTAAATTCTCTAATATATTGAACTCCCTAAAGTCTCTGCCAAGTTTCACATCACTAATCTTAACATTATCGAAATCTGTATCGTCACAATATTCTTTCCAATATACTTCACCCGATAACACTCCGAAATCTGTATAGATATATTCGTCGTCAAAAAGGACCTCTTTAATACAGTTCTCACCTATAATAAACGCTAATAAACCGACAGAACCTCTCTCACATACGGTCAAAAATTGCAATTCTAGTCCGTTTTCAGCAATGCTATTCATATTGATGAATGCCGGATCTTTTAATTCCTGAAGTTTTTTATTATAAGATTTTAAGGATGAACTCCTGCTCTCAAAAGATTTGCTGATTCTTTTAATCTCATCAGGGATATCATTTTTGTTTATGAAATCATCAATATTGCTATATCCCGATTGATATGCCTGGTGTTCAAGTAATTCCTTTGCCAGCATATATTTTATTGGGTAAAGTTTGCAATAATTGTTTATCCGACACTCTAACGTTTCGACATATGTTATCTGCATATTAACTTCCGATGTATTATGCCTGCAATTAAGAAGATTATTGTACTTGCTTTCCTCGATAAGCAGTCCATATTCATCAGATACCTCATATGCATCAGGGTTCTCTTTAATAAAGACCTGTTCTGAACTATATCCTAAGGCATTAATACAATCTGCCATTCTCAGGTAAACTGTTTCATCTTTGATAATCCTATACTTAAAATCCATACGCCTATCCATTGAAAAATATTACCCAATGCGTTATAGTAACCATTGGATAATGGGTATTATAAGTTATCCAATGGTTACTGTCAATAAATTTTTGAGGTACAAAAATGGAAAACCAATTAATTCCGGAACGTTTGAAAATGGCTCGTGAAAAACTCGGGATTACCATGGCCGAAGCATCCCGAAGACTAAACTTATCTAAAATAGGATATTGCAGATATGAATATGGAGAAAGAGTACCTTCATATCAAACAGTAGAAGTAATTGCAAGATGCTTATGCACTTCTGTCGATTATCTTGTAGGTAAAACAGATGATATGTCCCCTGATTATCTTGTAATTAGTAAAAAAGATGCGCCTTATCTGTTTGAATTGGTGCAAAATGCCTATAGCTTTGATTCTGATACCCTGAAACGATTAATAACCTATAGCACAAGAATATGTGAATCACAACTTACCTCCAAAACCGACAAATAATTTATCAGGCATGCCAACAAGCCCTGAAATATAGGCAGAATTCACCTCGCAGAATCTACTGCCTTCCATTCGAACCTGTCGGAATTTCCAACAGGTTGATTTTTCATCTAATTTGCCCTCTTCCACTTACCTTGTCGAATATTCCGCTTTTTTAAAAATAGGCGCACTCATACTTACCGCCGAGTAAGTACCGAAGTGCGCCATTATATTTTTTATCTACGATTCTCATGAATATATAATTCATCGTTTCATCAGTAAATCACTCATATCATGCATAATACTGTGCCTGTGCATTCCAAAGTTTGAAATACTGACCATCTGTTTCTTCTACCAGCTTAGAGTGTGCGCCCTTTTGCACGATTTGTCCCTGATCAAAAACTGTTATTTCATCGCAGAACTGACAGGATGACAACCTATGACTGATATATATGGCTGTTTTATTTTCGACCATATTACTGAAGTCTTCATAAACCTGTGCCTCAGCCAAAGGATCAAGTGCTGCCGTAGGCTCATCAAGAATAATCATAGGCGTACCTTTGTAAAGAGCTCTAGCCAAAGCAATCTTTTGTGCTTCTCCTCCTGATACTTCCACTCCGTTTTCCGAGATATCTTTATACAAATATGTATCAGGTCCATTCTCCATAGACTGGTATCTTTCGTAAAAAGATACTTTTTTCATACACTCTTCAAGCTTCTCTTTATCGTAACTTGTATCCGCTGCGATATTTTGCCCCAAAGTAAATGCAAAAAGTTTAAAGTCCTGAAAAACAAATGAGAAGAGTTTTAAGTATTCTTCATAATCGTACTTCTTAATATCAATACCGTTTAGGAGTATCTCTCCTTCCGTCGGATCATACAATCTGCAAAGCAGTTTGACAAAAGTAGTTTTGCCGGCTCCGTTCGTTCCTACAAACGCCTGCTTTTTCCCTATACTTAGTTTTGTATTTATGTTCTTTAAAGCATATGTATCACTTCCCGGATATTTGAAGGAAACATTTTTAAATTCAATACTATAATCATTCTCACCATTGTCACAAAAATAGTCTTTGGGAACCGGTAATTTCCCCTGATACTTATTATTGGGAATATCAAGATATTCAAACAGTTTTTCCAAATGCCTTGTATATACTTTGTTTTCAGAATAAATCCATGTGAGCAAACCCACGCATCCCACAAGTTCAGTAAGTGCACCTACGTACTGCACAATACTTCCAACATCAAAAGCTCCCGTAGAAGCTTTGGCAACCACGAACAAGTAGCATAATGCGTTACAGATTCCCTGAGCAAAATAGAGCCGTCCCTGACAAAAACTCATTTTTCTAATGAATGCATTATCACTTCGGTTATGCTCCTCCATTTTTTTCATTTCTCTGTCAGCGATTTTTTCCTGGCCATAAATTCGTACATCCTTCGCTCTTGCAGTACTGTTATATAGCTCATGTCCATAAAACATAAAGGCTCTGTTATACCATACCGTTCCCTTGGTCCACTGCTCAAAAACCACATTTTCTTTGTGTGTCAGGTAGTTGTTAATAAACCCAAAAAAGACGAGCACGATAATGATTCCCAGTACCCAAAGCTTAGAATCTGTAATACTGTCCCCCGACTTTGACATAAAAAGAGAAGCTGTCAAGGAGATGGAAGCAACAATTCCAACTATTACTTTTACAAGGCTCGTTGTATCCCAGATGAGCTGCCCTAACCCATTTCCAAACATAAACAGATTTTCTTCTGCTTTCTGCCTCATTTTCTGAATGTCTTTATTTTCAAGAATGGCGTAGTCCATGCTCATTTGTTTATCTGAGAAGATCTTATTAAAGTAATTCCACATTCCGGATTCTTTGTCATTGACGATCTTCTCCATTATGTCCTTTATCATGGAGAACAACAAATGAATTCCTATTACCAAAATTACATAAAGGACAAGTACATTCTGTCTTCTGTCATTCAATAGTTCATTGATAATTCTTGCAGAAAACCAGACTGTTACAAACGGAGAAAGGGTTTCGAGTACAGCTGCGATTGTTTTCGCCCTGACAAGCCCCGGTACATATTTATTTAAAAGAGCATAACCGCGTTTGGTTATCTCAATTCTCTTTTGAATCTTCATCGGTGCTCTCCTTTCCTTCTCTATAATATTTAGCCTGAGTTTCAAACAGCTTGCTGTATATGCCTCCTTTTTTAAGAAGCTGGTCGTGAGTCCCTTCTTCCACAATCTTTCCGTTTTCTATAAGCAAAATACGATTGCAGAATCGTGTAGATGCTAATCTGTGAGAAATAAACACTGTAGTTTTATTCTTCATGATTTCATCGTATGACTCATATAAATTGTTCTCCGCTATGGGATCCAATGCTGCTGTCGGCTCATCCAATATAACAACAGGTGTCTGTTTATACAGCGCTCTAGCCAGCAAAAGCTTCTGCTTTTCTCCACCGGACAGATTGATACCATCATCCCAAAATGTTCTGTCAAACTTGGTCTTGATTCCATTATCCAGGGCCGATATCTTCTCCCACAGCCCCGCCTGTTTTAAGCATTTTTCCACTAAATCAGAATCCACATTTTCTTCAGTTTCTTCCGCTACTATTTCTTCTATTGTTACCGGCAAAATAGAATAATCCTGAAAAACAGCACCAAAAAGTTTATAGTACTGAATTCGGTTAAGTTCTTTTACGTCAGTTCCATCGTACAATACCCGGCCTTTGGTAGGGTCTGTCAGCCCACAGATGAGCTTAGCAAGCGTCGTCTTTCCCGCACCATTTAATCCAACAATTGCAATGTGCTCTTCGGCTTTTATATTAAGGTTCATATCCTTGATAATAGCTTCACCGTCATCAGTATAGCTAAAGCTAACATTTTCAAAGGTTATCACTCCCGGAGCATCGGTTTTCTCGACAGGAATTCCATCTTCCCTTTTATAGTACTCAGGATACTCCAGATAAGAACGGAAACGGTTCATTGCCATGCTTAGTCTTTTAAGATTATTCATCTGTCCAAGAATACTGCTAAGCCACACTGAAAAACCGGCAACCAGATTGAAATACAAAACAAACTCAGCTACAGTTATCTGATTTTTCCATATCATTCCGATCAAAACTATATAGGTTATTCCCTCTCTGATAAATGTCAGGCCGCTGTCTACTGCAGATACTCCAAATATTTTTGCAGTGTATCTGCGATACCAAGAAAGAAGTCCTGTCATGTTCTCTTTGTAGATCCGATCCATCCAGTCAGTCATATGGTAAAGCCTGATATCCTTAGCTGCCTGAATATCGTCTGATGCGCGGATGATATACTGCATCCGTTGTTCATATCCGACTTTTTCCTCGTTATTTGTATCAACCCACTTTAACAATCTTCTGTTTAAGATGAAGCTTATAAGCGTAGTTGCACACAAAATCAAAATCAGTAGCGGATTCAGGCTCATCAGAATACCTGTAAATGCCACAAACCCTGCTAAATTTGAGAAAAATAACACTGCCGAATCATAGGTCTGTGCATAATATGAAAAATTGCCATTGCAGCTTGAAAAGCTTTCACTCTGCAATTTTCTAAAATGCTCATTCTCCTGATTCCTGTAATCTGTCGTAAGTCCTTTTCGAGAAACCATCTGCAGGAAAAAGTCATTCATTGTAAACTTGTTCCAATAGATCAGTTTATCTAAATACTTCTGCAGGCCTGTCAATATAGCCAGAGAAAATGTAAATGCTACCGTCACTAATAGCAGATTCATCATTTGGCTTTTTCCAGTAATCATTCCTATTACTGTTTTGGGCAAAAAAGCCGTAATCACCGGAATAAGTGCATTTATCACGATAATGCATGAGCAATATACCAAAAGCGGAGGATACTTTTCTTTTGTAACCCTCACACAGTAGGCCAGATTTTGCAGGATTGTATACTTTTTATCTTGATTCATCCCTTTGTCCTTTCGAATTTCTTATGCTTGCCTCAATATACCACAAATAAAAAGCCACTCACGTTTGTTTCGCGAGTGGTCGTAATATGCACCTGAATGGCATCTATTTCATAGGCAATAATATTTCTGTAGCAAATACACCATCCTCATGCTGACGGTTTATAAATCCGTTATTCTTTTCAACTATATAATCAATACGTGAGAGTCCAAATCCGTGATTATCTCCACCCTTCGTCGATAAATACTGATTCTTTTTGCCCTTTTGGGGTTTCCCGTTCATAGAATTATAAACAGATATGTATAACTGCTCTTTCAAGATACCGACAAATATTCTCACAAATCTGTTGGAATCCTGTTCCTCACGCATTACTGCTTCCATTGCATTATCTAAAAGATTTCCGATGATTGTACATAAATCTATCTCTGAAACAGAAAGCTTTTCAGGAACAATAGCTTTTACATTAACCTCTATACCTTTTGAGTTCATTACAGAGATTTTACTGTTTAGTATTGCATCTACCATTACATTTCCGGTCTTTATGACTGTATCTACAGTTGTCAGATCAGCATTCAGATTCCATAGATACTCCCTGGTCTTCTCTTCATCCCCGCACAAAGCGAGCAAAGTCTGAATATGATTATGATAATCATGTCTCCAACCGCGCATAGTTTTATAAATATGCTGAACTTCTTCACAGTGTTTTTCAATCAAGTCAGACTGATATTCAGCGATACGTCTGTCTATCATTCTTCCAAATAGCCTATCAAATAAATTCATTGCCTTTTATATCTTTCCTTTAAAATACCGGATAAATGCAAGATTCACTTCATTATATTTTCGCCTGGACAGTGGCACTATTTCATCGTTTTCCAAAACAATTTCTGTTTTGCCGATTTGCTTAACCCTTTCAAGATTGACAAGATAAGAACGATGCACTCTAACAAACTGCTCTCCGAAACTTTTCTCCAGTTCAGTTATGGATACTTTTTGTTCAATCAAACCGCTTGTTGTATGAATCACGCAGGAATGCGAAAACACTTCAACATATAATATATTTCTTAAATTTAGCCTGAGAGTCTCGCCCTTTTCCTGCAATATGATATAAGGTTCAACCAGCCTTATACGCTCTATTGCTTTATCCATAGCTTTATAGAATCTATCTCGTTCCAAAGGCTTCATTAAGTAATGAATAGCGTCAACATCATATCCTTCTGCTATAAAATCAGGAAAACCTGTAACAAAAACGATTTGCAACTCGCTGCTACCCATCCGAAGTTCTCTGGCAAGCTCCACCCCATTCATTTTTCCCATTTCAATATCAAGGATCAAAACATGATAATCTTTTTCGTCGGCATATTGAAAAAGAAATTCCTCTGCAGAGATAAAAGTATGAATTTCAATAGATCTGTAATTTAAACGTGCCCATGTATTTAGGAAGCCTATGACATAGTCCTGATCCACATTGTTGTCATCACAAACAGCAATCTTATATTTCATAAGCTCCTCCTTTCCATGAACATTATAATTTTATAATTCATCAGGAATCATCTGAAAATGTCTCAAAGCATCCTCTATTGCTTTAACCTTGACTTTCTTACTGGGTATTTCGCCCTTGGAAAGCAAGACAACAGTCTCAACATGGACGCTGTGACTAAACATATCACAGGGACGTATTGCCTTAAGAGCATAACCACCATCAGTTAATATTCTAAGATCTCTTGCAAGAGTTGCGCTGTCGCAGCTCACATATACTATACGCTCAGGTCTCATATTAAGCATGGTCTCAAGGCACTTTTCATCACAGCCTTTTCTTGGCGGATCCACAACAATCACATCAGGATGAAGTGCTTTTTCTTTTTGTGAATCTGAGCCATTTGCATCATCATTCCTTGTAAAGCTTCCCTTCCCTTCATAGAAATCCGGCAAAACCTCCTCCGCTTTTCCACAATAGAAGTCAGCATTATCAATTCCGTTTCTTTTTGCATTTTCCTTCGCATCTTCAATTGCATCAGGTATTATTTCAACGCCATAGACATGTCCTGCTGCCTTTGCCATAGACAATGTAATAGTGCCTATTCCGCAGTACAAATCCCAGACAGTCTCTTTTCCTGTAAGATCTGCATAGTCAATTGCCTGCTTGTAGAGCTTTTGTGTCTGAACCGGATTCACCTGATAAAAGGACAATGGTGAAATATCAAATTTTAGCCCGCAAAGAGTATCTGAAATAGTATCTTTTCCCCAGATTGTATGTATCTCAGTTCCCATTATTACATTGGTCTTTTCTGTATTGATGCTGACAGAGATACTCTTCATTCCCTTTATCTGCGAAAGTCTCTTTACAAGTTTGCTTTGTTTCTGGATATATTCAACTGATAACTCTTTCGTGGCTGTCTTTTTTCCATGTGCAGCGCTATTATCCACTTTTCCTCTTCCAGCTCCTCTGTAGTTGATAACAAAGCATACCATTATCTCACCGGAAGAAAAACCCTTTCTTATAAGCACATGCCTAAGAAGCCCTTTTCCGCTTGCTTCATCATAAGCCTTAACATTATTCTTTTTCATATGTGAAAGAACAATGTCCAATATCTCTTTGTTTTCCTCAGTTCCGATGATACAGTCAGAGACTGGAATAATACTATGGGTTCTTCCCGCGTAAAATCCGGCAACAGGATTACCATTTTTGTCAGTCCCTATAGGAAACTGAGCCTTGTTGCGATATCTCCATGGCTCTTCCATCCCAATTATCGGTTCCATAATGCTATCAATAAATGACTCATCAAAGCCGCCAAGTCGTACTATATTATTCCTGACTTTGCTTTGTTTAAACAAAAGCTCTCTCTCATAAGTCATGTTCTGAAGCTGACATCCACCGCACTGTCTTGCAATCCCGCACGGAGCCTCTTGTCTGAACCTGGAAGGACTGATCACTTTTTCAAGATGAGCATAGGCATAGTTCTTTTTTGCCTTCATTACCTTTGCGCTCACCACATCTCCAATGACAGCGTCCTTTATAAAAAGGGTATAGCCATCAACTTTGCCTATACCCTCCCCATCAGTACCAATATCAGTTATTTCTACAGTTAATATATCATCTTTGTTATACATGAAATCTTGTTTTGCTATCTTTTTATTCATGAATTACTCTTTCCAATGCAGTCTGTGCAATTCCCCCTGCTGCTCAAGTCCTGCAAAATTATTTTGTCTAAGCGCTTCATAAAGCACAATAGCTACAGAATTTGACAAATTCAAAGATCTGATATCATGCCCCATTGGAATTCTGATACAGGTCTCCTCATTATCCACAAGAATTTCCTCCGGAATTCCTGCGCTCTCTTTACCAAACATGATAAAATCATCCATTCCAAACTGAACATCCGTGTATGATTTCTTTGCTTTAGTAGTAGCCATCCATATCTTTGCTCCGGGATGTTTTTCCTTAAAATCCTCAAAATCCACATATCTGGTAACGTCAAGATGTTCCCAATAATCCATTCCGGCTCTTCTTAAATCTTTTTCCCCAAGCCTGAATCCCAGTGGCTCTATCAAATGAAGACTACTTCCTGTTGCCACACAGGTTCTTCCTATATTTCCGGTATTCTGAGGTATCTCAGGCTGATGTAATATAATATGCATTTTATTCCTCTTCATCCATCGCAGCCGCTTTAGGCAGCGAGAAAATAAATTCTGTTCCAACACCGGTTGTGCTGATAACATTTATGTTTTCTTCGTGGGCTTTAATGATTTCTTTTACGATAGCAAGCCCCAGGCCTGTGCCTTTTTTATCTTTTCCTCGTGAAAGATCAGATTTATAAAATCTGTCAAAAATAAGCTTCTGATCCTCCTTGGGAATTCCGATTCCGCTATCCTTAACAGAGACAAAAACCTTACTGTGTTTCTCTGTAGTTTCAATCTTGACGCTTGATTCCTTATGACTGAATTTGATGGCATTATCCACAAGATTGTAAAGAACCTGTTGAATCTTGCTCATATCAGCGTTGACAAGCATTTTCTCATCAGTAAGTACAAGTTCTATCGCAATCTTTTTATCAATGCAGATTCCGCCAAAAGACTCTGCCACGTTTCTAATAACCTGGTTTATATCAAAATCACTTCTATCAAGCAACATTCCCTTAGTATTAAGGTTGTTCAGAGTAAGAAGTTCGTTGGTAAGCTTAGTAAGTCTGTCAGTTTCATTTATAACAATTCCAAGATACTTACTGTGCATCTCTTCCGGAATTGTCCCATCCTGCATGGCAACCAGATATCCTCTTATTGACGTAAGCGGCGATCTGAAATCATGAGAGACGTTTGCAATAAACTTTTTCTGATCATCTTCCTGCCTTGCGATCTCTCCTGCCATATATGATAGAGATGCCGCAAGATAGCCCATTTCATCTTCTGATTCAACAGAAAATTCATAGCTCATATTTCCTGCCGCATACTGCTCTGTTGCGGTAGTTATTTTCCTAAGCGGAACATACACAAGCTCCGTGAAGAAAATAAGGATTATCATTGATAGCAAGAAAAGAACTATCAGCATCAGGTAAGAAATGTTCAGAAATTCATTTGCAGAATTCTGAATATCCGCTATCGAAGTGTGTACTACAACATAAGCCTGTACCTTGAAATTGGCTGTTATCGGAGCAAATACACTAAGCACATCCCTGTCAAAACTTCCAAAAAAGTTTCCTGTCGTGTAATAAGAACTACCTGTTACCGTCGGATCAAATCCCTCGATCACTATCTCCTGTCCCGGTCCAAGATTTCTTGACGAGTCAAGAACCAGTCTTCCTGAAGGGTTTACTATCCATATAGATGACTTATCCATATATTTGGACAATGCAACCAGCTGCATATGCACTGTTTCAAGAGAAGTCTCACTGTTATACAGATCAGCCGCATAAGTATTGGCTATCTGGGTTGCAACCTGATACATGGAGTCAGCCTTGTCACGCCTTAGTCTTTCATAAGTCATGCTGTAAACAAAGGTAGCAACTACAACAAATCCGAAGATTCCAAATAAAAGATATGCCAGCAAAAATTTTAAATAAAGAGTTCTCTTCATTTACTGTTGTACCTCAAATTTGTAGCCAATACCCCAGATTGTAGCAAGTCTCCAATTATCGTGGTCGCTAAGTTTCTCACGAAGTCTTTTTATATGAACATCTACAGTTCTAGTATCACCGATGTACTCATAACCCCATATCTGATCCAAAAGCTGTTCTCTTGTGAAAACATGATTTGGAGAAGCTGCAAGAAAATACAAAAGCTCCAGCTCCTTAGGCGGCATATCAACTCTCTCACCCATATAGGTAACTGAATAATTGGTCATATTTATCTCAAGATCAGGATATCTGACAACCTTGTCATTAGTCTCCTGAGGCTCCTGAACCTGAGGTTTATAGCGCCTTAGAACTGCCTTTACTCTTGCCACAAGTTCTTTTGAATCAAAGGGCTTCTCCATGTAGTCGTCAGCCCCCATCTCAAGTCCCAACACCTTATCAAAAACCTCTCCCTTTGCAGAAAGCATAATGATAGGTGTCTGAGATTTGGTTCTAATTTCCCTGCATACCTGATATCCATCTATCCCCGGAAGCATAAGATCCAAAAGCACAAGATTAGGCTTAAAAGTATCAAATGTATTTATAGCCGTCTCGCCATCATTACAAATTTTTGTTTCAAAGCATTCCTTTATCAGATACAAAGAAATCAGCTCTGCTATATTATTATCATCATCCACAATTAGAATTTTTTGTTTTGTAGCCATTTAACCCCTCACTTAATAAAAGTAACAATTGTAACCCCTGCATCACCCTCGCCGAATTCCCCAAGCTTGAATGATTTAACATATGGAACGCCCTTAAGATAATTGTGCACTGCCTGTCTTAAAATGCCGGAACCTTTTCCGTGAACAACTCTAACGGTATTAAGATGAGACATATAGGCATCATCCAGATACTTATCCAGCGCAGAAATAGCATCATCACTGTTTTTACCGATAAGATTTATTTCTGTTCTGATACTTGCTGCCCTTGAAAGATCCATCTTACCGCCACTTGTATTTCTTCCGTAGAATTTCTTCATGGCGCTCTTGCCATCGTCGTCAGCCACAAGCACAAGATCTCGGATATTTGCCTTGGTCCTCATGATTCCGCACTGTACAAAAAGATATCCGTCTTTATCAGGCTTGGAACTTATCGTGCCCTTTAATCCCATAGAAACTATCTTAACTGACTCACCAAGCTTAAGCTGAGACTCTTTTAAAATAGGATGCGTCTCTTTTGAAAGGTCTTTCTTTGCAGAAATAGCTTTATTCTTGGCAGAAATCTTCTGACCCACATTGGTCCTGGCCCTCTCAAGATCCTGAATGCTTGCTCCCGGTCCAACTTTTCTGAAAGTCCTTATCGTCTCATCAGCTAAATCCTTGGCCTCCTGTAAGATATTTCTTGCCTCTTCATTAGCTTCTCTGATAATCTCTTCCTTCTGCCTGTCAAGCTTGTCAGTTTTTTGTTCAAGTTGCTCTTTTAAGTCTGCAATCTCTTTCTTATAGCTGGCAATTTCCTCTTTCTCGCTCTCAATTGTCTTCCTGCTCTTTTCAAGGTCTGCCAAAAGATCTTCAAACCTCTTATCTTCTGTGCCAATCTGTTCCTTGGCAGCTTCGATAATATCATCAGACAATCCAAGCTTTGAAGATATCGCAAAAGCATTACTCTTTCCGGGTATGCCGATAAGAAGTCTGTAGGTCGGACGAAGGGATTCCACATCAAACTCGCAGCTTGCATTCTGAATTCCCGGTGTGTTAAGGGCATATACCTTAAGTTCACTATAGTGTGTCGTAGCAAGAGTGCGCACCTTCCTGCTGTGAAGATTATTAAGTATCGCTATTGCGAGCGCTGCGCCTTCTGTGGGGTCTGTTCCTGCACCAAGCTCATCGAAAAGACAAAGCGAATTCTCATCAGCATTTTTCAATATGGAAACAGTGTTTGTCATATGCGATGAGAAAGTTGAAAGGGACTGCTCAATACTCTGCTCATCACCAATATCCGCATAAACCTCATTAAAAACAGATAGTTCTGACCTGTCACCTGCCGGAATTGCAAGACCTGCCTGTCCCATAAGTGTTAAAAGACCTACAGTCTTAAGGGTAACCGTCTTACCACCTGTGTTAGGTCCTGTGATAATCAGCATATCGAAATCACGTCCGGCGTATACATCAATAGGAACCACCTTGTCTTTTGCAATAAGAGGATGTCTTCCCTTTCTGATGTTGAAAGCATGCTGATCATTAAAAACAGGTGTTATGGCATTTATTTCAAGAGCATAGGATGCTTTGGCAAAGACAAAATCAAGATCTGTCATTATCTCTGAATCATACTTAATTGCTTCGACATGCTCTGCTGCCTGAAGGCTAAGCTCCAGCAAAATCTTCTCAATCTCTGCATTTTCCTGAAGCATAAGTTCTTTGATCTTATTATTCAGCTCAACCACTGCTGCAGGCTCAATAAAAAGAGTAGAACCTGACGAAGACTGATCATGAACAATACCATTTATCTGTGACTTAAACTCAGAACGAACAGGAACGCAATATCTGTCATCACGCATGGTAACAACCGCATCCTGCAGATAAGTTCTCATGGAACCGTTTATCAGTTTGTTGAGCTGTTCATGTATCCTGTCATTTGTAAGCATGATCCCGCGTCTTATATGCTTAAGTGCAGGGCTTGCCTCTGAGCTCATCTCTTCATCTGAAATTATGCATCTTCTTATCTCAGTTGAAAGAGGAGTTAACGGCTCTAACATGCTAAAAGATTCTGTGAGTGAATCTCCGGCCTCATCATCCCTCTGACTTCTTCCATATGCCTTGATACGACTTACGTTTTCAAGAAAAGCTGCAATCTTAAGAAGTCCCGGCATATCAAGAGAACTGCCTATCTTAAGCGCCTTTAGTGAACCGCTAAAATCTCTATTGTCACCAAAAGAAACTGAACCCTTCTTAAAAATTCTTGCAATAGCATCTGATGTCTTTTGCTGATTCTTCCTAATCTCATCAATATCAGCAGATGGTACAAGTTCTCTGCACAGTTTCTTACCGGGCTCAGAAGTCGCATGTTCTGTAAGTCTTTCTATTATTTTATCGTACTCAAGTACGTGTAATGCTTTCTTATTCATAACTATTCTCTTCCCTTTTTTACATAAACTCCCAAATTAAAGTTTATCATCATAATCGCGCCGTGACTAGAGGATTATTAACGTTATCATCAATCGTCGACATGTGCAGCATAAGCGCCTTTCTGCATGAACACTGGCATTGATACAGTACATAAAAACATATATAATTAAAAAGATGTTTGTCAAAGGCTGTTAATTGACGGCTTCTACAGTGGACTAATCAATTATTTCCAATAGTTTTGCAATAGTACAGGGGAAAAAACTATGCCATTTAATCAGGATGAAAATAAAAAAGACAAGCTTGCAAATACCACATTTATCAGTGAAAAGATAAAACAGCGCCCCATCAACAGAAAAAAGCTCCTAAGAAGAACGATAATAACCATTTCACTGGCAGTTATCTTCGGAATTGTAGCATGTTTTACTTTTCTTTTACTTCAGCCCGTGTTTAGCGATAAGCTCTATCCGGAAAAAGAACCTGATGTTATTTCTTTTCCCGAAGAATCAGCAAGTGATGAGCTTACGCCTGAAGAAATGGTTGCTGTAGAAAATGAAATTGCGGCAAGTGAAGCTCAAAGTCTTGAAGCTAACCAAAAGGATCAGATTGACCAGGCAATTGCATCCTACACCTTTAATTCCACAGACTATGGAAAAATGATGGCTTCATTAAAAGTTCTCGCTACTGACGCTAATAGAAGCATCGTAAAGGTAACCGCCATCTCAAGCGACAGCAACTGGTTCAATTCATCATATCAGAGCAGCGGTTCAACTTCAGGTCTGATAGTGGCAGATAATGGCAATAATTATTACATTCTTGCTCCCTATGAAAAACTTAAAGATGCTGAATCCATCGGAATCACTTTTTGTAACTCAATAACAGTTGAAGCTCAGCTAAAGCTTGTTGATACCATAACCAATCTCTGTGTCCTGAGCGTAAAAAAGGCTGCCCTTTCACTTGATACAAGGAACAGCATAATCGCCGCAACGCTTGGCAGTTCCAATACAAGCAGCATTACAGGTCTCCCTGTTATCGCCGTTGGAAGTCCCATAGGAATTCAGGGTTCTATTTCTTACGGCATCATTACTTCTGAAAAAACTACCATAGACCTTCCGGATTCAACTTATAAGTTATTAACTTCTGACATTCAGGGAAGCAGCGAAGGAAGCGGTGTTTTAATAAATCTTTACGGTCAGGTTGTGGGAATCATTGACATGACAAAGGTTCCAAGTGACCTTTCAGGAAATATATGCGCGATCGGAATCACCGAGCTTAAGACACTTATAGAAAATCTATCCAACGGTAAGAACCGAGCTTATCTGGGAATCCATGGAACCACAGTTCCTGAAGAAATTCAGACAAAACAAAATGTTCCTGCAGGCGCATATATTACTCTTACAGAAACCGGTTCGCCTGCCATGAAAGCAGGCATTCAGAGCGGAGATATCATCACTTTCATTGATGACACAGAAATAACAAGCTATGAACTTCTTATAAATAAGCTTGCTTCTCTTAGCCCTGATGATGTAATATCAATTACTGTAATGAGACAGGCACCCACAGATTATGTTGAGATGAAACTTGAAGCCACTCTGTCAGGCGCCACCCATGATTAATTATTTGCTTATTTAGAAATGAGGTTTTTTAATGAAATTTATTAAGGATTTGAAGCCCGGAGACAGAATCAATGACGTCTACCTTTGTAAACACAAGGTCAGCGCCACGACCAAGAATGGTAAGGAATACTTTTCAGTAATTCTCCAGGACAAGACAGGAACCATCGATGCAAAGATTTGGGAGCCTAATAGTAACGGAATCTATGAATTTGATGCTACAGACTACATTAATATTTTCGGTGAAGTAACAAGTTTTAACGGCGCATTACAGGTTAGTATAAAAAGTGCAAGAAAATGCCAGGAAGGTGAGTATGATCCAACTCTTTATCTTCCGGTTACCTCCAAGAATGTTGATGAGATGTACAAAGAGCTCCTTGGTATAATTGGAAGCATTCAGAATCCTTATTTAAAAAAGCTACTTGAAGATTTCTTTATTCACGACGAAAAATTTATAGTACTTTTCAAAAAATCCAGCGCAGCTAAGACTGTTCACCACGGCTTTATTGGTGGACTTTTAGAGCATACACTTAGTGTTACAAAGCTCTGCATGTACTATTGCACTTCTTACCCCAAGCTAAACCGTGATCTGCTGCTTACTGCAGCAATCTGTCATGACATCGGCAAAACAAGAGAACTTAGTCTTTTCCCTACAAACGATTACACTGATGAAGGACAATTCCTTGGTCATATCGTAATGGGAACTGAAATGATTGGAGAAAAGGCACGCAATATACAAGGTTTCCCTGAACTACTCAAGCAGGAATTGCAGCACTGTATTTTAGCTCATCATGGCGAATTCGAATATGGTTCTCCCAAAAAGCCTGCCATTATGGAAGCTGTTGCACTAAATCTTGCAGATAACACAGATGCCAAGATGGAAACTTTCACTGAGCTTTTATCAAATGTTCAGGCTCCAGGCTGGCAGGGCTACAACAAGTTCTTTGAATCAAATATTTATGAAACTGTAGTGTGATCATGCTACAGTTCATCAGCAAATTATGATAATGACAAATAAGACGGATGCCCTTGATTCATACATAATATGAACCATAAGCATCCGTCTTCTTATATACTATCTCTCAATAAATCTTTTTAATCAGCAATATACTTTACTGTATCAATCACCAATCTATCAATGTTCCAATTTTGAAATAAATTTCTCAAATCTTTCCATGGCAATCTTAAGATTTTGTAGGGAATACGCATAGGAAATTCTGATGTACCCTTCTCCACAGTCTCCAAAGGCACTACCTGGAACAACTGCAAGTTTTTCCTCTTCAAGAAGCCTTGTACAGAATTCATCACTACTCATTCCAAACTTCTTGATACATGGGAATACATAAAACGCTCCAAACGGCTCAAAACAAGGAAGTCCAAACTTCTTAAATTCATTAAGAAGGTACCTTCTTCTATGATTGTACTCCTCACGCATTTTGCTGACATCTTCGTCACCATTTCGAAGTGCCTCTACTGCTGCGTACTGGCTTGTAGTAGGTGCGCACATTATAGCAAACTGGTGTATCTTAACCATCTGAGCCATTATGTTTGCAGGTCCGCAAGCATATCCAAGTCTCCATCCGGTCATAGCATAAGCCTTGGAAAAACCGTTTATTAAGATTGTGCGCTCTCTCATACCGGGAAGTGAAACTATTGAAACATGTTTGCCATTATAAGTAAGCTCACTATATATTTCATCAGAAATAACATAAAGATCTTTTTCGATAACTACTTTGGCAATCTCTTCCAGGTCCTTCTTCTCCATAACAGCGCCGGTAGGGTTGTTGGGAAATGGCAACACAAGAATCTTTGTCTTATCTGTTACCTTTTCAAGAACTTCTTCTGCGGTAAGTCTAAAATCATTTTCTTCTTTAAGCTCAATGATAACAGGCACAGCATCAGCAAGAATCGCACAGGGCTCATATGACACATAACTTGGCTGTGGAATAAGGACTTCGTCTCCCTCATCAACCATTGCTCTAAATGCAAGGTCAATTGCTTCTGATCCGCCAACCGTAATGAATATTTCTTTTAACGGATCATAGGTTACTCCCTGTGTTCTGTTTATATAATTACTAACTTCCTGCCTAAGTTCCTTAAGTCCTGAATTGGAGGTATAAAATGTTCTTCCCTTTTCAAGAGAGTAAATGCCCTCATCTCTGATATGCCATGGTGTGTCAAAATCCGGTTCACCAACACCAAGAGAAATAGCACCTTCCGTCTCCTGAACTATATCAAAAAATTTTCTAATACCGGATGGCTTGATTCCAATTACTTTCTTTCCTAACGGATCTCTCATGGTGTGATTATCTCCCTTGTGTCCTCGTATTGCTTAGTCAAAATAGTTCCGTGATCCTTATACTTTTTCAAGATAAAATGAGTTGCAGTGCTAAGGACTGTATCCAGCGTTGCCAGCTTATTATTTACAAAACCGGCAACTTCTTGCAATGATTTACCTTCAAGTATTACCATAAGGTCAAATCCACCGCTCATGAGATACACACTTGTAACTTCCGGATATTTATAAATTCTCTCCGCAATATTATCAAACCCCTGGCCTCTTGTAGGTGTTACTTTAACTTCTATCAAAGCATTAACCTTATCGAGCCCTGTTTTAGACCAATCTATCATGGTATGGTAACCACAAATTATTCCCTCATCTTCAAGCGCCTTGAGTTCGTTGGCTATAAGAAGCTCATCCGCCCCTAGCAACACGCTAAGTTCATGAACTTCAATGCGACTGTTTTTTTCAATAATATTTAGTATTTCTTCTCTGGTTCCCATCTCATTCTCCTCACAGTAATATTACGATTCTCTTGTGTTTCTTCATCATATGATAACACAGAATAAAAAACTACTCCATTACAATACTTTTAGTATCTCATCAGCCTGAGGCGCCTCTAAAAATCTCGTCTCATCAGCATTGATTATAATCTTATCATTACTATCCGTAAGTTCTCCAACAATCTTTGCCGGAATACCATTATTGTTGAGGTCAAATACCAGTTTTTCACCGTCATCTGCCGCTATAAGAAGAGCCCCGCCTGACAGAAGCTGATACGGATTTATTTCAAAAAACTCACATATCTCTATTGTCTCCTGTCTGATTGGAATATTCTTAAGATCAACACGCAGTCCACATCCCGATCTTCCTGCAAGTTCCCAAAGACCTGCAAAGACTCCGCCATTTGAAAGGTCATGCACTGCAGATACTCCCGATCCTGCTAAAATATCCATCTCTTTTTTCACATAGAGGTCATACTTAAAGTTTCTGGCTCCATCTATAAAAGGGACAGGATATTTTGCTGTAAGTTCATCAAACTTCTCCCATGCCAGCATAGCTGTTCCCTCAAGTGCTACACATTTCGTGATCACAAGACTTTGCCCCGGTTTACCCTTTCCATTACAGGTAACTCTTTTACCATCAGTTAATGCTTCCTCACTTAAGTAGCCTATAGCAGTAATATTCAAAACCGGACGATTTACCAGTGAAGTAACCTCTGTATGACCGCCTGAATAAACCACATTGCATAGTCTTGCGGCTTCTATAGCGTCATTTACATACTTCTTTATCTGCGGTTCTTCTGCATTTTCCGGCAAAAGAATACTCATCAGCACCTGCTCCGCTGTAATTCCTTGGGCTACAAGTCCATTTACAGCCTTGATTACTCCATAAAATGCTGCATCTTCTATATCCACCGTCACAGGACAAATTGTGGAAAAAGTCTTTTTTTCATTAGAAAAAGCGCAGTCAGACCCTGCAGCTGCGCTTCCTTCATTTTTAAATTCCGTTTTTATTAGTTTTAATACTGATCTTTTTAATGCATTCTCAGTAATCTTACCAATTCTCATCAATACTCCAATCATAATATGATGTAAAGTTCAATAATCGTATCACGTATTGTTCCGTGCAATGCGCTCCAATAATCCTGCGTTTTATCAGTTGGTGATAATTGCCTCTGCATCTTCCACCGGTGCACTCTCAGCTGCTGCCTGCTGAATCTGCTGATTAGCTGCATTTACTGCCTGTGCCGCAGCAATGGCTGCTGCCTCTGCATTCTCTGTTCCGGCTGCATCTCTTGCTGCTGCAAGTGCTCCTGCAACTGCCTTAACTGTACCAAGATCCTTGGTTGCAATAGCAGTCTGAAGCTGAGCTACCATGTTTGGATCAGCTCCACCTGTTCCGACTGTTACAAGTCTTGGAACCATCTTGTAATTACTACTGTTGATTACCTCTTCACTTACTACTGCGCCATTCTCAGATACAACTTTTTTAAGCTGTGCCTTATATCCAATATGCGCTGACTGCACGCCCACATAACCAATCGCCTGAGAAGCATCTGTTGAATACCGATCTTCTGAAGCAGGTATCTTTTCTAAAACTTCACTCTTAAATGAAACAACTCTTCCGGCAGGTCTTGTCTCAACACCATAAATTGTAAAAGTGATCTGCTTGTCAGCAGTTGTTCTTCCCTCTATATATATAGGATAATCCGTACTATTTACAAATCTGAAATTCTTTCCGCCGGATTCAGCAATTGCCGCATCAGCAGAAGGATCAACATAAGTAACGATCATTGAATGATTATGACGTTCTGTAACATCAAGCTCTGCAAGAAGAACTGCGTTGTATAGAGTTGTGGATACCTGGCAGATTCCCCCTCCGATACTCTCCACAACAACACCATTTAAATAAGATCCTGCAGGGAAATATCCATTAGCTTCTGTAAAAGGAGTAATTACATCAAGTACCGAGAACTCCTCTCCCGGATAAAGAGTTGTTCCATTTATTAAAGAACAACCATTAGCAACATTGGCACTTCTTGAAGCACCGGATGACTTGTAACTTGTTGTAAATGTTCCAAGCACATCTCTTACACGTGAAAGTTCCTCTGCACTTCCAAGCGGCACATCCTCTGCAACACAAAGCTGAATCTGAGTAGCTTCACCATTCCATCCGCTCTTTACAAACTCTTTTATTTTATCAACAGAACCCTCTACATCAATAAGATAACCTGTCTGTCCCTGAGTTACCTCAAATCCATCAGCAGTCTTTTTTAACGAAAAATTTACTTTTTTCTGGTTAAAAGAACTACATCTGTTACTTACAATATCAACTATATGTTCATCATTAAAACCATACTCAATATCATATCTATGATTTGACTGCTCAAGGTCTCTTAGCGCCTTATATCTCTGAACCACGTTGCCACAATGTCCAAGGTTATAAGCTTCCTCAACAACCTGTGGATTTCTCCAAGAAATACCAAGTTCATCACCCTTAATTGTGATACTCTTGCCTTCACCGGCTGTAAGAGTTATATCTGCTTCTGCAAGTCTGTCAAAATACGCATTTACTGCCGATCCTGCATCTGTAACGCTCATTCCCGAAACATCTATATCACCTATAAATACTCCGTTTGCAATTGTTCTGCCATCTGCTGCTTTTGTCTGAATCCCAGGCAGAAGTAACAGCACACCAAGTGAGAGTAAAACTCCACGCAAATATTTTTTCATAATGCCCCCTATGTGCCATTTTACGTGCTATTATATATGGTATACAAGCACCTTTATTTACGAAAGGATATTATAGATGATATTCCCCTTTTTAGCAAGTTTCATTATATTAGTGATAATATTCAACATTCGCTCCCGTGGCGTTTCAAGAAAGATAGAAGAACGGGAACAAAATTTTTGGGAAAAAGAAAGAGAAGCCAATAACGTCAGAAAAAAAAGCCTGGATTCACTAGAGTATATTCATATACCTGTAGACCTTCTTCCATTCGACACCCACGGTAACAATGGCATCTTACAATCTGCAGAGGAAGAACTTCTTGCGTTAAAGGATGAAAAGATCGTGAACCTGACAGGAATAACAAATACTGATCTAAAGCTTGAATATGGTACAGCAAACATAACTGTCCTGACTCAATACGACCAGAATTACACTGCCATGGTTGTCTCTTTACAGAAATGGGGACAGGAGCTTTATGACCAGGGGAGATTTGAAGACGCGGCAAAAGTCCTTGAGTTTTCAGTAAAAACACGGACTGATATAACCGCAACCTACAGATTATTAGTGGATTTGTATAAGACCAAACTGGGATTTAGCGAATCTGAAATAAATAGAAAACTTGAAGGACTTCTTCCTATAGCAAAAGGCCTCAATGCTTTAAGCCGCAATCAGATTGTGAAGCTTATTGAAGAAGCAATTATTCCTTTGGAAGAAGTAATGTAGTCTTAACGCAAAGCTACAATTACCTGCTTATTCAGTACTAGATTGTGTAATTATCAAGTATTATGATCATTAAGGAAAAATGGTGACCAACTGGTCACCATTTTTTAATGCTTTATATCAAACAACAATTTCACTTGATGCTTTCTATAAATCACTTTTGCTTGAAATTTACATTAATACCTTTAGCATAAAGACGCTGTGAATCTGTCAAAGGCTGCCTGCCCCTGCTCTGTGCGCTTATAAACGCCGGCATCTTCAAGAACATGCATAAATACTTCTCCAATTTCTTTCTGGATTATTAAGTCAATGTTTTCCTTATTAATTGAATCGTATTTTTCCTTAAATAAATCCACCCAGTCAGCATGTTTCTCAAGAACTTCATCTTTTCTTAAGTCTTCACCATTTAAGATAGCTTCTTTTAACTGAGCCATTTCTCCCTTAAGTCTTGCAGGAAGAACAGCAAGTCCCATTACTTCTATAAGACCAATGTTCTCTTTCTTTATATGATGAAGCTCAGCATGCGGATGATATACACCAAGCGGATGCTCATCTGTAGTGATATTATTTCTCAAAACAAGGTCAAGTTCATAATTGTCGCCGCGTTTTCTTGCTATTGGAGTTATTGTATTATGAGGAGTTCCTTCTGTTTCAGAAAAAATGAACGCTTCCTCATCAGTATATCCTCTCCATTTATTAAGAATAATGTCTGCCAGTTCTATGACCCTGTCAGTATTTTTTCCTGAAAGCCTGATAACGGACATCGGCCACTTAACTATTCCGCTCGAAACATCCTCAAAACCTTTAACGTTAAAAGATCTTTCCACAGGCGCCTTTGCCATAGCAAAGTCATAATGCCCTCCCTGGAAATGGTCATGGCTGAGTATCGATCCTCCAACTATTGGAAGATCAGCATTTGATCCTACAAAATAATGAGGAAACTGCTTTACAAAATCAAAGAGCTTACAAAATGTATTGTGCTCTATTTTCATCGGGATGTGCTGTGAATTAAACACGATACAATGTTCGTTATAATACACATAAGGCGAATACTGAAATCCCCACTTAGAATCCTGAATTGTCACAGGAATTATTCTGTGGTTTTCTCTTGCAGGATGATCCAGTCTTCCCGAATAGCCCTCATTTTCCCAACAAAGCTGGCATTTAGGATATCCGCTCTGCTTCGCATTTCTTGCAGCTGCTATAGCTTTAGGATCTTTTTCCGGCTTTGAAAGATTGATAGTTATATCAAGATCACCATATTCAGTCGGTGATACCCACTTCACATCCTTTGCTATGCGATATCTTCTAATATAATCACTGTTTTTAGAAAGATTGTAGTAGTAATCTGTAGCTTCTTCAGGACTATTAGAATACTTATCGTTGAACTTTTTTATGATAGCACTCGGTCTTTCTACCAAAAGTCCCATAATCTTTGTATCAAAAAGATCTCTATAGGCAACGCTGTCATTCTCGATAAGCCCTTTTGATACTGCATAATCATCGATTTCTTTTAACAGACTTTCCAGGTATCTTCCAAGCTCAGCCTCATCTTCCGGAATCTTTTCTGAAAGCTCTTTTATCCCGCCAATCTCATATTCTGCACTATCAAGTCCAAGCTCTATCAAAAGCGAATTTACCGCATAAATAATATCCGACTCCTCAATAAGCTCAGTCTTAAACGCATATGCAACTAAATTTACAATACTATCCTGTATATTCATAACTTTCAGATTACCTCAGGGCCATTGCCGATTTCTACTGTATAAAATGTTGCCTCATATCCTATTTTCTTAAGATAGTTTTCTCCAACAGTTTTCTTAAAATTCTCAACCGCTTCGTCCTTTACTATTGAAACAGTGCATCCTCCAAAACCGCCGCCTGTCATTCTAGATCCGATTACTCCCGGAATCTTCCATGCCTCTTCAGCAAGAGTATCAAGCTCTACTCCTGTTACATCATAATCATCACGAAGAGATTCATGAGACTGTCTCATAAGTTCTCCAAAGTGAGCAAGGTCGCCATCCTTTAGAGATTTCACAGCCTCGATTGTTCTCTGATTCTCATATACAGCGTGCTTAGCCTTCTTCTGCATATCAGGATCTGTGAGAACATCCTTATGAGCTTCAAATTCCTCAACAGAAAGATCTCCAAGTCCCTTGATATCAACTGTCTTCTGTAAAATAGCAAGTGCTTCTTCGCACATGCTGCGTCTTGCGTTGTACTGAGAATCTGTAAGCTTATGCTTCTTGTTTGTGTTTGCAATTACAATCTTTGCACCCTCAAGTTTAATTGGCGCATATTCATAAGATAAATCTGCTGTATCAAGGAAAATGGCATTATCCTCTTTTCCCATAGCAACAGCAAACTGGTCCATAATTCCGCAGTTACATCCGTTAAAATTGTTTTCTGAATACTGACCGATAAGAGCAAGGTCCTGATTGCTAACTTCAAAACCATATAAATCTCTTAAAATAAAGCCTGTCAATACTTCCAAAGATGCTGAAGATGAAAGTCCTGAACCATTAGGAATATTTCCGTTAATAACAAGATCAAAGCCCTTATCCAGCTTCATTCCTCTTTTTTCAAAAGCCCAGATAACACCAATAGGGTAATTTGCCCAGCCTGCTTCAGGTGTTGGCTTAATCTCCTCATCCAGGTTGATCCCATATACACCAAATCTGTCCTGATTGCAGGAATAGAAATGAACCATTCTGTCATCTCTCTTTGCTGCTGCGCCATATGTTCCAATAGTCAAAGCACATGGGAAAACATGTCCGCCGTTATAGTCGGTATGCTCTCCTATAAGATTTACTCTTCCCGGTGCAAAATAAGCCTTAACACCATCCTTTTTTGAAAAAGACTTCTCGAAACTGTCAAGCACAGCCTGTTTCATGTTCTGATCGATCATAAATCCTCCTGATAAACATAGTTATTCATAATTGTTAAATTGCGTCTTTCCACAAGTCCATTATGTTAAATGTTATTTATCTTCTCTTACATCTCATTCTTATGATATCATAAGCCCATAACATATATTTTTAAATACCACTTTGTTTGTGATACCTGTCGAAATGTTATATTTATAGGATATATTTCAATAAGTATGTTCATTAGATTACAGTTGTAGTCTATGACATTAATTATAAGATTTTCTAAATTCAAGACTATTCTATAAGCAAAGATGTATATGGAATAAATCAGTTTTTTATCTGAAATTGAGAACATTAAAATAAGAGATACAGTATCTATCACAAACCAGCATTAAGATAGATATTGTATCTCTTTTTGCAAAAATATATACTTTTTCAATCTTTAAATCAAATTCTGACCAATAGTCAAAATAAAATTTTAATTTAACATATAAAAAGCAAAATTAAATTAGAAACCATCATCTTTTTCACAGTTTACATACACAATTCACACAATTTGTTCACAGAATTTGGTTATATTTATTCTCACGCCTGTCACACGTGCCTCAGCGTTGATAGTGTCATAACATAAGCACGTGGCGAGCGCACCATGCGCACACTTCTTTCTGTTTTTCTAAAATGTCTATTTTCCTCTTCTTTTTTTTAGCCCAATTATAAAACTTAATGCCTGAAGCATAAGTTTAAAATCATTTAAAAGACCAAAATGCTGAATATAAAAAATATCCATTTTTAAAATATCAACAGCATTTGCATTTCTATTACCATATATCTGATAATATCCGGTAATCCCCGGTTTCATCCTGTATCGAAATGCCACACGTACATCATCACTATTCTCAGCCGAAGCAACAACAGATGTGGGGCCAACAAGGCTCATAGAACCATTAAGTACATTTATAAAAGCAAGTGCATCGATTTCTTTATCAGAGGAAAATCCATATCGTTTATAAATCTTCCCATCTCTTGTCATACAGGGAATCTTAACAACCTTATCTCCTCTCATTAATCTATAAATATAATACGGTAGACAAAAAAGTGTACATATCGTCCCTATAACAATATCTACCGTTCTCTTTACTACCCTTTCTTCCCATCTTGCGCTATATTCCTTAAGCTCAAGGATTGGTGTATCAAATAACTCCATATCCTGCGTTCCCTGAAGTAAAATATCTCCCATATCAGGAATCAAATATACTCTTATTAGATGCATGTAGCAAAATTCCAAAAGTTGTTTTCTTAATCTTTCTTCGCCTCCATTTATAACAACACAGCCATACCACCTTAAGCATTCATCCATGATTTCCTCAAAATTTCCGCAGTATTGCATCACTTTCATAACTTTGAACCTGTCACTTCTGGAATTGAATCTGTTAATAACTGCTTCTGTATCGTCAAAGCTTAAACTAACATAACTTTTTCTTTTTATCGAATATACCTTCGTTCCATCATTACCATCCTGTACATTTTTACTTACTAATAATCCTGTTTTTTCATAATGCAGCTCTTCATTGCCATATTCACGAATATCCTGAAGATCAATTACCAGCGTTTCTCTTGGTGGAAAAACATGACGATAAACCGCATCAGCAACAAATGCCCATATTCCTACGATAAATACTTGCAGAAAAAACACTCCAAACATAGGTTTTAATGGCATGAGCCAGTTACGCATAAGGCTAAGCTGAAAATATGTAATAGCATTTGTCAAAACAAGTGCCACTATCTCTGACACAAAAATATTAGAGGGTTTAAGATATCCCGTTCTAAGTCCTCCGGAACTTTGTGACATAAAAAGCAAAATTGAAAAATATACAATTAGTATTAAAATATGACCACGAAAATATAGTTTTAACCCACCGCCAAAGTAGAAGCCATCCTGCGATATACGTGGAAGATTTAGAATAGGATATAATTCATTAAACCATACATACGCATAAATACCAGTATACATGATTATTCCAAGAACACTTAACTGTACAACAGTAAAACGCTTTACTGTTTCAATATGCGCTCTCACAGTTTCAGCCAGGAATCTCCTAAGTGAGGCTCTTATTGCCCAGATCATAATGCATAGAAAAGCATGTAACTTTGACAGTCCCGCAACATTTATATACAGATTCCAAATACGCTCTATCGCTGTTACCTTATTGCTTGATAATGACACTTCCGGTCTTCTGTATATTGCAAGTGGCTGGTCAAGACCATATGCAATATGCCCTGCCTTTAAAATCTTCCACCAGGTTGCTGTATCTTCTGAGCCTATTGGCGGCATATAGATGAGTTTTTTATCGATAATCTCTGTGTCAATCAGAACTGTACTTGTAAAAATTACAGTTCTGGTAAGAGCACTTTTAAAGTTTAAAGTTTTGGGAACCCGAACCATTTTGCCATTTGGAACTGCATTCCCATCACCAAATTCATACGCACTAAAAACAAACCCAGCACTATGTTTATTCATAAACTGGATTTCTTTCTCTAACTTATCCGGCATCCATACATCATCTGCATCAAGGAAAGCTATATATCTTCCTCTTGCTTCATCTATTCCTCGATTACGAGCCATGGCTGCACCTTTATTCTCTTCTTGTCTTATCAGTCTGATCCTGCCCTGTTCATCCCCATATTTATGCAGGTAATCGTTGATTTTTTTTACACTATTATCTTTAGAACAATCATCAACTAGTAGCAGTTCCCAATCTGTAAATGTTTGGTTCTTAACTGTTTCAATAGTGTTTTCCACAAATCGCTCTGCATTATAAACAGGTACTATGATGCTAATCATTATTTATGCTCTACCTCTTTATACCTTCTGGAATTGCAACACTTAATCCCTTAAATCGTCTTATCTTTGTGAAATTTTTAGGCATATCTGCATTTGCTTCTCCGATACAATGGACGAGAACTCCCTCACGCTCTGCTAATTCCATTATTTCTTTTGAGGGTTTGTCATTCATCAATATCTGTGGTATTTTGTATAACTCGATCTGCCTCTTAAGTCTTGGAATATCGTTTTCTCCAGAATAGACCTCCTCCAAAACCTTATAATATATATCCCCGTGTTTTTCTATCCATTTTTCAAGTCTGCTATCATTCTCATCAGTCTCTTTTTTTATGATCATCGTCCAAAGAGCCTGAAATTGTCTATGCATCCAGAACTTTGCCATGCCAAGCCATACTGCAAACACAATGTTTGATGCTGCCAGACAAAGCAAAGTTCTGAAATAATTCTCTGTGAAAATCACTTGTAATATAGCAAGAAGCACCAATATACCCAGATTCTTCTCAAAAAGAATTTTATCTTCAACTAAGTACCATGCATATATTTTTAAAAACATAGTTAACCCAATATATGCAATATCTAATATGAAAAGTAGCCAGATTCTATTGGTAAAATATAGAAATGTAATTCCCTGCATCAAAAACAAAACGATACTACAGAATCTAGTATGAAATTGCCACCTCTGAGCTATAGTACATGCCATATTTTATATCACCTTGTCCAATATTCCTGAATTTAGAGTCTCTCTCTTATTGCCCTTTTGTGCCTTAGCTGTAATCTGTCCAGTGCGAACGCCCTCAGTGCTTTCCGGCATAAACAGTATTCGTACTGTTGCAAACATCAGTCTCAAATCTTCTACTATACTCATTCTGTTGATATACATCAGATCCATTTCCAGTTTGTCATACGGATTTGTATTGTACTTACCGTAAACCTGCGCATATCCTGTAAGTCCTGCTTTTACCTGAAGTCTAAGTCCAAATGCCGGCATATCCTTCTCGTATTGCTCAGCAATCTCAGGTCTCTCAGGTCTTGGGCCAACAATACTCATATCGCCCTTTAGGATATTCCATAACTGTGGAAGCTCATCAATTCTGCAAGCTCGGATAAACTGACCAACAGGTGTTATTCTGCTATCGTTTGCACCTGTACTAAGTCTGGCGATGCCATCTTTTTCTGCATCCACTCTCATTGACCTGAACTTAATGATCTTAAATTTTCTCCTATCCTCTGTGAGTCTAACCTGTTTGTAGAACACAGGCCCACCATCATAAAGCTTTATGACTATGGCTGTTATCAAAGAAATAGGACTCGTCAAAATAAGTGCAACCAAGCTTACACAGATATCAAATAATCGTTTTAATACCTGATACTCCGTAACAAGAACCGCCCGCTGAACATTCATAATTGGTACAGAAAAATTCTGCATATGATGCGATCCCTGCATGATAATATCTCCTACATGCGGCGCAAAATACCCCGGAATATCCTTCTCAATACAATACTTTACTATCCCATTTCTAAGAGTGGCATGTATTCCTGATACCACTATTGCTTCATATCCCTCAAGCTCTTTTTCTAAAGTTTTATAATCTTTGGGATTTCTTACGTACTTTTGAATATCAAATTCACTTCTAAGCCGCCTTATCTCTCCAAGGCGCTCCAAATCCTCATCATCTTCATACACAACAACCGTTTTCTTATTAAGATGATCAGAATTATAAACCTTCTTTATAAATATGCTCCAAATAACATCAATTATTAACTGCACAATGCACAGTGCCATAAAAGGGAGGGGATTTGTGCATTTCATGAACATTAGAAGTGACACAACCCATATAATTCCATTTGTAACCACCTGTGCTAAAAAGCTTGAACCTATAAGGTCAGTAACCTTTCTGTAACCAATACTGTACAGATCATAGGTTCTATTCATCAAAAACAGGACTGCTGCATAAAGTCCATATAATACAAACTCGCCCTTCAAGTGATATGCACTATCATACTTCCCCCGATAAAACATTCTCCAACATATCACAAACAATATAATTGAAATCGTAAGCTGTAATAGTTTAATTCCTTTTAGTTTAAGTTCGTGTCCTATGGCTGATCACCTCACAAAATAATCTGTTCTGAGCCCTTTCTCTTGTTGTTTCTTTCTTCTTTAATACGCATATTTACAATTTCAGCCTTGACACCATTAAAGAACCACCAGATAAGCACTATTAGCACAAGTATTGCTGATGGAATTGCAACATTCTTTGCTATATGCATAATTCCACCATCAACGAAATACTGCGCAGGCACTGCGACCTTAACAGCATTTGAGAAAAGCGTCGTTGTATAGTACTCTTCTGTTGTCTCTTCAACAAGAGCTACCCAGTTTGCAATTGTTGTATTTAATCTTGCCAATAATGAATCTGCATATTCATAGTCTGCCTGAACGTTTGACTGCGCAACTGCATTCAGGTTGTTTAAAAGCAGATAATATTCATTCAGGCCTGTATTTTTTTCTGCAATCTGCTGATTAAGCGAAATCTTCTTACTAACCAGCTGATCGTAATACTCATTCTTTTCACCATATTGAAGTGTTGAATCTGAACCGCTTACAACAACAACAGGATCTTTTTCATATGAACTTATGATATTTGATACTGTCTCAAGCTGAGTTTCAAGTTCGGAAATTTCATTGCTTGCAGTTCTTATCCTGTACTCGTAATACTCAACCTGTCTTGACTTATCTTTTGTCAGTGAATTGCTCTCTACAAAAGATGACAACCTTGAAACATCTACTGATTTCACAAAATTAAGCGCTGTAACGATGTCCTCAAAGGACAATCCGGTGCTGGAAGCTCTGAAATCAGGAGCTTCTTTCATCTTCTCTTCCACATAGGAAAGCATGATTGAGATCTGTGTCTTAACAAGATCTATACTTTCACCATAATCGTAATCATCACCGCTAAGAAGGTTTGACGTTACTGTCAGCGCCTCTGCATTTGCATAGGTATCAAGGAAGTACTGCTTATAACTGCTAAGTACACCATTCAATATCTGTGAAAGCTCATTATTCTTAAAAGTCCCGTCATCGTATAGATAAACCACATATTGTGATGGGAAATATGACACATCCAAAAGTTTTTCATAATTGTCTGTATCTTTTTCTGCCATTTTATTAATGACAGTAATTCTCTCTACAGCATCTTCCGGAATTACGCCGACAATATTGATATTCTTACGAACGGTTTCAATATTTCGTTCATCAATTCCCATCCCTGAAAGAGCACTCTCAATTACATACGGAGATTTTAAAAGGCTCACATCAAATGCTGCCCCATTTGGATCCAGACCTTTCTCAATTCCATCAAACTGGAATGTTATCATAGCCCTGGCATAAGAACCTTTTCCCGATATATGCTCAAATCCAGAGTAAAGAATTCCTCCTGAGATTCCAATAAGTATCGCAAGAATCAGTAAATATGCCACCAGCTTCTTTTTTTTCCCCATGTACTCAAAAACGTTAATAAGATCTATTTCAGAACTTGTTTCATGTTTCTGATTTAACTGAAATATAACTTTATTATTCTCCGGTTTATCAATACGCTCCATCGTTGTAATGTCGTCTCCTTATCTGTGTTAGTCTTTAGTCTCTTACTGCGTCTTTATGTGATGTTCATCTTTCATAATCCGCTTAAGAACGTATGCCCTGGATTTTTTATACTCCACCATAAGCCTTAAATATGTTAAAAAAGCTAAAACAAAACTTAACCCCGAAAGAAAAATGAATAGCACCGTTATTAAATCAATTCTATGTGTTTGGGATATAACTGCATCTTCTGTCTGCAATTCTGCAATTTTAGTTTCTCCACCCTCTGAAACCGCTTCAGAACCTTCAATTTCCTGTAACAGATCATCAGATGCAGCATTACCGCCTCCTGTAGTACTATTCTTTTGATTACCTGACTGATCATTTGATACACCAAGCACAGTCTCGGTCTTTACTTGTGTAGCCTCATCTCCTTCGTTACTTTCTGATTCAGCTAATGTTTTTTCCGTTTCCTTCCCTTTTTCAGCATTTTCTACCTTTTCTGCACTAACCATATCTTCACGAACATAGCCGGTTAGTCCGCCATATGTGACTTTATACCATACCCCCTCTCCACTATTTACCTTTGATGGTGATGATATCTTTATTCCATACGGAATAACTACCAACTTGTTGGACGATGTAGATGCCTCGCTCCGTATATTTGCATTTTTGTTAAATGTCAGAATAAATGCTGCTTCCTCAGTCTGAGGTTCATTTATTTCGTCAGTATTTTCTTCCTGTCCCTCCTGATCGGCTTCATCTTGATTTTCTGTAGCCTTCTGCTTAGCATCGGTGCTTTCCGCCTGCTTTGTTTTGCTACTCTTTGTTTGCTGAGTTTTATTTGTATTCTGTTTTTGTTGCTGTTGTGGCTGCGCCTCCTCCTGCTTCACACTCTCCTGAGTGCCCTGTTCCTGAGAAGACGACACATTTTGCTGAGATTGTTGTTGGGACTGATTCTGTTGCTGAGTTTGCTGAGTCTGTTGTTCTGGCTGCTGATTCTGATTTGTCTGGTTCTGCTGTTGCGAAGCCTGAGCTTGTTGTTGATCTTGCTGCTGTGCTGTCTTCTGTTGATTTTCAGGTGATTGTTGTCCCTGTTCTGTATTCTGTTGTGTCTGTGCACTTACTGTCTGATCTGCAGCCTGCTGCGCATATACCGGTACATGTATCGAAAGCGCAAGTACAATCCCTGCCCCCAAAACAATCAATTTATAGTTACGCTTTAACATCTGTTCACCTTACTTTTTAATAGTCCGACTCCCATTTAAGGGAATCGGACCAATCCACACACAAAGGGCTTTTAGTTTATTTGACATGTCATTTACTAGTTAGAAAAAAAAATATGAAGGGAGTTTTATTTCTTTCTAACAATCATGATAGGACCTGGATGCTCAAGATGAATGCCAAGTGCACCCTTTGCAAATGCTGTGATCTTTACAGAAATCCACTGGTTGTTGTAGAACTGTAAAACTTCAATAGTATCTGCACTATCCTTAGCTGTAATTCCCTGTACATTAAGAGCTGTGTCAAGAGACTTAAAGTTCTTAACTCCTGCTGGAGTAAGCTCTATTGTATTAAGGAGCTTAGCTGAAGATGATATCTGCTTTGCACGAGCTAATGCGCTCTGTGTAACAGCACTTGATGGCTTGGAAACGTTGATAGCAATGTTTCCTGACTTGCCGTCAACTGCGCTTGCGCAGAGAAGTGCATTCCATGCAACTGCTACTGAATCAGAAATAGATGGATCAGCCTTTACGAAGTTACCAACCACCTCTTCAATGCTCAGGTTACGAATAGTTGTTCCCTGCTGGATCAATGCCTTCTGAGCAGCTGACAGTCCGTTATAAACTGCCAAAGCTGTTGCTGTCATTGATTCTGTTGTAAGCTCAGGAGCGTCACCGATAGCTGTAAGAGATGTTGCAACGGCGGTTGCTGCTGCAGGTGAAGTAAACTGTCCACTAGCCATAAGAGTTGATGCAAGAGCAGATGATGCTGCCTGCTGAGTTGCATTAAGTGTAATAGCGGGTACAGTTACTGGCTGTGTAGTTGCTGCTGCAGGAGCAGCTGTTGTTGCAGGAGCTGATGAAGATGATGAGCTTCCTGATGAAGGATTAAGTGTTGTTCCTGCTGTTGGGCTTGCTGCCATAACTGGCAGAGACATTGTTAATACTCCTACGAGTACTGTTGCTACTAATAGCTTCTTCATGTGTTTCCTCCTTCCCTTTGACAATGTGTGGTATATATTTTCGCTCTCCAAGTTGAGCGGAAATATCACTGATCATTCATCTGATTCTTCCGGAAGGTAAATTCCAGGCATATCGGCCGGCTGATGCGTAAGCATCCCCGCCTCATCTTCTATAAGCCTTGCAATTACCATGAACTGCTTATCTGAATTTTCCGGATCAGACACAACAATCGTCACCAAAAAGTCCATGTATGAAACTAATTTATATTCATCCGAGACATTGTCGGATAGAGTTCTTTTATCTATAAGGTCATTTACAAATCTCTGACACTCATTTCCTATTGCAAAAGCATAATACTCAAGAAGGTCAACCTTATCCCACTCAATCGACATTACAACCTGATATTTCAAGCGGTTTCCATCCATATAGATTTCAAAATCTCTGTGAGCATCGAAGAAATCAGGATCCTTATATGAAAGAATTGTTTCCTCATCAAGTCCATATATGATTTCGTTAAAATCACAGAAATCTGTTCTGTTTGGAAACTCTATAAAGGCATTTTCTATGTTGCCCCCTTCGCTAAAAGTACTATAGTCATAATCACCTTGGATTATCATCTGGTTCACATCAGTATCGGGAATCTTTATCCAGGCAAATGCATCAGGATTGTCTTCTTTGATCTTGTTAAAATCAGGTCTCTTATCTTCTTCCGATAAAGCTGATTCTTCCAAAGCCTCATCCACAGAACTGTTTTCCGAAGTGTCTTCAGTAATAGGGTTCTCATCATCTACAACGTGAACCTTACATCCGCCAAGAGCTGTTACCTCGATTCCCAACGCAAGCACTAATGCCAGTTGTTTAAAATACTTATTCTTCAACCTTCTCATAAAAAACTTCTATAACAAGTTTCTTGAGAGCATCCTCATCGCAGTAAAACTCGTCAAACTGCTCCCCCTTAACTGTTTCCCCCTGTATAGTGTGCATACTTTTTCCATCATATCTGTAACCTGATGCCAAAGTTGCCAAGTAGACCATCTCATTAGTCGAAATATCTGTAGTTACATATTTGGATACAGCTTTAAAAATACTTGTTACCGAAACAGGATTCTCTTTAATCTGCTTTATCATCTGAGATATCAAAGCCTTCATGTAAACCTTTTGTCTCTCAAGCCTTCGATCCGCGCCTCCAACCTCATGATCTCTTTCTCTGACAAAGGTCATTACATCCGCGCCCTCAAGATGAACAGTTTCTCCTGCCTTATATTTCTTGTTTCCAGCATCAAAATCGTTAGGTAATGTGACATCAACTCCACCTACAGCCTTACTTAGAGGAACAACTCCTTCCATATTCATAGCTACATATCCGTGTATTGGCAGTTGATAAAAAAGATTGGATACCGTCTTAACCTGATATTCACAACTTTCTTCCATTCCGTTTCCAACGCCATGCTGAACTGCTATCTGTGCTTTAACTGATTTTGTAATGTTGCCTGAAGCATCATATACATCCACATCCACCATGGTATTTCTGTTTATAGGAATAAATTCTATACGTTTTTTATCAGGATCAAGGACTAATAAAGATAGAACATCCGCCTGTCCTCCATCCAACCCGCCTGACTGTGCTGTATTTACTCCATGTTGGTCTGTTCCCATTATTAAAAATGTAAGAATATTTTTGTTGTACTCGTAAATCTCACCGTCAAGTTTTACCCAACCGTCCTGCCATTTTTTTTTCTCTTTAACGGTCACTTCTTCAGCTTGTTCTATGACAGGTGCTTCCTCTTCAACTTCGCTTACAAGACTCTTCCGACCACTCTGTATTCCTGCAAATGTAACACCTGCTACAATTACTATCACTGCAACTATTATCAAAAATAACTTCAATAATGTAGGTTTCATCAATTGAAACACCGAGGGTCCTTTCGATATGATTTCTAATTATACGATAGTTTTTGTATCAAATAAAGTATTTGGGCTATTTTATTTATCATTTAATACTTATTTTATAAATTGTCTCCATACTTTAATATATAAATAACGATTGGAGATATTTATGTCAGACTCACCATTATCAAGCTACCTTCGAATGCTCCGAGAAAAGGGCGGATACACGCAAGATGATATTGCTAAAGTAGTTGGAGTAAGCAGAGCCAACTATTCTCACTATGAAAACGCCCGTATTATGCCATCTAACGACTGCCTTTGCAAAATCGCAGATTTTTATCATGTCTCTTTATCCAAACTCATCAGACTTTCAGGCACGAACTATGCGGTTGATGATGCAGATGACATGAATGATAGTGATGAAAGCGCAGGTTCATTCGCTGCCACCAAATCTGATTCTTATGAAAAGATCTACAATGATTTTCTAAAAGAATGTGCCGATATGCGGCCGGAAGACCTTGCCAGATGGCTTTCTATTGAAGACCGGGAACTTGTTTATAACTTCCACAAATTATCCAGTCGCGAGAAAAGACTTATCACTTATCTCATAAAATTGATGCTAATAAGTAATATAAATCCATAAGCATAAATGAATTATCATCTATATACACAGTAATTTTTTTCATTTATGTTCCATACTATAATTTCACAAAAAAAGACGTTTCTGTTTTTGCTCATACATAAGAATAAGCAAATCAGAGACGTCTTTTTATTCATCAATATAATATCAAATCAGTTCTTTGCAGCCTGAAGAAGCTTATCCTTAAGCTGGTTCTCAATCTGAGCAAGCTCAACTTCTGCTTCCTGGCGCTTAGCCTTACCTTCTGTCTGAATCTTAAGCACTTCATCAAGTGTTGATATAAGAGACTCATTTGTATGCTTAAGAGTTTCAATATCAACAATTCCTCTTTCAGCCTCTTTTGCGCTTTCAATAGTGGCAATCTTAAGAGCATCTGCGTTCTGTTTAAGAAGCTTGTTTGTCATATCATTAACCTCACGCTCAGCCTTAGCAGCCTGTGTTGAATGCTCGATACCAATGGCAATTACCATCTGGTTCTTCCAAAGAGGTATTGTGTTTACTATTGTAGACTGAATCTTTTCAGCCATAACAGTATCTGAGCTCTGTACCATACGGATCTGAGGGCCTGTCTGCATTGCAATTGTTCTTGTAAGTTCGAGGTCATAGATCTTCTTTTCAAATCTGTCACACTTATTAGCGAAATCTTTAGCCTTTTCAGCATCCTCAGGAAGTCCTGACTGCTCAGCCTTTTTCTGAAGTTCTACAAGAGTTGTATTTCTCTCCTCTTCAAGCTTCTTCTTGCCGGCTAAGATGTACATTGTAAGCTCTTTGTAATAATTGAGGTTAAGATCATACATTCTGTCAAGGAGCTCAACATCTTTCATAAGTGTTACCTGATGCTTCTCAAGCTCATTACTGATAGTCTGAACATTTGTCTCAACCTTGCTATACTTAGCTTTCATGCCCTCAATCTTGTTGGCACTCTTTTTGAAAAGAGCTTTTAATCCCTTCTCATCCTCAGCAACTTCAAAGTTCTTAAGCTGTGTTACAAGGTCAGTGATCATATCCCCCACCTGACCCATATCCTTGGTACGAACATTGTCGATTGCCTTCTCTGAGAAATCAGCAAGTTTCTTCTGTGTACCAACACCATAATTCATGATACCTGTAGAATTATTGATATCAATCTGCTTACTGAAATCTTCAACCTGCTTAAGTTCTTCAGGTGAAAGCTGTGCTTCCATAGCAACATTTCCATTATCCTTTGCAGGTTCCTCTGCCTTCTCCGGTGCAGCTGCCTCTTCTGCCTTGGGTTCCTCTACGCCAAAAGACAAAGATGGCGCAGCAGGTGCTGCCTCAAAATTAAAATCTTCTCCCATTACTCTTTTTCCTCCTGAAATCTATGTTTTAGAACGTTATGTCTAAATTATCACTTATTACCAAACTCCAACGAAATCCCCTGCTCTCCGTCCTGAGTCTGAACAGCCATGCCACCTGCGGTTGCAACAGCCATTCCGTCATTTGTAAGACCGTCCTGAGCCATCATGGTCTTCATAACAGAAATATCCGATGAAATATCCCATGCCATATCCTGGAAAAGACTATCCAAGAGTTTTTCAAATGCATCATTTATAGTATCCATTACAGCATCGATTTCTTTCTTGGTCTGCTGTATGTTCTCGCCGTATCCGGCCTGCTTATCAAGATCAACATAAGCTGTAAGTAACTTCTTGATCGTAGGAAGGTAATAATTCATAAGCTTGTGAAGATCTTCCGCACTGTCAGGATTCTTTTTAACCTGTTCAAAGATCTTGTTCATGATGCTCTCAAGTTTGTACAGTTTATTAGACATCTCCTCTGTATCCGGAATAATGTCATTTATCTGTCTTACAAAACTAATATACTCTCTCCCATCAGCAAGTATGCTCTGAACTTTGTCCGTTGACTTATTCTCGCTGCCTGCTGAGACAACAGAACGCTCCTGCACCTCTCTCTGTTCTCTTGCAAGCCTGTCCTGTTCAGCTCCCATATAAAGCTGATAAGCTGCATCGGTGATCATACAGGTTTTCTCTGATGAATCAAACTTAGCCCGTGGAAGATAGTTTGCTTTTATCATAGCCTTAAGATTCTTAAGCACATTTTCATCTTTTTCAAGCGCAGCATTTGCAAGATCGCTTACATTAAAATACTCAGAATCCTTAAGAATATTTCCGTACTTGTAAAATGCCTTTGAAAGTTTAAGTTTCTTAAAACCTCTTGCTGCAAAAAATCCACTTATTGCCACCAACGCCGCTATTGTTATCGTGGCAGGAGCAGAACCGATCATAAGGCTTCCCAGTAAAAATATTGCCATAAAAGATGCTGCTCCGGTTCCAAGAATAGCTTCTAAAAGACCATCATATCTGCTGATATGCTTTGCAAAAAACGGAAATGCCCTAAAATTCTTGACGCTTCCTGCCTGACTGGCACGACTTCCATTTCTGTAAACATTCTGATACTGACTTCGGTAATTTGAACTTGCATATGTAGTCTTACGCTCAATGCTCACAGATTTGATCGTATCTGTGATCTCTGATGCCAGTTTGCTGTAATCGTTAGTATCTATCGCCTTTGTAACGCTTTTTAAAATATCGCTTCCCGCATTTATCCAATCCTGTGAATTATTATCCACTGTAATGCCTCCCTAATATAAGCCGGAGAAATTCCAAGCCTAGATGTTTTCCATTTTACAGTAAAAGAGCTGAAAATACAATAAATTTGCACATTCTTCGCCTTTAAAACACCGCTTTTTTATACATTAAAAAAGCTCTCATTCTACTGCTTGTACATGTTGTTTATTTATGGCTTAATTAATACAGAAGGTACCACAAAATCATTGCTTGTATAAGGAATTCTTATGGAAAAAGCTTATAAACTTCTTTTTAACACTGAAGAATCTGATGATCTGTACGTTTATTGTTGCGGTCTGTCAAAGACTGAACCCAAACACAGCTTTGGACCCGCACTAAAACCGCATTTCATGATTCATTATGTCCTAAGTGGAAAAGGCTCTTTTACAATCGGAGGTAAAAAATATCCTCTTACCGAAAAATACGGATTTCTGATTGTTCCTGATGAACTTGCATATTATGTTTCTGACGAAAAAGATCCCTGGACTTATGCCTGGATTGGTTTTGGCGGAAGAAGGGCAAAAGCAATTGTTTCACAGCTTGGCCTTTCTATCCAACAGCCTGTTTTTAAGAGTAATAAGTCAAAAGAAATCTATAATCTCGTCAAAGATATGATTGATCACAATACCTTTAGCGTGGAGGATTCACTAAGAAGAAACGGCCTGTTGTCCTTGTTCTTATCGGAAATTGCCTCAGGACTTAGTGTCACACCACGGAGCGATTCAGGCAGTGACAACGAATATGTCAATCGCGCGCAGGCCTATGTGCGCAGCAATTACTGCAATCCGATAAAGGTCACGGATATTGCCAGCTATGTGTGTATTAACAGAAGCTATCTCTACACCTTATTCCAAAAAACACTTGGAATATCGCCGCAGCAATATCTTACCAGTTACCGCATTGCAAAGGCTGTTGAACTTTTGCAGCTCACAGACCTGCCCATTGAATCCGTCGCCATATCCTGTGGTTATTCGGATCCACTTGTTTTTTCCAAGGCTTTCAGACAGGAGAAAGGTCTTTCTCCGTCCAAATATCGAAAGAGTCTTCCAAAAAGCGATCACGCAGAGAGTAAGGATCATCTGCGTCAGGTCGAACAGCTTATAGAAGAACATAATTTAATGGAGTAGTGGATATCCCGCTACTCCATTATTTTCAATAACAGTTCTGCAATTTCATCCCAAATGTATATTCCTATTCGTAGTGTTGCCTTACTCAACAAAGAAAAGTGCTTCAACAGGATTAAGTTTTGATGCTTTTCTAGCCTGTGAATGAACACATATTATTCCCCAAAGGGAGCTTAAGATCACGCAGATTATCAGCTTAACAATTGATATTTCAAATATGCTTCCAATCGATTTCGATATTGCAATAACGTTAATGAAATATCCGATAATAAGTGCTGAGAGTGCCCCCAGCACACCGCCCATCAGTCCAACGGCTGCGCCTTCTCCAAGAAATACTCTTCTGACATCTTTCTTTGTAAATCCCAATGCTCTAAGTATCCCTATTTCCCTTGTCTTTTCAATTATGCTCATTCTAAAGGAAATAGCCATCATTACTCCGGCAATGATAAGCGCTATTGATACGAACACTACAAACAAACCGGTAATAGCATCAATCACCACATTTATTGCACCCATACTATCTTTAGCAAGTTCTGAATTAACGCCAAGAGCTTTTATTTTCTCATTGACAACATCAATGTCACTTATCTTTTCAGGAACTATTGTATATTCCCTTCCGTTAACTCTTCCTCCATTTACCTCATCATGTATATCAAAAAATGTCTCATATGGTACTATGGTGCAGTTAATCAGTCCAAAAAGTGTATTTTGCATGATTCCGCATATTTCAACCTCTGAATATGCCACATTGACCTTTTTATCTTCGCCCTCTTTAGCCATCGCAAAAGTTACTTTTTTGCCAATAACAGAATTCACATCATTATCGCCTGCAAGTTCCTTTGCGCTTTGAAGCGAAATAACTATTTCCTTGGATGAATCTGCCACAGGCAGCCTTCCTGCTATCAGCATGTCATCTGAAGATTCTTCTGAGATTGAAACAGCCTTACTATAAGTCGGAATATTCTGTTCGTCTGAAATTATATAACCACCCACAAAAATATAATATGGATAAACCACTTTTACACCATCAATATTTTCAACCTTCTCCAGCATTTCATCTGTGAAGGTCTCATTTCTGCCAGCGGAGGCATATATTGTGCTCTGGTCAAAAAGCATTGAAAGCTGTGAATTCACAAAATCCTTAATTCCACTTCCAATTCCAAGGATTACCATGGTAGCTGCAACTCCTATCGCCATCGCAAGAGAAGTAAGAACTATTTTGCGCTTTGATGTCTTTATATTTCTCTTAGCGATCATTGCGCTGGCGCCTTTTCCCGCCTTCCTTGTTTCAGTTTTCTCTCTGTCTGAAGCTACACTCACAACTTCGTTTAAACGATCATCAGACACAATAGCTCCATCCCTCATTTCGATGCGCCTGTCTGCTTCTCTTGAAAGAGCATCATCGTGTGTAACCATTATTATTGTCATATTTCTTTCTCTGCACAGACGCTTTAACAGTTCCATGATTTCTTTTGCTGTATTAACGTCGAGTGCACCTGTGGGCTCATCCGCCAAAAGAATCTGTGGATTTCCTGAAAGCGCCCTTGCTATTGCAACTCTCTGCTTCTGTCCACCTGAAAGCTGAGCTGGCTTTGATGATAATCGCTCAGAAAGGCCCACTTCATCTAATAACTCTTTGGCTATTTTTGTACCTTCTTCTTTGTCATAATCCTTGAGTTTAAGAGAAAGTTCAACATTTTCCAGAACAGTGAAATCATCAAGAAGATTAAAGCTCTGAAAAACATATCCTATTTTCTGTCTCCTAAGATATGCCCATCTTGAATCAGATACTTTTTCAAGGTCTTCACCATCAATAGATATCTTACCCTCAGACTGCCTGTCAAGGCCGGAGACAATGTTAAGAAGTGTTGTCTTTCCGCATCCGGAAGGTCCCACAATACTTACAAACTCGCCCTGATTGATTGTAAGGTTAATATCTTTCAAGACATTTGTTTTTGTTCTTCCGTTTTTATATGTTTTACATAAATGGTCTATCTTTATCATTGTTTTCTCCGAAAAAATCTAGTGTAACTGTTTTATAATAATTCATGTATTTGCTTGCCAGACTAATACGTTGTATATTATGTCAATGCCTGTCATTTAACATAACCAAGTGCCTTCAATGGGTCTAGTTTAGCAGCTTTTGATGCTGCACTCTTTGAACAGATTGTTCCAAGCATCATGCTTGCAGCAATGCATATGATCAAATACAGTCCGTTTGCCTCATATGGAAGGAAATTCATTCCTGAAAATCTGCTGATGAAAACTCTATTTATTACATTCCCTAAGAATGCTGCAACTCCTATTCCAATCATTCCGGCGAGAATACCAACTATAGTTCCTTCTGATAAAAACACTTTTACAATCTCATCTCTTTGATAACCAAGTGCTTTTAAAATGCCTATTTCTTTAGTTCTTTCAGTAACATTCATATATGATATAAGGCATATCATAACTGCAGATACAATAACTGAGATAAAAGATATAAATGCTAAAATTGCAACAATTACATCTATAGCCCCCAAAAACTTAGAAGGCAGTTCTTCTGACTGCTTGGCATCAAGTCCCATGTCATATAAGGATTCAATAATATCCTCTCTGTTATTGCTGTTTGCCAATATCACACAATAGCCACTTGCGCCACTCTCACTTGTTGCCCCGGCTTCCCCCGCTATTTTTTCAAGGCTATCATTGGGAATATATGCCGTATCCAGCACCCCGAACATTGCTGTTTCTCCAATTCCCGATATAACAAAAGTCTTTGAAACAGGAGTGGCAATCTTGCTCTTTGGCTTAACCAGAAACGTCAGTTCAACCTCAGCGCCTATCGCCTGTTTTCCACTCTTTCCTGTCAGTTTCTTTGCAAGAGTTTCTGATGTAAGTATCTCGTTTTCTGCTACAGGAAGTTCTCCTTCTGTAAGAATCGCAGTAATGCTTTCCTTTGTTTCTTCGTAAATTCCGCTTATGCTGCATTCCTTATCGCCGGATCCCGCATAAAGATCCACTGAATATTTAGGATAGACAGCTTCCACATTGTCAAAAGCAAGAATCTGTTCAGTAACATCTTCTTTATATGCAAAGCTGTCAGTTATAGATGCAGATATGATATTCCGATTAAACCCTTTTTCAAATTCTCTGTTTATTCTTGTCTTTGTCCCAAGGCCAATTCCCATAACCAGCATCACACCGGCAATTCCAATCGAAGTGCTGAGTGCCAAAATAAAGGTTCTACGCTTCTTAGCCATTGTATTATGGATTGCAAGACCTACAGCTTCTCTGGTTTTAAGCTTTTTATTTGAAATTCGGTCATTAGTTTTTTCTGTTTCCAAATCTTCTTTTAACTTCTGCTCGACAAACTTTTCATCACTTATCACTTTCCCGTCAGCCATGGTAATAACTCTGTCCGTTTCCCTTGCAAGGCTTTCATTGTGAGTCACCATCACAATGGCTATTTTTTTCGTCTCATTGATATTCTTAAGTAGCTTCATTATCTGATCACTATTTACAGAATCAAGTGCTCCCGTAGGTTCATCTGCAAGTATTAACTCAGGTTCTGAGACGAGTGCTCTTGCAATCGCAACTCTCTGCTTTTCGCCTCCTGAAAGTCTTCCTGGACGCTTATTTGCATATTTGCGCATTCCTACAAGTTCCAGACTCTTAAGTGCTCTATCTTTCTTTTCTCTCTTAGAAAGAGTTGTATGATTTAAAGCCATCTGAACATTCTTTACTGCGCTCATATGCTCTATTAAGTTGTAATTTTGGAAAACATATCCAATTTTATGAGCTCTAAGAGCTGCATACTCATCATCAGAAAGCCCTGATATTTCTTCACCATTTAGTGTAATCGAGCCATTACTTATCCTGTCAATTCCGGAAATACAATTAAGAAGTGTAGTTTTACCACAGCCGGAACGCCCCAGAATACTCACAAACTCGCCTTCACCAATCTCAATATTGGCATCTGAAACGCCGATTATTTCTTTATTTCCAACTTTGTAGTTTTTATCTACACCAGATATCTTTAACATTTATTACTTTGAACACAGAATCCTGCATTCTCCTCCGTGTATAATTTAGCCTAGACCATAATCCAATGGTAAGCTCTGATCAAAAGGCTTACCATTTTGCTCGTAAAGCCATACAGACCTACTAATAGTAATACAGTTGTGATTGTTCCGTAAAGCATAAGAATTATACTTTCTTTACTTCTGTCCTTAAACCATTCCCTATAATTAAATACTTTCCTAAGTGACTTTGAATATAAATTATCTATACCAGTTGCAAAGCTGAATATCCAGTATCCATCAAGTCTTATAAATGGAAGAATATTAAAAATAATATTTCCAATATTTATAATGATCATCATTTTGAAAAAGTTCATCGGATATATGATATCCGCAACATTAAGCAAAAATAATGATGATGCATTAATTGTCAGGCCCGCTGAACAACAAATAACTTTTTTATATCTTTCTTTAAACTCTCTAATTGAACTTATCTCGCAATACATAGCCGGATTAAACGCAATCAATGCTACACCAATCTTTCCGGCACGACCACCGAAATAGTTACATGTAAGTCCATGAGCCATTTCATGAAGTATAATTGTCAAAAACTGTGCAACATATACTACAACATATACTGCAGGTGTATCTATCACACTTTCAAACGAAAATAATACTCTGCTACGTATAGCTGATAACACAATGCCTCCAATCACCATAGACATCAGCAAAGCAATAATTATATGATTAACGATTCTGTTTCCAAAAAATCTCTTTAATATGAAGTCAAGAAGTTTATTGGCATCAAATAAAGGAATTCTAATATAGAATGGATTGAATCTTCTTTTTTTCTGTTTTCCTTCAGTTATTACGCAATTTTCCTTAAGTGCACTAATAACCTGTTCTACTACATTTAAATCCTGATTGATTTCTTCTGCAATTCTTTCCGGAGTAAGCCCGTTTACTAATTTCTCTATTACGCTGCCTTCTACAAGACCTACTTTAAAATATGTACCGTTATTACCTATAATGTAATGATCATCAAACTTTGAAACTCTTAAGTTTTTATTGATGCTCTCTGTCATAGCTGTTCTCCTCTATAATAACTTTCAGGGGAGAGTAACTCTCCCCTGTCCAATAAAGTTATTTATCTTCCCATGAAACCATCAACGAAGCCCTGGCAAAAATCGCAGATGCTCTGCCAAAGTCCACTTCCAAGTAACTGAGGTGCTGCTACAACTTCTAACATTTCAACGTTTACTGAATACATAATTTTAAATCTCCTTTTTCTCTTCTTTATTAGTTTTGTTTTTTGTTATTCGTTTATTTGTTTGCTATTTGTTTTGCTATTGTTTAGCTAAATGCTTTTTCTGATTAACGGCCTGTGATGATGTAAGCGATTTCTCTGCAAAGCTGTCCAAGCTGATAACCTGCGCTATAAGCGTCACATGCGATAACTTCTTCCATCTTTTCAATATTTGCTGCGTACATAGTAAAAATCTCCTTTTTCTTTTTTATTATTTATTTTTGACGATCATCATAAGTTTTGCAATTATCCATGGTACTTACTTTTTTCGTCTTAATTAACCTTAAATGACTTCCGGATGTCGTTCAAAGTTCTTATGTACTTACCTTACAGCAACCCCCTCTATGGCACAATAAAATGCCGATTATCGGTCGGCTTTCTCCGATAATCGGCATAAATTATAATTTGAGTTAATTGTTTTGTTTAAACCCTGCGAATTATAGGCTTATAAGATCATTTAAATCCTTACTTAATTTCAATATTCAACTTATCCAGATGCCATACTTCATCAACATACTCCTGGATTGTTCTGTCAGATGAGAACTTTCCGCAGCATGCTGTATTCATAAGTGCCATCTTTGCCCAGCGCTTCTTATCTGCATAGGCATCAGATATTCTGTTCTGAGCCTCAAGGTATGACTCAAAGTCCTTAAGAATAAAGTACTGGTCAGCCTTATTGGAATTTACTCTGTTAAGCAGGCAGTTATAAAGTGGTCTGAACAGCTCTCTATCCTTGGAGAATGTTCCATCAACCAGCATATCCAAAACTGTCTTCACATTAGGATCAGTGTTGTAAATATCCATTGGATTGTAGTTGCCATTCTTCTCGTATTCCATAACTTCCTGAGAAGAAAGACCAAAGATAAATGCATTTTCTTCGCCAACTTCATTGACAATCTCAACGTTAGCACCGTCCATGGTTCCAATTGTAACAGCGCCATTTAGCATCATCTTCATGTTGCCGGTACCTGATGCTTCTTTACTTGCAGTTGATATCTGCTCGGAAACATCAGCCGCTGCAAAGATAAGCTCCGCATTGGATACTCTGTAATCCTCGATAAATACAACTTTTAATTTCCCTTTAATTGAAGCATCATTGTTAATAACTTCTGCAACAGAATTTATAAGCTTGATCGTAAGCTTGGCTGTAAGATATCCGGCTGCTGCCTTTGCACCAAAAATATAAGTCTTTGGATAGAAATCTTTTCCGGGATGGCTCTTAATATCATAATATCTGTACATTACAGTCAGAATATTAAGAAGCTGCCTCTTATACTCATGGAGTCTCTTTACCTGTACGTCAAAAATTGACTTTGGATCAACTTTAACTCCATTGTGCTCATAGATGTAAGCTGCAAGTCTTTCCTTGTTTTTCAGCTTAATTTCCATGAACTCAGCCTGAGCCTTCTTATCGTCAACAAATTCTTTTAGCTTATCCATCTTGGAAAGGTCAGTGATCCAGTCATCACCAATCTTTGATGTTACCCAGTCTGCCAAAAGAGGATTTGCATGCAAAAGGAATCTTCTCTGAGTAATACCATTAGTCTTATTGTTGAATTTCTCCGGCATCATCTCATAGAAGTCCTTAAGTTCTCTCTGCTTAAGAATTTCTGTGTGAAGTTTTGCAACACCATTAACTGAATGACCACCAACAATTGCAAGATGTGCCATTTTTACCTGATTATCATAAAGAATCGCCATACTGCGGATTTTTGCCTGAACATCAATTCCGGCAGAGCCAGAGTAAGTGCGCATGATACGATCCACAAATCTTCTGTTGATCTCATCCACAATCTGATAAATTCTCGGAAGAAGTCTCTGGAAAAGATCTACAGGCCACTTTTCAAGAGCCTCTGCCATGATAGTATGGTTAGTATAACAGCAAGTCTTAGTGGTAACTTCCCATGCATCATCCCATGAAAGATAATACTCATCCATAAGAATTCGCATAAGCTCGGCAACCGCAACTGTAGGATGTGTATCATTAAGCTGGAATACAGCCTTTTCATAGAATTTTCTTATATCGTCATGATTCTTTAAATATCTCTTAATTGCAGTCTGAACAGAAGCAGAGATAAAGAAATACTGCTGTTTAAGTCTAAGTTCTTTTCCTGCAATATGGTTATCATTAGGATAAAGAACTTCGCAAAGCTGACTTGCAAGATTCTCCTGCTCGACAGCCTTCTGATAATCGCCCTTATCAAAAGAATCGAGCTGGAAACACTGAACAGGCTCAGCATCCCATATTCTAAGTGTGTTAACCACTCCGTTTCCATAACCGATAACAGGCAGATCATAAGGTATAGCCTTAACCACCTGATAGCCTTCCTGCTTGAATACTGTTCTGCCAAACTCATCAGTATACATATTTACATAGCCGCCGAATTTAACTTCCTTGGCATATTCATTTCTTCTAAGTTCAAAAGGATTGCCGTTTTCAAGCCAGGTATCCGGTGCTTCCACCTGATATCCATCCTGGATTTTCTGACGGAACATTCCATATTTGTAACGGATTCCGCATCCATAAGCAACATAGCCAAGAGTTGAAAGTGAATCCAAAAAGCACGCTGCAAGTCGTCCCAGACCACCGTTACCAAGGGCTGGGTCAGGTTCCTGATCCTCAATCAGATTCACATCAATTCCAAGTTCATCCAAAGCCTCTTTTACAGGCTTATATGCCTGAAGATTGATAAGGTTATTACCAAATGCACGCCCCATCAAGAACTCCATGGACATGTAATAAACAATCTTTGGATCCTGCTCTGCTGCAGCTTTCTGTGTTGTCATCCAGTGGTCAACAATAGCATCCTTGATGGCATAAGCCGACGCCTGATAAAGCTCCTGTGGAGTAGCCTCATCCATTGTCTTTCTGTACAAAGTCTTAACATTGTACTGCACGCTTCGCTTGAACAAATCCTTGTCAAAAGATAACTGTTTTTTCTTCATGCTGCCTCCTCGTTAAGGGCATTTTTAGTCTAAAACTCCCTGAACTTATCCTCTAAACACAATACTTGTAAATATTTTACCGCAAACATGTACACAATTCTATAAAATATCTGTAAACTTCCTTATTGAAATTTAATAATTATTGAAGCAGTGCCAATACTCCCTGATTTGTCTGGTTAGCCTGAGCCAGCATGGATTGTCCGGCCTGAAGCAGAATATTTGTATTAGAAAATCTTACCATCTCAGCCGCCATGTCTGTATCTCTTATTTGCGATTCAGAGGCAGTAGTGTTTTCAATAACATTGCCAAGATTTCTTATTGTATGCTCAAGTCGGTTTTGAAGTGCTCCATAGTAGCTGCGTATTTTGCTTACATTCTCTGCAGCAAGACTTACTACATCAAGTGTATTTCTTGCGTTCAAAACAGTCTTTGTGTCAAATCCTGCATGATTAGTAATCTGATCTACAGAAATAGAATACCTGTTAAGGGGAATCACATCCTCTGACCTGTCATCAGTTCCAACCTGTAAAAACAGCGTCGATGATATATTTGAACCACCACCTCCACCACTTACATTCGAGAAATCAAAGCCTGAACCAAAGGCATTTGCATACCTTGTATTATCTCTGTTTACCACGTAGTTAGAACTCGTCGCTCCATTTACCGAGCCAAATAAACTGCTCTCAGTACTTCCAAGGTCACCAAACAATGAACCCGCTCCGCTTGTTCCTCTTGCATTCAGCAAATCCTTAACAAATTGTAGAGCTGTTGTGTCAGCGCCCGAAAATCCTGATTCAAAGGCCTGTTGGCTTGAGTAGCTGGTTTTTGCCGCAATTGCCTCGCTGAAAGTATGCCCCTGCGCCATGTATGTCATTATACTGTCCAATCCATTCTTTATGCTGGATGAGCTTACAGTTGACTGCCCCGACGCAAGCTGGCCCAAGTACATTGTTGCAAGGTAACCGGCACCATATGGCATAGAGCTAAGTTGTGACATATAACTCTTGATTGTAGATTCATCAGAATCTGGATTTAACCTATTAGAAACCCATCCGTTATCTCCACTGGATGTTTGCGCGGAGCCTTCTACAAACCAGGATGGCAGGCTTCCAAGCATTCCCTTAGTCAATGTATCGTACATAATAAGATGTGTCATTTCATGGGCGATAACTGCTGCCAGATCTGCTTTTTGACCATCTGTCATTGACGGAAAAGAAGCAATTGGATAGTCTGTTGTGTCTATCTTCATTGTATAAGCCATGATAGTTGATGTTGAGTTTGAAGACATCTTCAGTTCTGCATACGCAAGGGTTCCATTTCGTCCATCAATATTCCCCAGTTCCAATCCTACCTGTATTCCACTTGATGAAGCAGTTCCAAACAAAGAGGGAAAATTTGAGCTGAGCTTATTGATGGCGTAAGCTGCCGCACTTTGAGCAAATTTTGCGATATCGGAGTCAGCATAGGCATTTTCCTGCCCGACAGCTTCTGTAGCATCTGCGCTTGAAACCTTATTGCCATCGGTATCAACAAATGGTAAAAGAATTTCTATCTGCTTGCCATTTGGAAGTTCAAGATAAACAGAACCGGGAAGATTAAAACCCAAATTAGATGGATTCATTCCACCGTCAAAAATGGGCATTTCATTAAATGTACAGGTTGAATGTATTCTGTCTATCTCAGTGGATATCTTCTGGACTTCCATATCTATAAAAAGTCTGTCATCATCCAGGAGAGTTTCCGTCGATGCCTTTACAGCAAGTTCTTTTATCCTCTCCAGCATGTTATCAACTTCATCAAGAGCTCCATCCGCAATCTGGCACCATGATACCCCATCCTGCGCATTTTCAGAACCCTGACTAAGCCCTCTTATCTGTCTGCGCATTTTTTCAGAAATAGCTAGCCCTGCCGCATCATCTGCTGCCCTGTTTATCTTGTATCCGGAAGACAGTTTTTCAGCAGCTTTTGCCCACACTCCAGAAGATATATTTAGTTGTCGATTGGCATTCATGCCCGGAAGATTATGCTGAACTATCATGTAAAACTCCTAAACCAATAAAAGTACCCGCTTCAGGTAAAAATTCAAGTTTAAAAAACGTCAGTCCCAAAGTCCCCTGACTTCCACCTTTAGATCCTCGCCACAAAGTGGACATAGGAGTTCGTCTTTTCCGTATATAACACGGTCCACCTCAAATGTCTTTGCCCTGCTTCCACATTTACACTTTGATGCAATCACAATCGGTTCACCCGCTTCCGTCATAACAGTAAAAATTGGGATTTCCACTACTTTTTTACACTTGCTGCAAACACCTATATCAATCCGTACATTCCAGTTCTTACTTCCATGTTTATTAATAGCTTCACGAATCTTTTCTTTTGCCTCATCATCAAATAATTCAATCACATACTCAAATTCATTATATTTTTTCCCAACGCCCACATTCAATGTGGCTGAATACCCGCATTTCGGGCATCTAACTGATACAATCTGTCCCATATGACCCCCTAAACAATATAATTTGAACTTGAACACGTTCCATAACTAAGATAATAATCCTTCAAAAAACACATCAGCTTTCTATATTACTTAAGCAGAGCCAGCACTCCCTGATTTGTCTGATTTGCCTGCGCAAGCATTGCATCTCCTGCATGAGAAAGAATATTACTGTTGGAAAATCTGACCAGCTCAGCCGCCATATCTGCATCTCTTATCTGTGATTCAGCGCTTGTCGTATTTTCAACTACATTCTCAAGATTTCGAATGGTATGTTCCATACGATTCTGATAAGCTCCAAATACGGCCCTCTGTCCGTCAACTATCTGCGCGGCATTCGATATCAGTTCCAGTCCTTTCCTTGCTTCGCTATCGGTTAAGGTGTTAAGATTATCAATTCCCAAATAATATACACTGAGAACATCATAAATGATCGGTATAATGTCAGATTGAGTATTATCAGCCCCTGCCTGTATATTCAGCCCCATAGCTCCGCCATATACATTCGCATCAAAATACCCCACAGATATATTACTTCTGCTAATTCCATTAAATGAACTCCTGGTCAGATCTGCACCGGTTATATTCTTTATTCGCTGTAGCACATGATCAGTTGTCTCATCCTTTGCTACAGACATGGTTAAAGTAAGATTTCCCATCGCTCTCTGATTGGTAGATAATTCCACTCCAGTATCTCCATATTTGAGAGCTTCACCGGATGTAATTCCCAAACTGATCGTAAGCGTTCCACCATAATCATTCAGTTCTACAGAATTATGGTTGTACGGATTGGTATGGGCTCCCAGTGCGCTTTTAACAGCCTGCTCAAGACTACTGTTAGATGCCCCCTGTCCCATACTATATGTTCCATATCTATTGCTATCCCACCACAATCCTTTTGTATTATCATTTCTCGTGCCACATGAAGTGGACACAGAACCAGAATAGCTTACCGTTACAGGAAAAGTAGATGGTGAAGCCGGCTGCGTTTCATCGCTTTTTCCAAAATTAAATAGGAAGGACAAAGCACTTGCTGTATTTGACTGTTCCCTGTTATTAGCAGAGCCGCTTGGATCCATTCTATCCTCTGATCCAGTTATACTGTCTCTATAAACAAGACCTGATAGATAATTCATACTTCCTGTTATACTATATGTTTCTCCTGATCCTTTTGCGCTTCCACTTACAGTATAGCTAGTTCCCGCAAAAGCTCTTTTGCCATTCAAGTCTTTAACAAGCATGTCAAGTGTAGCATCCTCATCCAGAGTAAAAGTAAAGCCCATTTCTATTCCTCTGGCCGCAGCGTTTGTTCCGCTATAATCCATCGTGGTATCATCCAGCTTTATAGTAAATCCTTTTTTTAGGTCCTCTTCTGATGGCCATGGTATTTCTTTACTTTCATAATTGATTCCATCGTACCCGGTCCAGCTTACCTTCACTCCATTTGCTGTAGTTGAATAATTAAAATACTGGTTACTTGGCCAGGCGCCTCTGTTAGTCTCAGTCACTGTTCCTGTAGTTCCAAGGCTTGATGTATAAATTGGCCTTCTTTCTGTTCCCACAGGTATTTTTGTCTGATTATTTTCATCCCAGATCGGTCTTTCATTAAAACTTGTCACATGAAAGATTCTCGTGCACTCCATCTTGATCTGCTGGATTTCCTTATTTATCTCAGCCCTGTCTTCATTTGTAAGGGTATTTGTGGCAGCCTGAACACATAGCTGAGTCATTCGAGCCAGCATTTCATCAATCTGAGCAAGAGCTCCATCGGCCACCTGTACATAGGAAACTCCGTCCTGTACATTTTCTGTAGCCTGCGAAAGCCCTCTTATCTGTCTTCTCATTTTTTCGCTGATAGCTAGACCTGCCGCGTCATCCGCAGCACGATTGATCTTATATCCAGAAGCCAGCTTTTCTGCAGTCTTGGCTTTTACGCCATTCATGATTCCAAGCTGTCTATTAGAATTAAACGCAGTCAGATTATGTTGAATTACCATGCACGAAATCCCTTCCACCAGAGCCTATCAGGAAACAACTTATAATCTTCCCGACCGGTCTTTTCTAATTCTAAAGACAACTACTCCGGTCATTTTCCACTCTCATGCTTCCGTGCATGTATTCCGCTTTCCTTGCGCTAAGACACTTTATGATAAAGATTTTATCTTTGTAACAAATATATCGGATATTATTTTCAGTTTTTTAATAAATAATTGATATTTTATTTCTTTGTTGTATAACTATATATTGCAAAAGTATAGAAATACGCATTTTTTGTTTTTTAGCAATTTCTTATGAAATAAAAAAAGAACGCATATTTCCATAATTCACATGAAAATACACGTTCTTTTATTCTAATTTTTATTTGTTACATAACATTATCTGTTACATGACATAATATATCATCAAACTTTCTCAACACCAATCTTTACTTTCTCGCCGTTGATATCCCATTCCTTAGCATTAGCTACATCAGAACCGTAGACAACTTCGTTAGCAAGAACCTTTGTTGAGATACTCTGCTCATTTGCCTTTACGATCTCAGCAAGTTTGTCATTTCCATTCAAGGAAACCTTGATGTGATCCATAACTTCAAAGCCGGAATCCTTACGCATTGTCTGAACCTTACTGATCACTTCAAGTACAAATCCCTCATTAATAAGCTCCTCTGAAAGGTTTGTATCAAGAACAACTGTGATTCCCCAGTTCTCCTGAGATACAAAGCCCTCTTTCTGAGCCATCTCAATAAGAAGATCTTCCTTAACAAGCTCAACGTCAACATCGTTTACATTAAACTTGATAGAACCGTTGTTGTTAAGTTCGTCCATTGTTGCATTGCCATCAAGCTTTTCAAGATATGCCTTGATAGCTCCAATGTTCTTACCATACTTAGGTCCTAATGTCTTAAGCTGAGGCTTGAATGTGTAACTTGTAAAGTCACGAACATCGTCAGTAAATGCCACATTCTTTACGTTAAGTTCTTCTCTGATGATATCAGTGTAGAACTCACCTACAGTCTGCTCAGCCTTAACATACATCTGTCCTATAGGCTGACGATTCTTGATGTTTGCTGCGTTTCTTGCTGCTCTTCCAAGAACTACGATATCAAGAACTTCTTCCATATCTTTTTCAAGCTTAGTATCTATAAGGCTCTCATCCACAGCTGGGAAGTCGCAAAGGTGGATACTCTCAGGTGCATCAGCAAAGCTCTTACGAACAAGATTCTGATAGATTTCTTCTGTCATGAAAGGAACCATAGGAGCTGCTGCCTTGGCAACTGTCACAAGAGCTGTGTAAAGTGTCATATAAGCAGAAATCTTATCCTGTTCCATTCCCTTTGCCCAGAATCTCTCACGTGAGCGACGAACATACCAGTTTGACATCTCATCAACAAAGTTATCAAGAGCCTTACCAGCTTCAGGAATTCTGTAATTGTTAAGGTTCTCATCAACTGCCTTTACGCAGCTGTTAAGCTTTGAAAGAAGCCACTTATCCATAACTGTGAGCTTATCAAGCTCAAGCTTATAATTTGCTGAATCAAAACCATCAATGTTTGCATAAAGCACAAAGAACGCATAGGTATTCCAAAGTGTTCCAAGGAACTTTCTCTGACCTTCCATAACTGCATCACCTGAGAAACGGCTTGGAAGCCAAGGTGCTGAGTTAGTATAGAAGTACCATCTGATTGCATCTGCTCCATATTTTTCAAGAGCATCGAAAGGATCAACAGCGTTACCCTTTGACTTACTCATCTTCTGTCCATTCTCATCCTGCACAAGGCCGAGTACTATTACATTTTTAAATGCAGGCTTATTGAAAAGAAGTGTAGCTTCTGCGTGAAGTGAGTAGAACCATCCTCTTGTCTGGTCAACTGCTTCTGAAATGAATTCAGCAGGGAACTGCTTCTCAAATAATTCTTTATTCTCAAATGGGTAGTGAAGCTGAGCAAATGGCATAGCTCCTGAGTCAAACCAGCAGTCGATAACTTCTTTTACCCTGTGCATCTTCTTGCCACACTTAGGACATGTGATCTCAAACTTATCGATATAAGGTCTGTGAAGCTCTGTAGTCTCTGCTGAAGGATCACCTGAAAGCTCTGCAAGTTCTTTTCTTGAACCAACAGAAAGCTGATGACCACAATCATCACACTCCCAGATATTAAGTGGAGTTCCCCAATATCTGTCACGGGAAATGCCCCAGTCCTGAATATTCTCAAGCCAGTCGCCGAAACGTCCCTTACCGATTGACTCAGGAACCCAGTTGATTTCCTTGTTGTTGCGAATAAGATCTTCCTTAACTTCTGTAACCTTGATAAACCATGATGAACGAGCATAATAAAGAAGCGGTGTTCCGCATCTCCAGCAGTGTGGGTAATCATGTTCCATCTTAGGAGCGCCAAAGAGAAGTCCTCTCTTATCAAGATCCTTTAATACCTCTGGATCTGCACTTACTGCACCCTCATCCATTTCCTTCTGAGTAGGCTTACATCTCATTCCTGCAAAAGGAGTTTCAGGCTTAAGGCGTCCCTGTGAATCTACCATCTGTACAAGAGGTGCATCGTACTTACGTCCAACACGGGCATCATCTTCACCGAATGCAGGCGCAATGTGAACGATACCTGTACCATCTGTCATAGTTACATAGTTATCACAATAGATAAAGAATGCCTTCTTGTGCTGCTTGGCAGTTTCATCTGCTGCGCACTGGTAAAGAGGCTCATATTCTTTATACTCAAGGTCTGTTCCAACAAAGCTTTCAAGAACTTCATATGCCTGTTTATCCTGCTCATCCTTGGAAAGTAAAGTGCCGAGTACGTTATCTGCAAGTGCCTGAGCCAGATAATAAACATTGCCATCTACAGCCTTAACCTTGATGTACTTCTCATCAGGGTTTACGCAAAGACCGATGTTAGAAGGAAGTGTCCATGGTGTTGTTGTCCATGCAAGGAAATAAGCATCCTCATCCTTAACCTTAAAGCGAACGATTGCTGAGCGCTCCTTCAAAGTCTTATAGCCCTGAGCTACTTCGTGAGATGAAAGAGGGGTGCCACAACGAGGGCAGTAAGGAACTACCTTGAAGCCCTTGTACAAAAGACCTTTCTTCCAGATTTCGTTAAGAGCCCACCATTCAGACTCAATGAAATTATCATCATAAGTGATGTATGGGTGCTCCATATCAGCCCAGAAACCAACTGTGCCTGAGAAGTCTTCCCACATTCCCTTATATTTCCAAACAGATTCCTTACACTTCTTGATGAAAGGCTCCATTCCATATTCTTCAATCTGCTCCTTGCCGTCAAGACCAAGCATCTTCTCAACTTCAAGTTCTACAGGAAGTCCATGTGTGTCCCAACCAGCCTTACGAGGAACAGTATAGCCCTTCATGGTGCGGTATCTTGGAATCATATCCTTAATAGCACGGGTAAGAACGTGTCCGATATGTGGCTTACCATTGGCTGTTGGCGGGCCATCATAGAACATATACATCTCACCCTTACTGCGTGTGTCTACGCTCTTCTGGAAAATGTCTTCTTTTTTCCAAAACTCTTCAATCTTTTTCTCTCTGCCGACAAAATTCATGTCAGTTTCGACTTTGTTATACATCTTGAGCTCCTTTCTGATAAAAAATAAAACCCCGCCCTTTGTAAAAAGGACGAGGCTCTTAATATACTCTCGTTATACCACCTATTTACACATACGCGCCCGAAAAAACACTATTATTCAGGTTGAATACGTTTCCCGTTAACGCCAGGTTTACGTCAAAATCTAGGTGCCATGCCACGCAAAACCATCATATGTGCCAGCACTTCAACTTCGCAGCTCAGAAGTGATTTTCGATAAAAGAACTATTTTAGTTTAGTTCATAAGCCTCTACTTGCACTGACTTACACCGGCCGTCAGCTCTCTGTATGCTTTCGAATGCTCTCTACTGTCTTCGTCATAGCTTTTTTATAAATTTTTGTTTTAATACTTGCTTCATAATACAACTAAATAAAATTATTCGCAAGGATTTTTTACTCTGAACCACCTTCTGAATTGCCATCCTCCTGAGAAGATGAATCTTGAGGTTCTGCGTTCTCTTGAGGCTCCGGATTTTCCTGATTTTCATTATTCTCTTCTGAAGGCTCCTGGTTTTCTGAAGGAGTTTCCTCTGAATAGTTCTCCTGGGGTGTTTCTTCAGATGACGGTTCAGGCTGTGCCTCCTGAGGTGCCTCACTTTCCTGCGATTCAGTGCTCGTCTGTTCCGGTTCCTTCTTATTGGTTATCCACCTATAGAAGAAAGCATGATTGCCGATCATAGTGTACTCACTGATTCCGTAATAATCAGCATAATACTGCGTCATAAAGAATAGATAATCGCCAACACGTGCTCCATCAAGCACTTCCTGAGCAGCCTGAATGCAGGTAGAATTAGGACCATTTGCTATTATCAGCTCGACCTTGCCTGACCTGTAGGACGCAAATTGCATGTTCTGCGTGATTACGCCTACAATGGTGTTAGGAAATGCCGAACTCTTTACTCTGTTCATAATAACTGAACCAACAGCAAGCTTGCCGGTATAAGACTCGCCTCCCGCTTCAGCCTGAATAGTCGCTGCAAGCCACTCAAGTTCGCTTGCGCTTGCTGCATACGCACCGGAAGTATCTTCCTTTGTCAGAGCTAGACGATTTGCTATCTGCTGAGCAAGTTTAGCCTGTGCTTCTGCAGTCTGAGCTTCAAGCGCTTTCATCTTCTTATCAAGATCTGCAAGCTGATTATCATAATCTGCCAGTTTATTCTTTTCAGAAGAAATCGAAGAGTTAGTACTGCTTAATTTCCCCTTTACCTCATCCGTCAGATCTGCCAGTTCATTATGCTTGGCATCGAGAACATTCTGATACTCATCAAGCTGAGCTTCTTTTTCCTCAACAACCTCAACCTTTTGCTCAATAAGATCCTGCAGCGCCTTATACTCAGTAATGACCTTGGTATCATAACGCAAGATTGCGCTGAAGTACTCGAACTTTGTAAGAAATTCCTGCATCGAGCCGGATTCAATGATAATTCGCACTATTCCCTTGCTTCCACCGCTCTCATAGGTATTCTTCATTCGAAGCATCAAAAGATCATGTCTTTCTTTTTCTTTTTGTCTGGCTTCCTGCAGTTCATTATCAAGCCTTACTATTTCCGAAGAAACTTCAGCCATTGCCTTTTCAGCCTCAGATATCTCTTCATTAAGGTCATCCAGCTTATTCGAATATCCATTTATTGTCTTTTGTAATTCTGAACTCTGGCTTTGAAGATTTGACAGGGCATTCTGTGTCTGAGTCCTTTGCCCCTGAAGCGCAGATATAGCTTCTTTTGTCTCTTTAGTCTGCTTCTCAAGATTTGAGATTGTCTCCTGCGTCTGTGCCTCTTCCTGCTGCATTGAGGCTATCGTTTCATCCATTTCTTCAGCATAGCTTACAAAGGATGTCTTTCCCAGGCAAAAGATCAAAACCAGTAATCCTGCTATAACTCTATTTCGCATAACCTCAATCTTCAAGTGCTTTATATACTAATGCAGCAATAGCTGCTCCAACAAGCGGTCCAACAATAAATACCCATAATGCTGCAAGAGGCGCCATATTGCCGGAGAACGCAGCTACAAGTGCAGGGCCAAAACTTCTTGCAGGATTTACGCTTGTTCCTGTAAGTCCAATTCCCAAAATATGAACAACTACGAGAGTAAGACCAATCACAAGTCCACCAAATGAACCATGGCTTGTCTTCTTAGAAGTAACACCAAGAATTGCTGTTACGAATATATATGTAAGAATTATTTCTACTAAAAGACCTGCAATCGGATTTCCATTTACTCCTGCAAGCCCGTTTGATCCAAAACCTCCGGTCTTGTCTTCCACCTGACCAAGTCCGAAAACAAGTGCCAAAATGCCTGCGCCGGCAAAAGCTCCGATGCACTGTGAAATAACATACCCTATGAACTCACTTACCTGCATCCCGCCTGTCATAAGAACTCCAAGTGAAACAGCCGGATTGATGTGACATCCTGATATGTTACCGATTGAATATGCCATTGCTACAATTGTAAGTCCAAATGCGAGTGCAGTTAAAAGATATCCCGCCCCGCTGGATGCATCACACCCAACAAGCATAGCTGTTCCACAACCAAGCACTACTAATACTGCTGTTCCAATACCTTCTGCTAAATATTTCTTCATACCACGCCTCCTGACTTTCGAATGCTTTTTGCATTCAATATTTTATTTATTGTCTCCCCTGTAGCGACAATATCTTGTATAATCTCATTATAACCATTTCAGTCAAAAGATGTTACATTTTTTCGATAAAATATAAAGGAATTAACCTATGGAATCGTTAGATTTTCTATTAGACTACAGAACAACCCAAAATAGCGCTGAAATTTTCTGGGATTTACCGACCACCGCCACATCTGATTGTCTTTATCAGGTTTATGTTGATGGTAAATTTCACATTGAAACATCTAAGACACATGCTTCAATAACAGATCTTTCTTCTGATCAATCTTACGAAATTGAAGTTTTTATTCTATATTCCGGTGAAAACTCCGATAAATCTATTGGAAAACTCACAATTCATACTGCTCATGAAAAGAAAAAAATTGATATAACTAAATCACCCTATTTTTGCAAAGGCGACGGCAAAAAACTTAACACTGAACAGATTCAGCAGGCACTTGATGATTGCGACAAAAACTCTTATGTGTTCATTCCTTCAGGAACTTTTTTGACCGGAGCGCTGAACGTTCACTCTGACACCGAAATATATCTTGATGAAGGCGCCACTTTGCAGGGCACAGATAATCCCATGGACTATCTCCCGAAAATTCCAAGCCGCTTTGAAGGCCATGAAATGGAATGTTACAGAAGTCTACTTAACCTTGGAAACATGGATCATAACAGTGGGTACAACTGCCAAAACGTTATTATCCACGGGAAAGGAGCAATTTTCGGCGGCGGTAGTTCTCTTGCAAAGGCGATTGCCAAAATTGAGGGTGAACGCCTGAAAGAATATATCAATGCTCTGGGGGATAGAATCAAAGAATACGAAAAGCCGGAAACCATTGCCAGCAGATTTCGCGGTCGCCTTATCGGAATGAACAATTGCCAAAATGTTTGGATACACGGATTAACACTTGGTTTTTCTCCATCCTGGAATATTCATTTTGTTTACTCCGATCAGATTGTCACAGACCATTGCACCATTAAATCACAAGGAGTATGGAATGGCGATGGATGGGATCCGGATTCCTCCACGAACTCCACTTTATATGCCTGCGATTTTTATACTGAGGATGACTCTGTTGCCATCAAGTCAGGAAAAAATCCTGAAGGAAATATAATAAACAGACCCACCAGACATATCCGCGTATTTGATTCGGTATGCCACTTTGGTCATGGTCTCTGCATTGGAAGTGAAATGTCCGGTGGAGTGGACGATGTAAGACTTTGGAACTGCGACATGGGACCCACCTGGTCAGGTATAGAAATAAAAGCCACCAGGAAAAGAGGCGGCTATGTAAAAAATGTCCTTGTGCGAGACATTACCGCTTCTCACGTAATGATGCACTCTGTAGGATACAACGATGATGGAGAAGGCGCTCCAACTCCACCTGTCCTTTCAGATTGTCGTTTTGAGAGAATGCATCTGCTTGGACGATTCCTTGATAATAACGCAGGCAAAAATGAGTGGCATAACTGCCCCTCAATTTTGCTATGCGGTTTTGATGTTCACGGATATGAGATAAAAAATATTGAATTTAAAGATATTGAAATGGAAGAACCTGCTGATGGTTTCGAAGATATTCACACAGAATTCTGCGAGAATGTTTCATTTGAGAATATGAAGATTGTTCAAAGACAATCCTAATAAATTTCAGATTACTATTTTTCTCACATCCATAGCGGAGCGTTTTTTTGTTAAATAGGAATTTCCTCTCAATAAAAAAATCATAGCAAACGCATTTATAATTAGTATCGTTTGCTATGATTTGCTTACTCATTCATTATTACATGAAACGCCTTATCAGATATCTAAGGATTCTGTCTTATATTTCTCAAGTCCGGAAAAATCAGCTGTTCTCTCAATAGTCTTTACAAACTTTTCAAGACCTGCCTGATCCTCGAATTTAAATCTATCCAGACTTGGACTGTCAATATCAAGCACTGCCACCACTTTTCCTTCATAATGGATTGGAATGACTATCTCTGAATTGGAATCAGCATCACAGGCAATATGTCCCTTAAATTCGTGAACATTTGCAACCAAAACTGTCCTGTCTTCTTTGGCTGCTGTACCGCAAACCCCTTTTCCCAAAGGAATTCTGATACATGCCACTTTTCCCTGGAATGGTCCTAACATCAGTGAGCCTTTATCCATCAGGTAAAAGCCTGCCCAGTTCAAATCCTCTACACTATCAAATATAAGTGCTGAAGCATTTGACAACACAGGAACAAAACATGGTTCAGTTTCCGCCAATGCTTCCATTTGCTTTGCGAGCATATTATAATCTGTCATAATTTCCCTCCAATCTAGATTACCATTCCCTAAATTCTAGCACTTAATTTGTTTGTGCACAATTAGTTTTTTGACATACTGACAATTCCCCTAAATGCCAGTGTTGATAATGCTTTCTTATAAAAAACCTTGGACAATATCACAAATGCACCCCAGCCAAGGAATATAAGTACATATCCTAAAACAACTGATCTTAACAAGCTCTCTGATCCAAATCTATATAAAAAATGACTTTCATTTATAGAAAAGCGTAGAATAGGTATTCCTACAATCATAAATGCAAGCAACCCTTGAATAAAGTATTTATAGCAGATTCCTAAATAAGCAAAAACTAAAAATGTTATTAGTCCAAGAATAAATATATACCTGCTCTGAGTAGCATAGTTTTCCTCATATGTAATACCGTCTACTCCAACTTTAATAAGAACTATATGTAAAAGAACCAGAATTGTATATGTGATCAAAGATAATGGAGCTGTTATCATAAGCGGCCATCTGGTCTGAGCTATTTTCTTATATGGTGATGATTGAAATAGGCCGGAATAATTCATTGGATATACCATCTGAGCAATCAGAGTCGAAAGAATCACCAGATATAATCCTCCGGTAATATTCCTTCCTAAAAATCTTAATTCCATAAACATTCCCATTGCCATAAATAGCACCAGTGTTCCTGATTGTGCAAACATCTTAGGACTGTATTTTATTAGTTTAAGTTCTTTTTTTAATTCGTTTATCATCTTTTGTCTCCATAAAAACTTCTGTCAAAATTATTTAGCACTACTTTTAACATACACAATGTAGATAAGACCGATAATAACAATAATATAATTAGCCACAGTACGATATTAGCCTTGCCTGATTCATATCTACTATAAAAAAAGATGCTCCCAATAGCCGCAAATACCGCAGTCAAAATCCCTGTTATTATGGAATAATTAAGGAATGCCGCAATATTTCTCAGTACCATAAGCGCGATAGTGTTTGCAGAATATGTAAAAAGAATCATTGCTATGCTGGCTGCGATATATCCTTGCGGTAATTGCTCTCTGCTTACCCTTACCGTTATTACCATTGAAATAAAGATTACAAAACAAATATAGGAGAAGCGCCTTATCTGATCAATCATGATGCCCTCTTTTACAAGCTTCCTTCCACTATTGCAGCATCTTAGCATTCCAAAGGAAAAATGTCTGGATGTAATTCCATTAAATGCAAAATAATCAGCAATGCATCCAAGCGCAATGATATATATACATATATACATCAGATTTCCCGGTCCCATTACAGAAGCCGTAAATACTTGATAAATAATAATGAGAGCCGGCATCACCAGCAATATCACAGCACTATATAATCTTCCACAAAAGCATCTGTAGGTGTCTCTTAAATTCTTAAGCATTTGCCACCTCCGCCTTAGCTAATCTTCCCAAGCTTTGAATAATTTCTCATTATCCCAACTGTCAGCTGCATAAGAGTCGGCGCTTCTACTTCGATATCAAGCCCGGCCAATTTTTCTATGTTTTCAGCTAAACAAAGACCTTCATATCCAAAACTGTTAGTAGTAATATCGAATAGGTATTTTTTAGCTATTTCCTCATCTTTTTTCTCACCCTTAACATAAAGATATTTTTCTTTTAAATCTTCAACAAATCCCTGTTCTACTGCTTCCCCGTTCTCAACTATCACAATATAGTCCGTAACATTCTCCATATCTGCTACATTATGAGTAGAAAAGACAACTGATCTCTCCCCCTCTTTTTCCGCCAGATATTCTCTGATCATTGAGCATAATTTATCTCTCATCAGTGGATCAAGCGGAGAAGCGGGTTCATCAAGAAGAAGGAGCTTCGTATCCCTTGCAAGAACGCCTGCCAGCATCAGCTTAGTCCTGTTTCCATCAGATAATGCGCTTACTTTCTTATCTTTTTCAAAAGCTTTACCGCTAACTACCGCCATATCTCGCAGCATGTGATCATATTTTTCCCCGTTAAATCCATCAAAAAGCAGTTCCTGCACTTCTCTTACCTGTTGCATATTCCAGTTTGGCAAAAAATAATTCCCAGTTCCTGTGTACCCAATTCTATTCTTGACATCAGGCGTATTCTCACGGTCTTTTTCTGAATACTTTTCAAAATAAGTTACATCACCCTTATGATCAAGCTGCAGTCCTGCTATTATCTCCAAAAGAGTTGTTTTACCGGCTCCATTTTCCCCAATAATTGCCGAAGCAAAGCCCTTTGGAAAATCTACACTCTCGATGTTCAATTCAAAATTTCTGTACTTCTTTTTTATATTCCTGCATGTTATTACTGAACTTGTTTCCATATCATTCCTCCGCGAATTTTTGCAATGTTGTCAGTGTTTCTATCAGTTCCTCTTCGCTCATGCCAGCTATTTTGGCATATTTTATTGCTTCAAGCAGTGCTCCTTCAACTTTTCTCTTATGCTGTTCCTTAAGCATTTCCCCATCCTGAGCATTGACATAATAGCCTTTTCCCTGAACAGCAGTGACAAGTCCTTCACTCTCAAGCTGTTCATATGCCTTGATAGTGGTTATTACGCTTATCTTCAAGTCCTTAGCCAATCCCCTTATCGATGGAAGATACATTCCCTCTTCATACCTTCCCTCAAGGATTTCTGTTCTAAAGTTGTCTGCAATCTGCTGATAAATAGGAACTCCCGAGCTTTGTGAAATCTTCATTTATGTTTCTCAACCTCTCATTCATATTTTACAACAACTGTATATCTGTTATATATACACTAATATCATTTGAATGTCAATACATTATACAGAGAACAATCCTATCTATGCCCTCAAAGAGCTTTACTTATAAATCCATGAAAAAAGAAAAAGGTATAGAAGTAGGCAATCGCCTATTTCTATACCTTGTAATTTTCTATATATCTATTATTGATTTGTTGCATTGAGAAAAATTAAGTATTTTAAACTTTTCTAATAGTCTGCTATCTTACTTACGATAGCAAGCAACAACAAAACTACTCAAATCCCTATAAGCTTAATCATAGCTCATCTGAAACCTCGAAAATTACGAATTTCAGATATTTAGTCACAATATAGCTTAAATACTCGCTTTCTTTATCTGCCCTCTATGCTACTACACCACTTTTACACCACTTTCTCCATGAGCGCCATTGCTTCAGTGAGAGTATCGTCCTCGACATGACAGTAAAGATCCATAGTCATCTGAAGAGAATTGTGACCCAGAATCTTCTGAAGAACCTTGGGTTGCATTCCTCTTGCAATAGCTTTGGTCGCAAAGGTATGCCTAAGTCCATGTGGCGTAAACGGCGCAAAATTCAAGCCAGGATTCTCACGATTGATTTTGTCAACAATATAGCGTATGGATCCTCGTATATTTGCTTCATTGATCGGATTGTTGGTCTTACTGCAGAAAACCAGATCTTCCATTCCGGGCCTAGGATTATGCCTGATTGCAACACGCTCTTTCCATTTCTTCTGTTTAAGAAGTGCCTCTTTAACAGCAGACGTCATCGGTATGCTTCTCTTCCCCGCCCTGGTCTTTGGAGGATGAAACTCATAAATACCAACTCCACCATTAGGCAGATAGCATAGAGTTTTGTTTATCTCTACCATGCCAGTGTCAAAATGAACACAATCCCAGTTCAATCCGAGTATTTCACCCATTCTCATTCCTGTCCCCAGCGCCACAACAAAGAAGTTATGCATCTGGTCTCCATCTGTGCTGTCTAGAAGAAGTGAAATCTCTTCATCTGAAAGAATTCTCTTTTCTGCCTTCTCATCATTATCAATAGTGGTGTTTATGCCAAAAGCCACGTTCTTCATGAGAAGGTCTGTTTCTACCGCACGATTGAGCATATCTATAAGAACACTCTTGCAATCATCGCGCATATTATCCGTCTCAAGCTTGTTAAATGCATCCTGTAGTATTACAAGATTCAGTTTATTTAGCTTTCTCCATCCAAGATCAGCTCTTAATCTGTTGTAAATAACTCCGTAAGTTCTGATTGTTGTATCTCTGCAGTGCTTCTTGCAGGTAGTAATCCACTTATCGTACCACTCGTCAAGAGTAATAGTGCTGGTTACAACGTTGATCTGCTTCTCATCCTCGTATTGCTCATCTCGTAGCTTTTTTGTTATCTCTGTGACTGTATTAGCATATATCGTCTGCCTTTTACCAAAGCGATTTGTAAAGCGAGCCTGATATAAACCATCCTTTCTCTGGGTAATACCCTTACCCAGTTCTTTACCATTTAATGACTTTCCCATTCTATCTCCTTTCGTGAGATCAAAATGGGAGCCTACAACTATATAAAGTATAGCAGTAGGCTCCCTTTGTCTCAATTCATTTTTACGCTGTGTTTCTGTCAATCCACTTGTCCAACTTGTTCTTGTCGGCGTACCATCTGTTGCCAATCTGTACCCCAAATCCGTTCCGACCACGTAGCAATTCTCTTGCCTTAGTCTTGCCAATTCCCATATACTGGCAAAACTCTTCAATATTCAATAATCTCTTTTCCATATTGTTATTCCCCTCCATTGAAAAGAGCCGGCAGGAAGGTGATAAACTCACTCCCATAAACCGGTTCTAAAAAATTTTCACTTATTACAGTTACAAAATACTTTTATTTTTATCAGTTTATCGGTTTATCAGTTTATCCTGTCAGGTGAAGGGAATCTCCATCTGTTCAGGAACCGGCATAAAGCCATCAGGATCTGTGACCTCCAGCGGAGCGCCTTCTCTGACCCATCCACGCTGCTTGCCATAGTCAAAGAAGTCATGACTCGATACTCGTTTCCATCCCGGGATGTTATCCATGATGTTCGCTATCAACCTTGCTTCACCCTGTTTGGGTTTGTCAAAAAGACTGCTATGCCCCAGTGCTTTATAGAAAAGCATCTGAACACATACATAGTTCTCTTTAGTCGCATCAAGGAAATCACGTATCTCTGTTTCCATGGGATCTTCCGGAACAAAATCTTCCTGAAGGAGCTCCAGTTCTTCCTGCATTTCTTTTGAAAGAGTCAGAGAATAATCTCCTGACCTGAATATCACCATCATCTCAGCCCACATCTGCTCGATATATTTCCTGGATTCTTCTTCATCATCAAGGATGTGGACCTCAGCAAATGCTGCATGGCACTCAATAGGGATAAACCTTCGGTTACCTGATTTATCCGGAGGAAGGAACTGTCTTTTATTAGATGTTCCTGCAAATACACACTTCCTTGGATGCTCAGATACAAATTTGTCATATCTTATGCGGTATACATCCACCTGTCTTGTTATAAAAGCTTTGATCTCCTCAGCGTTTGATGCTCTTACTGTAGCAAGCATCTCCGCCATTTCTACTATCATGTGCCCCTGAAGCTTTTCAAAGACATCATCTCCTTCAAGGTTCTTGAGGTCATCAGTGAAATACCTGTCCTCTATAGCAAGGAATCGCAGAAATGTTGATTTGCCTGCTCCCTGACCACCTACAAGACAGATCATATAGTCAAACTTGTGTCCGGGATCATACACTCTCGATATTGCACCAAGCATGAATATTTTGAGTGCCTGATAATTGAGTTCGGACTCATCAGCACCAAGGAAGTGGTGTAGAGCATGACGCACTCTTTCGGTTCCATCCCATACAAGCGACTCCCAGTACTGCTTTATTGGATGATAGGGATTATCAAAAGAAACCGTCTTTATAGCCCTTTCGATCTTCCTGTCATCTTTCAACCCGTAATGAACTTCAAGATAGGTTATAAGATTTGCCACATCAACATCTGTTAGGGCGGCAGTGCTTCTTCTCCATGGCACAGGTTTTATGATGTCCACCCTTTCATTCAGCTCATTGAATCTTATTGCATCCTTAAGCACCGGATCTTCCCGTAGTGCTGTTTTACAGTTGTTATTTGTCTGAAGTGGGATCCCTTTAGGATCTGTTTCAAGAAGCTGTTTCACCTGCCTGCGCCTTTCTGAAATCTCATCATTATCAGCCTCATTATTTGTACCTTCATCTGTAGCAATTTTCTTAGCCATGCGCTCCATGAATCCAGAAGCAAAAAGCACAGTGGCCATTCTTTCCATTTCTTCATCAGTTAAAGCTTTTAATTCGTTCCCCAATACGTTTTATCTCCTCTCCATAAGTTTCCAATATTTCAATCTGTTCAGTTCGTTCTCCAAATAACAGAGCATCAAGAATTTCATTTACAAAATCCAGCTTATCCAGTGCCTCCACGAAAAAAGGATGCCAGTCGGCATCCCCTTCGTCCTTTGGTTCATATTCTTTTTTCCAGTTCCACAAAAGCCTGTGATACTTTGAAAGAGTATTGATGGCATCCCTCCTTACGATATCAAACGCTCTTACGACCTCGCGTCTGACAGTAAGTTCTTTTCCCTGACGAATCTGTTCTTCAGATTTGAAAGTTCTATGATTAGCTCCAATCTCTAATCTCAGATAAAAATCCTCATTCAGCTTTTTTACTGAATCGATTGCCGACAGTCCAAAGTGGTTTGAAACAAAATCTATCACATCCCCATCCGCTCCACATACGAAGCAATGATAGCGCTTATCCACCTTCATGCTTGGGTGTTTATCATTGTGGAAAGGACAGCAACACATCCCTTTGCTGCCAACGTCAATACCATAATGCTTAAAAGCATCCACCGCTGTAACCATTTCTTTGACCTCATCAAATACACTCACGTCTTTACCTCCCTCACAGGCACTGTTCATGCTTTCTTTTCCTTGAAGGCACATCCAGTTCCTTTGCTTTTTCTTTGGCAATCTCTTCTTTTTTCTTATTAAGGATTTCAATAAGACTTGGTCTTGCTGCTTCAGCTATTTTATTTAGAAGGTGTTCTTTCTTAGTAGTTGAAGTAAAAGATCTTTTCAGAGATTCCACAACTCTTGTCTTGATTCCCGATAGCCTTTTCTGCAGCTTATCCAGTTGCTCTACAGCAAACCTTCCAAGAGCCTTTGTGATGAGATTATCTGACTCAGTAATCTCAGCTTTTAACTTAGTGATCTCCTTTGTCTCTTCTTTTCTAATATTCTCAGCAATCTCATCAATGATGGTTTCACATGCCTTATCATAGGCAATCTCTGTGACATCATTTATAAAGACATCCACTTCTTCAAGCTGTAACTCTTTCTGAAGTTTTTCATCATCCAACTCCTTGATTTCTTTTTTGAGGTCATTTCTTTCTTCAATCAGAATGCTGTTATCAATAAGGAGCTGTCCATTCTCAATCTGAACATTCTGATTTTTCATATTGATCTGGCTTGTGATGAACTCCTGCTTTTCCTGATATTTCTTCCCGCCATAGATAGGTTCTACCTCAAGATCGATCCCATGCTCTTTGCATTTCTCCAGAAAGATGGCTCTGCACTCCTTATCAAAAGTCATCTTCCTGTTGTTATACCTTCCCGGTTCGCTCCCCTTATCAGGAAGTTCAAGCCCCATCCTCCTGCAGGCTTCTTCCTGCTGGGGCATATCAAATCCATACTCATCAGGAGCAAAGAACACATGGCGCTCATGGATGTGAGGAGTCTTCTCATCAATATGAAGCCCCCAGTCCATGGTCCTGCAGTACTCTCCAAACCTTTTGTCAATTTCCTGCATGGTCTCGGCAACTACCATCGCAAGTTCCTTGTAGTCGACCGTACCATCGATGTTCCCGATCTGATAGATTGTTTCTTCAGGACACCACTTTTTATTAGTAACTACTTCTTCCATAGTCTTGATCCTTTTCTTGTGGCCTTCCTTTCTGTGTCTTTCATTCTGTGCATCAAGCCATCCCGTGAACTGCTGCTTGTAAAAGAGAAGCTCCACATCCTTAAAAGACATCCAGTCATCCGGTCTATCTTTATGGAAAGTGAATCCCTGATAGCAGTTCCAGTAAATGTTGTTGGGCGTCATCTCACTGTTGATGTCAACAGCATTATCAAGATCAAATTCGCGGTCATTGTGCTTCGGATTATAAGTCCCGTGTGCTCCTGATCTTCCATTGTGCCTTGTAGCACGCATCATAATTTCTTACCTCCATTAGTTGTTTGTTTTTTAAAAAGCCTTGTCAGCCGAGGGAACCCCCAGCCCACCTGCCACCATCCAGAGCCGACAAGTAATACCCAGTACGGTGTGTCGATACTCAACACACCTCCCTGGGCCAAGGTTTCACCCTGGACCTGACAAAAGGGCTTAGCCCCCTTGACCCCTTGTTCAGAAAATGCTGCGCTCGCATTTTCTGAAGACGCTGCTATTCACAGCGTCACGCTTTCACAAACTCTGCTGTTTGCCCGTCAGCAAAGTTTGTAAAAGCTACGGAACAAAATCCTGCGCATGGATTTTGTTCATGATGGGCAAATCAAAAGTCACCAGCTCTTCATCGAAACTGGTGACCATTCATTTGCTCATCATAAAAAAACATTTCTTAAGTGCCGTCTCCCCTCCTGATTTCCTGACAAGTATCCTCTGGTTCCGTTAGCCATATAGACTGTTTTGGGCTTTGTCGTTTTTCTATCCTTGGCTCGCTCCGCCTTCCGGTATCATCGCTTAGCTTCCCTGAAATAGTATTCATTTGGAACGATCATGTAGTTTTTACATTTCTGATTGTCCCAAAATGGAGAAGCTCATCCCGTATATCCCTTATGTAGGATTTTTTCTTTCAGGAATCGTTTTTCCGAGATTACGGAAACGGACCGTTTATGAAAAGAGCTATTGATGATATACTTTCTTTTGTCATTATCAGCGGAGGAAATTAATTTGAAATCGCATATAACTTTACAAGAGAGATTAAAAGATTTAAGGACAGAGAAAGGACTTACCTTAAAGGAGCTTGAAGCCAAGACCGGCATTTCAAGTTCAGCCCTTGGAGAATATGAGACAGACGAAAACAAAGGCATACCTCATTATGTTCTGGTTGCCCTTGCAGATTTTTATAATGTAAGTCTTGATTACCTTTTTGATAAATCAGAGGTTAGGGAAAATACAAATAGAGATATCACTGAACTAAATCTCAGCGATTCTGTTCTTGATGTACTGAAAAGTGGTACTATCAACAATAGGCTTCTTGGAGAAATCATCTGTCATCCGTCTTTCAAAAAGCTCATGGCGGATACTGAGATTTTCGTAGACGGAGTTGCTTCCCAATCTGTCCAATCTGTAAATGCCTACGCTGATGTATTAAGAAAACGGATCATGGGAGAATTCAATCAATCTGCTGACGATGCAGGGCTTCTTGTTCTAGATGCCTGCACCATTGAAGAGGAGCGTTACTTCCTTAATAAGCTCCAGCTTGACCTAGAGCCTATTGTAAAAGATATCCGTACCGCCCATGTAAGTGATAAAGAAACAGCCACGGATACAACCGTGGCCGATAGAGTTAATGAATTATTTGATAACGTTAAAAAGCATAAAGATGATTTCATGAGCATTCTTACCTTCCAGTTCTGCAGAGAGCTTGGCATGAACCCTAAGAATCTTTCGCCTTTGGAACTTGAAACCCTTCAGGGAATCTTTGCCAGATCTAAGAACTATAAGCAGGTCATGAATTCAAGAAAGAACAAAAAGAAACACAAATAATATCATGTTTATTGTTTTTTTGCTTCACCATACAAAAAAGCATTTCGTAAGCATGGAACAATTTTGTCCATAAAAGCGAATACTTCCTCGGAATCTGTCACTCCTTTTGGACGAAACATTCCTGACCTGATATCATCTACTGTCCATGTATATGATGTACCAAGTGAAAACACTTCATGCAAGAATTCACTATATGCTGCGTCGGATACATCACATCTTTTGATGCCCGGAATAGACTCAATTATCTCCCATTTCAATGTGGCTATTTTGTCCCTAAGCTCCTCGGTAAGCTTATATCTATCTGCAAGGTCACAGCTATCATAATTGATATTTTCACCGATGTTCGCATAGTATCTATTGCCTGATCTACACAATGCTATCGGAACAATATCTGCACCACACTCTATAGCAATCTCAACTGCTCCAGGAAATAATGGATTTACCAAGGCGTTGGGACTGATGTTTTGTACTCCTTCCGGAAAAATGAGCAGATTTCCTCCCTTCTTAAGCAAATCTAACATTTGCGCTTTCGCTGCAATTCTGTCCTCTTTAAAGGAAACATCCATCAGAATTACGCCATTTGCTTGAAGTAAGAATCCATCTAAGCTGCGATATAACTCTCTTGGGTCACCAAGAACCAACCAGCAAGGCTCATGTATTGATAAAAAAGACATCTCTATGTCAACACCACCTATATGCGTTGGACAAAAAATGATGGGGCGCCTGTCTTTCTTTCTTCTATCATGAACGATTGTCAGCTTTTTTCCTGAAAAAAACTGATTACACCACAAAAGTGGCATTAGAATGCGATGTATCAGTGAATGAAAAGGAATCCTCCTGACAACACCGCCATATTTCCTGTAGCGCTCAAGTCGTTTCTCACGGCAATATTTTTCACATTCTTCTTGATTTAGAGATAGCATATAGAAAAAGGATCCTAAAACTTTGAACACAACAGTGACTCCTTCACATTATGATTCGCGTTTCTTAACTAATCTGCCGCATAATCTATCAACCTAATTAATTATCATTGAAAAAGTTTTATATCCTGTTCATATTGTTCCATTTAATTAGCCTTCTTCTCCAATACTCTATAGTCTATTTTCCCAATAGAAGTTAATGGTAAGCTGGGAATATAGTTATACTCCACTGGAAGTGCATATTCGGGTAACTCCCTTTCGCATATGCTTCGTAATTCATCAGTTAGCCCATCCGACTCTTTTACGCCATTTTCAAGTACAATAAAAGCTACTGGTAAGCATCCTTCCGAATGAACAGTATCGCTATGACCTACAACACAACAATCCTTGACCGCTTCATGTTCCTCAAGTACATTTTCAATCTGTGTAGGGAACACCTTAAATCCATCATGCCTAATTATCATCCGTTTCAGCCTCCCCTTGATAAAAAGACATCCATCTTCATCAATGTAGCCAAGGTCTCCAGAATGAAGCCATATACTTCCATCCTCATGTTTTTTCAACACTTCTTTCGTCGCTACATCATTATTATAATAGCCAAGCATAACATGAGGACCTTTCATGCATACTTCGCCTTCTTGATTATAGGTTAACTCTTTTCCCGTTTCCTTATCAAAAACAGATATTGTCGTGTGAGTGAATGGGATTCCTACACTGCCTGTTTTATTATATGTCATTTGAGCAGATGCCGCTGCTGCTGCACATATTTCGGTCATTCCGTAGCCTTTAATTAAATTTGTACCACAACCATGACTCAATAAGAATGAACTGATTCCTTTTTCATGCTCTTCTTTTATCCCATCACCACCAACTACAGGAGATAAAATAAAAGACATATCCAAATTCTTAACCTTTTTGCTATCTACCACTTTCTGATAATGAGATGGTACGCCTACAATATGTGTCGGTTTATACTTTATCAGCAATTTGTCATAAGTATTGGGATCAAATTTAGGTATAATTATTAGTTCCATACCAATGCTCAATGGCAAATGGAGGCTATTACATATTCCATAGGCTATAAAAGGAGGCATAATGCCAAGCCATCTGTCTCCTCTATTAAGACAAAAACCGCTTAGATCACACTGCTTAGCACCAGCATTGATATTTTCATTTGAAAGCATTACCCCTTTTGGCATACCGGTTGTCCCTCCGGTATGCACTATAACGCAACACTCGTTTTCTATATAATCAGTGTCTGTAAGATTTGTTTCCTTGCCTGAAGCTATAAACTCTCTCCATGTGAAACATCCAGTAGCAATACTAACCTTATTTCCCATAAGATATAGATGTCTTTTTATAAATGGTAATGAGTCAGAAGGAGAAACTACAATTATGTTTTCAATAGTTGTCCCGACCACAGCCTGTGCTACTCTGCTGTATGCCAAGTCTATGACAACCACTACCTTTGCAGATACTTCTTCTATGTAATTCCTAATCCCCTCTATGCTGGTTCTTGGATCAATCATATTGGAAATTGCCCCAATACGATTAAGGCCATAGAACGTATATATTATCTCAGGAAGTGTTACGGATACAACTGCGACGATATCTCCTTTGCGCACTCCCATATTACTAAATGATTTTGCAGCACCTTCTATATTTGAAAACATTTCTCCATAGGAAATATGACTATCAAAATAGTTAATTGCCACATCATCTAAGTTGTTTTTATTATTATTCCAAATATCATCATATATTTTACATTTTGGTAAAATTGTATTTATCGCTTCGGAACTATAATATTTTAACCATGGCTTATCAATTGAAGGATATCCGCTTAATTCCATTCTTCTCACCTGTACTCTATTATCACTTATAACTAATGTTTAAAGATATAGCTTGTTTGCTAGGTTACCTGCTTTTTCGCATCATTATATTGCGTTTCAAAAATTAGACATTTTGAAACAGTATTATTAAAATGAATTCAAGTAGAGTTTATGGAATTTTATAATTGCCAGAACGGCATTTTTAGATGTTTCAGATTGCCTACTTTTCGGAACAAGATTTTTGAATAATTATCCCGTTTTGTTTTTCTTTGCACCTACGATAGAAAGTAGTATGCTTCATTCCAGCTTTTTCAGCCGCAACTCTGGACGATACTTCTCCGGAAATCCACTTATCAAACCATATATCAAAATCAGTTGTAGGCTCAATTTTTTCTCTTCCAAAATGGATTCCTTTAGCAATTGCTATGGCTATCCCTTCAGCCTGTCGCTGTTTAATGAAGTCTCGCTCGGTCTGAGATACATAGGCCAGAAGTCTAAGCAAAATATCTGCTATCAATACTCCTGCAATACCATCAATCTCTTGAGTAGTATTCAAAAGCGGAAGATCAATAACCTCTATATCCACACCTTTGGTTCTGACTATCTTTCGCCATTCCTCAAGAATTTCCTTGTAGTCTCGTCCAAGTCTGTCAATGCTTTTTATAACCAGAAGATCACCCTTTTTAAGCTTTTTCACCAACTTCTTGTAACTTGGTCGGTTAAAGTCTTTACCAGAAAGTTTGTCTGTAAAGATATTCTTTACATTCACACCATATTCCAGCATCGCTTCCATCTGTCTGTCAGTTTTCTGTTCCTTTGTGGAAACTCTCACATATCCATACTTTGCCATGGAATGCCCTCCTTTATATCCTGTTTAATATAAAAGTAGGCAATCTGAACATCATTGAAATAATGTGTACTTATTTTAAGTACATAATGCAATTATAGCATCATTCAATACTTAAAATGTACTTATATCATGTTTTTAAAGTATGGAGAATTTGACTTATGAATAAAGAAAAGGATAAACACATAGGTTTACGCATAGATTCGGAAACACATACCAAATTAAAAGATCTTGCCGAGTACGAGGGACGATCCATTAACGGAGAGATCATCTATCTTATACGTCAGGCAATCAAAAAAATGGAGAATGAAAAATAAAAGCGATCCCGATTCTCACACACGCTCCGGGATCGCTTTTTTAGTATTTACGTACTTCTCTTATGTTCTTTACAATACTCAACCCTATCTCGCACTGCCTTCACAGTTTCAGCGCGAACAGCCTTCTCGATATACGCTGATAGCATAATCTTATTTACCTTTTCATAGGTATGGTCAATCATGTTCCTGAACTGATATAAAACACTTGTATCTAGCGTTTTACTAAGCTCATTCTTGCTCTCTGTTGTAAGGTGCTTAACCTCCTCACCGATCTGAGCCATATACATAGCACACAGATCAAAAGCCATTTCATCATTACAAATGAAATTCTTTGCTTTCTGCTCAAAAGAAACATCGAAGCGACTCACTACATCTTTTATCTTCTTCTGATTCTTCATTATGCTGAGCAGTAATGCCACATCTCTGCTATATGAAGCACTACTCAAACCAAATTACCTCCCGGTTCACAGTTTTATATACGGAATCCTCATTTATTCCCAAATCAAACTCTTTTGCAATATTATCAAGCTCGATATCCTCTTTTCTGAGGAGTGGAAGGAATAATATGTCCACTTTTCTTTTAAACAGATCATGAAGATAGCTCTTTATGAAGTCTATCGCATCAAGTGAAAAGCCATCAGAATCTATTACAAGATCGATATCGCTATTCTTTTTTTCTTTTCCCAACGCAATAGATCCGGCAATACCAAACTTAAGACTGCTGATCGGAATATCATTAACGTCATTCCCGGCTATTCTCTTCTTGATCTCTGGGATAGTACGAAGTATTTCGTCCCTAAGCATAAAGAGCCTCTCCTTTCTACAAAATTTCTCCAAAATATATATCGGATTATTCTCTTATAAGTATTATAAAATATCACATCGCCCACAATCAAGTTGCCAGCTCCCACTCGGTCTCCAATCTTTCAAGAGTTTCTACTACACCATTTACTACACCATTTTTATAAAAAATTATGGTATTTTGCGATAAGTTACGATACTTTTATTTTATTGCTCATCAGCCATATCACCTGAAAACATCAGCTTTCGTGAACATTTCAGGGCCTTACATTTCATCCACAACCTGGAAGATCACGAACTTCAAATAATATGATGCAGCTCCTCCCCACAGAATCGGATGGTCTGCCGCCTGCTGTCTGAACTCCACCTGTTTTAAACGCTTATGTGCATCTCTTGCAGCCTCTTTTATAGTCTTAAGAAACAACTCTTCATCCATAAAATGTGAACATGAACAGGTTGCAAGATAACCACCATTCTTAACCAGTTTCATTCCTCTCATATTGATTTCTTTATACCCTGTCACAGCCTTTTTAATTGAAGCTCTGGATTTGGTAAAAGCAGGAGGATCAAGAATAACCACATCAAACTGTTCACCTTTTTTTGCCAGATCCGGCAGTAATTCAAAAACGTCAGCACACTCGAATTTTGCGATATTCTCAAATCCATTTAATGCTGCATTCTCCTCAGCCTGTCTGCATCCCAGATCAGAAGCATCCACGCCAAGTACAGATGAAGCCCCGCCCGCTGCAGCATTAAGTGCAAACGAACCTGTATGTGTAAAACAGTCTAAAACTTTCTTTCCTTTGCATAATCCTCTGATAGACTGCCTGTTAAACTTCTGATCAAGGAAAAATCCGGTCTTCTGTCCATTCTCAACATCGACATAATACTTTATTCCGTTTTCCTCAATCTCTACTTTTGTATCGAACTCAGAACCGATGAAACCTTTAGTTCTCTCAAGCCCTTCAAGCTCTCTGACCTTTGCATCGCTTCTTTCATAGACTCCGCGAATAGTAACACCATCTTCAAGCAAAACTTTTTTGCATGCATTAATTATTTCTAACTTGATGCGATCTGTTCCCAAAGCAAGTGACTCAATTACCAGCACATCTGAAAACTTATCAATCGTTATTCCCGGCATAAAATCTGCTTCACCAAAAATTAGTCTGCAGGACAGTTTTTTATATGCATCTTCTTTCTCAAATGAGAGGTATTCATCGATATAACTTGCCATTACTGCCTTCCTGTATTCCCAGGCATTTCTGACTCTTAATTCAATAAACTCCTCGTTTATCTCAGTTCCCTTTTTTCTGGACATCATGCGGATTCTTATCTTGGAATTCTCATTGATAAATCCATATCCAAGAAAATAATCATCAAAATCATGAACTTCTATGATATCGCCATTTTCGAATGCTCCCTGCACTTTAGCTATTTCGTTATCATATATCCAGGCACCGCCTACTTTAAATTCACGACCTTCACCTTTTTTCAAAACTGCGATTGCATCTGATTTTTTCATTTCTTTTTTGCTCATATTATCTCCACTTTTATAATAACACCCTAATCTCTCACATTCACCCTTAAGCAAAATGCAAAAGACCTCTTCAAAGACTACTTTCTTATATTTTAACACATCCATAGCGTAGCGTTTTTTATTGGATAAATCTATTTCTATCCAACAAAAAACCCCAGATTTAATCTGAGGTTTTGTAATAAAAAGAGCGATAGACGGGGCTCGAAATATTTTATCAAAGAAAAAAGAAAGGAAACATGCGGGTTTCCAGCTGTCTGCCCCGGCTATACACACACTTATACACACACCTCTTGATTGAAATCAAGTTTTGAGTGATTAGAAAAAGAAGATGCACAAGAGTACACCTTCTTTTTTATTACTTGTTTTGAGATTCTTCTCTGGCCTTCTTCATTTCCAGATATTTTTTCTTGATGTCCTCAGGGACATCTAAATCAAGATCAATAAAATTCTCCATGATATAATCTTCCAGCTTCTGAAATTCATCATCGCTTTGAGCATCAGCACCCAGGACATATGATTCTATGCCAAGCTCCTTGGCGCGTTGTTCTCTGCGTTCTGTGAACTGTCTAAGCTCATCTGATATCTTTAGAGGAGAATTGTATGTACTTGTAGGTTTGGGTTTTTCAACTATATTTACCATAACGAACCTCCTTTATATTTCGCTGTAGACGATTCCAAAAGCACTAATCTGCCTAATTACCGTATCATAGTCAATGTAATTCTTTTTCCAATCAAGTAATGTTTTTCTTGCTGATATAATCTCATTTGGTAAAAGATCGCGGGTCTTTTCTAATATGTATATCGACCCATTATTTCCAAGAACAATAAGGATAGACATATAAACTGCATCTACAAATGCTTTTATATCTGTTCCTGAAAATGGAGAGCTACTTGGATGATTGTGCATAACGAGAAATGCATAGTCTGTTCCTCTCATCTGATTGACAAGAAAATCTATTCCAACCTTGTGTGCTTCATCAAATACCGGAAGTAACACCTCGAAAGTATCAAGGTTTACAGCTCTGGCAACTTCCTTCGAATCATTCTTTTGCTGCGCTATCTCTAATACTTTCTGGCACTGTGTATGTATGAAATCGATAATGTCATTGTCCGAAATTGTGCGAAAAGCCAATGGTTTAAGCGTTAGTATGACTTCATCTGTTATCTTCTGATCCTCATCAAGGGTCTCATTAAGTATTTCTTCAGGCATAAAACTCCTTTCTGTGCCTTCATTATACCATTTATTATTAGCGCTGACTTAACTAAATGATTGTTCACAAAAGTTTAAGGGTTAAGCATGTACTTTACACCTACCAGATCCTGCCCATTCCGGAACACGCCCATCCGCCTCGATGCAACCGGGACAGGAGCCTTCAATTTTCTTAGCACAGCCTACACAGCATTCGCCACAAGCTGTTATCGTTGAAAAATCTGTCATATAATCTCCTGTAATTATTTATAATGGTGGATTACCTTCAGCTGATAAACCTTCTGTTTGTAAGATATTCTACCATTTTCCATCCAAATCGATTCTTCTTAAGGTCGTTCTTTTCTGGTCGAAAGCCTAAATCATAATATACTTTGCATGCAAGCCAAGTATTGGTCTGCGTGTGAATCTTGACGCTTTTATATCCAAGCTGCTTCATTATTCCAAGAACAAATGTAATAAGCGACTTTGAAAGCCCTTTTCCCTGCGAATCTTTCTTTATAGCAACCCAGTGAAGCTGCCCTTCATCAGGCTTGCCATTGCCATGTATATCGTAAAAAGCTGTTGCAGTAGCTACTTTCTTTCCAAATTTATCTTCTATGAAGTACATTCTTTTGGGAAGCTCAGGCTCTGCTTTTCCAAAATATCGTTGCCAACATTTCTCACCTTGCTCTTTGTCAATTATTTCTTCAGCAGATAATTCTATATCAATCCACGCGTCTTTGTCTCCAGGTTTGTAAGGGACAAAATGATAACCATTAGGTATTTCAAAATGAGGTATATCATCCAGATTTCCATCAAAAAGCAAGTCTATATAGCATAATCTATCATCATGCGTCTTAAAAGCTCTTGAATTGGGTGCCAGGAGTTTCCTTAAAACTGAGCAAATATCAGTCTCAATTGAAGACAGATATTTTATTCTGTTTATGGTGTTCTCAGTTTCTGATTCTCCAAGTCTTATTTCATCGATATTAGAGCTCACAATACCCAGGGCTCGTTTGATACTGTATTCCAGCCATTCTATCCATGTATAGGCTATTCCAAACAGCTCATCATATGATCTGAATCCATTGTCATAAGCGCTAAGATATCCTTTGAAAAAAGCTTCCAAATTATCTTTACTGAATTTACCATTTACTGTACCTGCCCATTGCAAAGACAGATCCAGACATGATGATATAGGATTGCTATAACCAAGACACTCAAGATCGATTACATAAGCTTTTCCGTCATGCCACATAATATTCTTGGGATCCATATCATCATTGCTGATTGCTTTCATGGCAGGAAGATTTTTCCGAGCTTCATTTAACTTGTTCTGAGAATCCATAAGAAGTGACATATTTGCTTCAAGTAGAGGTGCAATAACACTATCTTTAGCTTTTGCATCTTCCAGAAATGTTTCAAAATCAGCATTTGAAAGTATAGGTTCTTCCGGTGATATATTATGCGCATCAATGCGGTGTATTTTCCCCAGGATTTCACCGGCTTTAAAACTCTGCTCGCTACTAATCTTGTTGAAATCCGTGATTTTTCCTTCCTGCCAAGGGAAAATGTAATAATATCTTCCATTAGCCGAAATCATCTTTTTTCCATCAAAAGATAGAGCCGCCACAACAGGAAGAGCGTTATCTTCTAAAATCCGTTCCAACCTTTCGGCTTCAGAATAATTCTTCATTGCATTAGGACGGCTCATTATTTCCGGATTCAAGCATTTCACAGCATATGTTCCGGTTGTTGTATGCACTTTGAACATCTTGTGCATCAATCCGCCGGATAAAGGTAAAATCTCTCCTTCAATTGTCCCTAAACCATATTGCTCAATCAATATATTAAGCTTATCCATTTTACACACCATAAATTCTTGCAGTTTTTAAGATTGCTGCGACGGTTCCGTTTACGCATATTGTATTATCCATGCACATAGAAACCGCCTTCTCTAGCGGAATAAATCTATATTTTATGTCCTCTCCCATATCCAATTGCTGATCAGATACTCGTTTTATACCTTTAGCCAAATAGATATTTACTTGATTAACATCTTTAGTAGGATAATCATAGTTTGTAAATAGTAATTCCCATTCATCTGCTGAATATCCTGTCTCTTCTAATAATTCTCTTTTAGCTACGTCCAATGGATTTGTTTCGCCTAAATCAAATGTTCCACCTGGCAATTCAATTAAATGCTTATCTATAGGATATCTGTACTCGTCCTTTATAATGATTCTTTCTTCTTCATCCATTGCCACTATCAATGAAACATTTTTCTTTTCAATTACAAAAAAGTCATCAATAATAACTCCGTTGGGTAGTTTTACTTTGTCCTGTCTGACTTTTAAGAATTCATTATCAACTAAATACTGTCTCCCCAAATTTTCCCATTCCATATCTAAAAACACTCCCATTTTATGTTTTATCTACCAACAGTGAATTTTCCTTCGGCAACTATCTCAAATGGTTCTCTTTTAAAATTGAAGCAGCTAATTGTTTCACCAGTCGTTAGCATATTTTCAAGCCGCTTTTTTGTCAAAGGAAATGTTACCAGATTCAAAGCGTCATCTTTGTTAACCCATTTTACATGCAGGCTTTCATCACTTGTAGCAAGCTCTCCTCCAATGTACTTACATGAAAAGTCTATGTTAACAACATCCTTTTGAATGTTCTTACACACTCCGATAAAACCGGTTATCTCAACATCCGCTCCGGTCTCTTCCTTGATTTCCCTGATAAGTGCATCCTGAAGTGTTTCCCCCGGCTCAACCATTCCGCCAGGATATTCCCATCCTCTATTGGGGCTTTCCAATAATAGAACTTCGTCCTTATCGTTGTAGACCAGCCCTGCAACTGAAACAAAATGAGTGTATTCCACTTTTTAATCCTCCTGAAATCTATAAAAGCGTCACTTGTATCATTATACTTGATAAAATTCTCTTCAAAAAGGAATTTTTCGTGAAAAACTGGGATAAAATCGGGATAGTTATAGGGTTTTAATCATTCAATTTCTTGTGTATCTTCACTGATGCGGAGATTGCGCAGATAAAGGAAAGAATCCGTGAAGATATGAAGGATAGGAGCTATGATTTTATCGGTTATGCCATGCTCTTTTCCATTGCTACAGGTGTCCGTGTAGGCGAGATCCCAGTTATCAGATGGGAAGATATCACTGAAAAAGGTGTCCATATCCACAGACAGCAACCATGCTTTCAGAATGAGCCTTAACAGCAATGTTTTCATTCCGCTTGGTCTTCCTGTTACACAGAGGGCTTATCTTCTTGGACATTCAGTAGAGACAAATGAGAGGTTCTATTCTCATATGAAGACAGAGTCACTTGTTAATCTGAAGGATGTTCTGAACAGAGCCAGCCACACAAATGATGCGCAATCTGAACCTATACACACACATACACACACCAAAATCGTCGATTTTGGACAAATAAAAAACTCCGAAGCGCCCATAAATACTAGACATTTCGGAATTTAATCAAGCGAGCGATAGACGGGGCTCGAAATATTCCGTCAATTAAAAAAGAAAGGAAACATGCGGGTTTCCGAGTTGTCTACCTTGTTATACACACACTTATACACACAATTGAATAGTGACGAGCAAGAATTGCAAGTATTCTATGATATAATTTATTATCTACGGTAGAAGTCATCAATAAATATCTTTTTTATCACTGCTGGAGCTTTTTCGATTAGTGCCATAGTATTCTCAATCGTACAGATACTATGCTTCTCAATTGTATCCGTATCCCATTTTTTAAATTCAAAATCAAATAATTGTTTAATTCTGTTTTCGAATACTGAATCATCATAAACATCCGATATTGAATAAGATCGACCTTTTTTAAGAGTATCCACTATGTTTTTATCTTTGGAATATTCCTGGAACAAATAGTAATTCACACAATAGCTTTCATAAGAAAACTGCTTTTTCTTCTCTACTATTTCATCTTGAGCTAAAGCTTTATAAAAAGGAGCATATATCTCGTTATTAGAGCATATATCTGTTAGAACATGAACAATGTAACCTAGAAAAAAATCTCTATCATACTTATAATAATTGTTAACATAAAATTCTTTTATGCTATCAAGCCATTCGTCATATTCATTTTCACTTGCTACCTCACCCCATTTTAATCCTTCAGCAAAAAGATGACTTTTTTCTTTCAACGTTGGTGAATAATTAAGGTTTGCATGGACTGCATCAGGTGCAATAGAACCAACTATATATGTATCATAGTCTATTGGACAATCAAAATATTCTAAAACTTTTTCCGCAACCAATATATGTGTCATTGTATAGGCCATATTGTAAATGTTTCTCCCTTAATAGATAACTGTATTTTTCAATCCTTATGCATAGTTAAATAGGTAGTGCTGCTTTTCCACACCATCTTCTTCAAATTCGTTAGTCAAAATACCTCCACAGCTCATAGCCGTGCTTGCTGAAGCGATATTGTCTTTATCACAAGCAATAACTACCTGTTTAAGCGGGATCTGCTTAGCAAATTCCAGACATAGTTCTAACTGCGTTCTGCCATATCCCTTTTTCCTTTCGGAAGGTCGTATGCCATAAGCAATATGTCCACCATTCCTCAGCTCGTCTGTCAATGAATGGTGTATCTTAATGCATCCAATGAGTTTTCCATCAGAGACACGTTTGGAGAAGAATGTACTTGTTCGTACTCCGGTCTTAGGATTCAGATTCTTGATTGTATTTATGTGATTCAACCATTCATCAAAACTATCAAAATATGCCAATCCTCCAGTGCCATGAACCTGTGTATCACCATAATCAAAATGTTCTTTCTTATATTGAAGAATTTGTTCTTGCATATCTTTTGAAGGAAAGACTAATACTAACTCTTGATTACGCATTTTTTCTCCCTTAGATTATGCCATTATATTCATGTTGTATTTAATCATTTAGCTTGTTTCTGTTAACCAAAAATAAACACACAAGAATAATCATATCATAGAAATTTTTCTCGTGGAATATAGTCGATGTTTGGTGTTATAATCTCCTTAAATATTTTTGAAAGAAGACTATTTATGCTATCTGTTTATCAGTTGATGAAGTATCTTAGAAATACTCACCACATTAATGTCAAAAGTTCTCAAACACAAGCTCTTAGGAACATAGGTTATTATCATGGTTTTAAAGGATATAGGTTTATCCGTGAAGACACCAACAAGGTGAATTTTACTTCTTTGGATGAAATTATTGCATTAAACAAGTATGATATGCAGCTGAAAACAGTACTTTATCCAAAAGTAATGTTCATTGAGAATGCCTTGAAGAGTTATGTTATTGAGGCGCTGCTATCCCATAGTAAATCAGAGAATTTTGATGTCATATACAACAAGTCATTAACAGCATATAAAAATCATACGCCTGGTAGCAAGCCATATAAAACTGAGTATACAAAGAGAATGAATCTTAAGGGAAAGATTAATGCTGCTTTGGTTCGTGATTATAATAAGAGAAGTGTAGTAGCGCATTTCTTTAATAATGATATTACTATCCCTGTATGGGCCATTTTTGAAACTCTAACTCTCGGAGAATTTGGCACACTGTTTGATTGCGCATGTACAGATGTTAAGTTATATGTCTCAAACATTATGAAATTACCAACCAATTTGGATTCTGATGGTATGAATACCCAGTTCTTCATTTTTACACTTAAAGATCTCAGAAATGCAATAGCTCATAACAACGTGATATTTGATACCAGATTCAAGACAGGTAAAATAGATCAGAGACTTGTAACACTACTGGAAAAAGAAGTTAGCATTTCTAATATCGATTTCAAATACATGGATGCATATGTCATAATGATTACATATTTCCTGAGAAAAATGGGCGAAACTAAAACAGCATGTAAGCAGTTTGTAGCATCTTACCAGCAGCAGACTGAGTATTTGAGAAATGAGCTTCCTGTCAATATCTATAATCAGGTAGTTGGAACACAGCACAGACCGAATATGACTGCGCTTTTGAACTTTATTAGCATTTCATAAATTTCTTGCATGGAGCGCCTAATAGTAGTATATTATAGTTAAGAATTGCGGTGGACATCTTCGGATTACACCTGGAAGAACCTGATGCGTCGGGTTCTTTTTTTGTGCCTAAAATAATAGGCAGCAAAACCGCCTATTGATGTTATAGCTCCCGCTTATGGCTGGGAATCGCCTGTTCTGCTTCTGTTTACACATTTTCCATCACTTCATTTTCCCACTCCCTATAAATCTTCATGGATTGCACATCTTCATATCTTCCGGAAGCGACAATCTTTCCTTTATCCATGATGTGAATAACATCAGCATATTCCAATAATTCTGGATTATGGGTCGTAAAAAGAATGGAAGAAGCGCTCTTAATCAAATTTCCAAATACTTTTCCAGAAGTTATAGGATCAAGATTTGCGGTAGGTTCATCGGCAATCAGTATATCTGAGCCAGCGACCATAGCTCTTCCTATGGCTACTCTCTGAGCTTCACCTCCTGATAAGTTTTCATCGCCGTCAGGTAATATTTCTGAAAGCCTTTCATCGCCAAGATTCTTTAGCTCGGCAAGATTCTCAATCTCTTGAATACATAATTCAACATTTTTGCCATTTCCATATGATATGTTTTCATGAATCGAAACTGGGAATAACTGAGATGCAACTGGAATATAAGAGTATATACCATCGATCTGTTTCTTTACGCTTCCACTTGTCGGTGAAAGGAGGCTTAGCAGGATTCTTATAAATGTCGTCTTTCCGGATCCATTCTTACCAATAAGCGCCACCTTTGTGTTTTTAGCAATGCTAAAGTCAATTCTATCAAGTATTGTCTGACCATCTACGCTGTAACTAATATTCTTTGCTTCGATAACATGATTGTCGTCGCATTTTTCAACGCTCCCTTCTTCGCAATCAACATATTTTAAATACTTATCAAGGACATAAGAATTATCCTTTATTCCCATATAAGCAGATGTGATACGTCCCATATACTTCTTCATGGTATTATATACAGAAAACATCGTAACAATTATTCGGACGCTGCTGTCTTTTATAAATAAATGTGCTGTGACCAAAAGAAGCATATAAACAGAGGCATCTAATAGTCTGATCAGATTCGATCTTTGCGCCTGGTTAAATGCTGCCTTTTCACATTTATTCGTGTATCCATCAAATAGCTTATTGACCTCTTCTACGTTAGAGTCATACTTTCCGCTTACAATATAACTCTCAGTTCCACTGATCAAGCGCTTAAATGCCCCGGTAATCTTTGATTTTTCTTCAAAGAGTTGCTCGTTCTGCTTATTTATGGATTCACTTCCAAGCTTTCCTATGGCTAATTGCAGCACACTTCCGATAATTACCACCAATGACATCCAACTACCAATGTAAAAGCTCCAAATTCCAACAGCTATAAAAACAACCATATCTGCCAGAATCTCGTTCAGATAAAATAAAGTATTAACAAGAATATGAGCTTTGTCCGCCAAAAACGAATATGCTTCGTTCCCATCATAGTTTTTATCTATCTGAGCCATGTTTGAGTTGTAGAGCGTATTAATACACTCCTCGCGCACATTTTCAATTTCGCGGAAAAAGAACTCTCCGTTGATGAATATATCAAAACGATATTTTACTACGATATAAATAGCTGTAATCAAAAACCATATGGCTGTATAAATGGCCATTCCGCGATAATTGTAGTTTTCATATTGTTCCATCATCAGATTGATAAATGCTGGCAATAAAGCCAGCTGTATCAAATAGTATATTTCCATACAGAAATCGGCTAAAAAGAATCCTCTTGCATTTTTATTAAGCATCAATGGAACACAAGCTCTCTTAAGTTTATTTATCATGCTTCTTCCTCTTTAAAATCACTATTTATCCATCTGTAAAAATCATTCTCGTTGCTGCATAACTTTTCAAAACTACCGTTTTCCAGTATCCTACCCTGATTCATATAGACGATTTCATCGGCTATATCAAAATTTGTCTGTCTATGAGAGACCATAATTACAGCTGTCCCATTACGTGAACATTCCTTTAATTTCTCGTAAAAAATTCTTTCTTTTCCCGGATCTATAGCAGAAAAAGACTCATCTAGTAAAACAAGTTCTTTTGTGTTATACAACACACTCGCAAATGCCAGCATCTGTCTTTCGCCTGATGACAATGGATATCCGGACTGACTTATTGTAAGTTCATCTGTAAAATTGTTTTTCTTAAATACATCAAGCAGTTTGGACTCTTTCAAAGCCTTGTTATATGCAACCTCATTTAAGCTGCCATACACAATGTTTTCTCTGATTGTGCCTTGTGTAAAAACATGATTCTGTTCAACATAACCGGCTTTTTGGTAATATGACTTTCTGGTCACCTCAGAAAGATTCGTATTATTCCAACATATACTTCCGCCATCCAGAGGAATTAGCCTAGCGATTGCTTTAAGTAAGGTGCTTTTTCCACAACCGGAGGAGCCTGCAATAACGTAGAATTTCCCTTTTTCAAATTTGAAATTTATGTCTTTTATTATTTCCTGATTGTCATAACTGATTTTCAGATCTTTAACCTGAAGAAATCTGAATTCTTCATTAAGTTCGAGCTCACCTTTATCATCAGGTATCTGTTCAAACTTTATAATCCTTGATGCAATGCTTTCCAGTTCCTTCAGCTGTATCATCTGTTCCGGAAGCTCGAATATTTTCTTTTGAACACTACTAAGTGACTGAATCATTGCAAGCATATTAGCTGGCGGCATAGCCCCTATAATCATGGCTACAAAGCTCAGGCTCAATATTACTAAAGTGAACATCATATCAGCTGTCTCTTCTACAAGATACACTTTTAGTTGAGCTTCCCATGATTTACGCGCAGTATTTGAGTAGTCATCATCTCGCTTCCTGTGTTCGGAAATGATTTTTTTCTTGGAAAGGAATACTCTGATAACTTCCAGATTATCCAGGGCTTTCCACAGATAATTGGTCCAAAGACCATATTTATCATTTATTTCTTTATTGAATTCATATAGTTTTAACTTATTGTTTTTATTCAAGATACTAAGTACTATGCTGGAAACAATAATCATCAAGGTGATCCAAGCATTTATGGTTATTCCATATATTACATAGCATGGTATAACCATAAAAGAAGAAAACAGAAATGCTTTATTTATGAGACTGTCGACATATCTTTCCAGGTCTCCGGTTACAACAGATACTCTGTCATTGGAACTTAGATTCGCTCTACTCCAGCAATAGAGATTTGAATTCTTTATCAGCAGTTTATTGCTAAGTGCAAGTTGAAGCCTTCCTCGCACATGGGCTATCAGATAAGCATTTACATGAACCATAATGATAGTGATAATCATTACGGTACAAAAGATTATGCTGCTCATCATCAACCGTTCTGTTTCATGTGACAGTAAGTAATTGAGCATTCTCCTACAGATTTCTATGTTTGCAATACTAATAACTTCAATGAATACTTGCACCAAAGAGATTAGTATGATTCCACCAAGATTCAATCTTATAGGCGTATTAAGTATTTTGTTTAGAGCATTGTTCATTATTTTTTGCACTTTTTCACCCCCGTGTTTTATTGCCCATATAATGGCAAACAAAAAAGCCTATCCTGCGTACGCAAAATAGACTCACACAAATAGACATACAATACATTCAGGCTACAAGTGCATGATAATCTAATTTAAGCGTACACAAAACAGCTGCATAAGCAGCTATCCCCAAAATCATTGTGTTCACTCAAGTTAAATTATCAGAAAAATGACAGTTCACCTAAACGCAAAGCGTTCTTTCTTTATATTTTAAGACCTTTTTCATACTAACACTGATACCGTGCAGTTTCAATACATTTTTGAACAAACGGAATCTCATTATTGTGATACTATAAATCAAGAAACATTGATAATTCTCAAAGAATGTTGAGGTGACCATTTGGAACTTTGTGATTTTAGCAACGTAATGAAAATCATACGTGATTATATAAGTGATGCCAGAGCTCTCAGCCAGACTGACCTTCTTTATGAAATATTTGCAACGTTCATGGCGGATGAAGAAAATGCTGACTATGACTTTGATAATGCGTTAGTCTGTCGATGGATGAATGGACAGGCAGCCATTTCGCCAAGGATCAGTAAATATTATATGGAAAAGGATAAAGAGTCTATTCTTATTACTGATATCCGTAAAAAGATTGTACCTATTCTCTATGATGGTCCTATGTGTGTTGAAAAGCTCCATGATATTCTTATGCTGGATGATTCTGTTTCCGGTGTTATGAAAGATTATATCTGCAAGGACTATCCAAGTGCAGATAGTGGATTGATTGCGTCCTTCATGGGAAGACTGATGTATTTTATTCTTCAGCGCAAGTTTGTAAAGCATGGCAGTGAAAATGAACTTAGCATATCCGAAGGTAGGATGTCTCCAATGATAGCCACCTATATTATCGGATGTATTCCTCCAAATCCCTGTAAGCATTTTCTCGGAAGGCAGAAAGAGATAGAGTCAGTTCATAAAGCTTTTTCTTCTAATAGCAAAGTTTTTCTACACGGAGTTGCTGGTATGGGCAAAAGTGAAGTTGCAAAAGCTTTTGCTAAATACTGCAAAAAAGAATATACCAACCAAATCTACATCTTATATTCAGGCAGTCTCAAAAAAGATATAGCAGATTTGGATTTTGTAAATGACAGATATGGTACTTCTGTTGATGAGCTGTTTATACAACATAACCGCTTTCTTAATACCTTAAAGGAAGATACACTGCTCATAATAGACAATTATTATGAGATGGATAAGTCGGACCCTGTCCTCTCTGAGATTATGAAATATCAATGCCATGTGCTGATTACTACGCGTAATGCGATGAGTATTGGTGAAAATGTATTTATAGATGAACTTTCACATGATGAACAGATAGCTCTTATCACAAATCTATCTGGTGGAGTTTATAAAGAAACTGATACAGTGATAGATATCCTGTATTCAGTACATGGGCATACATTTGCTATAGAGTTGGTGGCAAGGTTGCTTAAATCAGGAATTATGAGTGCTGATGAGGTACAGCAACGTCTCTATTACGAAAGGGCGGGTATGACTGCCAATGATATAATAACAGTCACCAAAGACGGGACAACTTCCAAAGCTACTTATATGGAACATATAAGAAAGCTGTTTGGATTGTTTAATCTTTCAAGTGAACAGCTTGGTTTATTAAAGTGCGCTACCCTTATCCCCTATGGAGGCGTTTCGAAACGTTACTTTGTGCGTTGGTTAGGACATTCCTATGCAAATGGTGTGAATGAACTTATAGAACTTGGATTACTTCAGGAAGATGACAGACACGAAGTCTGCCTTAATGGACTGATACAGGATCTCGTTCTTGCAGACTATGCGCCTACAGTAACAGACTGCAAGACATTACTTGAAAACATCAGACATGACTGTACAATGCATGGAATAGATGATCCCCCATACTACGATGTCATGGCTCATTTTTTAGAGAGCTGTCTTCTGAACCTTATCAGAGACGATAAGCTGTTTCTCTTACGATTATATGAGGATGCTTTTGCATATTATGACAGGCCATTTACTACGGCAGAGCTTGATTACTTTCTTCACATAATTGAAACGACGGCAGATGAAGTTGGTGATTTAAGAGATAAAGTTTTACTTTTGGACTATAAAGCGTCTTATGCTGCGAGTTATGATAACGATGAAGAAGCATTGGAATTCGAGAAACAGGCAGCTGAACTCATAACAAATGTAACAAAAGAAAATGCACATCTCTATTCCAACATCCATTCAAACCTCGGGATGATGTATCTGGCTCATGGGGATATAAATAAAGCAAAAGAACATATTGAAGAAGGTGTCCGTATCCTCAACGAGTTTGGGCTTATGTATGTACATGATACCATCCCTCAGGCTGTTAATTTTGCAATGCTTAAGGCTGCTCTTGGTCAGCACTCGGAGGCAATGAAGATTTTGGAAAAGGCAGAGGAATATGTTGGTCATAATTGCGGAGAATATTCTTCTGATTATATGAACATTGAAGAAGCCATGGGTGCAATTATGATTTCTGCAGGACAAAAGCGCAAGGCTATAGACCATTTCCGAAATGTCCTGAAAGCTTCGGCAGAGATATATGACTATAACATGAATGATATGTGGGAAGTTGTTTCTAAGCTTTCTGAATATTTTCCTGACAAAGATAATGGTCTCGACTACCTTGCTGATTATAGTAAAGCATTATGCGATAAGAATTATATTTATTAAGCAGTGAATTTGAAAATACAGATTTCTCAATTGGCAGTCAATCAGAAGTCAATGCGTCAAAAAATGGATGCGTTACACTTATAATAACCAAAGGAATGGGAGCAAGCAGGATATAAAAATCCTGGTTGCTCTTTCTTTTTGAAGGCAGGGAATTTTCTCTGCCTTTTTCTTTTGGGCTGAGCGGCTCGCGATGCCCTTTCACAAATCCGCTGAGGTATTTGTGAAAAACAGAGTGAAGAGAAAAAGATTATCCCCATGCGAGATAATCTTTTTTCTTTGCTCTGAAGCAAGAGTGCAGAGAGAAGCATTTTCTTTGCCATTGAAAATGGGTGCACACATTTTCGATGAAAGGGGTCAAGGGGGCGAAGCTCCTTTGTCAGGTCGAGGGTGAAACCCCGCCCAGTAGATATGGCCTATTTTTTGTCGTCTGGGGCATGTTCGCCCTCGAGTGCGTAGGTTCCGCCCGCGAGCAAACTTTCTCAAAACAAACTGCTAACAACAAAAAGAAAGGAGAACTATTCGTTATGAGATGTTCAAGACACAATGGGAGATCAGGCGCTCATGGAGCTTATAATCCCAAACACAATGACAGGGAGTTCGAGCTGGAAAAAGCTGAGGAACTCAAAAGAGAACTTACAAGAAATAATCTTTACTGGAACTGTATTGACAGAGAGGTTGTTCGTCATGATCAGAGAGGTGAAGGAGATCACACCTTCACAGAAATCGAAAAGGGATTCTATGACCTTGTTTATAATGCCTATATCGAGGGACAGAATGCTCGGAATGAAGCTGCAAGACACAGTGAAAGAAACAGAACTGCGGATGATCTTAGAGAGAATCCAAAGACCTGTCCGGAAGAGACTATTTACCAGATTGGAAACCTGGACAAACATGTTGACTATGAGGTTCTTGCTAAAGTGACTTTTGAGTTCTTCAACCTGCTTCAGGAAAAGTATGGATCTCATATGCACATTCTTGACTGGGCGCTGCATCTTGATGAAGGTACACCTCACATCCATGAAAGACATGTCTTTGATGTCATCAACAAATATGGTGAGAGGCAGCCTAAACAAGAAGAAGCATTAAAGGAACTCGGCTTTGAACTTCCGAATCCGGAGAAAAAGCCTGGCAAGTACAACAACCGCAAGATGTCTTTTGATGCAGAATGCAGGAATCTGTTTTTGGAAACCTGCAAGAAGTATGGTCTTGAGATCGAGGGAAATCCCATTTATGGTGGGAAGAAATACCTCGAGAAGCAGGACTACATCATTGAGAAGCTTAACGCAAAAGTTGAGAATCTCTACCAGACCATAGATACATGGGAAGAGATCGGCAAAGAACTCCAGGCTGAAAATGACAGGCTTGTCGAAGAGAACAAGAAGCTGGAGCTTAAGCTTGATGATGTCGAGGGACTTCTTAAAGAAGTTTCTGATATCGCCTACGATAAGGCATGCGACACCCTGATCGATGACATTACTGATAAGGTCAGGGAAGAAGATGATGCCACTATCGAATACCATAAGAACTGGCTTATGTCTGGTGACAGAAAAGCTCCAAAGAACGTTAGGGAATATGCTGTCAAACAGCTCGACAACTTACAGAACAACCTTAAGGACCTAAGGGACAAGGTTGTGAATGCTGTCAGAAAGGCATTCCATCTTCCAGAGAGAAAGGCTGCTTTTATCGAGCAGATTATCGTAAAGGCTAAGCCAAGTACCCTGGAACTGATCAGCAAGTATAAGGCTCAGATCAAGGAGGATGATGCTAAAAAGCCTCGCCTCCAAAAGCAGAATCGAGGTGAGGTCAGCAGATGAGCGTGTTCGATACTGTAAGGGAGAATATCCCCGCAAGAAAAGCCTTTGAGCATTATGGTATCCGTGTTAATCGTAATGGAATGTGCTCCTGTCCATTCCACTGCGACAAACATCCGAGCATGAAGGTTGATGTCAGATACTACTGCTTTGGCTGTGGCGAAAAAGGTGATGCTGTCGATTTTGTTTCAAAGCATTTTGGCCTAGGGCTTAGAGATGCGGCAGTTAAGATATGTGAAGACTTCGGTCTGCCCTGTCAAAGTCCTGGGAATATGACCTATCATCCAAAGGCAATACCTAAAGCTTTGGATGATAAGCTTTTTCAAAAGACAGAAAGATACTGCTTTATAGTTCTCTCTGATTATCTCCATCTTTTAAAAAGATGGAAAACTGAATACGCACCTGTGGATGAAACGAGCAAGTGGCATCCATATTTTGTTGAAGCTCTGAAAGAGATAGACCATGTGGAGTATCTGCTGGATACGATACTTTACGGAAACATCTCTGACAGAGCTTTTTTGATTGCTGATTACGGAAGGAAGGTGATTTTAATTGAGCGAAGGCTTAATGAGCTTAGATCAAAAAACTAAGGATAAAATCATGGAGGCGGCAAGAATGCTAGAGGCAGAAGAAGCCGCTTCCGGAGATTGTCCTGTCTGGTTCGATGTTAAGACACACAGTATTGATGAGGTAGAATACTGCGCATGGTTTATGGGTAAGCACCCTATTAAGTTTGTTGGTGGTATCTTTTACGACATCGATGGACTTCTCTCAGAGGAGAAACTTCGAAAAGAGATCGTAGACGACCTCAAACCTTATGTGAAGACAGCCATTGTCAGAAAGGCTAACCAGATACTGGATGCACTCAGGTATGAGGCATTGTGTGATACACTGCCCAGGCATACTGATAGGGTCCATTTCAAGAATGGTACCTATTATCTTGATGGCGGTTTTGTACCGGAAAAGGAGTTCTGTTGCAACAGACTTCCGATAAACTACAACCCTGATGCAAAGGAGCCAAAAGTATGGCTTAAATTCCTTGAACAGCTCCTATATCCCGAGGATATAGCAACACTTCAGGAATTCATGGGCTATGCTTTCATCCCGACTACCAAAGCACAGGTAATGCTGATGCTCATAGGAAGTGGTGGTGAAGGAAAATCCAGGGTTGGATTTATGGAAAGGAATCTTCTGGGAGACAACATGAATGTCTGCTCCATCAGTAAGCTCTCAACAGACAGATTCAGTGCAGCCGATCAGGAAGGCAAGCTCCTTATGATCGATGACGACACTAAGACGGAAGCCCTTACGGATACTGGCCTTCTTAAATCCATTGTTACCATGGAGGATAAGATGGACCTTGAACGTAAAGGTAAACAAAGTTACCAGGGATACCTTTATGTGAGGATCATGGTCTTTGGCAATGGTACCCTCAATTCCCTGTATGACAAGACAGATGGCTTTTATCGAAGGCAGATTGTCCTAAGGGTTAAAGAAAAGCCTGCTGACAGGATTGATGACAGGGAACTGTCAGAGAAACTTGCTCTTGAAACTGAAGGCGTTGCATTATGGGCGCTTGAAGGTCTTAAGAGGCTTGTAAAGAATGGTTTTCACTTTACCATCAGTGAGCGTACCAAGCAGAATCAGGCTGAGATGAGGCGTGATGAGGACAGCATCATGGATTTCTTTGATTCAGAAGGGTATGTGACTTTTGATGAAGAAGCCCTTTGTTCTACCAAGGATCTGTACGAAGCATACAGACTCTGGGGAGAGGATAACCTTGTAAAAGTTCGCTCTGAAAGCTCTTTTTCCAAAGAACTTAGGCAAAGAGCTGATAAACTGGGTCTTACCTATATGAAGAATGTTTCCATAGATGGTAAGACCTCTCGGGGGTATAAAGGGCTCTATGCTAAGCATGCCATTAAGGATGTCCCTTTCTATGGCAGAAAAGGCGCGTAGGCGTCAGTTTATGATGCTTGTCCTTAATCATTTTATTGCCATACTGATTTTTATAACAGAGTTACCAATAACGTGCCTATGTGCCTGAGCCCAGTAAGGACGATGGCTACATAGGTTTTTTATATGCCTATTTAGTGCCTGAAGGAGCCTATAACGAGAACAATTATCCAAGAAAGGAGGTGTTCCTATGGCAAATGAATGGTTAGAGAGTGGGAGCACCTCTTCCTATGTAATGCTTGATGGTAGTATAATTTCCCTAGACGGCGACGAAACCCGCAAGTTCAGGGAAATGGTCAAAGAAAAATATGTAGCCACAAATCATAAGCGTAAGATTACTTTCGTGGAGTCAAGAGATTTATGGCGCACATTTGTCGGCAATCCCAGAAAGGAAGTGACAAGAAAAACTAAAAAAGCTCTTATTGACTATCTTTACGATTACTATGTAAAGGATTCTTTATCTGATTCTACTGTCATGGACGTGTTCAATCGCAGGCAGGAGTACAGAAGAAACAGCCTTAACCGTTCCGCCAGTACTATCGACAGGGACAGGCAGGCTTTCATCAGAGTATTTGATGAGGAATTCTGTAACATGAAGATCAAGTGTCTTACTGATGAATTGATCTCTGCCTACATCAACATGAGGTCCAGGTCTCTCCATATTAAGGAAAGAGCTTTGCAGGACGCAGTCCGTATCCTTAATGGCGTTTTCGATTATGCCATGAAAAAGGATAAAATCATCATGGACAATCCTGTGAGTAGAATTGATATGGATAACTATTACCAGAATTGTGATCTATCTATGAAGTCCTCTGATGAGAAGATTTTCACTGAGGATGAGATATCCCGCATAAAGGACAGAATCCGTGAGGAAATGGCAGGCAGAACCTATGATTTCATTGGATATGCCATGCTGTTTTCAATAGCTACCGGTGTCCGTGTAGGCGAAATTCCTGTTCTCAAGTGGGAAGATATCACAGATAAAGGTGTCCATATCCACAGACAGCAGCGTTCAACCAAGGTAAAAGGTCAGAAAAAGACTTTGGAGGAACTTCCATTTACCAAGAATGAGCGAAGACATCCAAAAGATGGTCGTTACTTCCCTATCACAGACGAGATAGATGCTATTCTGGAGGAAGTAAGAGCCAAGCAGAAGGAACTTGGAATTGAATCTGAGTACATCTTTTGCAGGGAAGATGGGACATGGTTTGATAAGGATATCTACGCACAACGCCTCAGAAGACTGTGTGAACGCATGGGTTATAACATCACCAATAATCATGCATTCCGTATGAGCATTAACAGCAACGTGTTTATCCCGCTTGGACTACCTGTCACTCAGAGAGCTTATCTTCTTGGTCATTCTGTTGAAACTAATGAGAGATTCTATTCTCATATGAAGACAGAGTCACTTGTTGATCTGAAGGATGTTCTCAACAGAGCATGCCAGACAAATGCTGCACCAGATGTACAAAATGAATCTATACACACACATACACACACCAAAATCGTGAATTTTGGACAAATAAAAAACTCCGAAACACCCATGAATACTAGGCATTTCGGAATTTAATTAGGCGAGCGATAGACGGGGCTCGAACCCGCGGTCTCCACCTTGGCAAGGTGGCGCTTTACCAACTAAGCTACTATCGCGTATATGTTAAGTCGCTCTCGCGACGACAAAAAGAATTGTACATCAATCCAAAATAAGTGTCAATACTATTTTTAATTTTTTTTTATTATTTTTTTGTTTTAATGATTCAAACTCAGAAAGTGCCGCAAATAGGCCTAATGGTGTCGGCTACACCCATGGCCTACTTGCAAACTTCTTTATAATGATTATTTTTCCGGTCCTGAATATGTACTCTTAACTGCCTCGTAGCTCTTCATATCACCAATGTCATGTCTTACTCCGGGCATTTTGTAGGCATGAAGATCTGTCTTGCTGCTAAGCCAGGCTGCAAATGAACCCGGAGCATCAGGATTACAGCCTGCATCAAGTGCCTCCTGAATCCTTATGACATCCTCTGATCTGTAAATATAAAATGGCGGTACTGCAAAATGAGAGCGGGGATTTTCTGGTTTTTCCTCGTAACTTGTGATCCTCTGATTCTCATCAAGTGTTATAACTGCTGTTTTTCTAAGCTTTTCCACTTTTTCTTCCACATGACACATCACGCAGCTTGTTCCGACATTTTTATAAAACTCAACAAATGGTTTTAGTGAGAATGACAAAACATTATCTCCGGCCATGACCAGATAGTCATCATTTTCTTTTCCTTCCAAAGCAAGCTGAAGGTCTCTTACTGCTCCAAGTCTAGTCTCATTAGTCAGTGTACCATCGTCAACAACAGTAATTTTCTCCGAATGCTTATTACTCCATTCCGTAAAATGATCAGCAAATTTGTGATTTGTAACCACTATAAATTCACTAACCACGGAGCTTAAATCATCAATAAGCCAGTCCAGAATTGGTTTTCCTCCCACTTCCAGTAAAGGCTTTGGAAAATTCTCAGTTAATGGATATAACCTCGTAGCATATCCTGCTGCCAAAATAATTGCTTTCATTTTACTCCTCCAAGATAAACTCCATCTGCTGAATCACACAATGCAGCAGTATATTTTCCGGATAATTCCGGATAGATAGAAAGATATTTTTCTTTTACATTAGCCATAACATCTTCTGAATAATCCGGATCAATAAGCGCCATGCAGCATCCCTTAAAGCCTGCTCCGCTGAAGCGCCCACCATATATTCCTCTGGTATTCACCATTATCTTGTATAAAGAAATAAGTTCAGGGCAACCACATTCATAATTCTCAACACTGCTCTTTCCGCTCTCAAAAATCAGACTTCCATATTCATCCAGATTGCCATCTCTCCAGGCTTTGGCTCCTTTTTTGGCCCTGTCGTACTCGCTGAAATAGTGCTCTGCTCTCTTACGGAAATTCTCAGGAAGCCTGCTGCCATATTCATCAAATACTTCCCTTGGAACTTGTCTTAATACCGTATCCTTAAATTTTCCATAATTCATTCCGGCATACGCAAGAAGTGAATATGCCGCAGCCTTACATTCATCCTGCCTCAAGTTATAAGCGCTCGTAGCAAGACTTCTTTCAAGTCCGCTAAAGAAAATTGCTATCTTATATGGTTTCATGGATTGCGAAGTAGATATAAGCTCATATTTATCATCAAGACAATCAAGATATAAAAGCTTTTCTTTTCTGCACAGTACTTCGCAGGACTGGTCCAGTTTTCCACAATTAACTCCCACGTAGTTATTCTCAGCTGCTTTTGCGATCATAATGGTTTCCCAGTCATCAAGTATGATTCCATTAACTCTCGCAAGCGCAGATAAAAATGCGATAATAACCGCTGCTGACGAACTAAGTCCCCCAATTGGAAGGTCGCCTTCTATAACTGCACTAAGTCCATATTTTAATGCATACTTTTCCGCAAGTTCTTTGGTTGCGCCTCTTAAATGATCCGCGAAATCTCCCTGTGCGCTCTCCGGAACGCCGGACACATGAAACTGCGCCCTCTTTCCCGGAAAATTCACTGATTGCACCTCTATTACCCCATTATTCTTGGTGCTGTAAACAATATGAATCCCCTTATCAATTGCAAGACCATTGATTACGCCGTTTTGATGGTCAATATGTGCCCCAAGCGGCGATACTCTGTATGGGCAAAAAGAAATTCCCTCCGGTTCTTTACCATAGGTCCTAAAATATAATTCCTCACATTCCATAGCGTAACCCCCATTTTCTTCATAGAAATTAAAAGACCGGCAAATAAAACCCTCCACAACGGTTTCATCTGCCGGTCTATTTTTAATTCTAAATAACTATTATTATTCATTAGTCTCCTAAGAAAAGGTTTATTAAATACCATCCCCAAGAAATATCACAAGCCTGACATGTCATATTTTTGATCTCCTTTCTTCTTTTTGTCTTCCCCCTTGATGTATTTTAAGTTTAACCTTAGACAAAGAACCTAACAATAAATTGCCGATAATCGGTCATATTTTCAGGATATTCGGTAAATCATATTACATCCGGCATTGTAATGTCTACGTCAAACATCCCATTTTCGTTGTTTATCTCAAAGAGACCATTATATCGCTTTACCGCATCCTCCACGTTACGCAGTCCATATCCATGGCCTTCCTCAAATTTTTTGATAACTCTATGTTTATCTGCCACCTGTACCTTGTTTTTTACTTTATTTCTTACAACAATAAACATATTTGTATTAAATATTCTAATATCTACATCAACGTGATTATCTGTCCCATCAACTTCTCTGCATGCATTATTTATAAGATTATAAAAAATGGTACAAAGATCGGGATTACTTACCTGAAGCACATCCGGTATTCTTCCTCGCCAATCAATTTTCACACCAGGATACTGACTCTTAATCCCTGCGATAATGGAATTGATCATATGATTACCTGTTGAAAAATCCAGTGTTGCTTTTGCCATCTGCCCATCAACAGATTCCAGATATTCCTTTAATTTGTCATAGTCGCCTTCATCGATCAGTGTCTTAATGCAATTCATATGCCCCTTAAAATCATGACGAAATCTTTTCGTCTTTTCTTCTTTGTCTAACAGGTCTGTAAAGTAGTTTTTCTGATTCTCTATCAGTCTGTCTTTTTGCGCCACATCACTACTCAATCTTCCATTCTGAGTGTGGAAGAAAATACCAATACACTGAGATAAAAAGAACAAACAACAAAGCACTATGATCACACTATTCCTAAAAAAGGACATGCGATCATCAAACTGAATACTATATTGCTCAATATAAGCTATAATCAGCGCTGAAAAAAATGCACTTGCAGAAAGAATAACTACTGACTGTTTTTCAACATTAAGTCTGAACACATTTTGCTTATCAATCATACGCGTTTTTTTGAGCATCCATATGACAAATAAAGCTGTCGTAAGTACACCATTTAATACAAATGTCAAAATTGGGTTATTGGAAATATCTTCGGCTGATACGCCAGTAAAGATCATAGCACCATAGGCAATCAAAGAATCAATAAGTGCTATTATGAAAACTCCCAGAATGGGATACCTGATTTTTATACTTTTACATAGTAGTTTAACCATAACCACTATCAGAACAGCATTAAGCAAAGAGGCAATAGACTTATCAAATGCAAATCCTATTCCCCCAATAACAATACTGCATCCTAACCAGATATATCTTAAAAATTTATTACTAAGTGGTTCAATCTTCGCACCACAAAAAATAACTCCAAACAGTAAAAGCTTACATAATTCATTGTAAAATGTAGCGATATTACTAATTGCTGATATCATAAAACCGTCTCCTAATAGCTAATAGCATGTTCTTTCGCATACTTCATATAGCGTTGGACAAAATCCGCTTTTTGTCTTCTGGAGACTGGAATTGCTAATTCATCATCAATAGAAAGTACTACTTCGTTTTGCTGTACCACCTTAACATACTTAAAGCTTACCAAATATGTCTTGTGTGTTTTATAAAAAAGATCTGGGTTTAATGTACTCTCCCAATACTTGAGTGTCTTATTGTTCATGTACTGATTGTCAGCAGTGTATATGCATGTACCATCTCCCATTGATTCAACATATACTATGTCTGACTGAACAACTATATACTTATTTCCATTAGAATTGACAATTATTTTTTCTTCCCCAATAAGCTCCTTCTCAGCTTCACTTAATGCCTCGTAAAAAGCCTTAGGCTGAATTGGCTTACTAAGGAAACGAAAGGCCCTTACTTTAAAGGCCTCTGACATAAATTCAATATGGCTTGTTAAAAAAATGATATAATCGTTTCTACCTTGTTTCCTGATATGTGCGGCTGTCCTTAGCCCATTGAGCATCCCCATCTCAATATCGAGAAATAAGATATCGTACTTTTTTCCACTTTGGATAAGTTTTTCACCAGACTCAAAATAATCTATCGTGTACTTATCCGCACTCCCATCAAGCATTCTGGTAATCTGATGACAAATCATTTTCTCGTCATCACATACAGCTATTCTGATCCCCATTTAACGCTATACTCCCGTAAATCCATTTACGTTATGATAGCACAGCACGCCTTAAATTTCAATCAACAACAGCTTGGAAACCGCTTATTGCATCAGCGTTTCCGCGTTTTTCTGAAATTTATTTTCACTTTTTTCCAAAGTCGGAATTTTTTCATTCAATTGTCAAGCAATTCTGTTCTTCGCGGATAGACAATTGCAACGAAAAATTCGTTATATTTCCATGCCTTGAACACATATTGACTAAAGTTCTTAAAACTTCCTTTTATGCATCTCTCTTCACACACTAACTCAGTTATTTCCATCACATCACTTGAAAAAAAGACACTCACTTTCAGGCATTTGATAAGAGCTTCACGAATAGTCCAAAGATAAGTCTTTTCCACATTGTTAGTTGTAAGCAGCACCTTTTCATTCTCAGAAAGCTTCATACCATCCGCTTTTGCTTCTCCAAGTTGCTCTTCGATATCGATTCCTATTATTAATTTATCAGGATAAGCAAGACTTACTGCAATATTGCCACAATGAGAAAGGCTAACCTGGGGATTCATATCTTCACCATGATTTCTTACTCTTACAACAGGCTGATTAAATACACCTTTAGTAATGTTAATGTTTTCGACACTTTTATCTATAAGAGCAGAAACAGCAGTTTTAGCTGAAAATCTCCCCAATGCAATTTCCTGCTGAAGCTTTGGATTCTTATGTCGTCTGATATAAGCCGTATCCTCTTCATCCAGATATTTTGCATTGGAAATATCTATTTCAGCTTCTTTATGAGAGTAGTTCAAAATGACATCATAATACTCATTTTGCTCTTTTAAAAAAAGACGCAACTTTTCATTATCATATTTTATTCCATCGATTTTATTGAACTCCGACAAACTCCAAGTTCTCCTTCGAACATATTCTCATGATCGCACTCTTTCCACTTACAAGTGCATCCGGTAATCCGCCGAGCGCGCTAAGCCACTGTCCGGCTATAAACATATTATCAATGCCTTCTATAACTCCACTATGTGAAACTTTGTTTGTCTCCTTAGTGAGCATAAATGCCATATACGCGCCTTTATAAGCTCCACAATATCTCTCATAGGTAAGCGGTGTAGTAACATCGACCATCTCTACCTTACCTACAGTTTCTTTAAAATACTTATGTAAAAGATTCTGGTAAAAATTCTTTATTTTTTCTTTCTTCGCAAGATACTCATCTCTTGAGAGGTTTTCCCAATTGCTGTAGTCATAGATAGTAAGGCCGGTCTTTATTATGCTTTTACCTGCGGGAGCAAAATTTTTTTCCTTGCAATAATGTGTAAAACAGCAACTATTCACTGTCTCACCCGCAATTGTTGTCTCATCGATCATGAAAATATTCTTGCTTGCATAATTAGAAAGGTCACAATCAACCCCAAAGGCAACCTGCGCTATACTGCTTGTTCTGTATCCGTCTTTTGTATAAAATCCATCGAGAATACTATCCTTATATTTACCGTCTAAGAGCTTTTTCAGTACAACATGCATATCACAGGCAGGAACAACAAAATCCGCATTGATTTCTTCTCCGCTCTCAAGAACAATTCCTCTCGCGCTGCCTTCTTCAATCTTAATACTCTTTACTTTAGCATTGCAAAAAAGTTTGCCTCCAAGTTTCAGGAACTGATCTTTCATATTATCAGTAAGTTTTTTTGAACCTCCCTGAACCCATCCAGCCTGTCCTCCTGCAACGGATCCAAGTGTGACCAATACACCCTGAGCAAGATTGTCCCTAAACGAAAATGCCAAAAGTGCATTCCTTATAAGCTCTGATTTAAAGCGTTTGCCATATTCTTCTGTAGTCAATGAGCATATCGGTCCCAGTGTTCCAAACACTGTCATCATATTCTTGATGAACCCTCTTTTCTCTACAGGACTCATCAGATCCATAGGCTTTCCTGCCGGAAACTGAAATCCCTTGAGTGCCTCCAAAATGCCAATAAGTTGATTTATTGGTTTTTCATCCTCCGGTGATATTCTAAGCAGCTCTTCCTTCAAAAGTGAAAGATCCGCATACCATGTAAGAGTATTCTCACCATCATGAACTTGTGCAAAAACAGGTTCTTTAACTATATTCTCTTTTTCGAAAGCACCTGTTTCCTGCCAACAGTTATAAATATCTGTGCCTTCGCCAACGCCAGTAAGCCAGCTTATCGAGCCGTCAATTCGATATCCTTTTCTGTTCCAGGCAGTACACTCTCCGCCAGAAACTGCATGTTGCTCATAAATATCACATTCAAATCCGTTCTTTCTGGCATATATTCCAGCTGCAAGTCCGGCAACCCCTGCCCCTACAACAACAATCTTTTTCAACGCTTCAATCCCCTACTATAATAAAATCTCTTTTCCTTCAAATGCCTCGCAATCATGACCGCAAATGACATATTCACATTCATCAGCCATTTTCTGCATCCTGTCAATCGCACTAAGTGCTTCCTGTTTTTTGAAAGGTATTGTAGAAATTACGCCATCATCCAACTGCTTCCTTGTATATGCTGCGTCTCCAACAAGCAGCATCTTCTTATTCTTTCCTTTAAGGAGCAGTGACTGATGCCCTGCTGAATGTCCATAAGTAGCCAGACATTCGATTGCCTCATTTCCATCTACGACAGAATCACCTTCTACCATTGACACATTAAGGCGTTCTTCCAGGCAATTAAGATCATCCGACTTATATTCAAAAGACCTTCCACCTACCAGCTTCTTGGCTTCCTCATATTCTCTTTTCTGCACAACAAGAGGAACATTTGTGTTTTCAAAAACTGATATACCGCCTGCATGGTCAAAATGAAGATGGGAAACAATTACAGCCTTTATACTCTCTTTATCTATTCCATATTCTTTAAGCCTGTTTGCAAGTAGTTCATCTTTATTTACATCCACCTCAATGAAATGAGTAAGATTTTCCATTATCTTTTCTTTATCGCTGTAAAACAACGGATTCAGCCCCGAGTCAAACAGATAAACATCCCCATTTTCCATATAGATCAGATATCCGTATACTCTAAGAAACTGTTTATTAAATTTAAAGCCCACTTTTCCAAGATACATGGGAACGACTTTACTTACAGGATTAATCATGATGCCATTCCTTTCAGGTCCAATTCACTTTCTGTTTTTTCCAAAAACTTCTTAACTGTATAAAGTGCTCCAAAAAAGCCAAATGTTGCGCCCCAGTTACCTACAACATAAACATCTTTTACCTGACTATTAAGATTGTAGATAAGGTTTGCAGTCATATTATTTGCATTATTTCTCTTCCAGCCAAAAACAGCTCCACCCTTGTTAGCAGTCATATTTCTCTTATGCTCAGGAGATGATTCAAGTATCAGTTCCAGATTACTTTCATTTTCCTCCAGTGCCTGACTTGCAAGTTTTTTGGCTGTACTCAAATACTCATCTTTAGTCAGTTGTTTATCACTTACAAAGGTAACCATAATATTGCAGCTATCCTCTTCAAGAGTTGATACAATTGCGGGGAAATCGCCCATTATTACATTTTCCTGCCTTGTCAGCTGCTTTTTGGTTTTTAAATAGAATCTGTATGCAGAAGGTCCAACCTCCATCGCAAACACTTTCTTTAACGGATTGGAGGTGATTTCTTCATTCTGGCAATAACCGGAAAGAATATCATTAAAATAACTTGCAAATACGACTTTAATTCCTTTTACTGACTGATGGTTTTTACTTGTGAGAACATAGCATCTGTCTCTTTCATCGTATGACATTGCCATTGCCTCATAATCATAAAACATGTCGCCCAGTCCACTCTCTAAAACACACCTTGACAGCTCTTTTATAAACCATTCTGTCTCAAGATAATATGCACCGGAGCCATAGGTAACAACTAAAGATGCAAAAGTAAAAGCGGAATCTTCCTTTGTTACACCACCATAAGATGGTCCTATAAATGACAACAGATCGATGAGTTCTTCACTCTTGAAATATTTCCTTAAGAATCTCTCAAAAGAAATTGAACTCAGTTCTACAAAGAACTTACGAACAGCTCTGTCATCACCTGAATAAAGAACATCAGAAAAATCTGTCATATACTTAAAATACTTTTCAGCACTATCTGATTCCTCCGGAAAGAGTTCTTTTATCTGTTCCTTCTGCATGGAAAGTTCAAGCGATAACCTGATAGTCTTTTCATTTCTTAAAACATTAACTTCATCGGCATGTCTTAAGTGTTTTTCAACCGGAATATTCAAGGCTCCAGTAAACTGCTGAAGTATTGTCTTATTCGGTATTCCAATGTGATGAGCTCCAAACGGAACTCCTGGAATAATATCCTGAAGATACCCACCGGCAACTTTATTTTTTTCTAAAACCGCAACTTTCTTATTATCTTTTGTCAACATAGCAGCAGTAAGCATCCCTGCAATTCCTGCTCCTACAACAATGTAATCGTAAACCATATCTTTTCCTTTATGAATTTCACCCCAGCCAATAAATATCAGCCTGTCAACTAATATAATGTGTACAACAGGATGTACCTATTTCTTTGTTTCCCAGCATAACCTTTATTTCAGTCTTTACGTAATGTCCGGTCTGCATAAGTTCTTTTGCGATAAAGCTCACCTCTCTGGCTTGCTTTTTTGACAGCCCTGGATATGTTATTTCTGATACATTTGTCAGAAGTGCCTCTTTTATCTCCGGTTTGCACATTCTAAGGAGTACTTCCCCATTCTGACATACCGACTCTGTCCAAAGAGAGATGGGGATAATGCTATACTCGCTGATTCCATCGTACTTAGGAGATGAATAAAGACAGTTATCCACAATTTCAAATTCATCCAAAAGCACCATGCTTTCACCCTGTGCAAGGTAATCAGCAGCCAACAACATATGTCTCTTCTCCTTCTGCAACCTTCTTGCCATCAACTGTAGCTTTTACTCTTACAGTTACATAATTTCCAATCTGATCTACAAGCTCAGTTCTGATAACAAGCTGATCTCCCGGTCTTACCACTTTTACGAACTTGAAATTGCCTACCTTTACAAGCATTCCACCGCGTTTTTTCTCTTCATCATCCTTATTGTAAAAAATGAATCCACCCGCCTGCGCAGCTGATTCTATGATCATTGCGCCGGGATAAATAGGCTTACCTGGAAAATGTCCCTGTGACCAAGGCTCATTTACACTGACATTCTTTACTGCTTCAACAAACTTTCCATATTCAAAATCTGTGATCTTATCAATCATTAAAAATGGATATCTGTGCTCTAAGACACTCATTATCTCATCTATTGTAATCTGCATTTTCTCTCCTTATACTGTTGCCAGTGCATTCACACCCTCAAGCTCAAGGCTATAAAGATTTCTGATGCACTCAACAAGCTGCTCTTTATCTTCAATTTCAAACTCTTTTTCTGAATCATTCTCAAGCATTTTGGAATACTGTTTCCAGTTTCTGTATAGCTTTGTATAAATCGATGCTGCTTCAGCAATCTTAGGCATTACAAGAATCTTGTTTGCCTCATCCAAAAACTGGCCATACATCCTTCGGAAATTGCCTCCACCGGTACCAACCTTTTCAAACAAAGCACTCATCATGTAAAAATTGGTCTGTAATCTTTCAAGCGGCATTTTGGTAAACCAGTTTGAAAATTCATTTTGGAATATCCTAAGTCCGTCCAGTCCCATCTTAAATGCATATGGTTCTTTATACTTATGAACATTTACCCTGATAGCAGTCTTAAGTGTCTCAGAAAGATCCTCGCCATTATACTCAGGAAGCACCATCACTTTCCATCTATTGTGCGGTCTGATCGGCGCATCCATCGAATTGCGCGCTTCCTTGAGCTGCCATATCGGAACCTGTATCGGTTTCCACCACATGTAATCGAGTACATAAGCATTCTCTTCATCATATCCAATGAGTAAAAGAGAATGGAGTCCAAAGTGAAATTCACGCTTTAGATTAAGCTTTTCTCTTATGTACGGGAGTTTCATCATATCAACTTCCAAAATAACAGGAAGTCCCCTGTCAAGGTAATAACACACTTCACTCCAGGCTTTATCGTTGTCATCACTGTTTCCCTTAAGAAGCTTTCCCCCGAGGACATTAACCATGTTTTCCTCAAGGCACTCATTTCTTCCGGTGAAAAAATAGTACTCCACTCCAACATACTTTTGATATGTAAAGCCAAGTCCACTGGCAAGGCCAAGACACATTGCCTCTGAAAATGGATATCCGGCTGCATTTGTCAGGGTTCTGAGGATTGTAGTTGCACAGTGTGAACCAACACCATGATATTTGGTATACTCATCAAGAATCATACTCTGCACTCTCCTCCTTTAAAACTTCTCTCATTCCATCCATGAGCTTGTCTTCAAGTTCAAACAACTGCTTTATCTGCGTTGTATCAAATCCCTCTTCCATGCTGCTCAAAAGATTTCTATACTCTTCAAGGCTTTCCTTAAGACTCTCATCTTCAAGAAACTCTTCTGCAATCATCATTGCTCCGTAAAAAAGCTTTCTATCCTCGACATCTTTCCTGCTCATTTCAAGGACTGCTTTTTCCAGCACTTTATCTGAATCTGTCTCATAAATTTTTCTATATACACTGGTATTTTCCAGATCTCTTCGCTTTAATATTCTTAACAAGGCCTCTTTTATAAGCTGACTTCTATCCCTGAAAACCGGTTTGATAAACCTCGGGCTATTCATCATATACCATGGCTTTCTGCATGCCACCCTGGTTTTATCCACACGGACAACGTCCTTATCCACAGGTGATATCACGTTATAAGTGTGATCATCAAACACCCCGCATACGATAGACAAATATTCTCCCTCGGGATACTCTACCGAAATCATTGGAGGTGCAATATTTATGGCACTGTTTTTCTTAATTGCCTGGTAAAAAGATTCCTCACTGTTTTCTTCATAATCCTCAAGATATATTCCAAGGCTGCCAGACAGATCATTTAAAAATGTGTCATTAAAAAGAATCAGTCTGTCATCTGCAATTTTTCTTGAATAACCATCCCCAAGTAAATAAATAAGCTCCGGTGAGAGCTCAAGGCCATCCGCCCAGAGCTTCGTGTGAATCGCGCTAAGCTCCGGGGATACCTTTTCATTTAATTCATAAGCTTTTTTCATGCCATTTGTTACGATCTTTTTCTCTAATTTTTCCATGTGATAAAATACTCTTCTTTATCTTGCATTTTCTTTTTTATTGTTTGTTCAAAATCTTCCGGCATTTTCAGAAGAAGCTTGTTATCCTTAGTTATCGCATGCTGTGTTCTTCCTGCAAAATATAATGTTCCATTTTTATCTTTTATCTCATAATCAAATGAAAGCTTTGCAGCCGGTCCGCATGTCAGTAAGATATCTATCTGAATTGGCTGTCTGGCCGAAACAGACTTCTTATATTTTCCTTCTACGCTTATTACCGGGAATCTCAAGGAATTATTTTCCATCCAGTCTACTGTAACTCCGACAAGTTCCTCAAGAACCTGTATTCTTGCTTCTTCAATCCACCTGAAATAATTACTATGGTGCACTACACCATAAAGATCCGTATCACTAAACCTTGCTATTGTCGTATAAGTGTATGGCTGCATTATTATCACCTTTCCTTTTTATCTGGCGGTATATCCTCCGTCAATCACAATGCACTGACCAGTTATACTATCATTTTCTCCAAGCATCATTATTGCATTCACTATGTCATCAAGATTCACTTTGCTCTTAGGAAGCAGGTTAGTTACTGTCATCCACTCTCTTTTCATTTTGGTGCCTTTTTCTACCTGTGCAAGGAACGGGGACTCAAAAAATCCGGGGCACACACAATTTGCTCTTATTTTTTCTTTTGAATAATCCAATGCAATGCACCTTATCATATTGATCATTGCTGCTTTTACAGCACAATATGCAATAGATTCATAGGCTCCAACCAATCCAAACTGTGATGCTACTGCTATTATTTTTCCGCCTTCATTCATATGTGGTAAAAGATGGTGTGAAATCCTGTAAAATCCATTCACATTTATGTTCATTGATTTTTCCCAGACATCTCCGGAAATCTCAGTTACTTTTCCCGGTGAGTATGTTCCCACTGTATAGATAAAAATATCTATCTTGATCTGACGCTCCTGCAAACTTTCAGATATTTCTTTTACACTATCTTCATCACACACATCACACCTTAAATACTCTGCCTTATCAGGCATTGATTCAGGCTTTTTTATATCCAGCAGATATAAATTATCATCAGTATATTTTGAGACCAGCTTATCCCCAAGTGTTCCAGATGCCCCTACAATCAGAACATTCCTGTTCATGCTGTAAGTCCTCCATCAACTACGAGCACCTGTCCGTTGATATAATCAGCAACATCAGATGCCAGGAACATTGCTGCATTTGCAATATCATCCACATTACCAAGTCTTGATGCAGGGATGCTTCCGATGATTCCGTTCTTAATCTTGTCCGGGATTGTATCCAGCATCTCTGTAGCTATATATCCTGGAGCAATGCAGTTGACATTGATATTCTTACCTGCAACTTCCTTGGTAAGACTCTTAGTGAATCCGATAATTCCTGCCTTTGATGCCGCATAGTTAGTCTGCCCTGCAGCGCCAACAAGTCCTCCTACAGAAGTCATATTGATGATCTTACCTTTTTTATTTACAAGGAAATGAGTAAGAAGCTGCTTTGTTACATTGAATGTACCTGAGAGATTAACGTCCAGAACCTTTCTCCAGTTATCTTCTGACATAAGCATCATATAGCCATCTTTTGTGATTCCTGCGTTATTAACAAGGACATCAACCTTACCAAAATCCTTAATGATCTCGCTAACTACCTGCTTTACACTCTCAAATTTGGAAACATCTGCCTGATAGCCTTTAACTCTGACTCCCTTGGCAGCCCACTCTTCTTCAAGCTTTACAGCTTCTTCCTGAGATCTTCCGTAAATAAAAGCTACGCTTGCTCCGTTGGATGCAAATGCGTTAACCAGCGCTCTTCCAATACCTCTTGATCCACCGGTAACCAAAATATTCTTTCCATTAAAATCGAACATATATCAAACCCTCTCTTTGCTCACAACATATGCTTCAATAGTTCCTGATACTTCTGTTCCAAGAACCAGCACTTTTTTATATCTGTTGTTCTTAACAAGAACTGATCCAACTATCACAGATGAAACTGCTGAAGCACCGAAGCACTCTCCAAGCTCATCTTTGATGAATCTTCTTTCCTTATCTTCTCCAAAGATTTCAACAACAGCAGCTTCTTCATATGCTCGTACTCCGCTGCCTGCGTCTCCTGACATCAGTACAAGATCTACATCTTCAGCCTTCAGTCCTGCTTCTTTAAGAGCTTTCTCTATTACTCCCTTATAGTTGTCTTTAACATCGCTTGTATCCTGATAAAGAGGTGAATATCCAATTCCGGACTGAGCATCACCAACTATATATCCCCAGTCAGAATTCTTATTATTCTCAAGAATTACAGCGCCAACGCCCTCTGACACAACATTTTTGCCATATTTCTCTTTCGCATAATTGGCAATAGGTTCGCAGTACTCATCAGCACCACAGAAAATAATTTTCTGTTCAGGCTTCTTTTCAAGCTGTCTGATAGTATATGAAAGACCGTTACTTCCCATAAGAAGTGTGCTGGCGCCCTTAAGACCAAAATAAAGAGTTACATGACCAAGAGCTGCGTTAGATACTGTATTGGCAAAATCACTTGGGCTTGAAAGATCTGGTGTCTTTAATACTTTTCCGAATTCAATGTTTAAATTGATTGAACCATAGTCTGTATTCATGATGATTCCTGTATTATCACCGGGCTCTGCCTGAGACATGGCAAGACACTTCTCTGATACAGCCGCTGACATCTTCGCAAGTCTGCCCATTCTTCTGATCTTTGCCGGCTTTAAATTGTGGTCAAACTCAAGGCTTCCACCCTTTACTTCTGTTTTTTCGTCATAACTTTTTAAAATCTGTTGTTCATCATTTCCCATCTCTGAAATGAGTCCCCAACCTGTAATTGCTATATTACTCATACATTTCCTCCAATTATCTTTCCAAATTTGCAAGTGCTACTAAACAACAGGTAAAATGCCCATTTCCCCAATGTGATAAATCCATAAGCTTCTTATTTTTTAAAACAATCGGATTTTTACAATTTTCTTTTGTGTTAAAAGCCCAACCTGCAAAATGACCGCTTCCATATTGACGTTTTAACTCCGTATATCCAACTTGTTTTTTAATATGGATTTCACTTAGTTTCTTTCTTACATATTCTGTTACTTCATCATCTGATCTGCTGCTTTCGTAATATACATCCAGACGTCTACTACCTTCTTCACTCCAAAGAATCATCTGACTGATTCCGGACTGTTCCATATCGTCAAAAGCACAAAATACTACTTTTTCCTTCGCGTCCTCATCGCTCTCAACATAATATGTTGTAAGCTTTACCAGTGGATCTGCATCCTCATAAAGCTTTATAAACGCTTCATAATCTTTACCTTCTAAATCCAATTCTTCGAAAGAATTAAGTTTTATCTGCTTATTCTCACTAAGACTGCTGATTAACTCTTTGGCAAGCTCAGAGATTTTATTCTCATGCCCGCTTCCGTCAAAAAGCTGACTGTATATATACCCTGCTGCAGTATTCAGCGAAACATCTCTTCTCGGAACAAATGACTTAAAAATAGTTTTGATTTCATCATTTTTGATATTCTTAGTAAGAAAATCACTGTAGCCTTTCATAAAGTTCCTGGCCATAATGCTGTCCATGGATGTCTTTATATTAAAGGTATTCTCTACTGTTTCTATCCACTCTTTTCCAATTTCGGATATTGCTGCTAATACATTTTTAGTTTCATCAGAATCATCTGATTCCTTTATCCAATTGCAAAAATTTTTGAAATCCCCCGGGATATATTTGATACCACCATCTGTATAAACGCCAATTTCTTTATCACCTGAACTATCAAGGCTTCTCCCAAGTAACTCAAGGGCTCTTTTTTCCATTCCGCTGGTAACATCATTTAGATAAAAAGTGTAATCATCTATGTTTTCAGTGTAGTATCTGATATAATCAATACCCTTTTGTTCAAAGTAAGCACATAAGAATAATGCTGATATATTATTTCCTGCTACGATGATCATCAGCTTACTCCTTACTGATACTTTTTAAGCACCACGCAAGCTGTATTACCTGCAAATGCAAATGAATTTGACAATACATAATCAACCGGATGATCAAAGCTCTTTCCTAATGGAAGTTTTATATTCTCTTCACACTCCAATGCATCCTCTGTTCTAAATGTTCCGGGAATGAACTGATTCTTAAGAACCAATGCTGAGATTGCAAGCTCTATGCTTCCTGCAGCTCCAAGACAATGTCCTGTAATAGCCTTTGTAGATGAAACATATACATTTGGAAGCTCTCCAAAAAGTTTAGTCACTGCTTTTAATTCCATCTGATCGTTAGCACCAGTACCTGTACCATGTGCATTAACGTAGATATTCTCATCCTTTAGCTCAACTCCGGAATCCTCAAGTGCTTCCTTCATTACGATATAAGCGCCTTCTCCGTCCGGTCTTGGTGAAGTAATATGATAAGCCTCGTTTTTAGCTGCATATCCCATTACCTCTGCGTAAATTGTTGCATTTCTTGCCTTAGCATGCTCAAGTTCCTCAAGTACAAGGAATGCACTTGCTTCTCCAAGATTGATTCCTGTCTTATCCTTTGCAAAAGGCTTACATTCTTTTTCTGCTACAGCCTTAAGTGCGCTGAAGCCTACTGTTGAGAAGAGTGTGAGAGCATCTGTACCGCCCACAATTGCAACATCTGTTGTACCTCTTCTAATCTCATCTATAGCAACACCGGCAGCTGCTGAACCGGCTGCACATGCTGACATTGTTGTATATGCAGGGCCATTCACGCCTAGTCTCTGCTGAATCTTATTGATAAAATCCGGAACTATATATACGAATTTTTCATCTTTCTCAGGTGTTTCAGAATCAACATATCTCATCATATTCTGGTTTCCTGACATTGATGTAGCAAAAGACAATACTATATCGTCTTTGTTCTCGCTGATCATCTTCTTTATTTCTTCATCTTTGTATAAATCATCTATAGCTTCAAATGCGATAGCTGTTGTTCTCTCATCGCATGCTTTTTCGAACTTCAATTCTTCTTTAATCTGACATCCAACGTCTGTTCTAAGTCCTTCTGTCTTATATAAATCGATCTTGCACTGTCCAGGTCTTAACTCTCTTAATGCTGTAACCAGATCCTTTGCATCTCTGGCATTTGAACTTCTAACCCCAATTCCTGTAATTACAATTCTTTTCTTCATCCGCTTATCCTCTTTCACCTAGTAAGTTCCCCCGCTTTATCGTTACTATTCCCAGCCTTGTGACTGTTCATAGCAACGATCCTGGGTGATATCAACCGGAAGCAAATACATATACTTAACTCAATAGCAATGCCCCATCACCAATGATTTAGCCGGGTCAATAATCAAATTAGTTCTTGTGCTCTCTGATGTAATCAGCGATTGTTGTGATGCTCTGGAAGATTCCCATCTCCTCATCAGAAATCTCAAGACCAAACTTCTCCTTAAGGCCTACAACAAGCTCCAAAGCGTCTACTGAATCAAGTCCAAGACCTTCACCCTCTGAGTCAAATGAAGCAAAGATAGGTGCATCATTGTCTACTTCTTCCTTTGTTACATAGTCAATTCTGAGTCTCTCAAAGATCATGTCCTTTACTTCTTCCTCGATTGTTACTACTGCATTTGTGTTTTCCATAATTTTTTTCCATCCTTTTCTTTTATTTGTTTTTGTTTTTTAGTTTTTTAGTTTTTTATGTTCAAGAAGCTTTGCTTCTTTACATCGTTATGAAATTTTCTTGTTGTAATCGTAAAGATCTTTTCTCATATCGCAGGTGAGTACTTTATCTGCTACTCTCATAGCCATATCTGTTGTAAAGATAACTCCGTCACCTACACCGCCCCAGTGTCCTGTTGCAAATAAGTTTTTAACAAGCTGTTTGCCATCGATTGCAGAATAGTTTTCCACAAGATCTGGTGTACATTTATATCCGCCATAGGCTCCTTTTGAATTACCGGTATATCTTTCAAATGTTGCAGGACTTGCTGTTTCCATCACTTCTATGTGATCACTAAGCCCCGGGAAGAATTTCTCAACCTTCTTCACCAACCTGTGGGCAACCTCAGTCTTTCTCTTCCTATACTCCTGCATATTTGTTTTTCTAAGTTCTGCAAGATTTTCGAAATCATAATTACACATCATTCCGATCATTATCTGGCCTTTTCCTTCAGGAGATGACTTGGGATCATTATTTGCTGAAAGACTTATCAGCACAAAATCGTTGTCTCTCTGCACGCTGCCATCAGCTATCAGCTTTGCCTTGTCAGATAGAACGCTGTCTTTTTCCGGATAGTAAGTAAGATTTCCAGGCTCATAGCCAAGTTCCTTTACATCCTTATCAAGTCCAAGCCATACAGAGAAACATGATGGGCTTTCTGTAAATTTTTCTCTTACTTTTTTTACAAGTCTTGGGTTTAAATACTCTTCACCAACAAGGTTGTATAATGTTGTATTCATGTCACAATTTGTAATAATGTAATCTGAATAGTATTCTTTGCCTTTGCAGATGACGCCTTTTGCCTGTCCATCTTCCATGATTATCTTTTCTACCGGACTGTTAAGCAAAATCTCACCGCCAAGTTCGACAATTCTATCTGCCAGTGCCTTGATTATTGCACTTGCTCCACCTACGGGCTGGTATGTCAGTTCACTGCAATTCGCGAATGCTACCATTCTTACAAATGCGAACACTGCGCCTCCTGGCATTGCATCTGAAACAGCAACCAAAATTCCTTTTATTTCCTCATTTACAAAGAACTCTGACAGAAACTCATCTATTGATACTGTTCTGTACTTTTTAAGAAGTTCCAGATCTTTTGGTTCAAAACGAGCTATTCCTTCATTCGCGCCCTCATCGATTGTTGTAAGAAGATCATTTATCTTCATTACCTCATCCCAGAAACGCTGAATATTCTCTGACTCCTCAGGGAAGATGGTTTTCAAAGACTCCGCAACATTCGAGTTACACATGTTGATAACTCTGTCTCCAACCTGCACCTTTTCCCTGAATGAATACCATTCCGGAAGCTGTGTTACTCCTACTTCCTTTAAGATGCAGTTTACGTTGTCTCTTCCATAAATCCCGCCAACTCTGTGAATAGCCGCTCCAAAGGTAAAACCTTTCCTCTTAAAGTTCTGGCAATAACCTCCAAGTACCGGTTGCTTTTCGAATACCCTGACTTCATATCCTTTATTAGCCAGTGCGCATGCGCATGTCATCCCTGAGATTCCGGATCCGATAACTGCTACTTTTTTCATTTATCCGTCCTTCCATGTTACTTAATACTTGATATTCTGTATCAAAGCACTGATACATTTTTCTTATGGTAAGATTATCTTTTTCATAGATTGAAAGATTTTTCTTAAGCAAACCTCTTTCTTTCTCTGAAATATAGACACTTTTCTTTAACTCGCTGTAAATCTGGCTTCTAGAAAGTATGAATCCCGGATCCACATCCACTAATGCTCTTGGTGGCATCGATTTTCTTGCCTTATTATTGGAAAGACACTTCATTCGCTGCACCCACCTGGAAATATATTTCTCTTCAATAGATTCAACATGGCTCTTTTCTCTTACAAAGAAAGTCACATCTTCATATACTGCCCAGTCGTTAAAGTTTTGGAAGCATTTCTTATATGCTGCATTTAGTTTTATACGGCTTATGCTGCTTCCATCTTCAAAGCCCAGATTCCATCCGTTAAAAGATCTAAATATCTTTACCACTCTCTTATATAAAAAATCTTCAACATTCTCTGCAGACTTTTCATACACCCTGATAAATACCAGGTTTGATCCTCTAATATTTTTTCTAAGTCGCCTTAGTTTCTTAACAGACAATTTCTGATGACAATGCTGTGTTTCAACGCCCAATAGATTTTTTACGAAATCAAATCTATTGTCTTTAAAAGCTTTTAATTCATACTTTCCGTTTGGCTGTTTATCCAGCCTAAAGGACATTGTATTTAAATATTTTCCAATTTCATCAAAGCTTTGATCATCAAAAGCTGCTTTAAGCACATCCTTCAACTGTTCTTTTGTTTTTACCATGCTTCACTTACCTCACACATTCTAAGAACAGCTTCTTCCTCTGTATCTTTTATGGTTTTCATGAAATCCATGCACTTTTTGCCGATCATCCTGTCTTTTACCGAAATCTCTTCATCTAAAAACAAAGATGCAAGTTTGTTCCATGTGAAATCTGATTTTTTCAAAAGTGATGCTATAGATTTAAGATCATCTTCGTATCCAATGTACTTTGTAGCTTCCTCCAGGAATCTTGCATATATTTTCCTGAACATACCGGGAGAAACATATTTGATAAGGCTTCCTGTGATCTTAAGAGACGTTCCGCAAAGTCTGTCTCCATACAAGTCGTAGCAATTCGGTAAGTTTTCCATAAAACTATCAAATGCTTTTTTACCAAGCCGCTCATTTGGATTATCACAATAGGCCCGCATGTTTCTGGATATTGATTTTTTTACACCCATCTCCATGGATCCATCTTCAAATTCATCCGGTATTACATAGTAATGAATTTTATGATGAGGATTTAAGTAGCTGTCTTTTCCTGTATCTCTTGCTTTAGCAAAAATTTCTCTGGAAACCGACATCACATCTTTGCTGTAATTCTCGCAAAAATACACTTTTTCTTCGTCTATCCCAATCACTTCTGTTATATGAGAAGTGATTGGTCCTTCTAGCTTGATTCCATCCCAAAAATGGGTGCCTTCCTTTTGTGTTTCCTTTTTATACTCTTCAGGAGATACTTCACATAGAACCGGGTTATCATCATATCTTAGGATATCTTCCATAAGCTCAAATCCATCTTCAGCCTTTGTTATTACCTGATATTCAACTCCTAAATTCTCTGCAAAGTTTTCAAATTGGAACAGGTTAGGTGATAATGCTTTAAAAAACCTACTTTCTACTTCTTTATCAGGCATTACAAAGGAAAAATTAAATCCTCCACCTAATCCGAAAACAAAATCTTCTTTCCAGTCGAAACCATTTCTAGCCATTAAATTTCTGATTGCTATTGTTCTACATGATTTACCTGTTTGATGATCATAATTAGCTAAAATCATATCTGGCTTCCTCTACACCCAGTTTCTTTTTATGCTTGAGAATAAACATTGTTCCGTAATAAATGATTGTTGTCATGCAAACTGATACCAGGATGCCTTTTGGATCAATCTCAGCAGGATACTTTATACCTGATGCCTTTACTGCTATTGAGAAAATGATCTGCATTATCATGAATGAATATGGGATACTTATTGCAATTCCAAGTACAAGGAAAATGTTATATGCTCCGTAGATCATTCTGTTCATGCTGCGCTCACCAACTCCGTTTGCTTTAAGGATTGTGATCTCACGCTTATTCTGTGAAATAAGTACTGAAACGGTGATTGTTATAAGTATTACAGGAATCATTACGCCGAGTACTGCCATAATAACTGATGCTGCTTTGATAACATCCTCTGACTGTTTGTAATTATCAATGATCTCCTGCTTAGACATTACATTTACGATATTTCCTTCTACTGCAATATCTTTCTTATCTGTATACATTCCAGAGAAACCTTCCTCGATGATTTCTTCATCAACAAGACTCTGGTAGTCTGCAAATACTTCTTTGCCAACGATTCTGTTGCATACATACTCAACAGTGAACTCTACTTCCTTTTCGCCAATTGCAAGCTTTAGCTGATCGCCTTCCTTGACTTTAAGAATTTCTGCTGCTGTCTGATTCAAAATGACATTTCCTGGTTTGATTCCATCTTTGCCATAGTCAATCTTGTCACCTTCTGTAAGTGCATATATCTGTACTGATGTGTTATCAGCTGTTGATACGCCTTCAACTCTTGCGAAGTACTGGTTACCTTCCTCTGTATCTTTTACTTTCTCTGAGAAATAAACCTGATTCTCAAAATTCATTGATTCTGTTTGAACACTGATCATCTTGTTATTCATGTTGTAGATCGTGTAGCTAAGAAGGAACTGCACGCCTGCTGCAAAAACGCTAAAGAGTACAAGTATCAGCAAAAGCTTACTTCTTACTGCGAATGAAACCTTCATTCTTCTTACAACATTCTTAGGTCTTACTACCTTTTTAACAAACTTCTCAAATTTGCTTACATTCTTGATCTTATTGTTCTTCAAAAGCTCTGTTACTGTCTTATTCAGGATTCCAACGGTAGCAAGTACTGTGGAGAGAAGTGCTATCCAAAGGATAATTCCTGAAATCATTCCTACAAACTCCGGATGAATCTCAAAATCCAATACCGGGAGTGAAATATCTCTTCCTAAAATTTCATCGAAGTAAGGTGCTGCAAAACTTCCAGCTATAAATCCTGCGATTCCTGATGGAAGCATAAGTGAAAGGATCATAAGCAGATATGAATTCCATATTGTAAGACTCTTCATTCCGTTTGCTTTAAGGATTCCAATCTGCTTTCTGTCCTCACTTATCAGGATGTAAACGAACATGATCAGAAGAATTACAATGATTACGGAAAGTACACATAGGGAGATGACAGTCAAAAGGAAATATACACTGATCTTTCCGTCTAACGCTGTAATGCTTGAATTATCTGCCTGGCCGGTAACTGTTATAAACTCGTCACTTCTTAATATCTCTGCCAGAACATCTGACTTGGTTTCTTCTGATATGCCGCTAAACTTAGCAAGATACCTTACTCCAAGTTCTCCTTCCTCTAAGGAAAGAAGTTCATCCTTATCCATGATCACCAAAAGCTGGTTTTTAGGATCGTAGTTATAATTGCTATCGCTCACATGCATCTTAACGTAATTGACCAGGTTCGCGATTGCCGTAACAGTGTACTCTTTACCCTGGATCTTAAGTGTGTTTCCAACAAGAACACTGCTTTTTTCTGCATATTCAGGATTTACTATCACCTGATCTGCATCATCTGAAAGCTTTCCTTCTGTTACATAAGGAACATCTATATCCTCTGTCTTACTGATCAATCTGTATGTCAGCCCATTTTCTTCAAAATCTCTTGTATACTGAGCTTCATATTTAAATTGATATTTGTCAGCCAGGTCATCCAACGCTGAGAAATCAGTCGGTACAAAATTAAAATCTTCTACATTAGTTGCTTCAAAATAATCTTTCTTAAAAGCATTATTTGTTGAATAAAGATTAAGTGAAAACGCTACTACAAACATCCATAACAAAGTGATTGCAATTATGCCTATGCTCTGTATCTTCCTCTTCTTAATCTTTCTGAAAAGCATTTTTTTCATAATAATCAGTCCTCTTCTTATGCCCAAACTACATCTTCTGCTGCTATAACATCATCGTTTAAGATGTCATCCTTGATCTTGCCATCTACAACTCTGATAATATGATTTGCCATCTTCTGCATTCCTAAAAGATGTGTAACAACTACAACAGTTGTGCCTGCCTTGTTAAGATTCTGAAGAATCTGAAGTACCTTCTTACCATTCTTTTCATCAAGCGCTCCTGTAGGCTCATCACAGAAAAGAATCTCAGGATTTTTAGCAAGTGCTCTTGCGATTGATACTCTCTGCTTCTCTCCACCTGAAAGCTGACCTGGGAACTTATCAGCATGTTTCTCAAGATCCACCTTCTTTAGGATTTCCTTTGTATCAACCTTCTTTTTGGTAATAACACTCATAAGTTCAATGTTCTCAGCCACTGTAAGGTTCTCAATAAGTGCATAATCCTGGAATACAAATCCAATCTTCTGTCTGTACTGATTCATCTTCTTGGAATCACATTTACTAAGATCAAATCCAGCACTCTCTACTGTTCCACCTGTAACCCTGTCAAGTCCTCCAAGGATGTTTAAAAGAGTTGATTTTCCTGCTCCACTTGGTCCTACTATTACAGTGAATTCACCCTTATCTATAGAGAGGTCCATACCTTTAAGCAGTTCCTGCTCTACATCCCCAACCTTTATCTTTTTTACAAGATTGTCTACTTTACACGCCTTTAACATGCCTCTTTCCTCCTGCTAACGCATTTTTCTGTTTTAGTTACTGTTTCTGTTAACCTATCTATGATAAAATCGCAAGTCGTTTTATCCACATTCAATGCCGGTGCCAGGATGAGCGTTTCATCGCTGTCCGGATAAAGTAACATTCCGTTATTAACAAGGAATCTTGTTACAATATTGGAAATTCCAAACTGAGGCATACCTATCACTTTGTAATCCTCAAATATTATTGCAAGCATCAAGCCTTTTCCACGGATTTCTTTTATCAAAAAGCTCTTTCCTATAGTCTCTCTTAGACCTTCTAACAGATATTTTCCAATTTCCTCTGAATTCTCAGACAGCTTTTCTCTCTCCATGATCTCTATATTCTTAAGAGCTGCTGCACATGCTACCGGATGTCCTCCTGTTGTAAATCCATTATCCAGAGAAACTGTCATTTCACCGGTAAAGCTCTCATATACTTCTCTTGTAGCAAGAACACCCCCCATCGGTACGTATCCTGATGTAACACCCTTGGCAAACATCATTAGGTCGCCCCAGATTCCATAATGCTCCGATGCAAACATTTTTCCTGTTCTTCCAAAACCGGTTGCTACTTCATCTACTACAACCAGAACATCATTTTCATGACTTATATCTACAATTCCTCTTACGAACTCTTTTGGCAGCTCATAAACTGAATTTGAAAGCTGGATCAGTTCCATATAAATTGCGCCAATACAGTGTTCCTTGATTATTTTTTTGTATTCTGCAAGGCTCTTTTTTACAGCTTCTTTTTCTGTAAGTCCCTCTTCCTGATATGTTGAAGGAATTGTCAATTTGTAATAGCCTGTTGTATCTGCTGAGTACTGCTCACTATCATATTGATCCTGGCATAACCTCATGGCTGTCATATTAGATCCGTGATATGCACCTTCAAGAGCTACAACTCCAACGTTTCTTTTTCCTTTGTTATAGTTATATTTCATAGCGATCTTCATCGCTGTATCACAACTCTCTGATCCGCTATTAGTGAAAAATGCACTGAAAAAATGATTATCTGTAAGCTCACAGAGCTTCTTTGCGCATTTTATTGAAACATCGTTTGTGGCACAAAAAAGCGAAGTATTATCCAACTTCTCGAGCTGATCTGTGATTGCCTTGATCATCTCTTTATTCCTGTGACCTATATTTGTATTTAAAAGAGTTGAAACTCCGTCATACATTTTCTGACCTTTTGTGTTGTAATAGTTGTTATCCTCATCAACACGGTCTATTATCTGAAAGCTTTTATCAAGGTATGTATCCATCTCTTTAAAAGCTGCCCAAACCTTTTCTCCATCATCTTTCTGGTACATTTCTTATGCCTCCAATACTTCTATTGCTTCTTTTACTGCTTTTTCCAATCTGTCAGCATATATTCCAAGATCTGAATCCTGAAACATGAGATTGGGATAAAGTGTAAGTGGTGTCTCTACTAATAATCCGTTACGCTGCATACAATCATTCAGTACTATTTCTTTCATCAGTATTTCCTGAGTGTAGTCATCCGGGCTTTTAAGCACCTTGTCGCTGCAATGAATTGCACTGCATAACAGCGGTCCCTGAACAGTCATTGGAAATTCTGTATACCGTGAAACTTCACTAGTTACACTTTTTATCTTTTCTGCCTGACGCTGAAGATATTTATAATTTTTCAAGTCATTGTCAAAAAGAATACTCATCGTTGTATTTATTGCTGCCATTCCAAGGGAATAACCATTGTAATCACCACCCTGGATCACTTCCTGTGTCTGATAGAGACTCATCAATTCTTTCTTTCCTGCTAGTACACTTATTGGAACACCACCTGCAATTGCTTTTCCAAGAATCATCAGATCTGCTTTTACTCCGTATAATTCCTGTGCACCACCGTAATGAGCCCTTATTCCGGTATTTGTTTCATCAAAAACAAGTACGATCCCGTTCTTATCACACCGCTTTCTTATCTGCTGTAAGTAATCCTTTTCAGGTTCAATACTTCCATGTGATACACTGACCGGCTCCATCACTACGCATGCAATCTCTTTGCCATGCTCTCCTATAACTTCATCAAAAGCAGCTATTTCATTCCATCTGATCACATAACTATCTTCGAGCCCTATATTTCCCATGGACTGTGTTCTGCGGAAATCGTTATTATTATCGCCAAGAAGATTATCATTGCTTCCTATATATTGATTTTCAAATCTTACAATTTTCTTTCTACCTGTAAATACCCGCGATAGCCTGATTGCATCGTTTATCATCTCTGATTCAGATACTCCAAAACGAATCATCTGCGCCGCACTGAAAGTTTTATGTATAAGTTCTATGGTCTGCAGCTCAAAATCTGTATGAGCTGCACCCATATTGTTTTTTACTACATCATGCATCACTGCACTGTATTTTTTATTTCCGTTTCCAAGTATTGTTGCTCCATGATATGAAAACAGATCCAGATATTCTTTCCCATCCATATCCCATATATGTGAATTCTTTGTCCTCACACTATAAATTGGAACTTCTCGCCAGGGAAAATTAAAATTCTGATGTACGCCACCTGGAAGGTAATGCCTTACTTGTCGGTTATATAAATCCATAATGCGCACAATATTTGGTCCCCCTCACCCATCAATACTTTCTGAAACGCTTGTATCTCATAGCTGCAACATCTCCACTTGCATGCTTGTCGAAGAATTCAGTAATTCCGGCTCTAAGTTGACTGCATACATCGTCCATGTTTTCTGTCGTTACAGGTTCTTTTTCATAAATAATCTTGTCAATTACACCAAGATCATACAGATCCTTAGCTTCAAGCTTCATCTTCTTTGCTGCATCAGCGGCCTTGTTATTGTCCTTCCAAAGAATACTTGCATATCCTTCAGGTGTAAGCACTGAGTATACCGAGTTTTCAAGCATCCAAACTTCGTTACCTATTCCAAGTGCCAGTGCTCCACCGCTTCCACCTTCGCCTATAACAACTGATAAAGTAGGAACTTTAAGAACAGACATTTCCTGTAAGACATTTGCTATAATCTGTCCCTGACCTTCTTCTTCTGCCTTCTTTCCGCAGGAAGCTCCGATAGTATCCACAAAGAAGACAATCGGTCTGTGGAATTTCTCAGCTTCTTTTGCAAGGCGTAACGCCTTTCTATATCCACTAGGAAGCGGCATTCCCCAGTTATAGTACATTGCCTCTTCCAGAGAATTCTTGCCCTTCTGAGTTCCGATAACAGTAACAGGCATTCCTCTGAATCTGGCAACACCACCAATTACTGCATGGTCATCTTCCTTTACTCTGTCACCTTTAAGCTCATAGAAGCTTTCAAACAATGTGTTTATGTAATCAAGACTTGTAGGTCTTTCCTTGGATCTTGCAATCTGTACTCTTTCCCAGGGAGTTCTTTCTGTGATCTTTCCATCTTTTATCTCGTAGAAAAGTCTGAATCTTCTCTTAAAGAAAGAGCTCTTTTTCTCATGAATGGATAACAGGAATGCCAGTTCCTGTCTAAGATCCTGACGTTCAACCACTCTGTCAACAAATCCATGCTCCATCTGGAACTCTGCTGACTGGAATCCTCCTGGAAGCTTTTCGCCCGTATTCTGCTCTATTACTCTTGGGCCTGCAAAGCCTATCATTGCATTCTTTTCAGCTAAAACAACATCAGCTATAGTCGCAAAACTTGCTGTAACGCCGCCCATTGTAGGATTTGTTAAAACGGATACATAAAGAAGTCCTTCTTCACTATGTCTCTTTACAGCTGCAGCGGTTTTTTCCATCTGCATAAGGGAAATTATTCCTTCCTGCATCCTTGCACCACCTGAACAGCAAAACAGGATAACCGGAAGTTTCTTTCGTGTTGCTGTTTCAAATAAGCGGGTAACCTTCTCACCTACGATGTGGCCCATACTTCCCATCATGAATCTGGTATCCATTACTCCGATTGCCACTTCATAACCGCAGATTGTAATTTCTCCTGTAAGCACTGCCTCATTTAAATGATTCTTTTCTCTTGTTGCTATAATGCTATCTGCGTATCCTTCATCTTCCAGCGGGTTATACATATAAAGATCTTTATCCCACTCAGTGAATTTCTGCTCATCAGCAAGATAATCGATTCTTCTCTTTGCATGTACTCGCATATAAGTTCCGCAGCCTGGGCAAATGTCATAATTTTTTCTAAGCATCGCTGCCGGATATTCCGTTTTGCACTTTTTGCATACTCTCGTTTTTATTCCATCCATATCTTTAGCCCTCTGTTATAAACTGTTCAAAATCAACATTGTTACTCATAAGATAGACTTTTACTCCTCGATCTATTCCTTTTATCATGCTGGCCATTGTTCTGCCGACTCCGGTCTCAGCGATTTTAATATCTTTTTCTTTTAACAAAAGATTCATGCAATCACACCACTTAACTACGTTTGTGCACTGATTTATAAGATCTGTCTTAATCTCTGATTCATTATCAGCAAAGTTGCCTTTGGCATTTAATAAAATCCTGGTCTGTGGAGCCTTGAACTCAATGGATTTCACAAATTCTGCAAACGGTTCAACCATTGGCTCCATCATGTATGTATGAAATGCATTGCTTACTTTTATCTCAACTATTCGGAGCGCTCCGGCTTCTTTAAGTCTTTCGACAGCTGCATTTACCTCTTCTTCTTTTCCACCGATAACTGTCTGCTGTGTAGCATTTTCAAGTGCAACCTGTACTTTTCCAACTTCTTTGCTCACTTCTTCGCAAACTTTATAGATGACTTCTCTGTCAAGACCGAGTATTGTTGCAAGTTTTCCTGATTCCTTAAGCTGTCCCATCAGTTCCGCTCTCTTGCCAACAATCCTGAATAAGTCATACAGTGAAATACATCCTGCAGCTGCCACAGCGGAAAGCTGTCCCAAGCTGTGTCCTGCAACTATGTCCGGCTTAATTCCTCTGTTTTCCAAAAGTCTAAGGTAAGCCATGTTCATTGCCGTAACACTAAGCTGCGTATTTGCAGTCTGCTTTAATTCTTCATCTGTACAGTCTCTGCAGAGGGAAAGGACATCTTTTCCAGTAGCTTCACTGGCAATTTTAAATACCTCATCCACTTCTGCTTCTTTTCCTGTTAGCAGGCTGTACATTCCTGCTTTTTGTGTTCCCTGTCCCGGAAATAAAAATGCTTTCATATTTTTTCCCATCTTCCTTTTTTCTATAGCTCTACTCAAATCAAATTTTCATTCAGAAACATTCTATAAACTGTTTGCTGATTTCTTTTTGACTTGTTGTGCTCACCTCGTGATTACACAATACCCTACAAGAAACATGCTCTCAATAATTTGCCGATTATCGGTTCGTTTTAATCGGTTATCGGTATTATTATTGGAATTTAATCCCTTTTTTACAGCGAAAAAGATCATAAAAACCGGCTTTGATAAACCAAAAAAGGATAATGGTGAAGGTCATTTAAAACCTTCAACATTATCCTTTTCATCACCAGTAATCCTCAGACTTTTCTGCGATTTACAATAATATCATCTTGTCTTTTATTTCTTCTGTTTTATTTCCTCATATGTGCTTTTACAGCGCTACTATAAGTCTTCCATTAGAAGCCTCATTATGAGAAAGAGCAAACACGCCCTGCTTTACACCTACCCACCTGCCAGCCTCAGCGCTTATTTCTGCCACTTTGTTATAATCTTTGCCATCATAGCTCATGTAATACCTGACAATTTCTTCAGGAGCAACCGGTATTTCTTTTTCTTTACGCATTCCGATATTCTTCACTTCATACTTAATATATACATGATGTGGAACATCGCTGCATATTTCTGTTTCACTTTCATTATAAAGAATACCTCCGTCCGTAAACTCCTGTCTTCCGCTAATACTACTTGCAACTATCTTGTCTTCTTTCTTTTCAAACACAACTGCAAGATATGACATTCCAAGGTTTATTACCCCCACATAATCACCTTTGCATAGTTGAGATAGATCAAGCTTGTAAGTATGTTCAAACTCAGGAGCTTCCCACTTCTTTAAGAGAATGCACGGTAATTCTGGTATATATCTTTCCTTTTCATCATAATTGCAGTAAAGAGTGATAGATTCGTCATCGTTTTCATTCGTAATCCAACTATCTTCATGATTAGCATTCCATTGCCAGCCTCTTAGATAAAGATCTGTAATACCTGGATTAGTAGTTTCTTTCTCATTGTAGCTTGCAACTTCAAGCGGTTTCTTATAGGTTCTCACAGGTTCGCCGCAGCACTCACCCTCAATCTTTTTTCCAATAACAGGCCAGTCATCCTCAAAGGTCATCGGTTGCAGATGTACGATTCTTCCTGCTGCGTAGACATCCTGAAAATGTAAAAACCAGTTATCTCCCTTTGGTGTATCTACCCAAGCCCCCTGGTGAGGGCCATTTATATCTGATGAACCTTGTTTTAAGACTATGCGCTTCTCGTAAGGCCCATATATATTGCGTGAACGCAGAACCAATTGATATCCTGGCTTAACTCCTCCTGCCGGGGCAAAAATGTAATAATAGCCATTTCTTTTATATAGCTTGGGGCCTTCCGTTGTTCTGTCTCCTGTCTGATTTCCATCAAATACCTTTACAGGTTCACCCTTTACTGACATTGCGTCGCTTGCAAGCTCTGTCACATAAAGAACGCTATTGTAGCCTATTCTGCTCTTGGCAACTCCTGATACAAGATAAACCTTCCCATCATCATCCCAGAATGGACATGGATCAATCCACCCTGCACCAGGTCGTATATTCACCGGCTCGCTCCACACACCATATGGATCAGATGCAGTCGTCATGTAGATACCCTCATCCGGCATAGGAAAACATACGTAAAATAATCCGTCATGATATCTTATGGAAGGCGCCCACACGCCTTCTCCGTGTCTTGGTTTTCTAAAAGAAGAAACATCCTCAGGTACATTCTTTACACAATAATTTATTAAGTTCCAATTAACCAGATCTTTTGAATGAAGTATCGGAAGTCCCGGTGTGTTCGTAAAGCTCGATGCAACAAGATAGTAGTCTTCGCCAACTCTGATTGCATCCGGGTCAGAATAATCACAGTAAAGAACTGGATTTGTGAAGGTTCCATCGCCATTATCAGAAATATATACTTCAAAAAACTTATCCAAAGCCCAATTTTGCATTTCCAGATACATATTCCCCCTAAGTTCATTGTATTCTACCCACTCAAATTTGTGATCTTCTTCTGTGGGCTCAGCAACCATTTCTATCATTTTCCCAACATAATAAGTCTGAATCGGATGAAAGTATCCTATTCTCTCATGAATTCCATAGGTTTCTGCGGAGCATAGCTGATATCTTACATTAACAGTACAGCCTGCCTCTTCCAGACATTCCCTATTAATACCATCCCATCAGTTGTTAATTCAGTTTATTTTGCACCTATTTTGAGAATTCTCAAGACATTATAACACAGGATAACACGGAATAATCATGTGAATAAGAACGTTTACCATTATTGTCGGAGAAAGCTAAATTGCTCTCTCCGCCTTTTTATCATGATTAAATATCAAATTCATTTGTAAACAGTATCAAAGTTCTATTGTTCCTAATGCATGTTTTGATAATTCCGGTATAACGCTCCATGCCAATTTGAGTAATAAATCACCAAATACTAATTCTTTTATTAGGAGCAATATACATCTGATCCTTATCTGTTACTCCAAAAGCTTCATACCACTCACTAAAATTCCTTGGAGGAATATTGGCACGGATTGGTGCAGGAGCATGAACATCTCTGGCAAGAAGAAGCTGAATCATTTCCTCCTTGGCTTTCATACACCATATTCTACCCCAGTTTTCAAAATAGGCTTTAAAATCAGCATCAGGAATAGTATGCATAATTTCTAATGTTACACCCATTCCTCCATTATCAGCTATATTTTCAGATACGGTAAGTTCACCATTTACTTTGCCACCATGATAAGGGATTCCATCAAACTGCTCTTTCATGTCATCTGCAAGTTTTTCAAATGCTTTGAAATCTTCTTCAAGCCACCAGTCCTTCAAATTTCCTTTTTCATCAAACTTAGCTCCGTTGGTGTCGAAAGCATGAGATATTTCGTGACCGATTACTGCACCAATACCACCAAGATTCTCACTTACACTCTGTGATAGGCTATAGAAAGGCTTCTGCAGGATTGCTGCAGGAAATGTTATATCGTTACAGCTAGGATTATAGCAGGCGTTTACGAGGTGGCCTGGCATTACCCATTCTGAGCGGTCTACTTCCTTATAGAGCTTATCAAACTGGTCTTTTCTGCGAATCGTGTTAATCTTGCTTACTGACTCATATAAAGAATCACTCTCTTCAAACCTTAGCTTTGTCCAGATTTCCCTTATGGCATCAGGATAACCCATTTTTACAACAATTGTAGATAGCTTTTTGATTGCCTCTTCCTTGGTAGAATCTGCAAGAAATGTGTTTTTCCTCATTCTAAGCTTATAGGTGTCAATTACTTTTTGAGCGATTGAGGCAATATCCTTTTTAGCCTCTTCTCCAAAATAGGTTCTACCGTAATACACACCAACCGGCTCTTTGTAAAACTCAGATGCCAGCTGATATGCTTCTTTTTCGATCACTGGATCAGCCGCTATTCCCATAAGTGCTCTTCTATAGCTTGTTCCAATGGATTTAAGTTCCAGAGAAAGGCATGGAGTAGCAGTCAAAAGAGTTTTCACATATAACCAGTGTGTGTAAAGTTTAAAATTCTCCTCTGAGAAATAGCCATTCATCTCCTTAATGGCTTTAGGATCATAAACTATCAGCGTGTCAGGAATCTTGTCCCCATAAAGATCTTTAAGTACTTTCTTGATATCAAAAGGCGCTACATATTCAGCAACTTCATCTACGTCCATAGGGTTCTGATTCTTATAGTATTCAGACCATTCCAGTTGGCTTTTTACTTTCTTGGCAACAAGAGCATCAAAGGCAAGTGCATCCTCTATAAAGAGCTTCTTTTCTCCCTCAGAAAGAGGAGCAAATTCAAGAGCTTTCGCAGCCATATCAGCATAAACAGCCAAAAGTTGTTTGCCAGATTCATTATCATCTGCATAATACGGAGTATCCGGGAGAATTATAGCTGGTCCTTGCACTATAAAGCAGTGCTTTGTAGTGTCAGCCATGTCTACATCTGCAGCCATATCTATTGGAAGCTCGAGTCCTTTAAGAAGAAACTCCGTAGCTACATTATTAAGGTCTTCCACTGTTTCAAGTGCCTTGATCCTATTTAAAAGAGAAAGGACTGGCTCTAATCCTTCTTTATTTCTTCTTTCTGTATCAAGTACTTTCTTGTAAAGAGATATTGCATAGGCCATTTCAGGAATGTCAGAAGTCTTATCTCCTTCTGCAAAAGCCTTAAAATCAGCCATCATTGTTTTTTCAACATCCTCTGCCAACGTGTTAAATCCACCTGTCATAGGCTTATCATCAGGAATAATAGCCGTTTTAAGCCATTCTCCATTAATCGCATGATAGAGGTCGTCTTGAATTCTCACTGTTTCACCCATAAAAAATCCCTTTCTTTTATCGCTTTAAATCAATGAAGAGATTATAACAAAAAAGAAAGAGATAATGCTAGTATTTCCTGCATTTTCTCCTTCTTTTTTGTTTGATTTAAAATGAAATATATTTAGATGTAGTCAAAGATTCCCTGCAATCATTACAGACACATATATTTTATTCTTTAAAACTTCTTTCATGTATCTCCTCAGTTTTTGTTTATTACGCAGCTATCATTTTAAATCCGTATAAAAGCCCCTTTGCTCTTATAAGGTCACTATATGTTCCATGTTCCTGTATCCTTCCGGATTTCATGACGAGAACTTCATCCGCCTGATTAAGCGTCGCATCATTGATACGGTGTGTTATCATGATTACAGTTACGCCTTCTATATTCATGATAAGGTCTTCAATATAGCGTTCCTTTGATACATCAAGATTTGATGTAATCTCATCCAGGATAAAGACTTTTGCTCCTGCAAGGAGTGCTCTGGCAATACCAATTCGCTGCTTCTCTCCACCGGAAAGATTGTATCCGTTACCATTAATCCTTGTATCTAATCCTTCTTCAAGACCGTCTATGTATTCCGTAAGTCCGGCACTATCAATAGCATTCTGCAATTCTTCATCAGAATAGTTCTTGAAAAGAGTTATATTGTTCCGGATTGTATCATCAAAAAGAAAGACTTCCTGCTGCATGTAATTCACAACACTGTAGAGCTGTTTATCAGGAATATCACTGATATCCTTGTTTCCAAGAAGCACTCTTCCCTTTGTATTCTCAGACATTTTTAGGAACAGTTTTACCAACGTGGACTTACCGCATCCGCTATCGCCCATGATTATGTACTTCTTTCCCTGTTTAAACTCTACTTCAACGTCCTTTAGAACCTCTTTATCTTCGAAACAAACTTGGACATTTTCAGCTTTTAACGTATAGTCTTCATCAAGTGGCTGAGTTTCTGCTACGTTATCGGAATCAACCTCCGAGTATTTCTTTAGTTTATCAACAACAACTGATACTGACTTTAGGCTTGTTATAAACATGGGAACTTCCTGGAATGGCGCCAGTATTCCTCCAATAAGCTGCGAAAGAGCAAGTATCGTACCAATGTTTATCTTACCAAGGTAGACAAATACAGCACTTGTAATAATTGTCATAACATAACCTACTTGCGAACATATAATAGATATATATGCAATACGGTAGTTTGTCTTAACAAGGTTGCACTCGGCCTCTTCGCTCGCTTCATTTCTTTCCTCTGTTTGCTTCTTTATTTTGGAAAAGACAGAATAAAGCTTTATAGTATTGAAGCCTATGAGCGCATCAGAGATTACACTTTGATACTCTGCCGATGCAGTAGAAGCCTGAGTAGAGTTCTTCTTTAACCTCTCCTGAAATATCTTTGGTATAAAAACAGAAAACATTGCAATAAGCACATTTATGAGGCAGATTACAGGATTGACTCTGATAAGTGCTATTACAGTTACAATGAAACTTGTTGTAACCCTATAAATGCCGCATACGCTGTCAAAGTAGTCAGTACTGATCTTTTTGACATCTCTCTGCATCATGGAAACATAATATGATGGTGGTTCTTTCCTAAACTCTTGAAAACTTTTATTCATTATTCCTTCGAAAAGATTATTCTTAAAAGCTATAAGGAACTCTTTCCTCAGATTCTCGCGAGATATTTTATGAAAATAGGACACTGACATATCTGCAATAACTATAACTATGAAAGCAGCTATCATTTTTATCATCAATGTGAAATTTCCCTTTGTGGAAACTGTTATAAGCGGTTCAAGTGATAATGAAAAAAGAACTGATGTGATTGCCATTGCGGGTGAAAGAAGCATATAAATAATGAGTTTTTTCTTGTTATTAAAAAAGTATTTATTCAAAGGTTTTCTCCAATCTATAATCTGATAAAGCATAACAAAAAACTGCTCTGCATACTTTTCTGTACGCAAAGCAGTCCTATACCATTGTTAACCTATTATAGAAAGGCAAGATGGCACAGCTAATCTGATCTAAGCGTACAAAAATAAGACCTGTCATGCAGGTAGTAACTATCTTTGTTCAACTTTTATATCAGAAAACCTTAATGCTCATCCTTTATTTACCTCAATTATTTGTTCAAAGCAACTTTAATGTTACCATCACTCCCCAAAACATGCAAGTTATTATTCGCAAGACTGGAGAACTTATAATTATCTATTTTTTGCTTTCATATTATTTCTTTTTCCTATATCTTCTGTTGCTGGTTGATCCTATTGTTTCTACTTCATCAACCAGCTCTGATAAAATAGCTCTGGTCCTTGATTAGCTAAGTCCAATAACTTCAGCAATTTCAGCTGATGAAGCATCATTTACTGTCTCCAAGTATTCCTTTATCTTATCTTGGGTTTCACTTGTTTGATTGCGAATCTGCTTGTTCGCTTGTTCGACTGTTCGCTTGTTCGACTGTTCGCTTGTTCGACTGTTCGCTTGTTCGACTGTTCGCTTGCAATCTATAAACAGTAGCCTTAATTCCATCACCGAATTCTTCAAAAACAGGCTCTTGCAGGCCATACTGCTTGCACGATGTGATAAGTCTTGGAATACCGGTTCCCCATGCTTCAACTATATGCATGTATTGAAAAATATCGGCGATTGCCTGATTTCTGCATTTGGATCTTCCGGTTTTCATGGTCGCAATATCCATTCCGCCATAAAGCATTCCAGGTGATACAACCTCAATTCTATCGTCAAAAATAGAAACCTGTATCTTGGATTCTGCTAAATAACTTCGATGAATAACAGCATTAGCTACTAACTCTCTTATTGACTTTATTGGAAGCTCATATACGTTTTTACTGCAAAGGCCATTAACTTCAGCACCGATGTTAATATGCTTCAGAATAAACTGAAATGCGTCAGATAACTGCTCGTAAATAGGACCTTCAAACTCTTTTTTATCTATAAAATTATCTCTTTCATTAGAGTACATGTTACAGTTTTTACTGATCTTCACACAGTTCCTTCAAACAGCACCTTATCGCCTACCTGAACTCTCTCCACACCTTGCGCCTTCTTTTTGTTGAAGTTAAAGCTGAGCATATAGCCAGTATCAAGATGCCAATGATTCAAATAATCTATTATTTGCTTTTCTCCTTCAGCATTGTATCTTTCTCCACGCCAGATCTTAAGCTCAATAATATACTGCTGACCAAGATAATCTATGATCACATCTGTTCTAGTCTGATCACGGGTCTGCGCTTCAATGTAGTAATTACCGGTTCCATTTATTATTGGCTTTACATACAGCAGAAACTGCTCTCTTCCGTCCTTTTCTTTAAATCTTTCTTGTAAGGGGCCACAAACTTCGGTATAAGTTTTAATGAAGCCTTCAAGAATAAGACGCATGTTCAGCTTTCCATCCTCAACAAAACGGTTCTTAGCAAGCTGACCTTCTCTTGAGAATATATTACTCTTCAATTCTTCATCAGAGAGAAATAGGTTATAGAGCATAGTTTCAAATATCCTGTTCGCTACTCTGACAGTATTATGGTCGTTCCTGATAAGGCCATACATCTGCAGCTGGATGATAGAATCCTGCTGTGCATTCCAAGTAAGTTTTGTTCCTTCCATCAGAATACTACGAATAGACTTCTTTAACTCCGGATAGCAATCAAGATTTTTAGTCAATGACTGGAACAATGTGTTATTTTCCGAAAGTATAAGCTTAATTGCCTCATCAATGCCTCTTGATGTCCAAGCATTAGCAACCCCCATTTTCTTACTTATGTCAACATCTAGCCGCTCGCAGATACGACTAACCAAGAAAGGATACCCATTAGTGTAATCTCTAATTAGTTTTGCAATAGCAACAGTATCCATTCCTGTATTATGGTCAGTCTCATACTCATCAAGCATTCCTTTTATACCACTCTCAGAAAGGCTCATGTCTATTTCAAAATCCGCTGCAATGTTCCATGGACTATTAACCTTATGGTCATCCTCAGATCTGATTTTTGATTTAAGATGCTTAACATCAGTTACCCCTGCAAGAATCACTGACTGCATAGCCGGAACGCCATCTGTGTCACGGCTGATATAACCATCTCTGAGTTGAGCAAGAAAATCGAGGAAAACCTGATTATTTGTCGCACTGTCTACTTCATCTATAATAAGTACAATCGGCGTGTCTGAAGCTTTTATCCACCTTTTCAGGATTCTAAAAAGATCGTCCATCTTTACTTTGTCTGCATCAGAATCATTAAGCTTTTCCAATGCATCTAGTACCTTCTCAGGGATGGGAACATTCTCAAATTCGTGAAGATCTATGAGAAGTCTGGCGAAAGCCTGCGAAAACGTTCCTTCATTTTCAAAAACCCCAGCACCTATTCCCTGAAAATCCAATGCCAAAACCAAATAATCCTTGACCAATGCTTTTTTCAAAGCACTCAGTGTTGTAGTCTTTCCATACTGTCTCGCTCTATTGATAGTAAAGTATTTACCAGCATCCACAAGCTTCCTTATTTCTGACACTCTTTCAGAAAGATCTACCATATAATGTTTTGATGGTATGCATACAGCTGTTGTATTGAATACTTTCATTAGAAATCTCTTCTTTCCTTGAATAATCCTTATCTACTACTATTCTAGCATTTTACGATTTTGTTTACCAATTGACTATTCACCATCCTCATCGTTCAAGTTGGATAACTCTTTTTGAAGCTGTTTCATCTGCTCCTCAAGCTTTGCTTTTTTTAGTTCTTTCAAGTTTTTCTCAGTTCTATCCGTTAATGCTTTTGGAAAATTCCATTTCCACATTTTATATGAATGAAGAATTGAGGCACGCTCTTCTTCAGAAGAAGCAGCTTCCAATTAAAACTGTGAATAAACGGAGTGAGTTAGATTGAAGTTAGATTTCAGGGTAAAAAATGAGGGTTTGCAAATCTGCAAACCCTGATAAAATCTAAGTCGAGGCGACAAGATTCGAACTTGCGACCTCTGCGTCCCGAATATTGCTTTGGATTTGTCTTTTTATCCCATCTGTTGTTAATTCAGTTTATCTTAAGCCTTTTCTATGAGTTCTCAAGACATTATAACACAGGATAACACGGAATAATCATGTGAATAAAGACGTTTGAGTAGAATAAAAAGTAGAATAAACAGCTCTCTATAAACTATCACCCAAAGTTTATGGAGAGCATTTTTGTGCTCTTCTTTTTGAAAGGAAACACATGGCAATATTAAAAAACAAAACACAGGGAAATTACACTGTAGTTTCTCAGAACATCATGCGAGACAGGGAACTGTCTCTGACAGAGCGAGGTCTTCTTTTAACGCTCCTGTCTCTTCCGGACTACTGGAATCTGACCATCAAAGGTCTTTCCCAGATCCTGCCTGATGGAAAAGATAAGATTCAAAAGACGCTCAACAGCCTTATTGCAAAAGGATATGTTACCAGAATACAGAGCAGGGACAGCAGCGGGCAGTTTGATTCCAACAGCCTTGAGGTCCATGAATCTCCGGTAATGGCTCCTACCCAGCCACCCAAGAAAGACGATAAAGATAAGGAAAGTAAGGCACCATCGAAGATCACACCGTATCCTGAAAACCCGGATGCGGTAAATCGGGATACCGGAAATCCGGCTCCTGAGATTCCGACACAATATATTAATAATAAATCTAATAACCATAAAGATAATATTCATAAAGTGTGTAAGGCGGACACACTCACTGATGATGAATATGATGATCTGGTATCTGAGTTTGGCAAAGCAAACGTTGACTACCAGATACAGCGCATCACTGATCGTGGCTATAAGGGATGCCTTAACTACGAAACTGTAAGGACCTGGTGCAGGGAACGGCTTGACAGGCCAGCTTCGTTTCAGAATTCGCCGCCGCGAAAAAATGCCTTCTGCAGTTTTAAACAGAACGAATATGACTTTGAAGAGCTGGAAAGGCAGCTCTTATGTAACTAAAAACCAAACAAATAACATGGAGGAATTAAAGGTATGAAAGATTTATATGTAGATGGAAAGTTAGTGATTGGAATTGATCACGGTTATGGAAACATGAAAACAAGAAATTCAGTGTTTAAAAGCGGTGTTAAATCCTATAGCGATGAACCCGCTGTAGCAACCAGCGTTTTGCAGCTTGACGGCATGTACTACGTTATAGGCGAGAGTCATAAAGTATTCATTGCCAATAAGGATGAGGACAATGACTACTATATCCTCACACTGGCTGCAATTGCCAAAGAGCTTGAGATCAGAGGCTTGCGATCATCTGATCTTATCCTTGCTGTAGGACTTCCTATTCACTGGATGTCCAAGCAGAAAAGTTCATTCAAAGATTATCTGATGAGAAGACCTGAAGTAAACTACAGATACTGCGGAAAATATTATCACATCAGAATATGTGACGTAGCAATCTACCCTCAGGGATATGCAGCCATTGCAGCTTCTCTTGAAGACTATAAAGGAGTTCACATGCTGGCTGATATCGGTAATGGCACCATGAATACTCTGGTGATCACAAACGGACGCCCATTATCTGATAAGAAATTTACAGATAAGATCGGCGTTCATGAGTGCGTAAAACATATCATGAATGAAGTTCAGGCGGAATGCGGAAAAATCCCTGACGAAAGCATTATTGAGGATTTCCTCATAAATGGCACCGCAGAAGTTTCAGATCGAATACAGAATGTCATGCGCAGAGAAGCAGTCAAATATACAGAAATGATATTCGATAAGCTCAGCGAGTACGAGTATGATCCGGAACTTGTAAAGCTTCATATCATTGGAGGTGGAGGCTGTCTTATCAGAAATTTTGGTGATTACGATACTTCCAGCGTAGAGATAATTGAAGATATCTGTGCAACAGCCAAGGGCTATGAGGAACTATACAATTCACAGTATCTTGCGAGGAAGGGAGCTTAAGCTCTCTTCCGTGAGGTAATGTCATGGAAGAAAAAAGACTAAGCATAAGATTTAGAATGGATAACCCTCAAGACAGGAAAGCCTGGGACTTATTACAGATACTATCTGCCAAAGAAAACACTTCCAAGAATGCAGTTGCCTTAAAGCTCATCTGTAAAGGTGCAGATGCTTGTGACACTCCTGGAAACAGTGCTTTGGACCTAATTGCCAACCAGATAGCAGATCTTGTAGCTAACAAACTATTGGCAAATGCAGGAAGCGTCAATTTCATTCCCGCAAGTAATAGCGAAGCGGCTGAAAAAGAAGCAAAAGCCGTTTCGGAACCGGATGATGATGAAATCAGAACTGTCAGCAAAGAAGCCCTTAGCTTTCTCGATGATTTTTAATATGGCATCAATATGATGTCACTATAAAAGAGTTAATGGCATTAAAGTGATGCCATCTATAAAAACCTTCTCGCTTGAGCGAGGCGATTTACCAGAAATGATATAGGCGCTATTCGCACCAATATCATTTCTTCCCGAACCGCAGATACCCGACCACTTCGAAGGGGCAAATAGTCCACTGGACTGTTTGCTCCTTCTTCGTTTGTCAGTATGAAGAACATGAACATCACTGCCTACCGGAACTGATATTCATGCTCTCCATACCGGCATCGTGTATCTCCTCCCGGGCAAATCGCAAAAGCACAATTTTTCCTCCGCCGCCCGCCGCAGCCTGTCTGCCGACGGAGAAAAAATAGGCAAGTTTCGCAAAGTGGCAAGCCACATTGCACCGCTTCATCGAAAACGCCTATCGGCATTTTCTCTTTCGCTAAACTTGCCAGTGGGCTTTGCCCCCTTGGAACCCCCAGCAAGGTTTTCCGACCTCTTCACACCGGAGCCGGCAGACTATCATCCGACCACAAAATCATCCCCCGGATGTTTTTTCAGTCCTCGCCAGCCAGCCTAAGGGCTCTGCCCTTGCATCCCGCCAAAGGGACTCGCTCTCCTTTGGCGGGATGCAAAAAAACGTATATGAAAGGAATTTAAGAATCTTGTCTAAAGCAAAACGAAAAAGAAATAGAGCAATAACCGTAAGAATGAAGGAATCTGAGTATATGGAACTTGTTAACAAAGTAAAAGAGTCCGGGCTATCGCAGCAGGACTTCATCATCAGGGCTGTTCATGGTGGAACCATTATCTCTTCTGATGAAATTGCAGCATTAAAGGAAACCAATAAAATATTTGCAGACTTTGTAAAACAGCTCCGCGGAATGGGAACTAACCTAAATCAGATGGCTCATGTTGCAAATGGCCAGGGCCTGCTCCCAACCGAAAACAGAATTGAAGGCATTGTAGATCAGATCGGTGACTTCAGAAAGGAGGGCGAGGATATATGGCTATCAATAAGGTCGTCAATCACTCTACCATGAGCCACGGTGCCATGCGGAACTGTCTCGAATATGTCCTTAGGGAAGAAAAGCTGCGCGAGCATTACAAAGAAATCTTAGGTCCTTATGCTCCTGAAGAAATAACTCCGTTTGAAGTCTATCAGACCTGGCTTGAAGAAAAGAAGCTTTGGGACAAGGATAATGGCAGAATGTATGCTCACAATATCATCAGCTTCCATGGTGATGAGAAGGTCACTCCGGCAGAAGTCCTTGAAATAGGAAAAGAGTTTGCTGAAAAGTTCTTCCCGGATCACCAGAGCGTAATAGCGGTTCATCAGGATAAGGATCACCTTCACTGTCACATTGTTACTAACAGCGTGTCATATATAGATGGCCTGAAGCTCCATCAGAGCAAAAAGGATCTCGAACAGCAGAAAGTATTTACCAACAACCTCTGTTTGGGGCGAGGTCTTACCATTGCCGAAAAGGGTAAGCACTTCGATGGGACGCCGATAGAACAGGGTGAAATCATTGCATGGAGCAAAGATAAATACAATCTACTCATCAATGATTCCAAAAAGAGCTTTGTGGTAGACTGTGCTATTGCACTTATGGATGTCATCCCAATATCAGCAAGCCGCGAAGAGTTTATTTCCGGAATGAAAGAAAAAGGCTGGACCGTGGACTGGACAGACAAAAGAAAACACATTGTATTTCAGAATGAAAATGGAGATAAAGTCCGTGATACCAATATTGAAAAGACCTTTGCTGGTCTACAGGTAAATAAGGAGGCACTTATAAATGAATTTGAAAGACAGAATGAAAGCAGACTCTGTGATAACAGAGCAGACGAAGAAAGAGAATCTTCAGCAGAACTCATCCCAGCAGACTTCGAGCGATACTACGAAGAGGTTGAATCAGCCATCGCTGGAATCGGTGGTGGAGGCTCAGTCAGAAGCAATTCAGAAACTGACAGCGGAGAATCATCTGAAGGACGAGACGATAGAAGATCTGAGGAATCAGACACAGATAGACTTGTCAGAGATGTCAGAGCTGAGATCAGTAATAGCAGAACTCAGAGCAGAGATCTCATCAGTGCAGAACGTAAATCAGTCGATCGTGAAAGAGAACGACGACTTGAGGAACAGCGCAGGGCTCATGAGCAGGAAAGAGCAGCAGAAGCTCGTAGAAAAGCTCACCACCACTCAGGACCTTCTCTCTGATACTAAGAAACTGGTCAACATGTCCAATGTTACGGCCGTAGAAAATGCCCAGGCAGCCAAACAGGCTGCCGAGGCTAAGGCCAGACAGGATATTGCAAACTGCAAAGAAGAAGCAAACTGCAAAGTCTCTGAAGCAGTAAAAGCAAAAAATGATACGATCAAAGTTGCCAATGCAAAAATCAAAGCAGCCAAGAAGAGCCAGCAGATAGCCTGGGACTCACTTATCGCAACTCTGTTTTGCTGCCTCATGGCATATCCCGTCTTCTTAGAAGATGTATGGGAGTTCATATCAGCTCCCATTATATTGGCTTGGGATAGTTTGAACATCTATGCAAAATGGATGGCAACACCTTATTATTCCAAGTTTGTAGATGGCACTGAAAAACTCTATGCTTATACTCCCGGAACAGCATGGCTTTTGAGAATACTATCATTTGCCTTGCTGATTACCATTATTGCCGGAATCTGCTACGGGCTTTATAAGCTGTGGCTATATTATAGGAAGAGATGGTGTAACCTATCACTTCGAGTGTTGCTTGTATCTTTGGCAGCAATCATCGTATTCGGTCCAGTACTCAAAAAACTTTTAAGTATCAATTTGATCCTGATCGTAGGAATTCTACAGGTACTGTACCTCGGAGTTCTTATATATCTTGATGGATACTTCGATAGCAGGTACAAAACAAATGAATGGATACGAATTCAAAAAAAATAATGAAAGAAGCCTTCCGGGTATATGATCACTACCTGGAAGGCTTATCTTAAAGTAATTTCATATATTGATTCCAAGAAGCGCTGTACTGCTTTTATCCCACCAAAGGCCTATAGCACCTACTCTTCGAAGAACTCGCCATGCGATATAGTCATCTTCACTTTTGCATGGATTATCTGCCTTAAGAATGTCTTCTGAAATATGCCTCTGTGCCAAATCATAGTATTTACGGTTGCCCTTTTTATGGTGTATTACAAGATCGCCATCCGTATCATGATTTCCAAATATCCTGCCACAGTTCTTCATGCTGCTTACAGAATAAAACCGGTTTATCTTCTTTGGAAAAGTACTTTAGTTCCAATGTTTCTTCATTATCACAGCGCAGTTCTCCGCCAACAGCCTGTAATTTAAAAACTATGAATATACTATGGGCTTTGTCACCATTTGGATATTTCATGTCACTATCAGTATAGATTCCAATAATATCTCCTACTTCAACGTCAAGTCCGGTTTCTTCTTTGGCCTCACGTATTGCTGCTTGTTGAGGAGTCTCTCCAAGCTCAATAGCACCTCCTGTGAATCCCCATTTATTACTGTCTCCCCGCCTTTGAAGAAGTACTTCGCCTTTATCATTAAAGATACATCCGCCTGCAAATACAAGTATTACCTTTTCATGACCAACCTTGCTTCTAATCCAACCAATATAATCCAGTGAACTATTCATGTGTTTTTCATTCCTTTTGTAAAGACTACATTTTTTAATAAATGATAAGATATCTCTTGTGCCTCAGAGTAATCATTTATTCCATATCCAGCTAATATAGCCAATACTTTTTCTTTTTCCATAAATACTAAACATCAAATGTTTCAAAATTCTTATTAAAAACCATTGTATCAAAAAAGGCAGTGAACTTATATATCAAGTTGCTGCCTTCTCCAAATCATACCTTATATTAATTCTTAGCGTACATCTCTTATTTCCTCGTCGCCATCCTTATGAGGAAGATTCATGATTCCATCTTCTTCCTTATCATTTTCAATTCCGAACTCCTCCTCATAGATTGAACTGCTGATGAGTTCTTCCACAGGTTGCAGGAATCTAACAGGAACATATATTCCATCAATAAAGAGCTTCTTCTGCTCATCATTCGTGCAAAATGGGAATGTTGCTCTAGTTTCATTATAACGTCCTCATTCTTTTAATTATGCTGAATAACAGCTTTAATTCTTCTTATTCCACTTGCGCATGCTTGCTCCTTTACAATATGGAAATGGCCTAATTCAGCAGTATTCTTAGCGTGAGGTCCTCCACAAATCTCTTTGCTATATCCTTCAATTTCATAAACATACACAAAATCATTATACTTTTGACTAAAGAATCCAAGAGCACCTGAAGCTTTTGCATCTTCATATGACATTTCTTTTTTGATAACGTCAATTTTTTCATCAATAGCCTTATTTACTATATTTTCTACTTCACTAAGCTCCTGATCAGAAACTTTTCTATTGAAGCTAAAATCAAATCTAAGACGCTCACTGGTTATATTGCTTCCTTTTTGCTGTACCTCTTCCCCGAGTACTTTACGAAGAGCTGCTTGCAATAAATGAGTAGCGTTATGTAGTCTTGCGGTCTCTTCAGTGTCGTCAGCCAGTCCTCCTTTGAATTTTCCTTCTGCACCCTTCCTTGATTTTTCCTGGTGTCTTACGAATAACTCTTTAAATCCATTAGTATCAACTGTTACACCCTGTTCCGACGCAATTTCTTCCGTCATTTCTATTGGAAACCCGAATGTATCGAATAATTTAAAAGCATCTTCAGCAGACAGCTCTTTTTTATCACCAAGACTTGCAAGATATTTATTTAGCATTTTCATTCCTGATTCTATAGTTTTTGCGAACTTGAGGCGTTCACTTCTCAAAACACTTTTTACTTGTTCCAAGTTTTCTATTACTTCCGGATAATACTCTCCCATGATAACTGAGATTGTTTCAATTATCTCAATATCGAAATCACTATTTATATCGATTCCTAAGATCTTAGCATAACGTAGCATTCTTCGAATCAGCCTTCTTAGTACATAGCCCTGATCCGTATTAGAAGGCACTATTCCAGCTTTATCAGATGCAATCATAAGAATTGATCTGCAGTGATCAGCAACTATTCTCATTGCGCGTTCATTGCTCTGGTCATACTCTTTTCCGGACAATTCGCATATTTTTGTAATTATAGGCCACCAGATTTCAGTTCTATAATTATCATCAACGCCTGACAATGCAGCCGTTGCACGTTCTACGCCCATTCCTGTATCTACGTTCTTTTGTTTTAATTCAATAAACTCCCCTGTCTTAAGATGCTCAAACTGCATGAAAACGTTATTCCAGATTTCTACCCATCTGTCATCTGAAGTATCAAAATGTTCAGGAGGCTGTTCTGTAGTATCACTCCAATAAAATATCTCTGTATCAGAACCGCATGGACCCAGCTGATCAAGTGATGGCCACCAGTTGTTTTCCGCCGGCAGATATGCTACGTGCTTAGGAGATATCCCAAGTGAAATCCAGCAATTAGCAGCCTCTTCATCTCTAGGAACAACATCATTACCCTCAAACACAGTAACAGCAAGATAATCAGTTGAAATACCAAGGATTTTGGTCAGAAATTCAAAACTCCATTCAATAGCTTCATGTTTGAAATAATCTCCTAGCGACCAGTTTCCTAGCATCTCAAAAAAGGTATGATGCGTTTTGTCTCCAACTTCTTCAAGATCGGTTAAACGAAAGCACTTTTGATAATCAACCAGTCTTTTTCCAAGTGGATGCGGATTTCCCAGCAAAAATGGTACTAAAGGCTGCATGCCAGCTGTGTTAAATAAGCAAGATGGATCATTTTCCGGAACAACTGATGCAGAATCAATTTGTTTATGATCTTTTGAAACAAAAAAATCGATATACTTTTTCTTCAATCCTATTTTGCTCTCATAAATTCCCCCTTCATTTTTGTTGTTTGACTTAGTTGTATTCATACATTTCTCCTCCTGGGTAAAAAAATAGCCTCATCAAACATAGCGTCTGATGAGGCTTAATAAACATATCTATTATGGAGTTATAGAATTAGACCACAATCCTCCATATTTCCTCATCATTAACAACAAAAACAGACCCCTGAGCATTCACGGGTCTCGCGTTCGCGGCTATGGAATTAATGATGAGTCCATTGTGTATCATATTTGTTCTGCTTTCTGATAAATGTTATTTCAGAGTATAGTTGTCTTTCAATTCCATGTCAATAACAAATTTGGTTTATTCAAATATAATCGAAGAAAGGCCTTTTTGATTTATCATATAAATTGCTTGTTTTTCTCAAAAAAACGAATATTTATTCAAGTCATAAAACTCTCTTTTGTCTAGCAAATACTATCTAAAATTATTATTTTTCTCTTGTATATGGAAATACCATTCCACAATCATTGCATTTAAAGTACTCGGTAAAATTCCCCTTAACAATAAAAAGCTCATTATCAACTGAAATATTCATTTCACCATTTTGTGTCTTCACAAGATTCTGAACGCTCCTTAAGCCAATTCCATCATTTATTGCACTTTTCTTCCCCATAATTCTTCCGTTATCAATCCTTATATTTCCTTCTAATGGATCTTTATCTCACGTTTAAAAAGGGTCTTTCGCATAACAAATATTTGTAATTATATGTCCAATCATACATCCTACTACATGCAGTATTATATCATCTATATCTGCGCTTCCAGTACATAGAAAATATTGAGCAAGTTCAATAACTACCGAAAAAAGCATCCCTGCTGCTATGACAAATACAAATTTTTTACAATTAGTCACTAAAGGTAATCCTATTCCAAACGGCAAAAAACAAACAATATTACCAACCAGATTCTCTAATGCCCATAAATCTGTTATATGTTCAAACTGATCAATTATCGTGCGTAGAGGCACAATATTATAATTATAAGCTCCTACTTCTCTGCTCCACTTTA
>NZ_FOKR01000034.1 GCF_900112195.1 Butyrivibrio sp. YAB3001
AGCGCGTACAGATAATCCTAAACTACATCCATTCAAACTATTCTAAAAATATAACGTTAGATGACCTGGCTAATGCTGCAAATGTTAGTAAAAGTGAAGTTCTTAGGTGCTTTAAGTCAATTATCAATATTTCACCAATTAAATATCTTAAGAATTTCAGATTGCAAAATGCGGCATATATGCTTAAAAGCAGCACTTACTCAGTTCAAACAATTTATGAGTTATGTGGATTTGATAACAACAGTTATTTCTCTAAATCATTTAAGGAACTGTTCCACTGTTCACCTCGTGAATACCGTAATAATTAAGAACAAGGCAACGATGAAGATTTAGAACGGCCGTAGAATATCTGAACTACTTGATTAATATAAGAACCCCCCAGATAAAATCTGGGGGGTTCGAATCTGCATCTGCAGAATGATTATCTCTTTGAGAACTTTTTCATTGCCTTAAGTGCCTTGTTTTTGGCATTTGTAAGGCGAGTTGATGCTGACTCCTCCTAGCATAAACAAACATTTTAAAGTGTATGAAATACTTACAATGTAGTAGCAATCTGCGTCTAAAGCGCACTTTATAATTTTGTTATCATCCGGATCTTCTCCTCTTCCTGACTGCCTTGATTGCATCATCAATGTCTTCCTCTACAGCTTAAATATCTTTACCTCGTAGCCTTGCATAATGACTTCTTCTGTTTCTATGCTTCCCGACAATAGTTCCTTAAGCTCTTTTTTAAGCCACATGTTCTGAACCTTTCTCTGATAATTGAGGACGAAAGCATATTTATCACCGTTTTTTTCTCTTACCGCAAGTTCCATTTCATCCGGAATATCAAAGTACTCGTTAAACGGATCAATTACTCCAAGGTTCTTCAGAAATACAAAAGCAGCCTCTTCGCTAAATGCGCTGCCATAATAGTAAACATAACCATTTCCAAGTTTATTCTCGGTAATAGCTCCAAATCCTTCATAGTAATCATCTTCATAACTGCCAACCACTTTGGCTGTAGACGTGCATGCAAAGAGCTGATCTGCAAAAGAACTTGCTTTAAACTCATCTTTACCCCATTTGATGTAGACATCACCGGCATCCGGAGAGATTGCAGTATACTCAGGAATATCATTGCCGGTTAGTCTTTTAAGCTTTCCCGGAAGATAATCCATGGTGCACTTCCCCTCCATGTCCTTGTATCCGCTTCTGCATCCAATAACCAGCTTGCCACCGTCTTGTACATATTCTTCAAGAATCGGCAGGAAGCTTTCATTTACCATTGTCATATGAGGATATATAAGCAACTCATATTTTAAAAGATCTTTTTCAGTAATACTCTCCGTCAGATAGACATAATCTATTGGAGTATGGCTTCTTTGAGCTGCCTTAAAGATTGCGTCTTGGCTCTTTTCCTCCACATTCCCATGCCATACGTCCAGCTCTGAGTCAAAGATATTGTCATAATCCTTAAGGACAGCAACCTTGGCCACGTATGTGCTCCCCGCTACCTCTGAGATTTTCCCGAGCTTATCATATATATCAGAGATTTCTTTTAGCCGTCTGTTATCTCTTCCTGAATAATCAAGAATTCCATGCCAGTACATCTCAGTTCCAAAGATTGCAGTTCTCCATCTGAAATAGCTGATAAAATCGGCGCCATGGGCAATAGACTGCATTGTCCAAAGAGTTATCTGACCCGGTCTTGGAGTAGGCGCTGCCATTCCGGTATTCCAGCCATTGGCTCCTGATTGCTGCTCCATTATTCCAAAGATAGGAGAAATAGCCCTGGTTTCTGTGAGATTTCTGCTCCATTTTCTGTCCCGAAATGAAGAATCATCCTTATCATAACCATCCAGAATATATGCGAAATTAGGATATGAGTCATAGGTTATGAAATCAAGGCTTTCATCACGCATTCTCCGGTAATCCACATGCCCAAAGATACCATTGGTTGTTACAAAGTCCTCTTCTTTTTTGTATTTGCGGATTATATCTGCCTGCATCCTAACCCATTTGCAAGCACTGTCAGAAATGAATCTATAGTAATCAAGAGTCTGGTGAGGATTAACAGTTCCCTGAACAGTTGTCCTTGGAATATGAACCTGCTCCCACTCGGTATAGGTCTGATTCCAGAAGACAGTTCCCCAGGCATCATTAAGCGCATCCAAAGTCTTGTACTTGTCCTGAAGGAACTGATTGAAAGCCATGTCATCGCTCTCTGAATAGAATTCAGCAATTTCGCAATTGATCTCATTATCAATCTGCCAGCCAATCACGCATTTTCTTTTTCCATAGTGCTTGGCAAATTTTTCTACGATAATTGATGATAGTCTTTTATAGTTCTCAGAATTATAGTTGTAGTGCCTTCGCATTCCATGCCTGAAGAGTGTGCCATCCTTACGAGCATTTAGAGCATCGGGATATTTTGATGTAAGCCATGCAGGAGGAGTTGCTGTAGGTGTTCCCATGATAACCCGCATGTTCATTTCGTCTGCAATATCAAGAAACTCATCAAAGAATTCATAGGTAAAAGAGCCTTCTGTGGGCTCTACCTTGCTCCATGCAAACTCCGCAATACGTATAGTCTTGATTCCCACCTTCTGCATTCGCTCAAGGTCTTCTCTCCAGAGCGATTTATCCCAATGTTCAGGATAATAACAAGTTCCAAGACTGATTTCGTTTTCGTTTAGTAGCTTACTCATGAATAATCCCCTCGCTATTTATGCTTTATGATTACAGTTTTAATTGTAAACCTTTAAGTCCATCCGATTCAATTCTAATCGTTGACATATCCTTCATATCTTTCTTTTTTACGACAACCATTATCTAACCGCCCAGCATAGCTCTTTTGTCTGATTTATACGAGGTAAGATCTGACATATTTCCGGCATCCACACCGATAAGATAGGCATTTATATCCGTTTTTACATAGATAGCCTTAATTACTTTGTTGCCGGTCCAATACACATCTTTACAGTGCATTTCCAAATACTGATTGGTATAGGCCTCAGAAAGAGGTTCCATTACAAAACAAAGCGGTTTTTTGCAAAAAAACCGAAAGGGATGTCCTAAGTGCTGTGTTTGTGGCATTTCTAGGACTAGTTGCTGTTTACCTGCTACGTACGCAAGGAAGCTCAGGGCTACTGTATGCTGCTGGTGGCAACTTTAATAACCGCGATCAAAAATAATACTCTGATTTTACTTTCTACTCATTAAATCTCTGTCTGTCTTTTGTAAGATTATCTTCCGATATTATTAATAACACGCCTATAACTTTCTGCATTTAAAGCACATCGAAAGCGGGACCATTTTTGCTTTTTGTGCCTTAGGGCTGATATCTTCAGTATCCGCTAATGACTTTTCGTCGGTTTGTTCTATCATTTTCTCGATTATAAAACCGGCATCATACAATGCATTAACAAATGTTGAAATCTTTCTGTTCGCAAATGTTACAGTTGTATCATGAACCGGCATCTTTAAGTAGGATTCATCAAAATAGCTGCGAGAAAAGACCAGTGCCCCGTTATCAACAACATCCTCCCCGGTCTCATATGATTTCGCAACGCAGTAGTGAAGCGGATGTCCCCAGCTGAATATGAAATAACCACCACTCTTAAGATACGAAGCAGCCTTCTTAAATGTCCCTTCGAGGTCTGTCGTCCAGCCTATTCCGTATATTGAATAAACATAGTCAAAATAGTCCTGCGGAATATCACTGTCTGCTTCCATCGGGGCACATATGAGTTTAGGATTGCAGCCGCTCTCCTTTAAGAGCTTCCCGGCATTATCCAATTGTTTCTGCGACAGATCTAATCCCCACAACTCTTCTGCGCCTTTATCCGCAAGATATTTGAGCGAATGCCCACTGCCGCAGCATATCTCGAGGACTTTCTTTCCTTCAACCTCCGAAAAAAAATGAAGGTCATCTTCTGTCGCGAATTTGACTCCATATTTCGGCAAAGCTGTAGTTCCAAACCAGAGATCAGCATGATCATCCCAGTATTTTTTATTCTTTTCTATTATCTGTTCTTCCATTATCAGTTCCTATCTGCTATATATTCCGATATTATCGACGATGCGTTTTTTCTGTGCCATCCCCAAATAGCCCATTTACACAAAAAGCGAATAAATATTCAACTCTTATGATACCCACTTATAAACAGAATTGATAGTATTGTCATACTTCATTGTGATATTGGGAACGTAACCTGCCATGACCCTTGTATAGGAGCGTTATTACAAGTCCAGAATTCACCCATCACTTCACAATCTGCTAATTCTTCGTAAGCGATATCAAAGACATACTCTTCATAACTATCAGCCTTATTGTCAGCCCAAAAAGCCACGCTGTAATTGTAATTTATGATTTCTCCGGAAGAGTTCTTCAGATATGCATATCCGTGATTATCTGTATTAAGGATATCATCATACTTTACCTGTATGTGAAGTTTGCCGTCAACCAGCCCTGTGCCTGTAAGCGTTACTCCATCACATAACTGATAACCAGTTCTATCTGGAAACAGCAGCGGTGTTGATTCGATATCATTTTCATCGTAATATCCGGCACATCCTCTAATCTGAGGATCTATGGCAAAATTATTAGCTTCTCTAATATCAGTGATAACAATTGACTCCAGTGCCATTTCAGTGTGTTCCTTTTTGCTAAGGATCTCACTTACAGAGAATGTAATCTTATCGCCAGGCTTTAACTTGCTTTCGTATTGATCTATTGTAATTGCCCATAATGCCGTTCCGGTTTCGCTATCGAACTTTTCAAGGTTACAGCCTGCAGTCTGATTGTATGGTGTGTAGATTGAATAGCTGTCCATGAGGTCTGAAGATGCCGTTATGCGGTTTCCAGTCATATCCTGCATGGCCATAAGTATATTCACGGTGTCTCCTTCAAGGTTTGCTGCAATAACTTCCATTTTTATTCCATTGTCCTCACATATTTCACGGACAGGCTTTAGTTTCTGAGCAAACGCTGGTGATACGAAATAAAGCAATTCGTAGGCAATACTATTATCAGCGGCTGCAAGGGCCGGTACTGAAAACGAAAAGCATAGAAGTAAACAGGCTGCTGCAGTTAAAACCCTTTTCCAAATTTTACTTTTGTTTATAAAGCGTATATCAGCTTCTTCAATGTACTGCGAACTGATTTCGGATATGGCTTCGTATAAATTTTCAGCTGTCATTTGTTACACCCCTTTTCTTGAAGACATGTTCTTAGTTTTCTTCGGAGTTTCAACATACGCTGCGAAATATAGTTTTCACGACATCCATAATCATGAGCCAGATCTTTCACCGAATCTCCATAGTAGTATCTTCTTACGAACAGTATCCGGTCTTCTTTTGGAATTGTTCCAAGAAAGGCGTTGATCAGATCTGCCAGCTGCTTCTTTTCAAATATTTCCTCCATGTCAAAATCTGAAGGCAGACAACTATCAAGTTCTTCCAACATCACGTTCATAGCATTAAAGCGCTTTTTTGCATGATTGGACCTGTACCTGCTAAGCGAAATATCCCTTACGATTTTTCCCAGGAAAGCTTTTAACGATTTGGGAACTGTAGGTGGGATTCTTTTCCATGCCTGACCCCATGTGTCATTTACGCATTCTTCTGAATCTTCCCTACTTTCGAGGATATTCTTAGCAATACGAAAACAGTATGCACCATATTTGACATTGGTCTCCTGCAATGCAGCTTCATCTCTCTTGAAATAAAGTTCAATAATATGAGTGTCCTCCACGTAAGTCTTCTCCTTAAAATATGTCTTCCATCTATATAGCCGCAAATAAAACAAAAATATTTCTGTCCATGAAAACTTTTTAGTATTCAACATCAAATACAGCACATAAAGAAAAGCCCTGTCTAAGCAAGGCTTTTCATGAATAACTCAAAACATTTTCTTTAACTATGCTTGGAACCTTTTCTTTCAATTTTTCCCAGAGACTCAATAGTCTCCAGATAATCTTTTTCTACTGAACTCAGTGTCTTAGCCTGATACTTTTTATACTCTTGTTCTACCTTGTCTATTGCTTTTTGATGACTTACTGAACCATTTCCCTCCAAGAGCTTTTCTCCGCTCATGGTAAGGATATTGTCAAGATGCCTTGCCCAATCGTCCATAGTCATTGGTATCTCACGTTCTGCCTGTCTTTCTGCAAAATCAAGGTATCCAGATACAATCTGTCCCATTGCTCGTAGTTCTTTTTCGTTCAGATAGTTCTTGGCAATCTTGGCTTCCCCAAGAGTAGGCTGATCACCTTTAAAGGACATAAGTCCCATGAATTCCTTCTCTGCATCCACCCTATGATATATAACTTCAGCAGCAGTTTCTCCGTGAACTGCAAAGTGAATCTTATTCTGCACTTTTTTGAAGAACTCTATAGATGTTTGTGCCTTTGGATCATAATCAACACTTGTAGCATATATTTCAAGGACTTGCCTGTAAAATACCTTTTCAGATGCACGGATATCTCTGATGCGTTCAAGAAGCTCTTTGAAATAGCCACCACCACCGAAGTTCTTTAATCGCTCGTCATCCATTGTGAAGCCTTTTTGCATATATTCCTTCAGCCTGGCTGTTGCCCATTGACGAAACTTAGTAGCGGTTATTGAAGTTATACGATATCCCAAAGAGATTATCATATCCAGATTATAATGAAGCAGGTTTCTTTCAACGTTTCTTCCGCCTTCAATTTGAACTGTTCGGAATTTCCGAACAGTTGCCGCCTCATCTAACTCACCCTCTTTGAATATATTGGTTATGTGCTCGCTGACATTGGATTTACTTGTATGATACAGATCTGCTAGCTGCTGCTGAGTGAGCCAAACTGTCTCATCTTCAAGCCTGACATCTATTTTGGTCACTCCATCATCTGAACTGTATATTAAAATCTCACCTTTCTCTTCAGCCATATTTTTCAAACCTTTCATTTTTTAGCATGTCTCTGTAAATATATATTGCGGTCAAAAATCTTGACCGCAAATAAATTCTGTAATAAAGCATAACATAAATTTACAGGCATTAACATCGTTAGATACAAACATGAATGTCGTCTGTCGCCCTTGTTTTATGCATGAATTATACATTTTGTTAACATATCATCAAGCAAGATATATTCCAGCTTTTCATATTCTTGCTGCTTTAGCCTTAAGTAGAATTCTTTTGAGAAGTCGCTATTCCTGTTTTCATCGTTCATCTTTCTTTTGTCTGATTACTATCTAAAAGCTTTATACAGCACTTCCCAGAATTGTCTCTACTTCATGCCTCTTTTCATACAGCACGCATCCACCATCATGATCATCCATAAGTACCCCTTCTTTTTGCAGTGCTTTGAATAATCTTGAGTTCATGGCTTCTCTGAGGGATGTGTCCTTTACATTTATGTCTGAATATGGTGAGAACGGGCAGGGCTCAGCTCCGCCATGGGAGTTGATATGAAAGAACCCTCTGCCTGCAGCAATACATCCACCTGAACTCTTCTCATCTCCAGGGAAAGATACAAAGACCATCTCCGGATGTTCCTCTCTAAGCCTCATTATCTCTTTTTTCAGATATTCCCTTTCCTCATCTCCGGGAGCCAGGTGCTTTGAGTCGTCTATCACAGGTACAAACTCAACGAATATCACAGCTTTACAGCCCTTATCTGAGAGCTTGCCTATGAAATCCTCTGAGGATATGACGTTCAGATTATCAGTTGTTACAGTCACTGACGCACCGAAAATGAGCCCGCGTTTCTTAAGCTCATCCATATTTGAAATAAGCTTGTCGTAAACACCCTCTCCACGCCTTGCGTCTGTTGCTGCCTTTTCCCCTTCAATACTCATGATAGGGATAAGGTTCCTGTTTTTATCAAACATGTCAAAATACTTATCAGCCATGTAGGTTCCGTTGGTAAAAATAGGAAATAGAATATTCTGTTTCTTTCCGGCAGCTTCAATGACGCCCTTTCGAAGAAGTGGCTCTCCTCCGGCAAGAAGGATGAAGCTTACTCCTAGGTCATCCGCCTCATCAAACACTTTCAACCATTCATCATCGGTTAGCTGGCTTACAGGCACAGTATCTTCCGTAGCATTGTTACATCTTGAATAGCAGCCTGCGCAGTGAAGATTACAGCTGCTGGTTATGCTTGCTATAAGAAACGGCGGGATATGCTCCCCCTCTGCTTCCAGCTTGGCTCTTTTCCTTGATGCAGCTTTTGTTGCCAATGCAAACTTAGCCATGTACGCGCTTTCTTTTGGATTCTTAAGAGTAGCCTTGATTGCATCTGAGACCACTCTTTCAACTCCATGTGTCATATATTCCTGAATATTAAAATCCTTGCTCATAATTCCAATACCTTTTCTAAAAACTGTAATTACTCAACAAACTTTTTAGCAAATGCAGCCGCATCCTTCATATCATCAGCATTGGGTCTACCTTTATGGATGCCTTTGAACTCACCTTTGCAGTGGAATTCCCTCTCATCCATAGGAATACCGACCTTGTCAGCTTCCGCCTTGACCTTCTTGTATGTTGAATTAAGCATTGCTGCAGAGCCAAAATTTACGATCTTTCCAACTTTACTCCTGTCCAATGAACCAATAAAATCACGGACCTCCGGATCTATATTGAAAGCATAATAGGAATTGCCAAGAAAGAGTATGTCTACCGGTTCGTTCACACCTTCACTGATTGGCATTGCTGCAACACCTAATTCCTTAGCTACAGCCTCTGCCAGTCTCTTTGTATTTCCTGTCTTTGTGTAATATCTGACTGCGTATTTCATGATAGTACCTTCTAAATTCCCAAATGTATATTTCATGCTATTATATTGTTTCAAATCTATTTCTGTATAATAGCACTACTATAAACATTATTCAAGACATACATTCACATTTCCTTATCTTTTTGATACATTTATACTATTTCATCTCGTATTTATTATTTTTCTCTGCGCGTAATATAAACCGTAAATGTGAAAGCAAAAAATCCGGCGTGACAGCCGGATTCTTCATATTTTCATCAATTCATTCCTCCCTGAAGTCCAACATATAAAAGCCTTTTACCGAACTTCATTTTTAATTCTTCTGTTAATCTTTTCGTATAATCTTTTATATCCACTAGATTATTCATTTCTATACCGCCTATTATTTAGAAAAACTGAAATTCAAAGTTTTATTATCGTCATATATGCTGCAAGTTAATGCTCCTGTGTAGCAAAATAGTGTTCCTTAGCATAAGCAAACACCTCATTAAAGTTCTTTATAGCTTCTTTGCTTATCGGGTTATTAGGTTCGTTCATGTCAAAGGCATGATACATCCCTTCGTAAATATCGACTTTAGCCTCCACTCCTGCAGCCTTAAGATCATTAATATACTTCAAAGTTTCGCAATAAAAAGGCTCTGCTGTACAGACAAATGTATACGCAGGTGGAAGATTAGAATAATCTGTTTGCCTTGCCGGTGCGGCATAAGGAGATACATCTTTCTTTGCATCTTTCCTCAAGTATACCGCCCATGCCTGATGATTTCTTTTTGTATTCCATACCTTGGAATGATTATTTTTAGAACTATCTGTATCATAATTGTCTATCATTGGATATATCGGCATCTGAAAAGCAACTTTTACTTCGCCCTTATCTCTTGCCAACATTGAGATGGCTGCAGTTAATCCACCTCCCGCACTCTCTCCCCCAACCATTATCTGGTCTGGGTTTATTCCAAGTTCTTTAGCATGGTCTTTAATATACATGAGTGTGGCATAGCAATCATATAAAGCTGTAGGATATGGATGAAACAGCGACAAATGATACCCCGGAGCTATAACTACAGCGCCATGATTTCTCACAAGATCCGCCGCCCGTCCAATATAGGCCATCTCTTTCATTCCTGTCATATATCCACCACCATGAATCCACATAACTCCCGGCGCATTTGAAGGTTCATTTATGGGTCTCAATATCAGCAGCGGAATCCTTCTTCCGTTTGCTGTTATTTTAATTCGCTTGCTATGTATCCCCCTGGTACTAAAACTGTACATTTCATTAGCCCCCACATATATTTGGAATAATAAATTTGAATTTGAGCGATTGACTTGCGCTATAACGAACCATGGCGAGTGGAACATTTTTCTGTATTATCCTCGAACGTAGGAATTGTCCGATACCGTATACTGATAAATGTTCTTTCTTTTCATTCATACTGATTTGACCTTCTTGTTGTACCTGATATTATTTCATCCCGCTTTTTCTTTACCTTATCTAGCATAGATGCATCCAATTTTCTTAGAAACTCCTGCATCGAAATCTGTCCAACTTTTCTAATTTCCTTAAGTTGTTCTGAATCTTTTATCTTTCTCTCTGCCTCGCTTTTAGGATATCCTTGCCCAAATGGTTCCGAGAAAAGAGCTTCTATTGTTTTTTCAAGATTATCAGTACCTGACCATGTATAATCTTCACCTAATGGTAATGATATCGCATTTCCGTTATTGATCTGAGCAAATAAATAGGCATCCTTTGGTGTCGGTGCATACCCGCAAATGACGCCTGGCATGCTGTTACAAGCAAGCATCATTCCCTGCCCAGAAGAACAGCCTGTTACAACGAAATCTACTGTCTTTCTTTCCAACAAAATACCTACAAGAATAGAAATCTCTATATATGAGTATTTTTCATTTTCTTCCATCGTGCAGCCAAAATTTATAACCTCCGCACCCTTCGGTGCATGCTTTGTTACTGCATCATAAATCATTTGATTTTTAGCCGCTTGCGAACTTGCTTGAATAACTCCGATTCTCATACTTTCCCCTACAAATTCATATATGAAAGCTTACCGATATATTAGGCAGATTTTTTGCCTGACTTATTTTTCTTCATACTTCCTTAAAATACTCAAATATATCACCATCATGACAATTACTAAAATAACTGTCATAAATCTATAATTTCAATTTTATTCCTAATTGTTCGCATCCAAGCTATTTCCATTTCCAAATTCTTTAACCAGATAGAATAGATACCCTCCCAAAACAGCAATAATCAACACTAAGTTGATTACCCTTTCTGTCAGAGGATTACTCATCCCATTTGCAGAAAAAACTTTGAGCGCATTATTAGCAGAGTGGAATAAAATACATGGTACAATAGACTTCCCATGATAAAAGATTATTACCAGCACAAATCCGACCAGAACGGCAAATACAATTTGAATCATGGACGAAATCAAATCTTTTCCACTTCCGTTGAAAAGATTCACAATATGTCCCAAGCCAAATGTCAGCGCAGAAACAATAATTGCACTCTTAAGATTGTCCTTCTCCATTGCCCTGAATAATAGTCCACGGAAAATAACTTCTTCAAGAAACCCTACGCAGAGCATGCTGATGAAATAAAACAGAGATTCCAATATGTCATATTGCAATTTTATTCCGCCCCAAAAGGCTGTCGATGCAATTATAATAAGCGGTATATAAAACAGAAACCGTTTTGCTGGAATAGATAATCTACAAAACCCGTATTTTTCACCAAGTTTATTTTTTTGAATCCAGAAAAACAAAATCAAAGACATTGCTATGTGAAGCACAGCTGTTATAGATTTTGTAATGCCAATGTTCTCTGAAAACTGATCTGCCAAACTGCTCAGAACAACATAAGCAACAATCCACAGGATTGCAAAAGTAATCTCACTTTTCTTATATATTTTTGTCATTTTGAATTCCCCAATCTTTCTTTCATAGTCCATTTTACTGTAATATAATCATTACTTCTTTGGTATGATTGAATTTATAACCACTACTCCTTATTCTTGAATTCTCATACGTTCTCTCAACAATACCTTAACTATTACCTGTAAACGTGGTAAGCCTTATTCAGCCTGTTACCGACTGTCACCATTCCGATTATATTCTTCCCGTATGACACAACGGGCGGAACAAATATAAGATCGGAAAGCAAGTATTTGCCATACTCTGTTTGAATGTCGGCACGGGTCAGATTTGTTATACTGATGTCCTTCGTATTATGTCCGTAACCCAATAGTCTTGCAAGCTTTGCAGAAACATCGCTGTGAAAATACCCCGCAAATTCGAGGTTTACAGCATCAACAAGAGTAGGATCAAACTCACTCATAAAAAGAAGAATAAAGTATCTGAACCCAATATCTTTAAGTTTTCTCTTCATCATCCTGTCGATGACCGTTGCATTTTCAACAAGCGATTTATTTCTGTCATACCTGTATTTGACCGATATTCCCGTAGCCTGATTGCTCATGGTCCTGTTGCTGTCGATCCTGCCGTCTACAGCAAGTCCTATGTCCTGAACCTGCGGGATTCCCTGTATCATCTCTGCAATAGTATAAGATGTAAAGCCAAAACCGCCTGTCTTACAGGTCTTAAGTTTTTCCTTAAGTTCACTGCCTTCGGTCACTTCATTTCTGACAGTCGTGCTATGTGTTTGCCAGAACATTTCATATGCCTTTGACATATCATTAAAGCCAAAAACTCTGCGCTCTTTCTGCCATTTTCTATTATAGCTTTTCACCATCCATTTGGCGAATAAAGGAAGTTTCACATCCTTCGGCAATGTTGTCCTGTCAAGAAGAAGGAGCTTGCGATATTCGCTTTTTTCACAGTTAAGACATTTCAAAAAAGCCTCGATAAAATACAAAAGCGACTTGCCATCACCGCCAAGGTGATGCATCAGAAAACATATCTTCATTTCGTCGCTGTTCGTACGTGAAACAAAGCATCGCAGGAATTCTCCGTCCTCAATTTTAAACCTTTTGCATTCCTGTTCCCGTATCAGATCGGATATTTCGAAATCCTTGAAAACTATGCTGTTCCCGGGTGAGGCGCAGTTATCGTAAAATGCGTCGCCGTTATCGTCAATAACGACCTTGGAGTTCAGTATCTCAAACGATGCGACCGCTTCATGGAATGCAGCAATAAGTTCATTCTCGGCCGCACTCCCGCATACCGTCGCCTGTATGGTGATCATCATATTCACATCAAACAGGTCGCCGCGTTCTGTCTCGATCCTATACATAATCCTTTATCCCATTCAACCAAATTTTCATTATCCACTTATGCGGAAGTATCTTGCTGAGGAAATGCTCGTACTTCACAAATAGTGAGCATACCGACATATCCTTACCCTTTGCGGAATCTCTCAGAGCCTGCACGGCAACACGGTTTGCGGAGACGAGTCCGGGGAACTTCACAGGCTTGCCATTGTATTCCTTTTGCAGCATCTCCGTATCTATCCAGCCCGGGCAGACTGCCGTACAGATTATGCCCTTAGCCTTCAACTCCACATTCAGAGCACGTGTATATGAGCGGACAAACGCCTTGCCCGCTGCGTATAGATTAATGTATGGTACGGGCTGAAACGACGACGCCGAGGATATGTTCAGTATCCTTGAGCCCGCTGGCATAAACGGGATAGCATGATTGCACAGTAAGCATACTGCCTTACAGTTTATATCGATTTCGCTTGCAACATCATTGTCTGTAAGCCCGATGCTCTCTCCCATTTTCCCAACTCCGGCATTGTTTATCAGCAATCGAATTTCGGGTTTCTTGGTTTCGATAAGTTCGAACAGTCCTGAAAGATCACTGAAATTTTCAAGATCACAACGAACGGGGCGTATCTTTTCTCCGAACTCTGCTTTCAGATTGTCAAGTCTGTTCTCATTCCTTGCTACAGCCCATATCTCATCAATGCTTTCTTTGAGAACCTCTCGTATAAACTCATGTCCGAGCCCTCCCGTCGCACCTGTAACAATTGCGATTTTCATCAAATCTTACTCCTCATGGTAGTACATAATATTCTAAGATAATTATTTTATCAAATTGCGATTTTGTTCAACTTGAATTTATTCATAATACATACAAATAGTTCCTTGTGACAGTTTAAAACCATTATTTTCATAGAATTTGGAAGCAGGGGCATATTCACTGGTATAAAGGACAACCCCAGCACATCCTGTTTCCTTACTATAATCTAATAGCGTCTTCAGTAATTGCCTACCAATACCTTGGCCCTGTCTTTCAGGTAAAACTGCCATTTCGTTAATATATATTTCTTTTTTACTTCCTGATATCTTACATAATGCAAATATACATCCAATTACCACGTCATCTTCTTCATACACATATCCTACAAATCTTTTCTGCTCGTAATAATCCAACAAATATTCTTTAGCATTATCAGGGTTCCAATCAATCCCCCAATATTCTATAGGAAACGCCTTAGCATATATCACTCCACACTGTTGCAAATCTTCCTCTTCCATTTTTCTTATCATAAGAATCACCTCGTGTGCTTCACAAAATTACGATATAACTTACTATCAGATAATCCAGACAACTCCCTAAATAGAGCTTTATGACGTCTGGATTTCCCAATATGGTCTTTGGCTGGGTTGTGACTTCAACACTAATCCCGACAAACTGCCGATTTGTGTCTCTCAGGTATCCCACAATTAAATGTACTATATCATTTTGCTGTTTACTAGCATCTTACGTGCTGCTTTCTGTGACTTTTTTCTGCGTTTCACCACAACCGAATACAATTATAGATAAAAGAAAAGCCTCAGAAACACTGAGTACAACGAGGCACCTAGATTCCGCGGTGCCATTCGCAGACGCTTCGCGTCTTGCTCATGTCGCGCTGGCCCGCTATAAAACAAACGCAAAAAAACTCCCTTGGATGCGAGCATCCAGGGAGTTTGTATTTGCTTTGTTTTGCACCGCTTGTAGTTCGCGCAGATTATCTCTTTGAGAATGATTTGAGGTGTTGAAGTGCCATATTTAAGGCATTTCTTCATCTGGTTGCTGTTTACCTGCTGCGTACGGTAGAAAGCTCAGGGCTACTGTATGCGGCTGGTGGCAACTTTAATAACTGCGATCAAAAATAATACTCTGATTTTACTTTCTGCTCATTAAATCTTTGTCTGTCTTTGGTAAGATTATCTTCGGATATAAACGATAACATTTCTTCCACAATTCATATTTTTTCATAGTTATGGAAATTTTGTTAATATAAAATAACAGAATTTATTTTTAGTCCATCCGTTTCCAGCATTTTTCTTTAAGAAAAGTAGCTATCACATTGATGTCTTCACCTTCATAGTATGCAACCAATAATTTCTTGAACTCCGGCACATCTTTCTCTGGTATGACAAGAAGTCCTTGCCCATGGGATATAAGATAATGATTAGCAAATATTACTGAAGCTCTTTTGTTACCGTCAACGAAGACCTGCGTTTTCATGCAATACATGCATAATTCTATAGCTTTATCTATATCCACCTTATCAGATGATCTTATTTCGTTTATGTTCTCTATAACCATTGACTCTATAGGAATAGGCGGTACATAACTGGTTCCGCCTATGGTTACAGGCACACTCCGTATCTTTCCCCCATAAGAGAAAAATCCTTCATTAACAAGCTTTGCTACATGGCAAAGTAAATGATAATCAGTTTCAGCCTGTATAACATCCTGGTCAAGAATAAACTCCCAAGAATGCTTAAGATTCAGGATTTTTTGCACATCATCTGCTGTCATGCCATTGACGATACCTTTTTCCAATATTTCCTCTGTCTGTGGAAAGGTCGTTGCTACTCCCTCCAACACAGCCTGATCATAGATATTTGATTTCATATTGGCTCTGGCGAAATCCAAATTCATAACAACATCTGCAGATAGTTCAGTAGGGCTATATCCAACTTCTGCAAGCTGCTTATCTATTTTTCGAATACTCTTTTTTAATTCTCTGGCTTCTCTAGCGTTCCTAAGAAGCAACTGATACAGATTATCTGAATAAACATCAACATATGTTGATGTAAGTTTTCCATTTACTCTTTTTCTTATATACAAGTATTTGCCACTGGAGTTTTCCTTCACTTCCGGTGAGCCGTCATAAGGTATGAGATTTAGACGGGCCTGAAGGTCAGCTTTATCCTGCAATAGGCTCTTAATTGTTTCCAACTTATTATCCATCGATTTCTCCTTTTAGGGAACCTTTCTAATAGAAATATATCAAAAAGTTCCCTAAAGTTCAAATAAAAAATAGGGAACTTTTTTCGATAATCAGCAAGGAAAGTTCCCTAAAATGTCTCGAAAAGAATTATTACCTCCGACTTAACATCGTCTATAATACTGAAAGTTAATCTATTCAGAAATACTTAAATTTTTTCTTTGTAGCAACTGTTTATAATTATACCTATATCTACCATCCTGTTCAATATTATGTGCATAAAACAAGGGCG
>NZ_FOKR01000037.1 GCF_900112195.1 Butyrivibrio sp. YAB3001
CAGCAACAACAACTCAGTACCACATATAATCCGCCATTCATATATTGTTTCTTCTCAAACAAATTAAAAGCTTCAAGGGAAAATGTAGAGAATGTGGTAAAACCTCCACACACCCCTGTCTTCCAGAAAAGAATGGTATTATCAGATACACTTTCTCGGTTACTGGTAATTCCAACAACGAATCCAATTAGTATGGCACCGAGGATATTTGTAATCAGAGTTAATATCGGAAAATAAGTCTTAACAGGAATCAGACTTATTGCATATCGCGCTACTGCACCCAAGGCACCACCAAGTGCTACAAATAGAAAATTCATATCAACCTCTCTATTGTCATATATACTGAAATCTAATCAGCGAAATGAATCACTTCTACAGATTATAATGTCCTAATTTTCTCCACAACTTTTTTAAACTCATCATATCTAATTTGCTCAGAAAAGGTTTCATACCCTTATTTTTTAATAGTTGAAACAAATAAAGAAAAGCCTTGTCATCAAGGCCTTTCCATTATAAAATCCATCTTTAGTTATCAGTTCTCGAATCGGCGAATTAACAAAAATATTGCGTCTTTGGGCTAACCTTCTAGGATGTCCAGTTCATCATCAATAGCTCTGGATACAAACTGGTTTATTGTGATTCCTTCATTGGCAGCATATAATGCAATTTTCTTATGCTGCTCAGGCTTAATGCGAACATTGAATGAGCCTTTAAATTCTCGTTCAGGATCTTTTCCTATCTTCTGGCAGTAATCAAGGTAATTATCTATACAATCATGCAGGGACTGTGTAAGCTCTTTTACTGATTCTCCATGAAAATTCAGAGAGTCATTGATGCCAAGAACGTGACCTATGAATATCTGATCTTCCTGGTCAAATTCTACTTTTGCATGATATCCATTGTATTCCATCAGTGAACTTATCATTCTATCTCACCTACTTCCTTAAGAAATGCTATGACCATCTTTACGTGATACCTGTACAGCTCATTGCCTGGGTGTGGACCGTCAAATTGAAGGATGCGCTTTGTTTCAACATGATAATAGCCTATTCCTGATCCTCTTCCGCCCTCGAACTTTTCGCAGCCACATTGCTTCATAAGTGCGTCCAGTTCTCTTATTGTAAAACTTGTAGGTGCGGGTTTTGACAGTAATTTTTCTAGTAATTTTGATTTCTTTGGCACAGTAATTCCTCTTGCAACTATTTTCTAGTTACAATATAACACTTTAGCCCTACCTCGTCAATTCCAACAGAGTAACAGCTAGCATTTCCTTATTTCATACATATCTTCATGTTTCAGATACAATACCTGATATGTCGGTATTATTAGTGTGTTCCATGGATCAGATATATATACTCCGCCTGTAGACGTTGCTGATTTCTTGAACTGGATCCATAGGTCATCTATCATATCTGACATGATGAAAAGTTTAAGATAAACTTTATCTGCTTCAGATTCGCCAATTTCGTAAAAACGCATCCCACCTACACAAGTAACATCTTCCAGAGTATATGACCGTAAATTTCTTTGCATTACAGGCCGGATGTTGTGTCCAAGGCAGGCTGCGCTGATAGCATCACTGGGCTCTTCGAAGCCCTGCATTATCCATGTGAAGCATATTGCGAGCAGTGTCATATCCGAATCACGGATACTGTCCACGTAATGTAAGGTGTTAACATCGTTTTCTGACAGTGAGAAAATGCCCTTGCCTATGATAGACATATATTTTGCGAATAAAAAGCAGTCAACCATATCATAAGAGTCATACTCTGCAGGCATAATACGGAAGAACTTCTTTATGCGCTCAAATGGGTTATATACTACATTCTGCTGATTAAACCACGTGAAGAAACCCGCTTGAAAACAATCATATGTTTCCGGGCGTCGATCAACATACATTTTCGATATTATAGGCGTTTTATCTGCTTCTTTAGAAAGAATAGGTGAATAAAGATAACTTATATTTGAAGTGTACACTTTCCCATATTTTTCAAAAGATCTATTGATCACATCTGTATCATAAAAGTCATTTGGATTAGTCCTGCAGCAAGGAAGGGGTAATAAATAAGCATTAAATCCTGTCCCTTTCTCATACGGACTGCATCTGATTCCTTCTGCGTGATAGAAATTATGTTCAAAAACAAATCTCCCATCCGTCCCTGTTCCCGGGTGGAAAGGGCAGGTCTTTACATAATGGAACTGATGGATTATGCTATGATATCCATCTTTCAGGCATTTGGGGCATATTCGCATATGATATGTACCAAAATAAGATCTTGCAGTGTTATAATCCATATGCGCAAAGATTTCCATTTTGTCTATATACCACTGGGGCAAAATTTTATTAAGGCACTCGATTGTTTCTAAACTGTTTCTGCAATGTCCATCCATCTGAAATCCTTCTATATATTTCTTCTCGTTGGTCGCTTCAGCTCCAAGCATTTTGAGCGCATGTTTACTTGAACATATGTTGACCCTGCAAAAGTTTGCAAGAATGCTGAATATGGATTCATAAGGTCTCACCCATTTTTTATCCCATCTGTATTTTCTGGAAAAAAGTAAATCCTCTTTATTTAGTGTATTCATCATCTGATTCACCATAGCCCGAAAGCGCTACACAACTTTCAAGTTCCTTTCTCGTAGGGAATGCAATTGGACTGTTTCCCAGTTTTCCATGCATATTGAGGCAGATCACAAGTGAATCTATGAAATATTTCATGGGAATATCTTCTGCCGCAATCCTCTTTTGAATCCTTACACTCTGAAATGCTTCCCAGAAGTCATTGCTGATATCAAAAAAGGTCTTACCATCTGCGTAAGGAAAATAAAAATCCACAAGTCCATCCGATAATATTTCATAGTCTGTCATGCAAACATGAAGTTTATCTACCGAAGCCATGCAGAACTGGAGCTCTTTGGGATCCTGTATACCAAAGAACTGGCTTTCATTGATCATGAAACGTCCAACTATCTGATCTTTGCCCTGAAGTTTAAAGGAATGCTTAAGATCCTTAAGTTCCCTTGTCCCGTACATGAACACAGATAACTGGATATCTTTTCCGCTAAGATTGTTATATAAATCCATAAGCCAGTAAAAATCCTTTTCCCTTAGTTTCCAGGCTTCATCAATGAACATGACTGCTTTCTTAAAGGGGGTCTCGTGAGCACGTAATATAAGCTCATTAAGAACTCGTTCTTTTAGTATTAGTGCGGTACTGTATCTGGGACATTCATAGCCCATAGCCATAAGTATCGAGGCATAGAAGTTTCTCTCAGTTTCGGGGTGATCAGTCACATTCCATATAATGACCATTTCACGGCTCCCATATTGATTTCTTATGGATTCAGCTACATAGTTCATGCACACCGTCTTGCCTATCCTGGCTCTTCCATAAGTAATACTCCCACAAGCTCCTATGCCGAGCCATGAATTGATTCTCCGTTCTTCATCAAGGATGCTCTTAGTCGGAAATACAAGCTTACGGGAAGTAAGATAGCGGATAGTCATCTGTGATATGAACTGTTCTGATATATTATTAGCTGATACAGCTTCTTTTGCAGAATACACGCATTAACCCTCCTTTCTGTTTTGGAACATCAACGTATAAAGGTCTTCCGGTGAAAGACCTTTAATATCTTCATATCTTAGTACAGCCCCAGTTTCCTGTTTTTTACGTACAGTCTCCAGGTTAAATGTATTATCACTTTGCTGTTCTGCTGCTATGCCCTTGCTAATCTCACGTCTGACTATATCTGCCCTGGTAGCGTTTCTCCGGCTTTTCTTTCCCTTGACATCAAGGCTTGATATATATGCATCTATCGGTGTATCAAATATTAGTTTTGATCTCCCACGCTCTCTGGCAAGCTTCAGGGCATTCTTTCTCGTCCTGACGGAATGTGATTTTGTACCGAATTCCCCACTTGCCTTAAGCGTGTCTATATATCTGCCATCCTGATCATATGCCTCAATACTGGAAATATCCCTGGGGTCATAAAGGATGGTCAGTGACTGTCCAAGGTAGAGTTCAGTGGCAGAGAGTATCTTGCTACGATACTCAGTACCCATAAACTGAATATATGCGTGTTTGCCATGTGCTGCCCTACCTCTGACAGTGCGTTTGTCCATCCTCATGTTCAGACGTTCTATGACTGATATGATCATATCTTCGTCAGCCACATATGGGTAAAGCCCTGCTTGAAACAATTTGCAGCTCATGCACTCTAAGGGTGAAAGTCCATCTACCCCTTTATGGGGTGTGTTATTATACTCAGCTATGAGAACATCTATCAGTTCAGTCATCTGTTCATATGTGACATCATATTTTATTGCATTTTTTTCAGGGTTTTTTCTGACAGGATCTTTGGTATCTGACCCGGTTGTTGATGGCAGCATATGGAATCCTCTGGACTCTAGCGTTCCGAAAAATCTTTCAACAATTCCTCTTGTTTCGGGAGTTGCAACAGATCCATAGTTAACGCAGCAGCCAAGCTCATCTACAAGTTTTCCTACCGTGTATGCTGACAGATGCGATTTTGCATTATCCAGCATTATTGAATCAAAGACTGCATATTTGAAATCAGAAAACGCGGTTGAATAGAAACCGCCATTAGATGGATACTGAAGTCCTTCGATGGTCAGATCCAGCAGAGTTTTCGGTATGATGGCATTTTTAATAGCATCCATGACATCATACTGGTCGTAATTAAATTCCTGAGAAAGGGAATATCCAAGGATACATCTTGTTGCTATATCTATCACGGCTATTAACCACGCCCTTGTAGCAACAACCTTGCTAACAGTGCCGTCTGTATTGGGTACATCAATTACATATTCGATATCTATGATGTGGCCGTCAATCTGTACTGTAGCAAAAGGAGCCACCGGATTGACTGTAAGTCTGTGCCCAATCCCAGTAGACGCAAGCTTCTGGGCAGTATTTTTATCAAATCTTCTGGCATTTAAAGAAATGTTATCAGCTTCAAGTTTATGGACGTAGGCACACATGCTGACATATCCACGGTTTTCTGTAGTAAATGGGTACTGCCACTCTGTAATGCCAAGATTGCGGCATTCTTTAAGAAATAACCTGTGAAGTGATGTTATGTTCATGTTCCTGACAAGCGTATATTTCCTGTCACCAAAATAACACCCTATTATGAACTCTTTCAATTGAGGATACTTCTCCAGAAGCTGATCAAACTCTCTGCCATGTCCTGATCTCGTTTCTCTAAAGGGTTTACCTCCTGTTAAAAGACCGTGATATCCAAGAATATTCCCTGCATCATTTGAAGAAAGACATCTTTCTATCAGCGATACCATCCTCGAACCGGGGATACCTGTCATTTCAGTAATCTTTTTTACAGATTCGCCATCTATGTACATATCTACAGCCTGCTTATTTAGCATATACCTACTTCTTTTAGATTCAGGGACAGTACTGATAAGCGGTTCAGTCCACATGCTCCTTGCCTGGCGGAGTTCTTCGATATTATATTTTTTATTAGCCAATGGAGATCACCTCCGTATCTGCAGAGATGCAGTCTGTATTCATATTGCTCAGTGTGACCAATCCTCTATAGTACAGATCTGAAATATAATCCAGCGCTCTGTACTTTTCTATGCGCCCCATCTTTTCAAGTTCACCGATACATATATGCCTTTTGGCCTGGATAAAACTTAGGAAGATCCTGTCTGCATTTAATCCACAAGCTGTGAATCTTCTGGCCCTGGCTGCAAGAAGCGATATATTTCGGATATAGAAAGGTCCTATTTCAATATTCTTTTCGTTTCGGAATACAAAATTGACATCATTCTGTAAGCACCACGCCGACTGGCAGGCAACCTTCACATGATCTTTACTATCATCAGAACTGCAAAGATATGCAACACCTTGATATTCTTCTGTTCCGTCTTTATATTTTACCCATGCATTGAACAGAACCTTTGACTCCTTCCCTCCTATATAGACAGTAGTTTCCAAAGGATATTCACAGTACCACTCCACATCAGGATTCATCTCAAGAGTAAGAATATTCTCATATTCAAGGTTAGAAAATACTGCTACTCTTCTCCGAAGTTTTCTGCTGTGAAATACCCAATAGTTACTGCCATAGCTTGAACTTCTCAGCCTGAAAATAGGTTCCTCGTATCGATACATTTTTAGTGCACCTCCTATCGATAAAATTAAGTTTATATAACGATAATATTATCGGCATAATTATATCCTTGGCACTCATATTCGGCTTTTTACACTTTTATCTTTAAAATTACGGCTTTTTACAAAAATAACTTAAATGGTACGGCTTTTTACGATTTTTAGCTTTAAAAATTTAACCTAAATGGGGAGTAATGTAAAATGTGAAAAAAAAGAAAGCCCATGGTTGTGAGCTTTCTCGTATATGTATATTTTACTGTTTTAGGTTAATCTGACACTCCTTCGGCAAAAAGAAGGCTAATTTTGGTGCATGATCTTTAATTCTTCATAATCAGTCTATTTTACGCTATTCCAGTATTCAAGCGCTGTTTTCATCTTTTTTATAACCTCAGGAGGCAGCACCTTTGGTCCTATATTAAACAGATTGTCAATTCCGGCAACAGCGCCAACACCAAACTCATCATAAATAGATGTATGGTAGTCCTTACTTCCATGCCAGAATTTAATCTTTCCGGAAAAATCATTTGAAGGCTTTTTGTCGTATTTCCTGGCTATTTCAAAGGCTGAGTCGATGCACATTTCCATGTCATCATATTTTTTAAGGCACGAAAGAACCAAAGCTTTAAATATCAATCCCATAATCTTCATTTTGGAAAGATAGCTGTTCTCACTTTTATCCAGGCTGGTTGCATCTACTATAGTCATGTACCAGTCCATGAGCTCACTGGCCTCTTTGTATGACTTTATGTCATCCATAGAAACAAGGATCATATACATTTCTGTAGCATACTGCAAAACCTTAACGAGAATAGACACCAAAACTCTTGTATAGACTTCCATTGCCTCGTTTGGTTTGCCAGCCATTCTTAAATTATTGGCTATACTGATGTCTGCTATTCCTTGATAATTAATCTTTTTAAACTCTTCGAGAGATTTCTCTGGGTTATCACGACCTTTCAAGGTTGCAATGCGATATTTGATGCTAAAGGTGTCCTGATCCGGAGCATCACTCTGTGAAGCATAGCGAAGAGCCGATTCAAAAAGCTCTATTGCTTTGTCTCTGTAATTCTTTAGGTCTTTTACCGATGAAACAATACTGTATGTATCCGCGCAGCTTATGAGAATCTTAAAATTACCGGGATATCTTGCAAGTGCTTTCTCAGCCTCGGCTATAGCCTCATCATATTTATCCTCATGTAAAAGAGTATCCAGCCTGTCAGAAATGTCTTTGACGTTCTTGGAGGACATGCTATATCCCAGAAGCACGTCGACAGATATACTAAAAAAGTCTGCAAGCTGCATAAGCGTTAGAATATCCGGGACATTGGCGCCGCTTTCCCATTTTGACACTGCTCCAACAGTGACTCCGAAGGCCTCTGCCAGTTCTTCCTGGGTAAGGTCCATACTCTTTCGGTATTTTTTTATATTCTCATTTAGTTTTATCTGCATGTTTCTTTTACCCTATACTTGCTGAGAATTTCTCGCTTTTTATTCCAAGTGAACCTTCCTCAATTTCCATCTGTGGCTTTACAAGTGCTAAGATTGCAAAAATAGTTGCTGCATAAATCACACAGAAAATAAGGATTGACTCAGTACTTACCTTAGCTACTACTGCACTTAAAAGGATTGATCCAACCGGCATACATGCCGTTCCACAAGCGCCCATTACTGCGGCTGCTCTAGCAATATATTTGGGATCAGCATTTTTCATGAACTGAATATTGATCGTACCACCTATGGTTGATGCTGCAACCATTATGATAAAAAATGATGCTGCTACATCCACATAGCAAGCAATACTATTTCCAACAAAGAAACCACCACAGGCAATTCCCAGCATTCCAGCGCCAAGCGTTGCTGTTCCAAGCATTATCATCTTAAGTGGTGAGAGTTTCTGTGAAAGAACCGGAACAAGTGCTGATCCTGCAATACCTCCGATTGCAGCAAATGCACCTGCAATACTAAGTATTTCTCCGCCCATCTTGAAAATCTCGCTGGCAATTGGTGCCTGAAGTGCATTTATAGGAATGAGCATGAAGTTAAGGGCAACTGCAAGTAAGCCATAATTGCAGATAACTCGTGAATTTGCCACATATCTAAAGCCGTCTAAAAAGAATTCAATTTTACTCTGCTCTTTTTTGTTCTCTGTTTCTCCGGCCTCGGATGTTGTCTTGGATGCTTCATTCTGTGCTGCCTCAGTAATTGCTACTCTCCCAGCCTTCATTGCACTGATAAGCACCGCTGCAACTCCAAAAGTTACTACATCAATCATCATTGCTGTAGTAACGCCTGCTGTTGCAATGATTACGCCAGCAGCACCTGTACCTGCCAGTGATGCAGCACTTGAAAGCATGGAATTAAGACTCATTCCGCAGGTCATATGCTCTTTCTTAACCACCTGGATTGTAAATGCTGAAGTTGCAGGAAGATTAAAGGATTCCACTGTCGTGATGACCAAAGTAAAGATTGCCATAACCAGTGCATTCACCAGGCCTGCTCTATATAGAAGTGCAAACGATGTAATAATGACTGCCCTAAGAAGATGTGTTGCTACAATCACATGCTTCTTGTCCATCTTCTCAACAATAGCTCCGGCAAAGGGCTGAACCACCACGTTTGGAAGTGTATTAAGTGCAAAAACTATTGCTGACCATGCTGCACTGTGTGTGATCTGATAAACCAGCCATGTAAAAGCGATTGCATCTACAGAATCACCAAATCGGTTGATAACCGTAGCAAAAATCAGCTTTCTATATTCACGTTCCTTAATGATTTCCCCATACATTTTCTTGTTCTGTTCCATATCTGAAGCCTCCATACTTGTTTTTATGACTTCATTCTACATGGAACTTACACAAACTATAATACACTTATTGTACTAGTTATAAAAGAAAAACTTTCCATTACGGAAAGTTTTTCTTTTGCCCACTTGTATGAGGTAAGTGATATATTTAACTGAAATCTAAATTTCGCCGACTCGGTTTTGCTCCAAATATTCTTATATAGAGCCTCCCAATCATCATATTCAGATTTCTTTAAGATGAGATCCTGTGTCTCCAATCAAACTTTTCCATGTCAACGACTCCTTTCCGTTATCTCTATCTTCACTCGTGATCCACCTGCTTTATATTTCTAAATCTGGAAAAAGTCCGTTTTCCACGCAAGTAATGATATTATTCACCTCAGCAATAGCGCGTTTTCTGCCCTCTTCGCTATCCATCCAGTTATCTCGTCTTGTATTGGTATCATCTGCAGGACACGGGATCACCGTTACATGAGGTGGAAACAAATATCTAGCCAACGCCAAACTTCTTCGCATATGGTAGGAGGTGGTTACTAGAAGTACGCTATTTACCTTATTAATCCAAAATGACCTCTGCAATTCCAGCAGAGAACCAAACATATTTTCCACGGTATTATGAGAATAATTATCAAGAATGATATCTTCCGGAGCTACACCCATGTCAACAGCATGCTTCCTCATATGCTCTGCCTCGCTCATATTACCATCAACGAAATCACGGACCGAGCCTCCGCTTAATAGTAGCTTAGAAGCTCGTTCTTCCTTATATGCTTCCACAGCTACTGGTATTCTATATTGAGATGCCTTGATGCTTCCCAGAACAATGATACAGTCTACTTTTTCTCCTGTATCAGATATTCCTTCAAATAGAACTCTATCAACAATTTCATCTGTCAGATTTTCTTTACATAATTCAGAAATAAGCATTCAGATTTCATCCTCTTCTAACTCTCAATAGTTGCTTTAATCATAAATCCCAACTCGCCCAACTGGTCCTGTACTCTTTGCAAAAAATGCATACCATTTTCAGTAGGCTCATGTAAAAAGTGAACATCAATCACTGCCATCTTAATACTTTCATGACTGAATTTTTCTTCGTACTGTTTTGTCTCGCAGAAATTAACATAGCTGTTAATCTTATCCTGCAGACTGATCAGGTGTGAATATTCAGCATTCCAATCCAGATGATCTGTTATTAGCATGACAAGTGCCTCTTCTGATATATCATAAGCCAGGCCATCTATCTTATCTTTATCTAAAATTGACATCTTCCCCCCATATGCCGATTTTTAGCAAGCAGATAATACTTGGGATTTTGCGCCACATTAAAGAAATCCTTAACCACCTTTGATATTGGGATTTTCTTATATTTGTTTGAAACTACAATTCCCCATAGGGCTGACGATATTCCTCCAACAGCAATGGCAATCATGCCAAGCGGAGATGTATAATCCACTTCTATTCCAATGTTTCTTAGCAAAAACACTACCAGACATACGAGGCAAATCTGTCCCCACGCACCAGCCATATATAAAATAATAGCCTTATTCCGACTCATTAGCTCTTCCTATCCCCCTGCTTTTCAAGTAGTAAAACCTCATGGCATTTAGTTATAGCCTCGCCTGCGGCTATTCTTTTTTCTACAATATCTCTTACTTCGGCACACCAAGCATTGGTCTTAGCTAGATCAGAACATAAGTCATTTATTATGTGATCACATTCTGTCAGTGCATCCGCAAATTGCTCTTCTGACAATTCTCCTGAGTCATGGGCCTGATCCAGTTCATCACGATCATCAATTTTTACATCGCCTTCTGGAGTAAAGATTACATCCAGATACTTATCGATGAATACTGCTATGCCATCATCATCGTATTCAATCCCCTCTATGATATCCACATACCATATGGAAGGACGATACTTAGAGCAAAAGCTCTTGGGATAGTTGACTCTTTCTACATCATGAGAGTTATCTGGAAAGTATTTTACTGTGATAACTCTTTTGGTATTATCAGGAATCAGCTCAAGCCAAGTCATTCCTTCTCCTGTAACCTGTATTCTTCCTGCCTTTGGAGTTTCCCAATAGTTCGCCTCTCCATCAGTAAATCTGATAAGGCATGCCAGACCATGAAAACACTCACAATCTATTCTCATCTGATAATATGGATAATACTGGAATCCCCAGCCATCTCTGTTAAGTCTTTTATGCTTCATTTTTCCCCTTAAATTCCGTTTTCTGTTTTAACTAAACCTGATGCACATAATTACATTTGATTATATCCAATAAATAAGCGGCTTACAATCACTTTTGCATCCACAAAGCACCATGGATACTGAATGTTCTCTCTTCACCAACACTATTTTCTAGATAATATCTTTGTTTCATGGAAAATGACACTCACATTATCTTCTGATCCGGAGCAATAAAAAAGCGGTTCACGATCACTTTATGACCGCAAACCGCGATGTATACTGGCTTTTTACCACTTTTTCCTCACTAAAAAAACCCACCCTCGGTTTAAAATACATCAAGAAATTACGTTCGAATTGAAACTTAAACCAAGAATTATTTCGTTGAGGAAAAATAATCTTCAAATATCATAAATATAGGAGGAGAATTAACAGAAACATACTCAGCTTCATCACGATTCGCTTACAGGTTGAATTCCCTAAAAGAAGCAGTTATTGTGAATTTGCCCCCACGTGCGCTATAGTAAATTCATCAGCTGATGAAAACAAATCGGAGGAACTCAACTATGGATATAAATTTAGGGAGAATAATTAAGCAATTACGTGCAGAACAATCTGTAACGCAAGAAGAACTTGCCGAATATCTCGGAATCTCCTTTCAGGCTGTGAGCAAATGGGAAACAGGCACAACCTTACCGGATATTACTCTGTTACCTAAGCTGGCTGCTTTCTTTGGGGTCAGGATCGATGAACTGTTCTCAGTTTCTCACGATGACGAACTGGAAAGAATAGACAACATGCTTAAAAGAGAAACTATGACTGATCAAAACTTTTCTTATGCCAAGCGTGTTTTGGATGGAATACTTCGTGAGAATCCTGGTGATACAGAAGCAATCAAACGTTACGCCAAGATTTATCTGTCAAAATGCAATACTGATATGCTGTCCGCAGGCAAGATGCTTGAAAGAGCAATGACTATAAGCCCTCTTGATGAAGAGATTTTTGCTTTATACCGAAGGGTCCGGGGTGGAAGTGAGTATAAGTACCACAGCGATAATGACTGGTTTATCCGGGTATGTGAGCCTTATGCCCATAAGTTTCCCGGCAACACTAATCTCTATCGCATGTTGATAGAGGCAATGGTCAGTAAAAAATACTTTGACAGAGCAGAGGCCTTACTGGAGGTGGCATATTTTACCGGGGAAAACAAATACATTAAGGATATACTCCTTGGTGATGTTGCAATGGCCAAAGGGAATCCTACAGGAGCAAAAGAAATCTGGAACAGAATTCCTAAAGATGATTGGCTTGGTCAATATGAGCTGGGTGAACGTTTTAACAGGCTTAATGAATATGAAAATGCAATTGAAAGCTTTAAGAATGCCTATATCGCCCAAACCGCCCCTCATAAAATAGATATGCTCTATTCATTAGCGTTCCTATACAAGAAACTTGGTAGATATGAAGAGGCAAAAGCGGAATGGGAATTAATCATAACTACTCTTCGTAAAGAATACAACGAACCCGAAGATTCCAACGACATTCAGTGGGCTAAGAATGAGATATCTCAGCTTGTATCGTTAATTGGTTCTTGAGGGATTTAATCTTAACAACATCCTCATTTTCTCAACCAGCTATCGAATACGCAAAATCATATCCTCATGCCACCATTTTACTGATTGATGGAAAAAAGCTCACCGAGCTTATGATTGAGTACAATATTGGTGTTTCCGATGCGAGAACAGTAACAATAAAGAAGATTGATAGTGATTACTTTGACTTATGATAAATAGCATGAGTTGACAAGGTAACAAAGAAGCCGGTCTTTGAGACCGACTTCTTTCAATTCAACTTTAATTAGCTTTCAGCATTATTCCTTGTCTAGAAAAACTTGAAGAAAAACCATTCTGTTTGTAAATAGGTATTTTTTAAAAACAAAATTTCATTTGTAAAAATGATTAAAGGACCACTTTGTATGGAGTGATCCTTTAAAAAGCTCTGTATTAAGTTTTCATAATTCTAAAGGTTTAATTCTAGGTTTTAAATCCTAATATTTTAAAGAATTATCGATTGTTTTGGAAGGGTTATATTCAAAATTTATTCTTCCATCAAGGATTATGTATTACATTTCTCTTTCCACTATTGGCTGTTCCTCTTACTTCTTCGTGGTAAAAGTAATCTACGATTGTTGGATGTCCTTTCTCTACTCTCTCATACGGAGTTTCATTATCAACAAACCTGCAATCATACTTTTTAGCCAGCTCTTCTGCTTTCTTTTCCAGCGCTTCAAAATAGCTGCGGTTCTTTTTGTTATAAATTTCGTCATACAGCGGCACCAGATCCGGATGTTTATCGGAAATGTATTTCATGATATCTGCCTTAAAACCTCCGCGAAGATTCAGATTCTCAAGCCATACAAGGTCACACTGATCTTTTGTCCTGTCTATGATTGCCTCTATATCCGTAATCCCCGGGAACACGGGTGAAATGAAGCAAATTGTACGAATGCCTGCCGCATAAACCTCTTTCATTGCAGCAAGCCTTCTTTCTATGCTTACTGCCGCATCCATATCATCTTTAAACTCTTCATCGAGAGTATTGATTGACCATGATACCGTAAGTCTGCTATTTTCATTGATCTCTTTTAGCAGATCCAGATCTCTTAGTACAAGGTCTGACTTTGTGCAGATAAGTATGTCCGCACCACTGTCCTTTAGTTCTTCCAGAAGTCTTCTTGTATTTTTATATGTTTCCTCTAGCGGATTATAACCATCCGTAACTGTTCCAATGATCACCTTCTGGCCGGCATA
>NZ_FOKR01000038.1 GCF_900112195.1 Butyrivibrio sp. YAB3001
GCTTAGGCAATCAATGTCCAGAAAAGCCAATTGCTGGGATAACGCCCCTCAGGAAAGCTTCTTTGGTCATATGAAAGATGAGATAGATCTGTCAGAATGCAAAAAATATAGGGAAGTAAAAGCAATCATAGATGATTGGATGGACTACTATAACAATGAAAGATATCAGTGGCAGTTAGCAAAGCTATCTCCGAATGAATACTATAAGTACATCACCACAGGAATATATCCTCTTGGAGATGTTTGATATATAGATAAATAATGTGCTGTAATTAGATATGCCTATAGCTTAATTTGTACTTGACATGGGGTACACTTTAACTATCGTATCATGCTATCATTAGGATGATACATAGCGTAGCATATAATTTTTCAAGGAAATATGAAAATGTTCAGGCGAAAGTAGGTGGTGTCATGGGCGGAAAAGTACTCGAATTGCCGGAGATAAAGATATATGCCGAAGGGAAGAAAGAAGGAATAGCAGAAGGCATAGCTGAAGGGAAGAAAGAAGGAATAGCTGAAGGAAAGAAAGAAGGAAAGGCAGAGGAGAGAGAATCAGGAATAGAAATCTTCGTCAGAGATAAATTTGAAGATCATTTTTCTCCTGAAACAATTATTGCCAAGCTTCAAAAGAACTATAATCTTTCTAATGATGATGCTAAGGAATATGTGAAGAAATATTCACCTGTCGCTGCAGACAAATGATAATCACTATCCAATCCCACCACATTTGTCAGAAGCATATGCGTATTTGGGAATGAGAGATGGGGATTTGCCTTTAACAGAGAAATATGCTAAGAGCGTATTATCTATTCCTCTTTATAATGGGATGCGAGAAGAAGAATTAGAATATGTCATTCGAGTGATTAATAACTTTGATATAATATGAAAATACTTCTAGTTTTTTGAATTGATAGGATTTTTATGTGTAAGAGAGCGCTTTAAATAGTAAGGCAAATTAGTTTTATTAGTTATAGATTCAAGAAATAACATGAAGTCAAGAGAATTAGCGGATAAGATACTTTTTGAGGGAATGCTCTAATATCTAGGAGTAGAAATGATAATTAAATTGATAAGTTTAGGAATGGCAGTTTTACTATTTCATATTTGGGTCGATAGGTATTTTTTTACAAAAAAAATAATATATTTAGGACTAGCAATAATGGCACTGGTTATTGCTGCAGTAATTTCAAAAAGTGGAATAATACTTGCGGCAATTTCTTTTGTTATTACATCATGTAGATTCTTTATAAATTTGCTTTTATTATCTGAAAGGTTCAAAGAAGGATATTTTTATAAAATTGTAACTAGTTGGTTAAATGTTGTTTTTTTTGCAGTGATCATTTGCTTGTTCATATATATTGGTACGTATAAAAAAGTGTTAAATGATGGTTTTGTGGCAGATGTTCAAAACACGTTTTTGAATAATTTGTTTGAAACGGGAAGATTTTCAGCGATGCCTTTTGGGGATATTAGTATCATGCATTTTGTTTTTGTACATATGTTCGTATTTTTTGTTATATCTTCATACACTAAATTGATTCAAAATGGCTTTTTGTTTTGGAATATTACTTTAACTGTGTTGATGTATATAGGCTATTTAGGAATAGCATACATGTTTAGGTGGGCAGAGGAGAATATAGTTATTTATAATGAGTATTTAACCGGATTTGATAAATATATGCTGGTTTGTGCAATAATGATTTATGGATATTGGATATATATTGCGGTTAATGCGGCAGTAGAGAGAGTAGTGAATAAAAACAAATTACAGGCGGAAAAATAAATGATAATTTGTGGTGTGTTTGTGTGTGCGGCAGTATTGGCATATAGATTTCAAAAGAAGATTGATTATTTTATAGCTTTTTCAATGATATTGATGACACTAATTTCATATTTGTTTTTGCAGATTGGCCATATTGAGATTGGCCTTTTTTGTGTTATAGGAATAAACATTTTGGCTATGGTCATTTTTATTTTGATTTGTTTAAAAAATTCGGATGCAGTTAATAAGTATGTTTTTACTCCAGGGTTATGGGGGACGATATTTGCAGTTGCCTTTTTTTATATTTTCAGCCAAGGAGTGGATATTTCTAAAACAGTTGATTCTTTTTTTTGGGTTGGAACACCTAAATTACTTTATTATTCTGATGACATCGAATTTGCCAGAACTCGTGTGATAAATATCATTCATCCGCTGCTGTTATGTAATTGGGGATACCTTGTTGAAAAAACTTGCGTTAGTTGGAACGATTCGATGCTTCTTTTATCTAAGAATACTTTAATGTTTTCGGCATTGTTACCTCTTGGGGATGTTATTGCTAATAAGGAATTGTCCAAAACTAATCCCCAAAAACAATTTGCTATTTTTTTGTTAGCTTCGTTATTAATTCCCTGTATGAGCTTTTTTGATGAATACAATCAGTTTGATGCTGACGTTATTCTCGGTGTTATGTTAGGGATGGGACTGGTTTTATTTGCAACAGCAATAAAAAAAGATGATTTTATTATTCATATTATTGCAATGTCTTATATTGTGGCCGCACTACTTACAAAGCGTTCAGGCGTGATTTTTGTTGTTTTAATACTTTGCGGAATTATTTTTTTACTGTGCAACAAAAAACAGTTAAAATTATCATTTTTATATATTATTGTGAATTTTTCATTTTATGTTATTAGTCAGTTGACAGTAAGCAAATATGCATTAGCTATAGCAGGAACATTGATATTTGGATTAGCTTTGTCATATGCGTTTAGGAATAGTTTGGTAAGAAAGGTTTGGTGTATAGCATTAGTAATATTTGCTATTGTGGGTTCGGTTGGCTTTTATTTTTGGATGAACAAAAGTGATTATTATAGGGAAGCTTCACTTCTGTATATCCATACAATTTTTACAACCGGATACAGTCATGTTGGTAATTTTATAAAACTGAGCTTGGTGGCATTTGGAATAATTTGTTTTGTTATATATTGCGGTGTGAGATATAAACAATTAGTAAAAAAAGAAGACAATGAAGCGTTTATTTTGGCATGTCTGACATATTTCGCTTATTTATTCATTATGCTATTCTTATATGTTGTATTAATTATTCCGGCAAACTGGCATTATGGTATGGTGCTTGCTGCAATTGATAGATATATGGTAACGGCTGTCATCATGTTACTTTGCGTGACTTTTTATATTATTGTTCAGTATTGTAAAAATGGTGCAATCTATGTACTATTTATTTGTCTTGCGTTATCAGATGTTTTAGGTTTTTCGAAATACATCTTAGAACGTAATGAAGCTCCAAAGTATGATGCAGTGACTGATTCGGGAATAGTGCTTGACATGGATACAAATATTGGATACATAGATTTGAAAAATGGGAGATCAATGGCATTTGAGTTTGCTATGTATCCTGCAAAATCCACAAATGCTTTTAGTGGTCATGAAGTGGAAGAAAATGGTGATGAACTTATCAGCAAAGAAGAGCTTGAGAGTCGTTTATCCGGGAATGAATATATTTATATTGATTCAATTACCGATGGCTTTGTTTCTAAGTATTCGTCAATGTTCTTGAATGCTGATGACATTAAAGCTAAAGCAGTATATGAATTTAATGAAGATGGGAAGCTGATTCTTATAAAGTGATTTAAACGAATTCGATTTAGGAGGACATCTAGAAATCTTTATCCAAGATGTCATATTTTAAGCCACCATAAACGCCATTAAGCACTGTATCAGTGGGATAAAACCTTTATTATTAGCATACTTATAGGCTTTTGAAGCAGGATTGAATTTTCTCTGTTTTGCACAATTCAGTATGTGCTCTCAGGTGCCACCTGCTTGATCTTAGGATCCAGAGGATTGAGTCCCGGCATAAGATAATTGAACTCTTCCTCAGTAATCTCAGCTTATGCCCATATTGTAACAGGGCATTCATCCACACGGTGTATTCAGGTAAAAAAGGCGCAAAGACAAGGCCGGATCTGGATTATTTTTTGCCAAAATCACTGTACCCTTATTTTTCCATGTCTATTTACAATCTCATTCCTGCATGCAAGGTGTGTAATTCAAGCTTTAAGGGACAGATTGATTTTGATTATGAGAAAAATATAAATCCCTATGAAGAAGCACTAGATACGAATCTTATGAATTTTTCTTATCTGCCTGATGATTTTACTTCCGCGGTAGGGCTTGAGCCAAAAGATCTGCAAGTGGTCCTCGATTATCATAGTGAAAAAAAGGATTACGCCAGATTGAAGAATAACTGTGATATTTTTGCAATAGATACGCTTTATCAGAATCATACAGACGTTGTCAGTAACATACTAAAAAAGCATTATGTCTTTAATGATACTTACAAAGAGATTATCCGTACTACATACCCGGGCCTTTTTTCTTCGACTTACGAAGTTGACAAAATGCTCTATGAAACTATAGAAAAACAAGAGGTTAAAAATGCTATTTTGGGAAAACTGAAATATGACATTAAGACGCAACTTGATGGAACATGTCCCTAATCTTTTAATAAGCTAAATGTACGCAAAATCAGCTCTGGATTTTTTGCCGTATTTACCGCATAATTAGGATATCTTACGTGGATTATTGATAACACAAAAGAATCTGGTGATACTAAAACTGATATATGAAAGGATTGACTATGGCTAATTATAATGGATACACAAATGGGAATAATCAAAATCCCAAACAGTTTGTTCCTAATAACAATAATACTGAAAATGCACAGGAATTTTCTAATCAGCCAAGAGAGCCTTATATCAATCGAGGCTATAGTAATCAGCAAAGTCCCGATATGAACTATTCCAATAGTGGTCAGCAATCAGGAGATGAGCCGGGAAAAGGAGCTGCTATAGCAAGCCTGGTTCTGGGTATCGTATCTATTGTATGTTGGTTTTTGGGCATTGGAGCATTTGTTGGCCTTATTACAGGAATAATAGGAATAATTTGTGCGTCCAGTTCTAAAAAGGCAGGATACACTGGAGGCATCCAAACAGGCGGTCTTGTATGTTCTATTATCGGAGTTGTTGTCAGTGCAGTGATTTTTGTGACATGTGTAGCATGTGTTGGAGTACTTGGAACCGCCGGTGCATTATTTGATTAAGCAGTTCTTATATTCTCGTTGACTGAATTGCCCATAGATGAGAAAATAGTCATTGTTTAATTACTTAAAGGAGGAAAACTATGGGCGTAGCATCATTAGTGCTTGGTATCCTTGCACTTATTATCGGAGTATTTACAAGTGGATTATTCGGATGGCTCGGAGCAATTCTGGCTATTATCGGAATTATTCTTGGTGCTCTTGGACGTAAGGATTCGGAAAAGAAGGGTATAGCCACTGCAGGTTTGGTTTGCTCAATCATCGGACTTATTCTTTGCCTGCTTCTGTATCTTGCATGTGCAGCATGTATTGGCGGATTAGCATCATTATCATAACTGCCAGTTTAAGTATACGTAAAATATGCAACCCCTGCAGATAAATGCAGGGGTTGTTGTGTAAGTGAGAATAAAAAATGCATGTATATACGAATTTTTTTGGGATAGTGATCCCATCATATGGCTTGATGATTGTAACCGGAGTAGTGCTTGCAAATCTTGTTGGGATGTTGATATTAAAACGTGAGCATTTAGATATTAATGACTTTATGATTTTGGAAGCCTATTGTTTTTTAGGGGCTTTCATAGGAGCTAAAGTTTTATATTTGATTGTGTCCTATAAATATATTGAATGGGACAGAATTCTTGATTATAAGTACTTCAATGATCTGATGCTAGGCGGTTTCGTTTTTTATGGCGGACTAATTGGTGGATTATTATTTATATATCTTGGAGGAAAAATCCACAGAATTAAGCCGAAACAATACTTAAAAAGTTTCATCTTTCTTATTCCATTTATCCATTGCTTTGGAAGGATTGGATGTTTTATGGCAGGATGTTGCTATGGTGTCCCTTATCATGGAATTGGATCTGTAGTATTTCCAGAAGGCTCTTTTGCACCATCTGGAATCGAACTTTTTCCTGTGCAGCTTGTTGAAGCAATATTTCTGATGATAATAGCTATTTTGATACTGGTTTTGCGGGTTATATGCAGATTTGAATATACAGTTGAGTTGTATCTTTTTATATATGGCGTTATAAGATTCATATTGGAATATTTTAGATATGACAATATAAGGGGCGGATTTGAAAATCTTTCAACATCGCAATGGATCAGTTTGGTAATGATAGCTGTAGCAGTTATAGATTTTGTTATAGAAAATAAAATGAAGGATAAAACACGCACATAACTTAAATTATACGCATAGAAAGATATCAAACACCTCCTCTGCGTGATAAATGACGAGGCACTGTGTATTGTCGGTTTAAGCTAAACTTGTAATATGTTTAAAGATAGGAGTGTAAAAAGTCAAAAATACGGCTTTTTACACTTTTTAACTTAAAAAAATAAAGCTTGAAAATGTAAAAAGCCGTACTTTTAAAGAAAAATCTGTAAAAAGCCGAATGGATTAAAGCTAAAATTGTAAAAAACCGGGCACTGTAGTGTGTGCAATTTAATCATTATCCTGGTTATCATCCGTTCCATAAACGTCTACCTGGGATGCCTGTCTTTTATGTTCTTCTTCTATAGCAGCATAGTGTTTAACAGTTGTATTTACGTCTTTATGTCCCAGAACATCAGCGACCATATAAATATCACTTGTTCTGTTATAAAGCGCTGTACCATAAGTTCTACGGAGCTTATGAGGGGTGAGCTTTTGAGTAAGTCCTGTGTTTTTTCCATATTTTGAAATCATATATTGGATGCTTCTTATCGATAAACGCTTATGCTGAAGAGATATGAAGAGAGCAGGTTCTTCAGAATCATTGAGTAGGGTAGGGCGTTCATGATTGATATAATCCCTCAGCGTATTCCGGATAATCTCGTTTATGTAGAGATGATCTTCATCGCCGCCTTTTCTGACGATAGTAATTGTATTTTCATCAAAATTTATATCTGAAAGATCAAGCCCTGCACATTCCGAGACGCGGATTCCAGTATTTAACAGAAGAGTTACAATGGCCAGATCTCTTTTTGCAGTAGGTTCAGACATGACTTTGGAATGGTAACTAGCAGAATTCACAGCTGCGACAGAATCCATTAGAAGCTGAACCTGGTCAGGATACAGCCTTCGGATATCTTTCTTTACCTTTTCTTTCTTCTTTACAGCAGCTTTCACTGTGGGATCAATCTTAAGATAGTCATATTTGATCAGATATTTATAGTAATTCCGCACAGCCGCCATTTTTCTTGCAATTGCACGTTCTTTAGCAGGCTTTACATTGCCTTTTTTATCCGGTTTGTGGCCTGATGCAACATAATTTTGGAATTCATTGATGTCCTGAGGACCAAGATTTTCGACAACTTCAAAGGGGATATCTTTGATTTCAAGATTCTTGCACAGGGGATTCTTTTCCTTGAGAAATCCGTAGAAAAATAGAATATCCTGCGCATAATTAAAAGCGGTGCTTTCCTGATATTTGAGAAGACATTCCTCAACAAATCCATGTGTATGCTGAGGAAGAATGTTTTTAATGCTTTCAGTATCTTTACGGCGTTTCTGCCTCAATGAATTGTAATATTCTGAATTTTCACCCATGACTTAACCCCTCCGCTTTTTCTAAAATAATCGTATCACAAAAGAGGAATTTTGTGCAATGATATTTGCGTTAGCAACGCGTTCCAGCGGGAGGTGGACCCCCTGTCTGACATCGTTCTTTATTGGCTTTATTTCTTTGTTGGATATGCCGTTAATTCTTCAAACTCATCTACCGGCATAGGCTTGTAGAAATAATATCCCTGCATTTCCTCACATCCAAGACTTCCGAGGAAATCAGCCTGTTCCAGTGTCTCAACACCTTCTGCGATAATAGAAGTTCCAATAGCATGGATCATCTGGACCATGTAGCTAAGTATTGTCCGACCCATCTTTTGGTCACCTGAACCGGTAATAAATCGAAGATCAAGCTTTATGCGATCAAGGATAACTTCTTTTAACATATTCAGTGATGAGTAACCACTTCCAAAGTCGTCCATTTCAACTTCAAAGCCTGCTTCACGAAGTTTGGTTGTTGTTTTGATGATGGTATCGGAGTTTTCGACATATGCGCTTTCCGTTATCTCAATACGAAGTTGACCAGGCAATAGGTTATAGAACTCTTTTAATGTATTAAAGTGGTCGGCTACATCAGGGTTCTTTACTATATCAAGTCTTGATAGGTTTACTGATACACACAGTTGTCTGCCCTGATCATTCCATCGCTTCAAATCCTTACACACAGTGTCCCAAACGTGACAGTCAAGATCATAGATAAGCCCAGCATCTTCCAAAACCGGAATAAATTCTCCCGGAGAAATGTTTCCATCCTTCTTGCTTTTCCAGCGGCAAAGAGCCTCTGCACCAGTTATCATCCCAGTCTTATAGTTGACCTGTGGCTGATACCATACTTGTATTTCCCCAGACTCAATAGCTGCAGGAAGGCGACTTGCGATACCGGCACTTTTCCTTCCCATGTCCCACTGCTTTGGGTTATAAAACTCAAATCCTTCTTTCTTGGATTCTCTGACTTTTCTTTCTGCAATGCGGGCATAATCAAGCATCTTATCCACGTTTATGTCTTTATAGTCATCAGGCATAAGAACATAAATACCAGAGCAGAGCCTTACAACAAAGTCTTTTCCACGATCGCTAAAATAATTGCGAACAGGAGTCAAAATATATTTTTCATCCTGAAGAATCTGTTCATTGCCGCCAATACATCGAAGGATAACAAAATGATCTCCATCATACCTTCCTATAGCTTCTTTATCGGTAAGTACTTCAAGGCTTCTCTCAGTCCAAAATTTTAACAGCTCATCTCCGGCCTTCCAGCCAAAGCTGTCGTTGATGAACTTAAAGTCTTTTATGTTGTTATAGGATATCGTATACGGTGTATCAGGGTTGTTAGTGAGTAGTTCCTCAACTTTTTTACGGAATCCATTGTGGCTGAGCACACCAGTGAGAGGATCGATATCCTCCATTATCCGCATCTTTTCCTTCTGCTCTTCAAAATATGCTTTCTGTCTTAGGACAAGCATTATAACAAGAGCAGCAAAAAGGATAGTCCCAATAATAAGGAAGTACTTATATTGGTAGAGATAGTCTTCAAAAGTATATACATAAAGATCTCTGGTAGTGTAATCAAGGGCTATAGCCTGTTTTTTGGTTTCAGGAATAGCTGCAATTCCTTCGTTCAGAAGTTCAATTCGTTTTTTTCCCTCTGGGGTTTCAAGAGTTCCGGCACGAAAATCCATTGAAAACATGGCAGAAGGCTGTACTTTAAGATCATTATAGGATGGCTTTTGAAGCACATAGCTCCACGCATATGAGTTATGTAAAAGTGCATCTACCTCTTCATTTCTAAGCGCTTTAATGCAATCAGCCATGGAATTGTAAAGGTTTATCGTTATTCCAGGGTATAACTGCTTTACAGTTTCTGCTACTCCGCCCTGTGATTTTAGCATGCCTACTCTGATGGTATTTATGTCAGAAATAGAGTGCTTATCTGTAGTCACAAGGGTAAATGGGGTCTGGATGAGATTGTCAGATACGATGGTCGCTTGACCAGATGCACTTGAAACAGCACTTCCAAAGGGCATAACAAGATCGTACTCAGTACTATCAAGGGCTTCCTTAAGATTTGATTCACTTATAGCTTTGAATGCGACATTGAAACCAGCTTCTTTGGCAGCGGATTCCATAAGATCAACGCCGATTCCTGCAATCTTGCCGTTGTCTTTATCAATGTAAAACATAGGACATCTGTCTACAGGCACACCGACTGTAAATTCTGTAGCAGGAGAATCAGACGAGGCATAAACAGGCGTCAAAAAGACTCCCAGATAGATTACCAGGAAAAGGAGGGCTATGCTGATAGTAGTATGGATCCTTTTTGATTTCATGATACACTCGCCTTATTGTTTGTTCTTTGCTTTAGATACTCACACTTCATTCTAACATTAATATGTTAAAATACGATAAATAATAAATAACAAATCGATAAAGGCGACTTCTAGTATTCCGGCATTGCTAACTTATGCGCATACGGGACTTGAACCAGGGATTCACGGAGCACCATTAGAACATAAAAAAAGTGTTCCGACGCTATATGAGTCATCGGAACACCATAGACCGACGCAGCATGGCATTTCCATCCTTGCAATAGTAACATCCCTTATGTCCTTGTTACTGATAACTTCTGTCAGTTTCTCAGTGTAATCTCCCTCATCCGGTTTGGGACATCCGATCATTGTAAACCTGCCTTGCATCAGAAAAAGAAAAGTATAAAACTTTATTCGACAGGGTAAATGAAACAACAATACTATAAAATTCGAGGCATTTAAGCTCTCTTATGTTTAAAGTGATGCTGTCTGGGTTTGTGCTTAAATGCAACTATGTTTAGAGGCTTTTCATCCTTTTTTGCATAATTCTCATATGCCTTCTTATAGTGTTTCTGTCCGGCCCAGATATCGTCAGCTACAGGCGCCCACTCTTTTGCGTAATCATCACACTTTGCACACAGATGCTCAACACTTTCTTCGGATTCTTCATTTGTACCATGAGCTTCTGATCTTTCGACCATATCCCTTAAAAGAGCCGGATTTTCAAGCATAGGGCACGGTCTTAAATGGTTCTTATTGAAAGGCTGGCCCTTATGGTATTCCATGAAAAGAGGACTTTGAAGCATCTCAAGTATTGAATGTGTATGTATATTGGTGTTGGAGAAGTGGACAAATACGCATGGTTCAGCATCTCCACTTGAATTGATGTGGAAATAGTTTCTTCCGCCTGCGATGCAGCCACCGACAGCTTCACCATCATTCTGGAAGTCCATAGGGAAGAATCCCAGGTCACATTTGACGCTTCTAAGGAACCTTATCTGATCCACCATCTTCTTTCGCTGCTCTACTGTAGGCATAAGCTCAGGAACAGCATTGTTTCCAACCGGCATGTAGTGGAAGAAAAATCCGAATCTAGCACCTTTTTCAGCAATGAACTCGATGAACTTGGGATCAGTCACTGCCTCGATGTTGTTTCTTGTATAGCAGATGGAAGTTCCATAAACTATTCCGTACTTTTTGAGTAGATCCATGGCATTCATTACTGCATCATAATGACCAAGGCCACGTCTTGCGTCATTAGTCTCAGGAGTTCCCTCGATAGAAAGCTGGAATGTGAGATTTCCAAGCCTTACAACTTCTTTACAGAAATCCTCATCAATAAGTGTTGAATTGGTATAGATAGAGAACTCAACATCATTGTGCTTTTCTGCCAGTTTCAAGATATCTTTCTTCCTTACAAGAGGTTCTCCTCCTGTCATCATGTAAAGATATACTCCCAGCTCTTTTCCCTGGGTAACGATTTTGTCCATATCTTCAAAAGACAGATTGTGCTTAGGTCCATAAGTACCTGACCAGCATCCCGCACAGTGCATATTGCAGGCGCTTGTAGGGTCAAAAAGAATAAGCCATGGGATATTGCATCCGTATTTTTCCCTGTTTGCCCTGATCATTTTTGTGCCTCTGAAAAATGCCTCATAGCCAAGATTGAGCATCATCATCTTTGCAACATGCGGATCTGTCTCATCTATTACTTTATTCAAAAACTTAACCCATCTGTTATCCGGATCTTTAAATGCCGCTCTTACTTTATCAAGGCTTTCTTTTCTGGCTCCATCTTTACCCCAGAATTTCTCTGCCTGGTCAACAAGCTTAAGATAAGTAGCAGTCCTGTTCTCCGTTTTATCGAGATTTGCAAGGAACCTGTCAATCAGTATGCTAAAAGCCTGTCTTTGTACTTTGTGAGAAATGTTTTTTGCTAATTCCATACTTGTTATGCCTCCCCAAACGATGCTACAATTATTCTGATGTAACAAGTGTAACGCCACAGCATATTAATAACAATGGCTCTACCATCGGACATGACAATATTTCGTTTAAGTGAACCGATGTTACATTCTTGCATTTTTTGTAACGTCGAGAGGGAGAAAAAATGAAAAGCTCAAAAGAATCTTTAACAGAAATGCAAAAAAAAGAAGTTCTGAGGATGAATAATAAGGAGTCCAATCAGCTGACAAGAGAGTGTCTGCAGCTTTCGCTTATGCATCTAATGAGCGAACACCCTTATGAGAAGATCACCATCAGCGAGATAGTACGCCGTGCAGGAGTATCAAGGACGGCGTTCTATCGAAACTATACAGATAAAGAAGATATCCTGCATGAGCTTGGGGATGAAATAATAAAGCGTATAGCGGAGATCAGCGAAAAGCCCGAACTGCACGAAAACCCACATCTGTGGTTCGAAGATATTTTTCGGGCTGTCAAAAACGATAAAGATATAATATCTCTGTTTGACCAAGCCGGAATTCTTCAGAATGAACTCTTTCTTGAAAAAGCGGTCTCAGAGCGGCTCTATCCTACAGCTGACCCAGAAAAGAAGTATCTCAGACTTGCTGCCGAAGCTGCCATTTTACAAATACTCATAAGCTGGTTCAGGGATGGGATGCAGGAAGACGAAAAACAAATGGCTGATATCTGCGTAAATATCTTTGATAACGCTTTGAGCAGACTGCCATAATTAACAAGGACCTCTTCTAACATGAGAAATGATCCTTCCTGGCGTAAACGAAGTAATTCTTGCGCATATGAAGCTTGACCCCGGAATTCCCTTAGCACCAATAGAACATAAAATTCGGATATAATGCTCATTCCAGCAAACTGGAATTGTTAGCACTCTGTCTTATTGCACCGGAGGCATAAAACATAAAATGCAATCGCCAGAAACTGTGATACCACAGACACAGTGACAAGATACACAGGATTCAAATCATACAGGGCACCGAGAAGCCAACTGCCCAGAAACCACGCAATACCAAATCCTGTCTCAAATATTCCGAAACCGGTGCTTCGCATGGAACGCGGGACGATTCCGCTGACAGCTGCTTTCATAATACTTTCCTGCGCACCCATTCCAATCCCCCACAGAATTATCCCAGCTCCGATCAACCAGGCATTTCCAGTCATAAAAACAAAA
>NZ_FOKR01000004.1:0-90414 GCF_900112195.1 Butyrivibrio sp. YAB3001
ATTATATGATTAATCCATTAATTTTGTCAACTATATTTTCATTTATTTCAGGCAACGACACCAAAGCCAAGAATAGTAAATCTCTTATTTTCCATGCCTTCAGCCATCTTTATTTCTATTGAATGTGACTCTGTCTTTTCATTATTAAATATAATTACTGCATTGCAATGAGTCCAGCCTACTTTTAGTGGATCTGCTTCCATGACAAGCTTTCCATCCACAAAGACCTGAGCAGTGCCAAATGCCGGATTTCCTGAATCTTTGAAAAGAAGAAGCAACTTACTGCATGTTATATTCATCTTAAAGCTTCCAACACCGGTTGACTTCTCGCTGTGATACCAGTTATACGGAAATTCAGGAACAGGAACAATCTCTTTATCCATCTCTACCATCTGAAGTTCCTTATCTATTCCGTCAAAAGAACCTGTCTCAACTCCGGATATACGATATTTGCTTTTCATTTTTATCATATCACGGGCATCTATCAGTTCAACATTTTCAAAGTCTTTTCCAATAACAGGCAAAATGCTCTCAATTGGCTTTTCTTCAGATGAAATGTCACTTATATGTCCATTCACTGAATCCATTAAATTTATAAGGCAGTCAGCCATGATCTGATGTCCCAGATTGCTTGGATGATAAACATCGTAAAAGAACTGGTTCTTAGAGATTACTCTTCCATCATCCGGAAGCAGATTAAACTGAGGAGAAACTGCATCCAAGACGCTGACCATAGGAATATCATATCTAATTCCAACAGGTCCTAACCTGTCCTGAAGATTCCAGTCAAAAGAGAAAACTGCAAATAAGAGCACTACAGCTGGCTTCCATGGTAAATCAAGAGCCTTACGGACAAGTGATTCAAAGCATACGCCCTTTGTCTCATCGCCTTCATCATTTACAGCAAATTCTATTACTATTAGATCAGGTTCTTTATTACCTTCTCTAAGAATATCTCTTTCAAATCTTACCATTCCAAGTTCAGAAGGTGTTCCGCCAACGCCAGCCTTGAGAAGTGTTACCTTTCCACCATTTGCATACTTTTCTTCAAAGGTATCTGCAAAAACTCTCGCATAGCTCTTTTCATGGATAGGAATTGCACCCGCTCCCTGTGTTATTGAGCCTCCAATAAACGCAAGAGTAACATCTTCGCCCTTTCCAGCCTTTTCAAGAACTTTTTCAAGTCTTCCTGCATTTCCCATATGCATAAGACTTCTTCCTATCATTTGCTTATAACCTTCAGATTTAAAATCAACCATTGATTCTAAAGGCTGAATTGGAGCAACAAATCCACTATTTAAATAGAATCTGACATCAACAGACGCCTGTGTTCCCGGTGTATCAAATTCAAAACGTATCTGTCCGGGCTCACGGTCTGACTCTTTCCAGTCAACATCAGACATCTTTATTATCTTCTCCATTCCATCCATTTCAAGATCCATAACTATCTGTGTAGATGTCTGATCAGTCTGTGTTGCACCATACATCTGAAAAACAAATTTTACTTTTTCTTCCTTAATCCTACCTGATACACTAACACCAATTGAGTGTACCATTTTTCTGAACCCTTCAGTTGTCTTCAAGAGTTCAAGCATATAATCATCGGTAATATTACCTGCAATCCTTGCTGCATTGATAAGTCTACCGTCACTTTCATAAATAAACTGTATTCCTCTGCCATCCGGCTGAGGAGCTCCAAATATTTCTTTTCCCTGCATTATAAAAAAGAAAGGTCTTTTCTTAATCGGATCTTTGGGAGCCTTTGGCCCTCTAATTTCTTCGCTCTGCATAGCTTACCATCCCCACTTTTTCCAGTTCACAAATTTTAAGAAATTGTATGCAAGCATCCATTCGCTTGCCGGTCTTTTGCCACAAAAAAAGAGACGGCGCCACTTGAACGCCGCCCCTATATTATTTTTTATTCTAACAAATTATTTGTTAGCTTCGTCTACATAAGACTTCCATGTATCACGGATTGCTTCAACCTGCTCTGAAACAACAGCGCCAGGTCCAATGTTCCAAACGAAGTCAGAACCAAGGTTAAGGTTAGGTACCATTCCGTGGTAAGCAACTGTTCCCTTTTCTGTCATCATTGTGATTGTCTCATCAACTGCTCTCTCATCGAAGATACCATTTCTTGCTGTTGAAAGATATCCGTTGTAATCAAGGTACTCAGCTGAAGGAGCATTTGTGTAAAGGTTCCAAGCAAATGCGATCTTCCAAGCCTTGTCAGCATCGTAGCAAGCTGGGATAGCTGCTGGGTTGTTTGACCAAACGTTGATGTAGTCGTTCATCTTAGGTCCCTTAGGGAACATAACGAATCCAACTTCATCCTGCATATCTTCAAGGAAGTTACCAGGGCATCCTGCATACTCATCTTCTACAAGGAATGCTGCCTGACCGTTAAGGAACTGCTCTTTGTAGTAATCCCACTCAGCACCTTCTGGGTTAGCTACTTCTGCATCATACTTTGTGAATACATCTACTGTCCACTCAAGAGCTTCAAGAGTTTCAGGAGATTCAAGGTTGTATACGAAGTTTCCGTTTGCATCCTTATCGATGTAAGAACCACCGTTTGAGAATACAGCTTCTGTTGTCATAACACCTTCGTTAAGTGTAAGACCATAAACATCGATTGTACCATCGTTGTCCTTATCCTGCTGAACCTTGTCAAGGAGTTCTGTGAACTTATCCCATGTCCAAGTTCCATCAGCCTGCATATCATAGATTGATTCAGGATCGATACCAGCTTCTGTAAGAATTCTCTTGTTGAAGTATACACCAGTTCTTGCTTCTGAATATCCAGCGAACATAGCGTAGATGTGATCACCCTTTGAATACTGCTTGTGAAGTAAGTTTCTCTGGAACTTAACATCGTTGAAATCAAGGCAATCAAGTGTTGAAAGATCATACATAAGGCCGTTAGCCATAGCAGATGTGATAGCTGGATCATCACGAAGAATGAATACATAGTTCTCATCGCCACCTGTTGTAGCATAGTCTACGAAATCTGTAGGTGTTGAACCCCAGTCTGACATAGCCTGTGACTTGATTGTGAAGTTGTATGTCTCCTGGATCCAATCTCTGTACTCTTTAAGAGTCTCTTCATACTCGTTCTGAGGTTCAGCCTCATCTCCTGACCACCAGTCACGGATAATGATTTCCATACCACCAAGGTCTACAGGGTTGCCATCTGCATCTGTAATTACCTTGTAAGGATCATACTCGTCAGATGCTGTTTCTTCTGCAGCTGCTTCAGTAGAAGTTTCTGCTGTTGCGTCACCAGCTGGTGCTGCTTCTGTTGTTGTTTCAGCAGGCTGCTGTGTGTCTGTTGATGCAGGAGCTGCTTCCTGGCTTCCGCATCCTGCCATGCTTGTAAGCATAGCTGCTGTTGCGATAACAGCGGTTGCTTTTGTTGTTAGAGACTTTCTCATACTCTAATCCTCCTTTTTAATGTATCCCCCAATTAGGAAATTTAAAACATATAAACTATTATATGCTTTTTTACTATTTAACGACAATCATTTTTTGCGTTTTTTGCTCAAATATTGCTATTTTATTCAGTTTTTTCATAATACTTTATGTGAGTTTCTACTTCGTTCGCGATATACGGCTTGCTCCACTTGCGTTCCCGCAAGCCTACGTCCATTCGGAATCCGGCCTAATCGGCCTTCTTCCTCATGTCCGTTCAGTCCTCAAGGTCAAGCACTGCTTTGTGCAAGCACAGCAGCACTTGACTTTTCGTCCTTATATCGCTCACATCTTAATACCAGTTGCAGAAATACTTTCAACGAATGAACGCTGAGCAAAGAGGTAAAGAACAATAAGAGGAACGATGATCATAAGTGTTCCTGTTGCAAGAATACAGTTTGAATAAGCAACTGAAATTGTTGTCTTAACACCGTTAATTCTCTGAATGTAAGCACCAAGGCTATCAACAATTCTTGAAAGAGCTGTACTTACAAGCTTTGTGTTACCAAGGAACATTCTTGAATAGAATCCGTCTGTCCACTGCCAAACAAATGCAAACAAAAAGCAAGATGTGAGAATTGGCTTAGCCTGTGGAAGCATGATTCTGATGAATGTCTTAAGTGTGCCGCATCCATCAACGTAAGCAGCTTCTTCAAGGTCACCAGGGATATTTCTGAAATACTGACGGATCATGTAAATGTACAATCCGTTCTTAAGTCCCATACACCCTGCACTCATCAGATAGTAAGGAAGCTTTGAACCACGAAGGTTTACGTAATCTCCGGTTATCAGCTTAAAGATTCCTAAGATATCGAAATATCTGAAGTGCAAATGAAGTGAGCTGGCAATTGTCTGTGGTGGAATGAGGATTACAAGGATTACCATTGCAAACCAGAACTTTTTAAGTGGAAATTCAAATCTTGCAAATCCATATCCAACCAGTGTACATACTGCAATCTGAAGTGCTGCGATTGTAAGAGAGATAAGAAGTGAATTGAGTACTGCTGTCTTATAACTCATAAGTTCTGCAGCAAGTCTGTAGTTACCTGTTGTAAAGTTTTCAGGAATCGAAATAACGATTGGGTTATACAAATCCTTTTCTGTCATGAAGCTTACTGAAATCTTGTTAAAAATAGGCTTAAGGATCAGGAAGCACATTCCGAACAAAAGAATGAATCTTATAATACTAACTGCCTTTTCTGTTACTACTTTCTGCAGGAGGTAACCGCCGGAGAGCTTGTTTCTTTCCCAAAATCCCATCTTAGCGTATCCTGCACGATTCTCCGTATTAGTCATAGTAATAAACCCTCTTTGAAATGAATAATGATGTAACTCCTACAAATGCAAGTACCAGGAAGAAGTAAATCCAGGACATTGCAGATGCATTACCATATTGCTGCTGGTCAATCATAACCTTCTGAATCTTCTTGATTACTTCGTTATCTGTTCTCATACAGAAATCAACTACTGTGTAAACCCAGTTTACAAGAAAAAGAGAACTGATCATTGGGAATGTAATCTTCCAAAGGCTTTCCCACTTTGTACATCCTTCGATATCAGCAGCCTCATACATACTTGATGAGATTGTCTGAAGTCCGGACAGGAAAATAATGATCTGAATACCTGAAGCAAGCGCTACATCATAAATGTTATCGATTACTTCAAAGACTTTTTCATAAGCTCTTACACCAACACCGGCTGTTCTAAGTATTGATTCCAGAGCTCCGGTAATGCTCACGCCACCTGTTGAATCCTCAATTGTCTGAGCAAGCTGTGCCATAAGCTGGTTGTTTGACTCAAGTCCTACAATAACACCGGATGAAAGAATAACCGGGAGGAAGAAAATCGCTCTTACAAGTGCTCTTCCCTTAAACTTCTGATTAAGTATCAGCGCTACAAAGAAACTGAATACTATGATTGCCAGGGAGTAGACAATCATTCTTGAAAGCTCCTCCCATAACAATCTGTTAAACTCCGGATCAACTCTGAATGCGAAAATGTAATTGGTTATACCATTTATTGTCTTTGTTACCTTACCGGCTGCAAGATCAACCTGGCAGAAACTCATGTAACAAGATTCAAATAGTGGCTTGACCATAAAGACCAAAAAACCAATTATGAACGGTGATATGAAAAGATATCCCGATATTGCCTTTCGTTTCTGAAGGCCTGCTAATTTATTTTTTTGCTTACTCATGATTATTGCCTTTCTTATCTTGTTACAACATAGTCTCTTGAAGGAACAACTACGCCATCATCTGTTGTGAATTCACTGTAACCATAATTGACATATACTTTTGTTCCATCAGCATACTCTGTTAAAGATACGTCTGAACTTAAATTGTCATGTCCAACCATTTCCTGGTTGAAAGTATGTCCAAGTTCTGTGTTGTATTTGTTATAAATCTCAAGCATGTGGTTCTTCCAAGCATCGTAGTTAGAACCATAATAATCTGTATAAAGAGTTTTCTGTGTTGCAAATGAAGTCTCATGCATGAATGTGAAGTACAATCCTGCGCCATACTCAGCAGCATAAAGAACTTCATTTTCAGGATTACCATTGATGTTGATAGGATCACCTGTATAATCAACTCTTCCGTGAACAGCTAACTGGAAGAATGGGATGCACTCATCAAGGATTGTGTATTCACTTCCTCTTAAGTCCATACCGGTAACCATCTTTGCAAAAGGAATTGCATAATCATTACCCATATTGATCATAAGTGGAGTTCCATTGTCGTTGTAGCCTTTGAGCTGTTCAACCTGTAAATTAAGAACTGCTTCTCTGCTGTAAGTTTTCTTTCTATAGAAATCTGATGAAAGATCTTCACCAAGATCCTGGAAAGAAGCTCCGGCATTATATTTGTTTGCAGCATTTACAAGGTTATCTGAGTATTTCTTAGTAAGATCTGTGTGAAGCAGATAATACTTGTTATCAGAGTTCTCTCTCTGCGCATATGTTACATGGCTGTATTCGAAGAGTTCTGCTCTCTCTTTACTGATAAGCTTTGCAGCATCTCTATAGGAGAAGAATCCATCCAAAAGATCACTGTCATATGCATACTGTGTAATACCATTGAGATAAACTGTATTGCCGTTTGCATTTGCGCTGCTTACCATATTCGCAAGATCTTTTTTGCTACCAAGTGCGCCGATTGTCTTAGTCTTAGCTAAAACTTTCTGCTCAACGCCTCCGTTACACCAACCTGTCATCTTAACATGTATATTGGAAAGTCCTGCGTTTGTAAGATCTGTAAGCATTTCAGATGCTTCATTGTAACTTGTAAGCTTAAGCGGTCTCTTTACAGGAACACCAAGAATCTGCTTAACCTTGTCAATAGCTCCTATAACTTCAATTGCAACAGGTGTGCTTGCATCATCTACAAGATCAAGATATCCGGCATATTCTTTCTGAAGATATTGGCCGTATTCTTTAGCCATATCCACATAACTTCCTGAATTAACGAATTTATATCTCTGTGAGATTGTCTCGTCCGGAAGGTTTCTTGCATACTCGTAAATTTCACTGTTTGCAATATCACCAACATCGTATTGCTCTCTCTGGCAGATACTGTACTTAGCATTTACAAAGTTGTAACTGTGGTTCTTTCCTGCAATATCGGCCTGGATTGAAGCATAACTTCTTCCGTTTTCAAGGATACAAACAAAGGAATCATCTCCTTCAGAAACACCATATACTCCGTAGTAAGCTCTTGTGTTATGAACTACTGCTTTTCTTCCAAGGCACATATCCCAACCGTATACGTTTGTATAGTAACTACTCTGAGATGTCTTGCCATTGTTGAAGTTTATAAGTGCTCCGCCGCCCTCAGGAACAACCATAAATCCTGTATCATCAGGTCCGCCTGCTCCAAAATATGGAAGAGGTGTGATTGTATAGATAGGGGTTTCCTTATCATACTGAAGGTCTTTAAATGGTACTTCTACTACAAGATCTTTTCCATCGAGCTTATATACAACACTTACATTGAAGATTGGGTTATCAGATGATGATGTTGAAAGATCAAGTTCTTTATCCTTGAGATAATCATCATATGTATATCCTACTGCTTCGAATTCGTCCTGAATTGTCTTTCTTACGTTTTCCTTTGTTCCACTTCTAAGAACATAGATAACGTTTGTCTCAATGATAGGATAATTTGCTAAAAGCTCATCCTTATTATCTTTTGCTGTAAGTTTGTTGATGTCATACTTTTTGTAGTACTGCTTGATAAGATCTGCTTTCTTCTTGTCCATCTTACCAAGGTAACCTTCAAATTCTTCCTTTGTTATTACAGGAGGAATTGTGTATTCCTTTTCAACACTACCTAAAGAATAATTAACTCGGATTTCGTTATCACCAGGTACTATCTCATAAATACCGTTTGTTGCACTAAATGCATATGAGTTGTAGGTTGTCTCAAGACCCTGTGTGATTGAGTAGGACATAACAAGTGGTGACTGAAGGAAATTCTTCTGATCATCAAGTGCTGCTGTATCTTCAGCTGCGTTCTGCGGATTTGAATACCAAACCTTTCCGCTGTCCTTAACTTCAAGTGAAAACTCTGTTGTCTTGGGATCCATTGTCAGTTTCAACTGGCCGTTATCAACAACTATCGGATCTTCACCGCCTTCATAAGCATATGGGGCAATTGCTTCTTTTTCCTCTGTCGGAGCTTTTGTATTTATTACGTAAATTGCTGCTCCCGCAATGATAAGGAAAATAATGATTGAGGGAAGAAGTTTTAAAAATCCCTCTAATATTTTTTGTTGTAATTCATTTAATTTCTTCTTTTCTGTCTTCAACTCCGTCACCCCTTATCCTACATTCGGAACATCAATTCTTTTCCTAAAGAAATGAAATAAGCTATTCCCTGTGAAATCATACTAAAGAAAATCATAAGAATAAAGATCATGACCAGCATTGCAAACAGTGTTGCGATTGTAAATAAAAGGTTCTTACCTGCTGAGTATTCATGAATCTGTCCCATAGCAGCTATTACAAGAAGTCCACACCAGACAAGTGATAATGCACTTACAACTGTATAGAACTGAGCTTCGTTTACGGTAACAAAATTACTGAAAATCATAAGTGGGAACTGAACAAGTGGATAAGGTGTAAGTGCGTAACATGTTGCCATATACACCTGACCAAGTCGGCCTTTTCCATCAAACAATGTTGTAAGTCCCCAGTTTCCTAATACCCACAATGAAAGTGGGAAAAGAATACTTGCCAGGTACAGGAAGATATTCAAATCTTCCCAGTAAACCTGAAGCATGATAAAGCTTGTATAACGCAGCTTCATGATACGTACCAGAAGCGTAAGAGCCAGTATCGTGTTGGCCGCAGCCATGGTACCACGTTTTTCATGTGTTAGATCCCAAAAACCATCAAGAGGATGGGTAATGCAGTAAAGCGCAAATTTCAAGGAATCTATATATTTTTCTTTTGGATTATCTATTGATTTTGTATTTGCTATCATTTCCATCACCCGTTCCTGCCTGCAATAAAGATATCTGCTGTATCAATCTCATAACGGATACTCTTAACTTTTCCAATACCAAGTGGAATCAAGAACAATGCAAGTATCACTATTACAATCCATACTATATTTTCTTCAACCCACTGTTTTCTGTACTGTTTGTATGCTTTAGAGTAGTTCTCTGCGTCATACTCAAGTTCAAAGTAATCCATTGCTTCTTTGTATTTTTCCTGACGAAGAAGTGATCTTCCGATTCCGATGTAAGCAAGATCATAGTTACCATTCTGGTTCATGACTTCCTGCCATGCTGCACCGGATTCTTCATATTTACCCTGATCAAAGTCTTCAACAGCCTTATATACAAGATTACCGAAATCTGTTGGTACGAATGCTGTCAATGAATTGTCCAAACTATCAAGGACATAAAGTTCATGGCCAATGTGGTCTATAGCAGATGGTCTTCTGAAGTATCCATCCATATTACCGTTACCACCAAAGGCAAATACTAATCTTCCCTGGTCATCGTAACCAAACATTCTTCCTCTGTTTCTGTCGAGACATACATAAATGTCATTGTCCATAACAGTTACATCCGTGAAGATTGAAGGTCCTTCATAACCACCGCCTGATCCCCAGTATAGATCACCCTGTACAGGCCATTCACCGTTCTTAACCAAAATATCATTACCCATCAGGTTAAGTTTTCTGACTGCATTTTCTGTCTTTTCAGAATCATCATTCAGCGCAATTGTTGAATAGATGAATCCTTCGTAATCCATGTAGATGTTCTCGTACTCAGTTGGTACAAATGATTCCATCTTTGCTCTCTGTTCCTGAGAAGCAATCTTTTTCCAGATATAATCGGTCCAGTTAAATTTAACAGGTGTAGCTCCTACGAATCCTGAGAAGGTTCCATCGTTTTCATATTTAATAAGACCTTTGTTGATACCTGTTGCTATACAGTAAACACGTTCTGCTGTATCAACCGCAAGTTTTGTTGGCTGAAATACAAGCTTGGGATCAAGAGTATTATCATCAGGTTTTACAAATTCCATGATGTAGTTAAGATCTTTGTCAACCTTTACGACTCTTGCGTTACCCTGATCTGCTATGAACATGTTGCCATCTTCAGAAATCGCAAAGTCTGTCGGGTTATTAAATGTGTTTGAACCCTGCGCACCATTTATGGTGTCTATAATTCTTACTACTTCCAGCTTTTCAGGTGAAACCCTGTTTAGCTCAATAATTCTGTTATTTCCGCTATCGCAAAGATAAATCGAATTACCATCTACGAACAGTCCCTGTGGATTTTTAAGTTTTACATCAAGTCCAAGTTCTGATGAGGTGAATACTTTACAAACAGTATAAAAATCAGCACTGTCTTTATAATCGCCCCAGTAATCGTAGTTATAAGTATATCCGCCTTCATTGCTGCTTGCAGATACCTGAAGTGGCTGAAGAAATGCAGTTGCTATCGCAAGTATTGCCATTCCAGTTTTTAAAAAGAAATTCTTCTTACGCATATCACTTCAACCTTTCAAATTAATCTTTCAAACCTGAGCTAGCCATTGTTTCAAGAATCTGGCTCTCTGAGAATACGAAGATGATAATAGGAACTATCATTACTACTACAAGAACCGCAGCTCCCTGACCCGTTCTTGCAATACCACCACTCTGAATCTGCTGAAGAGCAAATACAAGAGTTTTTCTTTCCTCTGAGTAGATATATGTTGATGCTCTGTTGTTCCACAATCCCTGTACAGAGAAAATAATAAGTGTCATCCACGCAGGTTTAACGTTTGGCATTACAATTCCTGAGAAAACTTTCCACTCATTAGCGCCGTCAATCTTGGCAGCTTCAATAAGTGATGTAGGAAGTCCTTCCATGAACTGCTTCATAAGGAAAAGTCCCATTGGAGAAGCGAATGCAGGAATGATAATTGACCAGTAAGTATCGATCCAACCAAGTTTATTCAGAATCAGGTAGTTAGGAATTGCTGTAACCCAACCTGTGAACATCATGGCAACCGTTACAATCTTGAAGAAAAGCTGGTTTCCGGGGAATTCATACTTAGCAAGTACGAAAGCGCCCATAGAAGCTATGATAAGGTGTCCTGCTGTTCCCATGAAAGTAATAAATACTGTGTTGAACAGATATCTTGTAAATGTTACCCATGATTTGCCCATTGTTACGAACAGATCAGAGAAATTATCCATTGTTGGATGCTGTGGAAAAATCTTTGGTGGGAATTTAAACAACTCATCCAATGGCTTAAGTGCACTACTTACCGCATAAATAATCGGGAAAGCCATAATGAATGCCACCAGTAAAAGGAATACATAAAGTGCTATATCACCGGCTATAGACCTGTTTGGTTTTCTTTTCTTAATCAGCTTGCTCATATCAAGTACCAACTCTCCTTAACAGACTTTGAATTGCCTTGTTGCAAAGTATCATCATCAGGAACAAGATTGTTGCTATTGCACAGGCATAACCCATTTCAAATCTTGAATAACCATAGTCAAACAGGTGTGTTACGATGGTACGTGCTGCGTAATCTGTTGAAGGATATCCGCAAAGAGCCATTGTTACATCTGCTACACCAAAAGATGATGTAATGGTCATAACCGCACCGAACATAAGCATTGGCTTCATGTTTGGAAGAGTTATGTACCAAAGTTCCTGCCATCTGTTCTTGATTCCGTCCATGTAACCTGCTTCGAACTGAGATCTGTCAACGCCCTGAAGTCCGGCTACGAATGAAAGGAATCCACTTCCCATACTCATCCAGAGAATAACTAACATACATATTGGAAGCATGTATTTAGGATCAATAAACCAAAGCTTTGGTGCATCGATAATTCCTACATTCATAAGGAAAGCATTTACATATCCGTAAGCATCTCCTCTGAAGAATACTGAGAAGATTACGTAACAGTTACCGGCAATTGATGGAGCGTAGAAGACGATAACCGCGATACTTCTTATCCATCTTGGGAGCTCATTGATGAGCCATGCGAACAGGAAGGAAAGGATATAACCCAAAGGTCCCGTTATAATTGCTATCATCAAGGTGTTTTTTACACCGATCAGGAAGATGTCATCCTGCAAAACAAGTGAAATATAATTTTGAAGTCCTATGAACCTCGGTGGTTCAAGAATGTTGTAATATGTGAAGCTATAATATATAGAAGAAAGAACCGGCAACACATAGAACATAGTAAAAAGAATTGCGTAAGGAGCCAGGAAAAGATAACACATTTTTCTATTCTTTGCTTTCTTCCAGGCAACATTCATGTTGTGCTTACGCAGTGTGAAGTATTTGTTCAGATATTCCTTCATTTCTGGTCTCCTGAAAATCAAACTTATTTTTAGTCTTTATTTATTCAGCAGCCGGCAGTTAAGCACCGGCTGCATGATAACAATGTTTACATGGAACTTTTAGTCAACAGGCATACCAAACTCGATACGCTTCTTTCTGATCTCTTCATCAATAAGAATTGAGTAATCGATGATAGTCTCTCGTGAGTCAACCTTTTCATTTATTACTTTTCTGATTGCGTTAGAGATGTGACGTCCTGTGAAATATCCACCCGGAACTTCTCTGATTCCTACTGTGCTATCCCACTGCTTATTCAAAACTTCAATGTCCTCTGTACTCCATGACAGATTTGAAAATGCATCTCTGTTTGCTGTTGCATATCTTGCTGAAGAACCAAGGAGCGCTTCGATTTCACGTCCGAAACGAACCTGTGTATCTGCATTTGACCACCACTTCATGAATTCCCAAGCGTTCTTACGAAGCTCTTCATCCTCAGTCTTGATCATCATTGTTGCGCTTCCTGTGATAAAGTCTGATCTGTTGAGTGTTCTCTTTCCTGTAGCATCCTCAACATAAGTTCCAGGGATCAAAGTGAAATCCCAAAGTCCTCTAATTTCAGGAGCAGATACCATAAGTGTGTTGTATGTTGAGTATGGTGCAATTCCTATCGGCATTTCTCCTGAACGGAATCTGCTGACAAAGTCATAAACAGTAGGAATACCATAATCGTTAAAGTATCTTACATAATCATCAAAGGCCTTAACACCAGCCTCTGTATTAACTGTTGTCTTTGTGCCTTCCTCGTTGTACATATCTCCGCCGTACTGATAAAGGAGTGAGAAGTACATTGAAAGGTCCGGAGCATTCGACATTACTGATGTGGAAGATGCTGCTGCGCCGCTACTTCCTGCTGCTGTAGGAATACCGATTGAAAGGTTGTTACCCTGAATTGTAGGAAGCATTTCAATCAGTTCTTTCCATGTATTAGGAACTTCAAGTTCCATTTCCTGTAAAACGTCTTTTCTGTAGAACATTACGTTGAAAGTCTGTGTTTCAGGTACGCCGTAGATCTTACCGTCAAGCTTAAACTGTTCATAAGAACTTTCTGAGTAATGGCTAAGAACTTCCTGCCATCCATCAAACTGAGTAATATCTTCAGCTGCTCCTCTGAGCGCATAGTTTACAGGCTGGTCAGCACCTACTGAAAGAACTACGTTTGGTCCTCTTCCTGCAAGTACCGCATTAAGAAGTGCACCCGGATCAACGATTTCTACGTTAACCTTAACTCCTGTTGAAGTTGTGAAATCATCATCAACCATTGTCTTAAGGATTGTTCCCTGATCACGACCTGTAAGAACCCAAACCTTAACTACCTTGTCGCTTGCCTTTTCATCATATACATCTCCGACTGAGTTGTAATCTACGAAGAATGATGCTACGAAGGATTTGATCTCATGAGCTGCCTTTGTAAAGAAGTTTGCTTTTTCTTTCTTAGGTTGTACACCTGTACCTGAAACTACGATATAATCGATATCCAGTTTTGTCTCACTCATGTTAAGTGAAGCAGTTCCAAGTGATGTGATGTTATCCTTAAAGGTTGTAAACTCTGTTGTGATCTTCTGTGGCTTCTCACAGAATCTTTCAAGCTGCTGAGCAATTGTCTGCGCTGTTGCAATGTTATCAGCCATCTGTCCGGAATAAGCAACCATGTCATCAACTATCTTGTAAAGTCTCTTTGCTTCGAGCTCCATGGCATCCATGATTTCCGGATAAGTTGTTTCAATATGATAATCTCTGTAAACATCTGGGCTTGCGCCTGTGTAAACAAGAATTCTTCTATAAATCTGGTTTAATCTGTAGGTTGAATCCTCCATTTCCTGAAGAATCTCACCCATTCCACCAAGAACAGCTTCAAGTCTGATTGTGTGCTGTCCCTTCTTTAAATAGAAGTTAAATGGTGTTCCATTCTCATCAGCAAGATCTTTGCAATCCCAATCATTCATATATTCAAAGGATATCTCATTAAGATCTGCAAAAGGAACTTCTCCATCGATAAGGACTTTTCTGTTTGATACTGAACCTCTTGAGTAGTTCTGACGTCCCTTTACCATGATGTTGTAATAACCATCTTCAGGGACTTCAAAGTTCCACTCAATCCACTGACCTGAACTTCTCCAGCTCTCACCACCTACATAGTTAAGAACTGTTGTTGTAACACTGTTAGGAGAAGTTGTTGGTGAAGAACGATCATATTTAGCATAAAGAGATGATTCAGATCTGAGTGTTGAATCTTCACCCTGTACTAACTGAAGGTAGTTCTTAGCAGTATCTGAACCTTCACCTGCCTGATTAGCTGCAAGGTATTCTTCATAGCTAGGCTTTTCTTTGATTGCCTTGAGCTCTAAATCAGAAATGAGCATTGGCTCGTTATCAGCTTCAAGAGTAAGTTCGTTTTCTCCCTTATTAAAATAGAAGACATACGGCTCAGGAACAAATCCCATATCATCTCTGAAGTATGCGTTCTGCCAACCAAAGTATTCAACCTGTCTTGGGCGGATCTCATTGCCCTGGTTATCAACCTTAACATCGCCGCCATCCATCCACATTCTTGTGAAAGAAACGTTTCTGGCATCTTCAAAAGGAATCTCTCCGTTGATGTAAACAGTTCTTTCAGCCGGAACTCCTCTTGACTCAGGAAGATAATACTCAACATAGAGCTGATAAAAACCTTCCTTAGGAACATCAACTTTCCAGGTTACTTTTGAACCTGTATCTGTGAAAAGAGCATCCTGCTTATCATCAGTTGCGCCCTGTTCAACATGGACATCTCCTGTCCCGTCGTAGCTCATGATGTCAACCTTCACATCCGTGTCAGGCTTTGCTTCATCTTTATGAGCATTGACATAACCGGTGTAACCTCCGGTTCTTTCCATTCCTTCAATTTCTACTGTTAAATCGGTGTCTGCGTACTTATCATGGAAGTCTTTCTTTTCCGTTCTGGATAAGATCACACAAACTACAACGATTGCTGCAAAAATCCCAAGTACAATTAGTAGTTTTTTTAAAGTCTCATTCATATCCTTAAGTCCTTTTTTTAAGTTTCTGCAAAAACCCAAAATGCTGGCTTTGGTTTATAAAGATCATCAAACAGTAATGGACATTGCGCCTTTTCCTTGTTACTGCCTCCGCCTACTGTTGAACGGTGCTGTAACCATGAGTATTTATCAACTGTCCCCCAGAATGTAATTCCTGAAACATCTACACCTGAATTCTTGACAGACTGCAATGCGTAGTACATAAGGTTGTATGTCTTTCGCATCTTCTCATACTCTTTTTCCTTGGACTCTTCGCTTCCATCGTAATCATCACTGGAACTAAGATCCCATTCTGTTATCTGAATGCTTCCAACTATCTTCCCATACGCTTTGGCCGAAGTTTCAACATCATTGGCTGAAGGAGAATCTACATTATAATGTCCCTGCATACCCATTGCTGAAATTCTGGTTCCCACTCCAGGTTCGCCTTCCTGATCCTTTACCGCCTGCAAAAGAGCTATTATTCCGTTTCTCTTCTGTGCACTGCATTCATTGTAGTCGTTGTAGTAAAGTTCAAGTTCCTGTGGAGCATATTTGTTTGCGTATTTAAAAGCATTTATAATGAAGTCTTCGCTCTGATATACATGCCACCAACTTGAATTGTTACCATGTCTGTCTTCCGAAAGATCTTCATTAGGGTTTTCAGCATCTGATCTGTAAGTTCCTGTAGCATCTGAAACTGCTTCGTTTACTACATCCCATCCATAAAACAGATCTTTGTAAGGAGAATCTTCTCCGGTAAAGTGAGTGAGCACTTCTCTTATGTACCACTCAAGCCTCTTGTCCATTTCTTCCTTACTTACATAAGGCTTTGTCTTGTCATAATCTTCATGGAAGAACCATTCAGGCGTCTGTGAATGCCAAACTAAAACGTGGCCTCTGACTTTTATCTCCCTGTCTGGATTAACTTCATTCCATTTAAGGAACTTATTTAATATTTTTTCTGGATTTGAATAATCGATTTTCGGAACTGTGATCGTCTCACCGTTAAGTTCCGCTTCTTCTGTTCCGGGACAAGTACTAACGCTGTATCCAAAAAGTGAATCCGGTTTTAATTCATTTCCAAGCGTCACAGCATTAAAATGTGTTGTAACCAAATTCCACAGCGGTATATCCCACGGTTCTTTTCCGGTGATTGCGCATCCGATCCGGCATCCCAGTTTTTTCTCTACGCTATCTCTCAGCGCTGGAATTTCCTCTTCTGCAGCCTCACTGCTATCCTCCCCGACAGCCTCTGCAGTTTCCGAATCAGATTGACCAGTATCTGATATGTTTTCTTCGGATTTCTCTTCAGATGAATTATCCGACGTTGCTTCCTGACTGGCGCTATCCGTCACGTTTTTGCTGACATTATTACCGGTGCTCCCACACGCGGTAAAGGTCAGCATCGTCGTCGCCGCCAACAAAGCAACTAAAGACTTTCCCCTTTTGTACACTTTCGTACCCTCCCATTTGGTACTCAAAATTTGCTGATATCTCAAATAACTGACAATGAATAGCATATCGGCTTTTGGCAAGGCTCGCCTATCATTTTTTGCCTATAGTTCTTCAAATATTGCTTTTCATGTTCAAAAAATGCGGTCAGCTTTTTGTGCACATTTCACAATATGACAAAAAAATTTTTGTTCCCCTTTATTTAATATTAGCACAATTTATAAGAAGATAGCAATAATTGAGAAGAACATATTATCAGATAATGTTATTATGTTAACGCATTTGTAACATTAATATGGAATTCGGCAGAAATGAGCCAATTTTTGTTACAACAATACTTTGTAAGGAGCGCAATATTGCTGTGAACAAATCAGATTCTATCAAATTAGACTATTACAAACAGAACACTGACTATAGTGACAGAATTTTGGAAGGGAATAACGAAAAGTCTATTTTCCCTAAGGATAGTTCAATACGTATATGGTACAACGAGCTTCCCAATGATTATCCTTCGCATTGGCATAATGCATTAGAAATCTGCGTTCCAATCGAAAATTATTATGATGTTGATGTGGATAATGAATCTCATCATGTAATGCCGGGAGATATTCTTTTTATACCTCCGCGCAAGTCCCACTATCTTCATGCACCTCAGAGCGGAAGCAGGTATATCTGTCTTTTTGATATTGACTTCTTCTCTTCAATGCGCGGTTACTCAGGCCTTATGAATATGTTAAAAGACTGTATTCATATCACTCCTGAAGGTTTTGCTCCTATATATAATGAAATATTTGATCTCTTTTCACAGATCTGGAATGAGTATTTCCAAAAAACAGAGTTCTACGAGTTTTCAATTTACTCACATCTGTTCCAGATCATGACGATTTTATCAAGATATCAGCTTAACAAGATACATCTTTTTACTGAGAGCACTCCGGTAAAGAGGCGCGAGTATTTCGAAAAACTTAACACAGTCATTGATTATATCGATGAAAACTATGCCTACGATATAACACTCGAAGATGCAGCATCCTACAGTGGTTTTTCCAAGTTCCATTTTTCCAGACTTTTCAAGGAATATATGGGCTGCACATTTTATGACTATTTGATCAACCAGCGTATCAAAGCTACCGAAGTTCTTTTAACAAGAGATGACCTTTCAATCACAGACATTGCTCTGCAATCAGGCTTTTCAAGCATCTCTACATTTAACAGAACCTTTAAGTTAAAGAAAGGATGCACTCCCGGTGAGTACAGGTCTCTTTTCTCAGGTGGTCTTGTAAAAGAAAAAGGCAGTTCAGCAAAAGCTACAAAGTAAATTCGGATTCATCAAAAAGCTTCAAACCTTGTAAGTTTTAGCTTAGTATTTCAACATAGTTAATCATATGTAGCACTCATAATTATGGAATCTTCAGTCATACGTTCTATTAAGCGTAAGACTAAAGATTCCATTTTTTTCTTTTACTCTGCAATCCAGGAGTATACTTCAAAATTCTCACCAGAATATACAAAATAAACATTATGCTCGCCTGTTACTGCTTCGCTAAGTTCAGCAGTTACTTCCGTAAGGTCGCTACCCGGTGCATTAACCTCTGCTACTGCTACAGGCTCTGATGAAGGAAGGTCAAGACAAACTCTGATTGTTCCTTCGCCTTTTCCGCGAACCTTGAAAGTAAAGCTATTTGCGCCTTCTCCAAAGTCAACGCCTGAAACGCTTGTCCATGAACCGTCATGAATTCCTGCAAGGATCATATCTCCGGAGCCGCTCTTTTCAGCACTCTCACCATACTGCTTAGTTGTGATCTCAGCTGCATTTGACATAGTAACTGCCTTGATCTCTGTATATGGATCAACACTCTTAAGCTGCTCAACACCGGCTCTTGTTCCCTTACTTGCTGTTGGTGCATTGTTTTCATCAAGAAGGAGCTTATCAACATTGGTGCTGCGGTATCCACCGTCGATACCCATTTTTTCCTCAAGTATTCTTGAATGATATGTGATATACCACTCTCCATTAAATTCGAACATGCAGTGATGGTTATTTCCGCCTCTTCCAAAGAACGCTTCAGGATTCTTTAAAACAGCATTGCATCTCTCAAAAGGTCCCATAGGATTATCAGACTTCATTGTTACAATTTCACCTGACTCAAATCCAAGTTCTTTTGCTGCTTCAGGAGTTACATTGAAATTAGAACAATATGAATAATAGTATGTTCCGTCAATCTTGTTAATTCCTGAATCCTCAAATAAATAGTCAACGTTTTCAATTGCTATAGGATCGCCATCAAGGCTTATCATGTCATCACCAAGCTTAGCCACACGCGCTGTTCCGGGATTTGAAGCCTTATCAGGAGAAGGAACTCCACCGCCAACATAGATGTATGCTGAGCCATCATCGTCCATAAGCACAGCCGGATCAAAAAGCCATGTAACTTCTGCGCAATTTGGTGTCTCACGTGAGATAAGTGGTTTTCCTAAAGGATCTGTGTATGGTCCATAAGGTGTATCTGATGTAAGAACACCAATTCCATTTCCATTATTTGCAAAGTATAAAAAGAACTTGTCTTTTCCATCTATATTCTTATAAGCTGCTGCAGGTGCCCAGGAATTAGGTCCCCAGCTTGCAGCACCTTTTTTTCCTGCTGCATAAACTGTTCCATGGTCAGTCCAGTTAACAAGATCATCTGATGAGATGACATTGATTGTATCAATATTTCCGTATGTATTCTCTTTAACTGTCTTGTCCGGATTATATGACACTTTATCTCCTGTCATATAAAGATACACTCTGCCATCATATACCAGAGCATATGGATCCGCGCCAAATCTCTGAACCATGACCGGATTATGGTCCATTATGCCTTTTGCGCTGGATTTTACTTCTACTTTTTCTAACATCTTTTCCTCGCTCATTTCTTTCTGGTCCCCCTCACTTTCTGTAATAATACTTTCATTTTTCTCAGTTTCTGTGCTCTCCCTTTGAAAGCCGCAGGCACTAAAAATCAAAGCCATCCCTGTAATCATGCCTAATATTTCAATTCTCTTTTTCAAACCATAGGCACCTTTTGAATATCTCATTTCTAATTCCCCTAAATCACCTTCCGCCACACCGGAAGATTTCTCATAAAAAATATAGTGACAAACCTGTGCATTTTTACACAAGTTACCAAAAGAATATATTTCATAGTCAATACTATGTGCCACTAAAAAGTTGCTGATTTCATTTCAATAATTGCGATAGCAGCCTCCAGAAGCCGCATTTAGCAAGGATTTGAGAGTATGTAGCAATAATTGAGTGGAACATTTTGACCCCCAAAAGCTATATATTAATGTGAAGAAAAAAGAACTTTTTTACTATATAAATCATGTATTGGGAGAGAGAAAAATGCTTAGAGAAACGACAGTAGAAAATGGCAAAGTCAGAGGACTTGCCGCAACAGACCCACGAGTTACAGTATATCGCAGCATACCATTTGCAGCACCGCCGGTTGGCAAAAACAGATGGCGCGCTCCTCAGCCTTGTGAAAACTGGGATGGCGTACTTGATGCCAAGGATTTCGCTCCTATCTCCGTTCAGGACAGACCGGGAATGGGAACAGATATTTACTGCAGAGAGTGGCACGTAGATAACAAAATTGAAATGAATGAAGATTGCCTGTATCTTAACATCTGGACTCCGGCAAAAGAACCAGATGAGAACCTTCCTGTTCTTGTATGGTTCTTTGGAGGCGGCTTCCAGTGGGGTTATACCGCAGAAATGGAATTCAACGGAGAACAGCTTGCAAAGCGCGGAATTGTCGTAGTTTCAGTAAACTACAGACTTAACTGCTTTGGTTACCTGGCTCACCCTGAAATAACAAAAGAAGCTTCTGATGCTCCTTCCAACTTTGGTCTTCTGGATCAGCAGGCAGGACTTAACTGGGTTTACAGAAACATCAAAGCTTTCGGTGGAAATCCTGATCAGATCACTATTGCAGGTCAGTCAGCAGGCGGCGCAAGTGTAATGCAGCAGCTTGCAAATAAAAAGAACAGAAACCTTATAAAAGGCGCAGCCGTATTTAGCGGAATCATCCGTCTCGAGAACGCAGATGCTGATATCTTCAGACCACTAAACCTTTCTCAGGCAGAAGAACTTGGTAAAGAGTTCTTTGAAAGCCTTGGCGTTTCTTCTCTCGAAGAAGCAAGAGCCCTCAGCCAGGAAGAAGTATTTAGCGGCTACAACAAGTTCATCCAGAATCACCCAAGAATGTATCCGATCCAGGATGGACAATTCTGCACAGGTGACCCTGTTGAGCAGTTTGTAAAAAGAGAATGCGCCGACGTTCCTGTTATTGCAGGAAATACTACTGATGAATTTTCAGCAGCCGGCGTAAACATGGTAGAAAAGTCAGTTAAATATGCATTTACAGAGGCTCACAAAAACGAACCTTCACAGAATTTCTACTACTACAGATTTGATCCGGATATCCCTGGAGACGGACACCCAGGCGACAGCTATCCAGGAACCTTCCACTCCTGCGACCTATGGTTTTTCTTTAACTCCATAGATAAATGCGCAAGACCTTACACAGGCCGTCACTTCGACCTTGCAAGACAGATGTGCAACTATTTTGCGAATTTTATCAAAACAGGCAATCCTAATAACTGCGGCGATTTATCCAAGTCTGTTGTAAAGAGCTGTGCTCCTGTTGCTAACGTAAAATCTGCAGAAGGAGAAACACTTATCAATTCAGACTACAAGTGCCGTGATAAAGAGATGCTACCAACATGGCAGCCTTATACTACAGACAGCCGTTACGAAATGGAATTTCTTGGAAAAGGTGCTACTCCCAAGTTTGAAGGTGGCATAAGACAGGGCAGCAAAAAGCAGGCTGTTAACCCTTATCTTCCATCATGGGAATATATACCTGATGGTGAACCTTATGTATTCAACAACCGTGTTTATGTTTATGGTTCACACGACATTTATCAGGGCGAGACTTTCTGCCTTGGCGATTATGTGACATGGTCCGCTCCGATTGATGATCTCGGCAACTGGCACTATGAAGGTGTTATCTATCCAAAGGACGCTGATCCGCTTAACCCAAGAGGAAATATGTGTCTCTATGCTCCTGATGTAACTGTAGGCCCTGATGGCAGATATTACCTTTACTATGTTCTTGATAAGGTATGTGTTGTTTCCGTAGCAGTAAGCGATACTCCTAACGGACCATTTAGTTTCTACGGATATGTGCACTATGAAGATGGAACAAAACTTGGTGAAAGACAGGGTGATGAGCCTCAGTTTGATCCAGGCGTTCTTACAGAAGGTGATACAACATATCTTTTCACAGGCTTCTGCGGACAAGGCGACAAGTCAAGACATGGCGCTATGCTGACTGTTCTTGATAAGGATATGCTCACAGTAAAAAGAGATCCTGAGTTCATCGCTCCCGGCAACGTATACAGCCAGGGAACTTCCTATGAAGGACACGCATTCTTTGAGGCTCCTTCCATCAGAAAGCACGATGATACTTACTACTTTATTTACTCTTCAGAAGTCATGCACGAACTCTGCTATGCTACTTCAAAGAATCCACTAGGTCCTTACGAGTATGGCGGCGTTATCGTAAGTAACTGCGACCTTCATATAGACAGCTACAAGAAGGCTGATGAAGCAACTGCTTATGGCGCTAACAACCATGGTAGTATCGTTGAGATTGGAAATGACTGGTACATCTTTTACCACAGACATACAAACGGAACCTGGTTCAGCAGACAGGGCTGCGCTGAAAAGATTCATTTTGAAAAAGACGGAAGTATCAGGCAGGTTGAGATTACTTCATGCGGCTTGAATAACGACCCTCTTTCCGATGTTGGAGAATATCCGGCATATATCGCCTGCAACATTTTCACTCCCGAACATAAGATTTATGTTGAGAGCGACTGCCCAAGAGTAGTTCAGGAAGGCGGCGATGGTGACCAGAATAATGGCTATATCAAGGCTATTGTAAATGGCACAACTATCGGCTTTAAGTATTTTGACATGAAAGATGTTACCGGCGTTCGCATTAAGACAAGAGCTTACTATAATGGAAGCTTTGAAGTAAAGACAAGTCTTGATGGCGAAGTTCTTGGAACTATCAAGGGCATCGGTTCAAACATCTGGGAAGCTGATGAATGTAATTTTGATAAAAAAGTAAGCGGAGTTAATGCACTCTATCTTTGCTACAAGGGCACAGGCAGCTGCTCACTTGCTTCGGTTGAGTTGTTGCACTAATGATGCTACGGATATAATGATATGAAGTTCTAATTTGATGTCAGAGTCATAAGGGCATTCGCCAACTCTTAATTAAACTTGATGTTGGTTCAGACTTTTGGCTCTGACATCGTTACTGTTCACTCGCATATAGCTCGTTCCAATAACTCATTAGCGCATTCATTCCAATTCTTCTTCGCCGAAGAAATGCGCTCACTTCTAAATCATCCTACAGAAATGCGCAGCACAGTGCGCATTTCTGTAGGATGAGTAATTTAACATTATATTATTTTTCATGTGTTCAAATTTGGGATTAGCCGTTATAATAGGAAGAAAAAAAAACGGGGAGTGTATTATGATAAGAAAAAAAATAATGGTAATCCCCCTTGTAGCCGCTCTTGCACTTGGCGGGCTTCAGGGATGCGGGAATAGTTCCAACAGTTCTTCTGCAGATGCGAATACTGATAGTAATACCTCAGCACAAAATGATGCTCCGCAAGAAGATAATGCCGCTGATAATTCAGCAGATGCAGCATCAGATTCTTCCAGCACTTCGGAAAATGAAAGTAATGAAAGTTCTAATGATGATGCTGCAAACAGTACATCAGAAGCGGATTCTTCCGATTCATCAGGTACTGTATCAACTATTAGCATCAAAGGCATCACAGAAAGAAGTGATGAAATGAGAGATATTTCAGCCGCTGACCTTGTTGCTGAAATGACTGCAGGCTGGAATCTTGGTAATACTCTTGATGCCACAGGCAGTAATGACCTTTCTTCAGAAACAAGCTGGGGAAATCCCAAAATAACGAAAGAGCTGATTGATACTGTATGTGAAAAGGGTTTTGATTCTATCAGACTCCCCATTACCTGGGGCAATCATGTTGGCTCAGCTCCTGATTACACTATTGATCCCGAATGGATGGACAGAGTTGAAGAAGTTGTAAATTACGCCCTCGATGACGGAATGTATGTCCTTATTGATACCCATCACGAAGAAATGTGGCGAGTTCCGGACAAGGCCAAGATTGATGAAGTCGATGCAGAAAATATAGCTATCTGGAATCAGATTGCAACACGCTTCAAGGATTACGGAGATCACCTGATATTTGAGGGGCTTAACGAACCAAGAACTAAAGGCAGCGCTGCTGAATGGTCCGGCGGCACCTCAGATGAAAGAGATTGCGTCAATCAGCTTAACAAGAGCTTTGTTGACACAGTTCGTGCAACCGGTGGTAATAATGAAAAACGTCTTTTGGTTGTAACAACTTATGGCGATACTATTATTCAGGCTGCTGCAAGTCAGCTTGAGATTCCTGAGGATGAGCACATCGCTGTTGCTATCCATGCTTATGAACCTTATGATTTCACTTTTGCTTCAGGTACTTCTTCAGAAATAGACAAATGGACAGGAAGCCGTGATGGTGATATCAACACGTTGATCCTTAACCTGCGCAAAAACTTCCTTAATAAAGGAATTCCGGTTCTTTTAACCGAATATGGCGCAGTAAACAAATCAGAAAATACAGACGAAGTTAGAAAATGGGTTACTTCTTACGTTCAGAAAGCTACTCTCGCCGGTGTTCCATGCTTCTGGTGGGATAACGGAATATATGACCAGGACGGTGAGAAATTCGCCATCCTCAACAGAAAAGATTTAACCTGGTACAGAGAGCCTGTAGTTGATGCTATTATCCGCTCAAGCTATGCTAATAAGCAGCACTAATTGGTTATATATTGTAAGGGTCAAAAACATATTTTGCCCAATGCAAATGTCCCGACTTGCACTTAACTTGTATTTGGGGCAAATCCAAAGCATTACGTATCCGCCATATACAGACTTAGTCAGATAATAAATTGTAATTATCATAGGAGGAAAAAATGAGCACAAGAATTGGAATTTTAGGTTATGGTAACTTGGGAAGAGGCGTTGAGCTTGCTGTAAAAGAAGCTCCTGACATGGAACTTGTAGCAGTTTTTACAAGAAGAGATCCCTCTTCTCTCACTATACAGACTGCAAACGTACCTGTTGTTTCTGTTAACGACGTTGCCGACTGGACAGATAAGATTGACGTAATGATTCTCTGCGGTGGAAGCGCTACTGACCTTCCTACCCAGACACCTGAATATGCGAAGCTTTTCAATGTTGTAGACAGTTTTGATACTCATGCAAGAATTCCTGAGCATTTTGCAAACGTTGATGCAGCAGCTGCTTCAGCAAACAAAGTCGCTGTCATATCCTGCGGCTGGGATCCCGGAATGTTCTCCCTTGCAAGAGTTTATTCAAACGCAATCCTTCCTGACGGAAATGATTATACTTTCTGGGGAAAAGGTGTTTCTCAGGGACATTCAGATGCAATCCGCCGCATAAAAGGCGTTAAGAATGCCAAGCAGTACACTATTCCTGTTGAATCTGCACTTGAGGCAGTTAGAAGTGGTCAGAATCCTGAACTCACAACACGTCAGAAACACACAAGAGAGTGCTTTGTAGTTCTCGAAGAAGGTGCAGATGCTGCAGCCGTAGAAAAAGAGATCAAAGAAATGCCTAACTATTTCGCTGACTACGACACAACAGTTCACTTCATCTCAGAAGAAGAACTTCTCACAAATCACAGCGGAATGGCTCACGGCGGTTTCGTTTTCAGAAGCGGCAAAACAGGTGTAAACAAAGAACACAACCACATCATTGAATACAGCCTTAAGCTCGATTCAAACCCTGAATTTACAACAAGCGTTCTTGTAGCTGTTGCTCGTGCTGCTTTCAGAATGCAGAAAGAGGGAATGAAGGGTTGCAAGACAATTCTTGATATCCCACCTGCATATTTATCTGAAAAAACAGGTGAAGAACTCAGAGCACACCTGCTGTAATAAATCTGATATATAAGAGTTACAGATTCAAATAATAATATGATGTAAATGTCAAAAATGATGTCAAGGATCATAAAGTCTTTCAACCACTCTCAATCAATCTTATCGTGGATTCAGACTTTTCTCCCTGACATCATCACATTTTTACATAGCAAAAATCAGCCAGCCCAATGTAAAACCGTAGATCTGCGAATCATTCGCACGAGAAGATGATTTACGGGATAAGATAGCAGGAAAATGTCGATTGCTTTGAATAGCATGAAATGAGACATTTTTCTGCTATCGAATCCCAGTAAATCACGACGAGGAGAAGTGAGCAGAGATATGGTTTTATTTTGGGCTTGCGTATAATTGGAGGAAAAAGTTACACATGGAAAAAGTTAAGTTTCACTTACCGGGGTTACGTTATAATTACCCCCTCAACATGTTCTGGATAAGCATGTTAAAACAATACCCACACTACTTCAGAGAAGATGTTGAGATTGCATCCTGCTTCGGCACATTCCCATTTTCAATATGGAATGGCGGAAGACTGTTCAAGGAAGATCAGTGCGATGCTGCATTTGTCCAGAATGTTATTAGAAGCATCAACAACCAGGGGATTCCTGTTCGTTTCACCTTCACTAATCCACTTGTCAAAGAAAAAGATTTAAATGACGAATTTTGTAATTTCTGCTTAAAATCCGGCGATAATGGCAAGAACGAAGTTTTAGTCTTTTCTCCTATTCTTGAAGAATACATTAGAAAGAACTATCCTTCCTACGCAATAGATTCAACAACCTGTAAGGAAATCAAGAGCGTTGAAGCTCTTAATGAAGAACTTGATAAAGATTACAAGTATGTAGTTCTAGACTACAACATGAACAATAAATGGGATGAAATTGAACAGCTTCATCACAAAGAAAAACTCGAAGTATTGATAAACTGCCTCTGCACACCAAATTGTAAGAGACGTGGCGACCACTACAAAAACGTTGGTATAAATCAGGAAATAATGAAGAACAACCGCAAGCTCCCTCCGGATCAGAGAAGACCTATCGTTCCATGGTACTGCGAATACGGCGATAAGAACTGCCTTTACACAATTCAGGATTATCCAACCTTCGTTCCTCCGGAACTCATTTGGGAAAAATATGTTCCAATGGGAATCAACAACTTTAAGATTGAAGGAAGAAGTGCTAATCTCTTCTCTCTTATCGAGACCTACAGTTACTTCATGTTAAAACCTGAGTACGTTGGCGAAGCAAGACTCCTGCTTCTCAGAAACCTTGAAGAAGCAAGGATTATTCAGGTAAATAAGCCAAAGCCTTCAGTATTTAAAAATCCATATTAAGATGCAAAAACGACATTTGGAAACGTCAAATGTCGTTTTTCTTTATTTAAGATATTTCGTCTGTTACTTATAACAGGCTGTTCTTAGCAAGATTCACCATTACACTCCATGACTCATACTTAGTCTGTCTCTATATAAACTCATACCTTAGCAAAGATAAGTTGTTCCTTCTGCTTCCTTGTAAGCTGCTTTATATGCCACTCACGACTTTGCGCTTCCTCTTTTGTTTCAAACTCTTCATAGTAAACCAGCTCAACCGGAAGTCTTGCCCTGGTATATTTTCCACCTTTCCCTTCATTGTGAGTCTTAAGTCTTTTTTCAAGATTGTTTGTCCAACCACAATAATAGGTACCATCTGCACATTTTAAGATATATGTATAATTCATAGCTATTTTTATGGCCTTTTCTAAAACATCATTTAATCATTCAGTAGAAAATCCCTAAACTCTCCCACGCTCTTAAACACAAAGTCCGCATTTTCTCTCATATGCTTCTCGTTTTCAGGAATGTCGAAGCACCAGCAGGCAGCTGCAAAATCTATGCCCGCTGCCTTTGCCATATCAAGGCCTGGCTTTAGATCATCAATCATAAGAATATCTTTTTTCTCAAGACCATATTTTTCCATAAGCTTATAAACAGGCACAGGTGATGGCTTACGCTCATCAAGTGGCTGTTCCCATCCGAATATCATATCCGGTTCAGGAAGATTATTATGTCTGTAATCCTTAAGGATATTATCGGCGTAAGAATGGGAAACAACCGCTATTATTCCACCCTCTGCCTTCTGACGCTCCATGATTTCTTTTATCCCCGGAAAAGCATCTGCGCAATGATTCCTTGCATACTCATACCAGTAAAGCTCTTCTGTCTTGAGCTCCTCATCGTTTAGTCCGCAAATTTCACTAAAAAACGCCATAACTCCGGGATGAAAATTATATCTCACATAATCCTCAAGTGAATACTGAATCTCCGGATGAAACTTTTTCATATATTCAGCAAAGCTTGGATAATGTATCGTAGCTGTGCTATTTACAGTTGTATCATCATGATCAAAAATTAGACATTTATATTTCAATTATTTATACGCTCCTAACAGTTTTACCAACATTATATCATCAAAGCGCATTTATATCTGTGACATTATCCGTTAATTAAATAATATTCAAATACACATAATAAAGAGCCACTAGAAATCACAAGCAGCTCTCTATCAGCATATCATTCACTATTTTCTGATTATCAAACCTCTCCTTCACAGCAAAGTAGCCATTTAGCGCAATTTTCCTGCGCTCATCATCATGTGAAAGGTAATACTGAACCTTATCCTCTAATTCATCAAGAGTTCTGTAGACAACTATTTCTTTTCCTATATCAAATAACTCTTCAATCTCAGGCTGGTAATTTGAAAGAACAAATCCTCCAACTCCCATGATATCGAATACTCTAAGTGGAATCCCGGATGTGATGCTGTGAAGTGTTATGTTGATATTTATTTTACTAAGGGCATATGCCTTGGGGAGTTCATCCATATAATTAAGCGGCGGCTGAGGAACAATCCCTGAAATATTGACATTTTTTTCATAAGTGTAAAAACGCATTCCATACTTTGCCAGCCGTCCAAGCATATCAGTTCGTTCCAAATCAGCAAGTTTATATGAAATCAAAGTTGAACAGAAAAAATCATCCAGAGGCATTTTGAATTTATCATTAAACTTACCCCTATCAAGATCTGTTAACTTGTCCAAAGCCTGCTCACTAAGTCTTCCGTGAATTCTGTCTATGCCATCCCATTTTCCATAGGCATCATCAATAATATTCTGATATTCCTGTTTTGTAGCTTCATCAACAACTTGCCCCGCCAGGTCATATATACCATCTGAAAAAAGATTACCAATAAACGAAACATTGCAGGAATACTTTTTCTCATCTTCATCAGTTATAACAATCGCGGAATTACGAAATACATTAGTTCCCAAATGCTGATAATATGCATGTTTTCCACCACATTGTCTTATAGTCTCAACTTGTTTTTTATCAAAAGAAAAAATATAGTTGCAATCATTACTTACTGAGTTCTCATAGAGTGTCTGAAGGGGGCAATCATAAACCCACGAAACATAAGGAATGCTGCATATAGAACACCCATCTGACAAGGCCGGGCAAAAGTCATAGGTAAATACTGCATCAATCTGATTTTCCTTGATATATTGTTCAAACTTTAATGCATCATCTTTTTCTGTACTATAAATAGATATTTCTGAATCCATTATCTGTACATCAAATCCCGCCTGAAGAAGCGCCCATACTAAATCTTCTTTTCTTAGTTCTTTAAAATATACTACTGCAACTGTCATCTCTCCTAAACCATCTTTATATCAAAGCCACTCTAAAAACCATTTTGTGTGGCATCAGTTGTTTCCATTTCATTTATTCCTTTTAAACACGGGATTAACTTTTCCACCACGCAATATTCCATCAACACTATCCTGATCAATAGCTTTTCTAATGAGATCAAAGGCTTTTTCAGAAGCAGCGAGATACCGCTGCGCCTCTTCCTTTGAATGTGCTGCATTTAGGTTATAAACAGCAAATACCAATATGCCATTATCAATCATTGTCTGTGAATAAATTGAATGCACATCAAGATAGGAAAGGCTTCCATGTCCCTCAAAAGACAGACCGCAATGTGCAGGAAGCCCACAAACCGAAAGAATATCATTTAGTCCATACTTATCAATAAGGTCAATCATGCCATTTCTCATGATCTTACCAACATTTTCTATATGCTCATAAAACCCAGGTCTCTCAAGGACTCTGATAGTAGCAAGCGAAGCCGCTAATCCTATACTATCTCCTCCAAATGTAGTAGATATAAAAACTCCCTGCTCTATCTGATCAAGCAATTCTCTTTTTCCGGCAACAGCTGAAATAGCATAGCCGTTAGCCATGCCTTTACCAATTGCCACAAGATCAGGTTTCACTCCATAAAGCTCCGATGCGCCTCCCAAAGCATATCTAAATCCTGAAACCACCTCATCAAAGATCAAAACTGCGCCATACCTATGCGTTATCTCTTTAACACATTCAAGGTAATCACTCTGTGGTCCATCAGCCTGTATAGGTTCAAGAATAACCGCTGCAACATCATTGCCTTTTAATTTACTCTCTAAATCTCCTAAGTCATTATATTTAAAATTCTTTGTAAGTTCGCATACAGCTTTCGGTACACCTTTATTATTCTCCGATGCCCCTATCGACCAGTCATGCATCCCATGATATCCCGACATCAGTACCTTTTCCCGTCCTGTATAAGCCCGCGCAAGTCTGATTGCAGCTGTTGTAGCGTCGCTACCATTTTTTACAAATCTGACCATTTCAGCGCATGGAATTATTTCACATAGTTTCTCAGCCAATTCAACTTCTAACTCAGACTGTAATGATCCACTTGCAAATTTATTCACCTGTGCTATAACAGCATCATTTACCTCTTTGTTATTATATCCAAGTATTACCGGTCCTAGTGCGCACATGAAATCAAGGAATTTATTTCCATCTACATCATAAACATAGCATTCCTCGCCCCGCTCCATGTAAGATGGTGCTAACCCTTCACAAAAATACCTATATGATTTACTGTATGTTTGAGCTGCTAGCGGAGATACCTTTAGCTCCCTTTTCAATAGTTCCTGAGATTTATCAAATCTGCACATTCATATATCTCCTGATTTCTCTAATAGAAATAATGCTCAACTATTATCTGTAGACACAAATTTATCTTCTCTGATTGACTTTTCCAAGCCTTCGTTACGCTTATATTTCTCATTTATCGTTAATAACTCAGGGCATTCTTTAAAATACTCCAAAATATCTTTATACCCAAATTCATCTGTTCCTTTATCTATCAAAAAATGCTTATATATTTTCTCAACCAGTTCAAAATCCTCCGGTTCATCAACCGTCCACCTATATTTACCAAAGTCACCTATAGGTGAAACAAAATCCTGAATAGAAAACAGTTCAGGATTTCTGACGATATATTGTGTAACATGTTCTCTTTCAAAAGAATGCCTTGCCTCTCTCCAAGACTGTTCAAGCGCACTATATCTGATAATCTCTAAATCCAGCCCATCAGCAAAAGTTTCGCTTATCATTCCAAGGTAATCCGTTTCAGGTCTAAGCTGTGATATTGCCAGGTCAAGCAAACCAGCATCAAAACATGGACAATCTGCCGTAAGTCTAATAACATATTCCGGCTTGAGCAATTTTGCAGTCTGATAAAATCTGTCAAGAACATCATCTTCCGAGCCTATGCCAATCCTTATTCCTATCGAGCTGCATAGATTTACAAGTGGCAGATTATTCTTTTCTATAGACGTAATAACCATTACCTCATCTATAAATTGACTCTTCATTACTCTTGTTATCATTCTCTTAAGAACCGGTGCTCCACACAGTTCCATAAGAACTTTGTTAGGAAGCCTGCTGGAACCGCACCTTGCCTGAATCATAGCCAAATATTTCATATAGTGTCCCTTTATACTGCATGTATTCTTAATTGTATTTCCCCCACTCCGAAGGATTGATCATATCATCTGGTACTCCATCCATAACTTTTTCTATATCATGCATTAAACCATTATCAAAACTCGTAAATCCACTTTTAAGACCAATATTATCAGAAAGTTGTTCAATCGTTTCGCATCCCATTAATATGTCATCAATATAACCATTGCTTTTAACTACATCAAAACACAACTGTGAAATACTGACATTTAACTTCTCTGCTAATTTGTGTATAAATTCAAGATAAGTAACAGCACCTATCTTTTTCACAAATTCATCATCAGTTCTTTTAAAAACCAGCCCCTGTAAAAAGATACTCCTCGCAAATATTCTAATTCCTTTATCGTGCGCCTCTTTAATAACATCATTCCACAAATCCAATGAGAAAATATTGTATGGAATCTGAACGATATCAACTTTTTGAGCCAAGAAAGAACATATATATTCAAGTTCTTTGGGGAAATATATCGATATACCCACATTATCAATCAAGCCTTCATGTTTTATTTGCTCAAGCGTAGCTATCAACTCAGCATTCTTGCATTGTTCAAAACGATGAAGATAATAGCAATACAACCTTGGAACTTTAAGTTTTTCGCAGGAACGAGCAATTACCTTTTTTATACTATAAATATCACTTTTATTTTTTTCTAAAAAATCGATTGAAAGCTTAGTACAGATATCAAAACTATTGCCTGAACGTTGGTGGTAATACCCAATTAATTCCTCTGACTCTTCATATGCCGGAGCTGTATCCAGCCTACGTATTCCATTCTTGTATGCAATGTCCAATATCTCAATAGCCTGCCTGAAAGGAGGTTTACCTATTGCATTATTTATGCCGTAATTCATCCCAAGTTGAACTGTACCCAAAATCATCAGTCGTCTACTCCTGATATAAGTCATTTGAAATCAATGAATATCAAGGTCAGTTTTAAGCTTTTCTCTAAGTTCTTCTACTGTCAAAAAAACTTTATTTGTTCCCGAGTTGTATTCAAATCCAGGTTCTACCAATTTACCGCCAGGTATTATAAAAGTCTTGCTCCACCAATCATAATGAGGATAAATTATATAATTTTTCTCATATTCATAGGTTCTGACAGAATCCTCTCTGGTGATCATAACCTCATGAAGCTTCTCTCCTTCCCTTATCCCGACTTCTTTTAGTTCGCAGTCTTCCTTCATTGCCTTTGCCAGATCAGTAATTCTAAAAGAAGGAATCTTGGAAATATATGTTTCTCCACCACGAGAATTTTCAAGAGCCTGAACAACTAATTCAACTCCCTGTTCAAGGCTTATCCAAAATCTAGTCATGTTGAAATCTGTTATAGGAAGAACACTTTCACCTCTATCTATTATGCTCTGAAAGAAAGGTATGACTGAGCCTCTTGATCCTGCAACATTCCCGTATCTTACCACAGAAAATGTTGTGCCATTTGCTCCACCGTACGCATTGGCTGCGCAGAATAATTTATCGGACACAAACTTGGTTCCGCCATATAAATTAATTGGACTGACTGCTTTATCAGTTGAAAGAGCTACAACTTTGTCCACTTCTTCATCAAGCGCAGCTTCAATCACGTTAACAGCCCCCATTATATTAGTTTTAATCGCTTCATTAGGATTATATTCGCATGCCGGCACCTGCTTTAATGCAGCAGCATGAATAACATAATCCACGCCTTTCATAGCGCGTCGTAAGCGAGCTGCATCTCTTACATCGCCGATAAAAAATCGCAAAGCATCCTCATATTCTTTATAGCGATTCGCCATATGATATTGTTTAAACTCATCACGGCTATAAATAATCAGTTTCTTGGGGTTATAATGAGCAAATACATACTCAACAAAATGATGACCAAAAGAACCAGTTCCGCCCGTCACTAAAATAGTCTTATTATTCAGCATAATACTTATCCCTCTATATAAAACAGATTCATTTGCTTTTATACTAAATACTTATCATTATTCGCTCCTGGTATTTTAACTACAACATTTGTAGCATCGGTTATCGCTGTAAAATCTGTTGCATCTCCCGGTTCCATGACAATGATGTCATCCTTATAATACCGAACACCATTCATTTCAACTTCGCCATCTACTATAACCGTATATTCAGTGGCTATTTTATGATAATGTTTATCTTCATGATCCCCGGCTTTATATCTTTTCACGGCCACTTCAACATCATTAGTTTGAAATAGAGACGGTGTAAAATTCCCAATAAACCACCCCTTGGTCATATTATTTAACTTACCAATCTTCATTTTGAATTCTCCCAAATACTAACCCAAAACAATATGCTTTAACCTTTTTTTCTTTACTTATTCTTCTTTCTTTTTTGCGCATACAAGATATTGCAGCATATCAAAAGCGCTTCTGTCGACTACTCCTTCAATTCTCGTAAGCTTATCAAAGAAGTCGCCATACTTTCTTGAATTCCTGAGATGATCAGGCAAGCCATATAGATCTACTATCTCATAACCTCTTTCCGTAAATAATTTCACCACTTCATTTTGTGTGAAAAATCTCAAATGAGTTCTGTCCAAAACGCCTGCATCCATATAAGTAAAATTACCATGAAGAAGTTCATATATAACTTCAGCATCCAAAATATTCGGTATACTTGCGATTATGCATCCACCAGGTTTTAAATGCTTTTTAAGATTATCAACAAGTGTATACGGATCAACCAGATGCTCCAGCACATCTCCAAAAAGAATATAATCATACTCCTCATCATCCGCAAAATTATATGTTTCAATATTTCCGTACTCAATGTTCACATAATTCTTGGCTATTTCTGTAAGTTTTTGAACTATTTCAACTCCTTTTACTCTTACATTAGGATATCTATATTGTATATTTAAAAGTGTAGTTCCAAGGCCTGCGCCAACCTCAAGGACATCAAATTCTTCATCAATATCTTTCTTGAACAGGTCTATCATTTCATTTCTGACATTCATATAATATTCAGCCAGGAATCCCCATTTTTCAGTAAATTTATCCCTGTCAGAATCCAAGTACTTTTTATTCTTAGCATTAAGCTCTTCCCTAATTTTGCGATAGACATAACTATTCCAGCAAGCCACGTTATGATAGCCGCTTTTAATAATATTTAAGGAAAGCTCAGTAAAATTAGAACCATCACTGAGCATGTATTCATCTATAGGGAATACTTTATATATAACATCCCGCTTAATCAGAACAAAGTTACCATCAACAGAGCATTTTGTCTCATATGGACGTGCCATAGGAATATTATTTAGAAGTGCAAAGTCATAACTCTCACTCTCGCTATGAACATTTTTCTGTGGGCGTATTTGCATATAGAATGCGAAATTAGCTACTGCACTGCATGCTCCAATATCATCACTCTCATATAGTCCAAGTCTCAAATTGTATAATGCATTAGGCATCATTACAACATCACTTCTTAAGAGGAATACATCATTGTCCTTATTAGATTTCAGAACAGCTTCATTTATTAAACCAATCCTTTTTTCAAAATCTAAAGCTTCGATTTTCTCAATCTCATAACAATCCCTAAAACAATTGTCCTTTATTCCGTCCAGGCATTTTTTCAAATATTCTTTTTCCTCATCATAAATGACTAAAATAGTAACCTTTCTTACATTAGGCTTAGCCATTTCTCTATAATCATTTAATATAGTCTCTACCGTTTCAATATCTTCTTCAGTGCCGTACTTTCTTGCAAAATAAAGAGCATTTTCATATGTCAGATAAGCCTTTTCCGGATTTGTCCTGCTATAATAATTTCCCAACAAAATGTATAATTCATAATTAAAGATATTGAGCTTAAGCCCAGATTGAATTATCTCAAACAAACTTTCAGAATCATCAAAATGTTCAAGGATCGTTGCCCCGATTATGCACATATCTTCATCAAGTTTTTTCCCCTCAGTATAATTCAAAAATAATTCTAAAGCTTCTTCCCATGATTCATTCTGAATTGCTGATAAAATATTTTCCATATGCTTATGCCCTTTCTTCCAAATGCTTGTTATATGCCTCTACTCCTGCAGGATTTGCAAGAGAATAGTAGTTATTCCTATCTATCTGATGAATTCCCAATTTCTTCTGTGAAAGTATCATCTCATTAAACACCGGGCAAATATAGAAAATACCATTTACCGAAGCATCTTTTCTTATCATATTCTTGGCAGCTTCAACATATTCTTTTCCATGCTTGTAATAATAGATTCCAACTGTCGCATTCTTGCTGATAGGACGCTTTTCTGCAGCTTCTATCATATGACCGTTTTCATCACACTTCACAAACGACCACCTGGGATGAACGCTCTCTATAGTTATCGCCCCGCCGTCAAGATTTCTTTTCCTAAAGTCCTCAATTGCCGGCATTAATGGCTGCTCGATAATGATATCGCCGTTCATAACAACAAGCTCTTCATCATTATCAATGTCCTGAACCGCAAGAAGTACCGCGCAGGCAGCCCCTTTTGTTATATTTGGTATGCTGACTATCTTACACTCCGGATATAAGAGTCTTGCAACCGACGCCGTGTAATACTTGTCAATCTCAGTTTTTCTCATGGTTAAAAGAAGCTTATCAGAAGCTGAGATTATATCCTTAAAACCATTAAGGACATTCTCGATCATAGGGGTTCCATCTATTTCAGTAAGGTTCTTTGGATACAGATAACCTCCCTCTTTAAAAGCCTTATCATCTCCGGAAAAAAGTATCAATGCATTCATCCTTTTCCCCCTTCATAATCTCTGATTGCCCTTATGATATTGTCATAAGTAACATCATTAACCGTCTCCACCTGCATTACAAAGGCACCTGCTGCCTGTCCCGCCTTGATTCCGTTTATGTTATCTTCAACGACAAGACACTCTGAGGGCTCTAGTCCTACCCCTTCAATCGCCTTAAAATATATTTCAGGATTAGGCTTTCCCTCTTTTACATCCTGATTGGACACTATCACATCAATATATTTGCTAAGATCGCTCATATCCATCATTGTGACAATAGAGTTTCGCACTGAATTAGATGCAACGCCTATCTTGTATCCATCCGCCTTAAGCCTTGACATAGCATATTCTTTGTTAAATACAGGTTTGCACTTCGAATGGACGATTTCCATGGTATATCTTTGTTTCATTTCGTTGATAAAAGAATGAAGTTCTACCGGAAGATTCTGCTCTTTTGACAGCATTTCAAGTTTTTTTCTTGTAGGTAGTCCGTCATAAGTAACAAGATGATCGTATCTGGTAATCGTATAACCAAACAAGCCAAGCGCCCTGTTCAGCGCTTCATAATGCCACTCCTTGGCATCTATCAGAACTCCGTCCATGTCGAAAATAACCGCTTTTATTTTAGCCATAGAAAAACTCCTTTGCCTTATCAGGGTAATCGGTGCAAAGAATTATCTGCTCATCATTTAAAATATCTTTATCCTTAAGCCGTTCCCATAACAAAGAGTAATCTCTGCCATGAAGGTCTGATGACACTATGCACACCTTCTTACCTTTTTGCCTGTGCTCCAGAATAAGTTCCTTTGTTATCCAGTCATCACTCTCAAAACCATCTACCCATACACCATCTGCCTTTTCATATAGGCTGTTTATGGTTTCATACTCACTTTGCCTTACAAAAAAGCGTAGTCCCGCCTCGATATATCCAAGAGTATCCGGAACCGACATATCAAAGCAAAAATACTTTGTTATCTCATATTCATTAAGCAGTTCCTTGAGCATCTGCTGAATTCCATCAGCTTTCACATTTAATGCCAGTGTCACATCAGTTTTTTTATAAAGACTAAAAAATGCTCTTGCCGATGGGCAACTGGAATCTGCCACGTTATGAGAAACAGCAAGCTCGCCGCAATAATCCCTAAAATCTGTTTCTGTACCAAATTGATTTTGGTATGACCTCTTAAAAGCGGTCATTGTATTCTTTTCCTGGGATTCTTTCCAAAAGCCCCTATGCGCAATTATTTCCATTTTGTCTCCCGGATAAATACTTATAATGTTACTGATGACATAATTCGCTCCATTACCAAAAACGCTCTCATCTCTATAGCATTATGCCCCGCTGAACTTTCATCATAATAACTTCTTTTCCAGAAATGCATTTAAATCCTCCGGTGTTCCAAGGCCGTGCATCTTCTCCCCCACATTGTGGTACACAATTCTTTTCCCTGCTGCTATCATTTCGTTATATACAGGTGCAACATAAAACTCATTGTTGACACGGATATTCTTTTCAATCATCTGATTTGCAAACTTAACAAAATCACTTCCATGCTTGTAGTTATAAATTCCTACCGTTGCCTCGTTTGATATGACTTCTTTTTCCCTGACCTCAGTGACAAATCCATTTTCATCAAACTTTATATAGCTCCACTTGGGATGATCAGCAGGCATGGTCATGATAAGGCCGTCTTCTTTCAAATATGATAAATACTCATTGATATCCGTATCCACATATTGGTCACTGTTAGCAATCATCATCTCGTCATCATTATCAATGAGGTCTGACGCCAGCAAAACAGTGCAGGCAGCGCCTTCAGTAATGTGATCAATAGTGATTATTTTGCAGCCCGGTGACATGCGGCTTAGTTCCTTTTCAAGATCATATTTTTTCAGATGTTCTTCCTGACAAATGTATATAAACCTATGCTCGCACTTAGGTCTGATATTTTCTGTAACGACCTCTATCATCGGCTTCCCGCATACATCTATAAGTGGTTTTGGTAGTTCGTACCCTGCATCTGCAAATCTGCTTCCTCGTCCTGCCATTGGAATTACGATATTTAACATATTTTTTCCTCCGAGAGAATTACTAATGTAAAGATCAAAAATGATGTCACGACAGATTATAAGCATGAGATTATTTCATGCATCCTAATCCAGCATCTTTACATGAACTTGACCATTTCTATCAACTTGAATATATGCTCTGTTGTCGTCAATCGCCGTATCTAACTGAACGCGCGCTTTATCATCTCCGCAGCCCTAAGTAGCACAGTATGTCCTCGCTGGACCTCATCAAAGCCAGCCTGTGCAATCCTCAGGCGCTCATCCTCATGTTCCAGATAATACCTGACTTTTTCCTTAAGCTCATCTCGACTTGAATATGTCTCAAGATGTACCCCGGGAGTAAAATAATCTTTAATCTCTTCCTGATCATTCGTGATAAGAAATCCCCTGCAGGCAAGCACATCCCATACTCTCTGCGGTATCCCGGTCTGAATTGAGCGAAGCGAAATGTTAAGATTGATCTTACTGTTTCTAAAAACAAATGGCATTTCTTCCAAAGACTTTACTCCACCGTGAAGCTTTACTTTCCTTGAAATATCTGATGTATCACTTCTTGTAAAAAGATGTACCTTTGCATTCTCCACTGAATCTGCAATGTCATTTAGTATATCTACCCTTTCAAGAAAGGCGATATGTGGAGCTATATAATCGTTAAGTGCTACAAATCTGTCCATATTTTTCACACTGCTGTCCGATGGATAGAACTCTTTGGCCGCGTTTTTTATCAGCGAAACTGCTTTTTCATCGATTCTTTCCTCTGAATATTTCATTCCACTGCCAGATTCAGCTATCTGTTCTTTCATAATCCGGACAAATCTTTCTTTTTCAGCCTTTGGCAATTTCAGATCAAAAAACAGATCTTTTTCCTTGTATAATGAGCCGATAAAAGAGATATCATATTCCGGTTTATAATCATCTCCTAAGAGAGCCTGTGTTCTCTCACACGGAGCGCCCAAGGGCAAATGAAAAATATATCCTGGATTCTCAGATTGCACTGATAAATACTGCTGCCTGTCAAAAAGAAATACTCTGTTAACCTTATTTCTAATAGAAGTATGGAAAATCTCAAACACCGGACAATCCACTGATTCTGCTACATAAATTATTCCCAGCTTCTCGCACAAAATAGACAAAAACGGGAAGAAATTTATCGAAAAGATAAAAAGTGGACGATAATCCGATATCATATTCCCAAGCTTTGTCAGCTTTTCACTGATATCTATGTCTTTTCTCATGCCATCTTTGTCTTCAATTACGTTTATGCCCAATTTTCTAAAAGCGTCTAAATAATCAGGCTCACATATGCTGTTATAGCGGTAAAATATTATATTCATATACAAATATTTTATGATAGATAGGGCTTTTTTACAAATTTTAACGATAATTATTCTACGGTTATTCGATTATATTTGTTATAATAAATGTGTATGATTTTCAGTAAATATCTGTACCTCTACGATAATCCCAACAGCGGATATCTGAAAGGAAATAAAAGCTTTATGAAAATTTTATATTTGAACATAACAACATTTTTTGCAAATAAAGATATGCTCGCAGCCCTTGAATCTTATAAAGACTCAAATGGTAATTCGCTGGATATTATAAAATATGATTATGTATATGATGAAAGCAAAGTCAGAAATGACGATGTCTTTGAAAAAGCATTTCTAGCTGCCCTTAGAAAACATGTGCCTGACTTTGTTTTTTCCTTTAACTTTCTCCCTGTTGTCTCCAAAGTCTGCAACATTGAAAAGGTCACATACGTGTCATGGATATACGATAATCCTGAGATTTTTCTTTACTCATATCAGGTCATCAATCCATGTAACGTGGTGCTGATGTTTGACTCCAAGCAGTATGAAACCTTTGTAAGAGGCGGCATTAAAACCGTACATTATCTTCCGCTTGCCGCTTCTACTAAAAGACTAGACAACATACACTACTCATCTGAAGAAAAGAAAAAATTTAGCGCGGATATTTCTTTTGTCGGATCTCTTTATACCGAACGAAAACAGTATTATGACGAGATTCTTCCAAAGCTTGATGGCTACACCGTCGGCTATCTGCAGGGTATTATAAACAGTCAGCTTCAGGTAGATGGTATAAACTTTGTTGAAGAATGTCTTACTCCGCAGATTACTGATGCGATTCAAAAAGCAAGTAATCTTTACCCATATCCCGATAGTGCCGAAACTCTCGAATATCTTTTTGCCAATTTCATCATAAATCGTCAGATTACGATAATTGAGCGAAAAGAGATCTTGACTATGATTGGAAAAAAACATCCGCTAAAGCTCTACACCTATAATCAGAACAGCGCATTTTCTCCTGAAGGAGTCACCAATATGGGGCCGGCGGATTATTTTGCAGAAATGCCAATTGTATTTAAGGAAAGTAAGATAAACCTAAATATCACACTAAGGAGCATCCAACGCGGAATCCCTCTTAGGGTATTTGATATTCTTGGGGCCGGCGGATTTCTTTTATCAAATTATCAGGCAGACCTGGCTTATCATTTTGTTCCGGGCGAAGATTTTGTTTATTACGAAAGCAGAAAAGACCTGCTGGATAAAATAGATTACTATCTGAAAAATGACAATGAACGAAAAGAGATTGCAGAAAATGCTCATAGAAAGATTCAAAATGAGCATACCTTTGATGTACGCATTGGCGAAATCATCGATATCGTTACAGAAAATCAAGTAATGTAGCAAATACTATTCATTGTAGCTAATAAACAAAAAATAGGAACGCTAATTTAAACAGTCTGCAGATCATTGGAGATAACTCATTATGACAAATACGAGAAAAATCCTCATCGTTATCGTATCCTACAACGCCAAAAGATATATGCAGGAGTGCATTTACAGTATCAGGGAAACTCTCTCCTCCATCGACTATAAAATTGCTGTGGTTGATAATGCATCATCTGATGGCATAACTGAGTGGTTATCTGAGCAATCTGACATATTACTCACCGCAAACAAAGAAAATATCGGCTTTGGACCTGCCTGCAATCAGGCAGTAAAGTCAACTATCGGAACGGAATATGAGGATTACGATGTCTTTTTACTTAATAACGATACTCAGCTGACTAATGGATGTGTAGAAAAACTCATTAACGCTCTTTATTCTTCTGACGACATTGGTGCTGTTGGAGCCATGTCAAACTATGCAGGAAACAGACAGCAATACGATCTGGATTTTCCTTCCACTCAGGATTATGTAAACTGGGGCAATAATCTTTTAGTGCCTGAATCCGACCGATATATGGAGAAAGTGCGTCTAAACGGCTTTGCCATGCTTATACGGAGAAATGTCTGGGATGCAGTTTGCGGCTTTGATGAAGATTTTGCTCCCGGTTACTACGAAGACGATGCTATTTCAATAGAGATACAAAAGCTTGGCTACAGGCTTATCCTTGTTAGGGATAGCTTTATTTACCATGTTGGTAGTGCTAGTTTTGTCAAAACCGGAACCAACCGCCTATCTTTTGAACATCATGATCTTTTTATAAAGAAATATGGATTTGATATTTTAAATTACGTTTATCCTTCAGGAGCTGTCATCTCACAGATTCCTTTTTCCCGTGATGCCAATTTCAATGTTCTTCACCTGGGTTCAAAGCTTGGCGCTGAGCTAAAAGCCATAAGAAGTTTTTATCACGGAGGTAACGTGTATGGAATTGAAAATGACAAAACATTGTATGAAATCTCCAGGAAAACCGAGACTGTTTTCCAAACAATCGATGAAGCTTTTTCTTCGCTCCCAGAGCACTCTATCAATCTTTTGATCATTGACAGCAGCTATCTTGAACGCCTTTCAGATAATGACATACAAAGAATACAATCTCTCTGCGCTCCGGATGCTGTTCAGATCAATAACCTTCATCAATATGATGATTTCCCATTTGATGACATAAGGCTGATAGTGTGGGATGAAAAGTCTTACAGCAAGCCAATCGCTGATACCCTCAAGCCTCATGGCATTATGAGCCTTATAAACAAGGGACCTGAAATAAAAGATGTTGTCAAGGCTACAAATATCCCTTCACATTGTATTCTGGGTATCACTGACGAAAACTATACAATTGTACCTTACATAACTGCGCATTTTTCCAGGTTAAAAGAAAATGATCCCAGACATCGAAACACTGCTTTAATGAAGGCATTTTTGCAGAGATACTCCCTGATAAAGGACTCCGAAAATGCTTCAGACTTCCAAACCCGCCTAAATCTGCAGATTTCTGTACACAAAGACTGTCAGAATCATATAGATGAAATCTTGTCCTTATTAGATGAAGAAAAACACATGTATTCTCCTGATCTATCAATTGATAAAGCGCATCTTACTAAGATGCTTAAAAACGACTGGAACAATTACGGCTATATCACGGTCACAGACTGCTTTTCTGATTATGGGATTGTGGGATTCTACTGCGTAAACGCGCGTGAAAATAAGCTTCTTGCCAAGACGTTGTCATGGTCTGTAAAAGATTTAGGGATTGAGGAATACCTAAATCAAAATAATGAAACTAGTCACCAAATTGAAAATGGCATCAGAGTGCTTATAAAATCAGACCTTGAACTTCATCCCATTGAAGATTACCTGATCGGTGGAAACATAACCACAGAGTATTTTTCACATGCAAACAACATTGCTTCGGCAATTTATGACTCTCTCCCAACAAAACTATACTCAAGCAAATATCACATTATCATATACAGCCTTCTCCAATATGATTATTCAAAATGGGAATCTGAAGATGATACTCTGCTCTCCAAGCTACTAAAAACTCTTGAAAATCTTGCCACTGATACTATTGGAAAGCCCGGTATAATCCTGCTCCTTGGAAGTGAAACTACTTTTCCATCCTGTTCCGAAAAAGACAATGAGCTTGCAGATCTGTACAAAGAAATCAATCCTATAATCACTGACTTTGCATCTGAGCACGCAAAAATAAGAACCATCAACGTCACCGATCTTATACATAATCAGTCTGACTTTAATGGTTCTATAAATAACTTCTCAACAAGAGTTTATTCTGATATTACGGAACAGATATGCTTGCTTATAAACGAATTGGCCTGACTTTATGTCAGGCTCTATTGCTCTGAAAGCCATTCAAGGAAAGAAACCGGCTTTGGCATCATACTACTGTCACTGTTATAAAATCTGTCTTTGTACTCATAGTCATTGTATTTCATCCAGATAAAGTCTATATCTGAAGCATTGATTATGATGAACAGCTCATTTCTATAATAGTCGCTGTCAGATAATGTCCATTTAAGTTCAATCTCATTGTGATAGGATTAAGACATGAAAAACTCGCAACCAAAGATGATATCGCTTACGGCATCACTGATTGGCTGTTCACAGTTATTACTTCTCTTTTTTCAGTGGTGATCCTTAACAACTCATTTCATCAATGATTTTCAAAAGCTCTATAGCACGATTCCTCCACGAATGTCTCTCAGTAGCTTTCACCATGCCATTATGGGCTATTTTTTCATTATTAGAATGCTTAAGTATTATCTCTGGTAACCTTTCAATTTCTTTTAACGAATATAAAATCAAGTCCTCCCCATCTATAAAAGCTTCCCGCAGTGCAGGTGTCTGATCTGAGACTGCAATACACCCAGCCATCATAGTATCAAGCACCCTCTCTGTAATAGCATCCTTATGCCAGGTCATAACATTTAATGACATCTTTGAATTATCATATATCTCATCAACACCAGATGCCTCTAACGAAGGATGAATCCTCAAGTATGAGTTATCCACAAAAGGAGAGTTTCTCCAGCTATCTCCAAAAACATCTACTGTAATACCATTGTCTATAAGAGTTTTTATAATTTCTTCACGATATATTCTTGCTGCCCCGCGGTCTGCAAGTTTATGTACTTTGGCAAGTTCCTGAACAAACTGCTCATCGCTCACCTTGGCTCCAAGACTAGTCAGTGTCTTTTCAAATGCTACTTCTGTTGTTAAATCCGGCTCCGTTACCAGTAAATCCAAATATCTGTCAATTATCACTTTTGTAGTTTCATCCGCAGAATTAAAACTACTTATCGGCTCTCTCCAATCCAGGAAACTGCCGACAAAAGACAGCGCATACTTTCGTTTCTGAAATGGAATAATGGTCTCTGCCTTTCTACCGCCGGGAGGTAAAAAGAATGCCTTAACGCCTCTATAATAATGATCAATGAATTTCACATAGTTTCTATCTTGAGTAAGGATATAGTAATTCTGTGGAATTCTTTTAACATGTCGATGATAAAACGCCGGGTAATCAGTCCAATAATTAAACTTAGGTCCATAAAAACTGTCAAATATTAGCTCTTTACTATCAGGATATGCACTATAAAAAATATTCTCCATAAAGGCTATTATTGCCTTGTATGACCTTCCAGAATAATCTTCAATGGCTGCGTCTGCCGGATTAAGGTAAATAACCTCTTCCCCAAGTTCTAAAAACGCATCTCTAAGCTGCTCGCTAAAAGACTTTAGAATCCCGTAACATAATGAAACATCTCCTTCAAATAATAATATTGGCAACTTATCTCCCATCACGCCGGTACTCCTTGGATACAACTGTTCCTCTTCATTCTTAGTACTTATTTTTTATAACACTGCCTGATTCTAAATTATTCGTTACTGCGTATCCCACAGGCACAACAACATCATCTCCAATAATCGCCCGATTTACTACCGCTACACCAGCAGGAATAATACAACTATCACCTATCACATCTGCCCCTGATGTGAAAACCCCCGGTGCAATCAGATTATGACTGCCTATGATATTATGATGCCCAATATTTGTCCCATAACTGATAGAATTATTATCTCCAATTCGTGTCAGCGTTCCGATATAACAGCCACTTCCTATAATATTTCCAACACCAATCTGAACACCTCTGCGTATTTCCGCACTCTTGGAGATAGCATTTGTAAAACTCACTCCTCTTTTAGTGTAATCTTCAAATACTTGCCGCCTAAACTTCATCGAACTAAAGTTCGCACCTATAGAAATAATTACACTATCATAAAAATCCGAACCATATTTATCAGGGAAATCTTTTATACCACAATCCAAAACAGTATACTTATAATTTCTTAATTGTTTTACATTGTCATCAACAAGACCAACAATTTCAATGTCAGGATAATCAAGAAGAATATCAATTACAACTTCAGCCCCATATCCAGCGCCAATAATAACTACTCTCTCTCTTTTCAGCTCAAATACCGGCTTCTGCTTCTTCTCTGAAACCAGATTATGATTCGCAGCATAGGTCTCAACATCCTTTTCTTTTACAACCCCACCACCTTTTTCGTCTGCTATTTGAGCTATACTAATTCCAAGTTCGGTCGCAAGCGCAATCGCTTTCTTAGTTGCATTCACTTCCACGATGTTACCCGCCATGGACGCATTATTTCCTGATTTTTTATATGTAGCAAGTTCAGCTTCAGATTCAAATATAATTGCTATTGTATCTCCGCTCTTTCTCTCATCAAAAGGTTTGCATAAAGGCAAAAAATAACCATCTCTTGGGGATACAACATCACTTGTTGCTTTTGTATTTTCCGCTGACAGAACCACCTCACCTGTCCTTACAAATTCACCCTCTGCAAACAATATTTCAGTTACTTTTGCCTTATCATCATTAACATCAATAAGTGGCATCTTAATTTCAGTATAATTCATTTTTCTTTCCTCAGTCTAAAGTAATTTCTCGACAATTTGTTGCATTCAAAAAGGCGTCATCCACTTCTTTGGCAATTCTTTCATTTATCATTTCTACTTCATTGCTATCAATCTTTTTTGCAAGCCATAATATCGGATCGGACTTCATATTATTTTCTTTTTCTTCATCAGACATATATTCCATTGAATCCGATTTTGAGTGACCACACAACCTTGCTGTATGAACATCAATAAAACAGGGCTTTTCTTCATTTCTAACATATGAAAACCCCTTTATAATATCTTGTTCTAAAACATCCGGCAGAGTAGATGTAGTCTCAATATATCTTATATTCAAAGCTTCAACTCTAGCCTTAAAACTTCCAGCTGAATACTCTTGTGTAGGTGTTGACATCGCATATCCATTGTTCTCACAAATGATAAGCAACGGCAATTCATAATTTGATGCAAGATTTAAGGATTCTTGAACGTATCCTTCATTAAAACCGCCATCTCCAGCAAATGCTATCACAATTCCGCTATCACAATTCTTCTTTTTGCCCATTGCAATCCCGCTTGCAACCGTAATCATCCCACCTGTGATTCCATTTGTTATGTAATTACCTATTTTAATATGCTGGCTTCCACCTAATCCATTTACAAATCCATCTTGCTTTCCCATCATTTCACATGCAAGTGAATACATATCGTCAGTATATGCCAATACCTGCCCATGGCATCTATGCGTTCCTGTAATATAATCTGTATCACGATTGATCTGTTCCATTACAAACACAGGAATGATTTCTTGTCCTATACATCCATGCGTTGTCCCTCGCATTTTTCCTAAAGAAAATTCATCTTCGATTCTCTTTTCAAAAAGGCGAATTTTCATACACTTTTCATATAGTCTTGAATAATTCATAAACCAATTCCAACCTTAATTGTGTTTACTAATTCTTCTAAGCCTGGAAGAATTTCTAATTCCGCACTTTGAGCTGCCGGTATAAAACTATCCCTTGCTCCTAATCTGAAAACTTTATTACCATATCTTTCTTGTATAGCAAAGCCAATCTCAGATCCCCATCCGAATGAAGAAACACCCTCTTCCAAAATACACACCGGACCAGAATCCACAGCGCTTACAATTGATTCCACATCAGAAATCAATGTTGGGATTATGATTTCGATATTAATTTCATCTTCATACAGCAGTTTTTCCATTGCCTTTAGCGCCATTTCAGATAATCCCCCATATGTTATCAGGGCTAGTTCAGGTGCATCGTCAACAGGTTGTATCTTAATAATAGGAAATCCCTTTAAGGTGGTCATAACCTTCTTTATCCAAAAAGATCCCCTATCCATCAGCAATTCCCTTGGATAATCCAATTTATTTTCTACAAAAAGCGTAGGGACGCCGCTCTCTATTGAAGTCTGCAACACTTCTCCCGGAGAATACGCAATTGATGGCGCAACAACTTGAATTCCGGGAATACCCATAAACATTTTCTCAAGTGATTGAGAATGCGTAGCACCATAGCCCCTATATGCCCCCGAAGGGCACCTTAGTACAAAATGGATATCCTGTTTATATAGTTCACTAAATTTAGCAGCATGGTTAACCATCTGATCTGCCGCTAAAGTGATAAAATCGCCAAACATAATCTCTACTGAAACGTAACAACCATAAAGAGCCATTCCCACGCCCAAACCAGTAAATCCCTGCTCGCACATGGGGGTACCTATAATATTTGCTGGATATTTGTCTGAAAGTCCCTTAGTAACTTTAAACGCACCTCCATAAGGCTCTTGAATATCTTCGCCAATAAAATATGCATTATGCTCTTTGATAATTCTTTCGATATTTGCCCGTAAATCAGCTAGGTATTTCACCTGTTCCCACCTCTTTCAGATATAGTATTGCAGCCTCCTTAAATGCTTCAGTAAGAGAAGGATGTGGAAAAATACTGTTTGAAATATCATTAGCTGTTTTTCTCATTTCAATCCATTCTTTGCACAGAGATATCATTTCAACAGCATGAGAACAGACTAATTCTGCCCCAACTAATTCACCAGAATGTTGATCAAATATCAGTTTTACATATCCATCATCCGAATTCTCTATAATTGCCATCCCATTGCCTTTTAGAGAATACTTTGCTGCGAAACACTTATCTGGATCAGTCTCTTTCACTCCAACTGAGGCAATTTCTGGATTCATATAAATGCAACTGGGAACCATACCAACCTTTCCATTATGTATTTTTCCTTCCCCCATAACAGAACTCATCACATTCAACGCTGCCATTTCGCCTTGATATTCTGCTGTATAAGCAAGTTGAATTCCGCCACAAACATCACCAGCGGCATATACTTTGGGATTCGAGGTTTTTAGATATTCATCTATTACTATCGCTCCATCCCTGACATTTACTGATAATCCCTGAATCAGCTGATTATCTAAATCAGGTTCCCTTCCTATTGACAGCAGAACTTTATCTGTAAGTATTTCCTCCGTATCTGACCTTATTGGGGAAGTTCGTTTTTGAATTCTGACAATAGTTTCATCATCCTCTTCCTCAATGCCAACTACTTCACAATCTGTGTATATCTTGACACCTTTTTTTCTCAATATTTTTGTAACTGTCTGAGATACTTCTACAGAAAAGCTTTTTTTCAGGATATGATCTTCCCTTTCAATAATGATCGTTGTAGCCCCAAAATCTGCAAGAAATGACGCAAATTCAACTCCTATTATTCCGCCTCCAACTATCACTATTGACTTAGGAATTAAATTACTCTTTACAAACGCTTTATCTGTTGTAAATACGTTGGAATACTCATTTGCAAACACGCTTGGAACTACTGGTTTAGCTCCTGTCGCTATAAGTAAAAATTGGTATTCTAGCCGTTTTTCCTCTCCACTATCATTCTTAACAACAACCATTTTATCGTCGGCCAATATTGCTTTTCCTTGATAGACATCAATGCTATTCTTTTTCAATGCTTGCATAAGTCCATCATGAAGCCCGCTTACACTGCAATTGATTTTTTCTTCAAATACATCCGCTAATTTTTCCCTCGTAAATAACCTTGTATCATTTTTGAAAAAACTATTTCCATTCTTGTATTCCATAATCAGTTGACGATAAGCTTTTGTTGGAATACATCCAACATTTAGGCAAGTCCCTCCTATTTTCTTTGCTTCAATGACTGCTACACTTAACGCCTGACTTGCTTTTAATGCCGCGCTATATCCGGCGATTCCGCCTCCGATTATTATCAAATCATACTTTTCAATTTCACTCATGAATAGGCATCTCCTCACTAATCATTTTGCTAATATCCTTCAAAATGACCACTTCTTCATCCTGAATGCCGTAATATTCTTTTATTTCTGTAAACACATTCCTAATTGACAACATGTTCAAAGGTCGATTCTTAAGTTGCATCTCTATCTTGTCAAAAACATCCGTGCACAATGAATCTGATAGTATCTTCGCAGATTTAATAGTTTGACAATCAGATTCAATATTGAGATTACAGCTTCCCCATTCAAATCTCCTCTTCATACAGAACTTTGTTTCTATTTTTTTCTCATAAATCCACTCTGATGACTTATATTTTTGTACAAATCCTTTCAGTTCAACATTGTCCAGGTATTCTGGTTCAATTATCAAAACATCGATTTTTTCATCTTCACTATGCGTTTTACTCAATAAATATGCCTTTTTGACAAGAGCCTTCTTAACCTCATCGACAGTTAAATTCCTGTTTATATCTGATAAATTGATTACTCTTGATTTTACAGAAGAAATTCCCTTAGACTTGATTTTTTCTACATCAGGATTTAACACTGTTTCCATGCAATCAATATCTGTGTTCACCAACAAACAACCATGTGTATATGAATACCCTTGTCCCATGTAATAGGCTAATCCAGAAACTTTTCTCCCTTTAATTTCTATATCATTTCTTCCATTAGCATAGGCATTAATACCCAAATAATTAAGCACATCAACTACATATTCAATAGTTATTTTCTTATAATCAATATTGTCTTTATAATAAACTGTATAATTAATATTACCTAAATCATGATATACAGCCCCACCACCAGACATTCTACGGACTATATCTATGTTGTTTATTGCTGCATATCTGACATCACATTCGTAATAAGCATTCTGATTTCTTCCTATTACTACTGTTTTTCTGTTTTGCCATATAAATAGAAAAGGATCACTCCCTTCTTTTCCCAGCAAATATTCTTCCAATGCCAAATTACAGGCTGCATCATGACATTCAGAAATGATTACTTCCATTGATTCCGCCTTTTCTTTTTCTTGTCTTTCTTTAATCTATCGCATCATCAATAATCAGTAGAGCTGTCCTTTTATAATATCTAAAACCTCTATACTCCTAACTGCACTCTTACCACATGTAATCGGCGATGTTTTATTTTCTATACAATAACCGAAATGCTTTAGTTCTGCTCTTAATGGTTCAATATTTGGAACAAATACTTTAGTCATCATATTTTCTTTCTTGAACGCAGAACCATTCCCCAATGACTTTAAAACTGTACTTTTCAGAATGCTTATCTTCTTATCAAGCAAATCAACCTTTATAAAAGAATTCTTACAATGAATATCAATCCTTCTAAGCTTATCCTCCGTCGCGCGGCTACTTACGATAGACGCCACTACACCGTTGTCAAATTTAAAAAGCGACTGAACATAATCCATATAATTGTGACTGTATACTCTTGTACCGGCCGATGACAGGCTCACTATTTCATTGTTTGGAAGAATAGCATTCAACAAGATATCAACATCATGTATCATCAGATCATAAACAACATCTGTGTCTTTTATTCTGTTATCCTTTGATGAGCAGCGCTCAATGTTGACTGCAATTATTTCTTCTTTTTGGAGCACTTTCTCCATTTCAATAACAGCACTGTTAAAGCGCTCAACATGTCCAACCATAAGGACTCTATCCAGGTTCTTATACGCCTCCACAATTTCATTGGCATCCTGAGTTGATAATGAAAGTGGTTTCTCAACTAAAAGATGTTTCCCAGCACTCGCAGCTTTAAGCGCTATCTGTTTGTGTAAAGAAGAAGGGGCAGCAATTATTACAGCGTCACACTTATCAATAAGTTCTTCTTCAGATGCTGTTGCAATATCTGAAACTTCTAACGACTTTACTCTACTTTCATCAGGATCGTATACAGCACATAATTCAAATCGGTCATGCATCTCCTTTGTTAAACGGATATGATTTTTGCCCATGTTACCAGTGCCAACTATTCCAACCTTAACCATGACAGTGATTCCTCTTGATTTCTTTTATCTACAAATACTCCACGCTATCCAAAATCAGGTTTAGTACTCTTAATGTGCTTTCATTCGAAAACGCTGTTTTGTTTATCATAGCCATATGCGAAACATTTATCCCATACCCTCTTATCATGTCTGTACATTCATATCCATCCCCAAGACAGCCAATGTAATACATGATATCCGGCTCAATTCCTAACTCATAGTCAAATAAAATTGAATTATTCGATTTATCATATAAGTTAACATATTCAACATCGCTTATATCATTTCCATCATCCTTACAGTCATTTGCGTGATAATCATCATGTTTTCTAACAAAACTTAGATATACTTTATTATCTTCTGAAAGTTCCCTGGCTAATTCCACTGCTTCGTTTTTTTGATCAACATCACATAAAATATGTATAGTATGCTTATTCTTACCATCCAGTATCTGCATTCTATAACTAAAGAAATATTTTTTTATTCTCTCAAATAATTCTTTACCTATATTGTCAATCACAACTATTTCAGCCAGCTTATATAGTGAATTCCAGCTAAAGGAACTCATATTTTTCTCAGTAATCTTATTCTCCCCATATAGAGATAAAAAGACTTCTATCAATCCTTTTCTTTTTGAATCCAATAAATCTGTTTTTCCAAATTTATGTAAAGCAAGTGAAGATAATCCCTTATTTTTCTTATATTCAGTAAAGAATACATTATCCAAGCTATATCTATCTTCAAGGTCCTCCATCATCTCTGTATTATCTGCATTATCAAGCCACATATTAATTGCAATCTGATCACATTCTCCCGCAATAGCAAATGCAGTAATCATAAAAAAAAGTTTATCTGCACAAAATGATGTTTCACTATCATCTTGAACATATATCAATTCTCTAAAAAAACTCCGATAAAAATCATGTTTACTTACATTCTTAAAAAATTGATATTTTACTACATAAAATTCAGAAAAATTCATTAATACACTTTGGAGAGTTGGCCTTGAGATATTAGTAGCGTGCCTTCTATAATAAACTAGTGGCTCCTGAACTACGTATATTGGATATTTCATTACAGTTCTCAACCATAATCTGAAATCACCGATACCGATAAAATATTGATTATAGCCTCCAAGTTCAAAAAATATATCTTTTTTCATAAGAACTGAGCAGGCATTCATACAATTATCAGCAAGTACATATCTATGTAACCAGTCGTATCGTGACCTGTTCGCCTGATGTGAATAATTTGACACAAACCTGTATGATTCGGCTTCATTTTCCCCTTCAAAAATAAGCTCATCCCAGGAAAAACACGCTGCATATTCTTGCTGTTCCTTCATGACATCAATCTCTTTCTGAAGCCTGTCAATTTTCCACTTATCATCAGAAGCTGTCCCCGAAACATATTCACAATCGCTTTGTTTAATTTTTTCCAAAAGAAACCTTTGAGCGCCTACCAGTTTAGTATTCTTCTCGAAATTATAAAAGTGAATTTTTTCGTTTTGGTAAGAGGCCATTATACGTGCAGAATCATCTTCTGAACCATCATTAGCCATCCATAACTCCCAATTGGTATATGTCTGATTTATTATCGATTCAATCGCTTCCGCTACATATTTCTCATGGTTGTAGCAACACATGTAAATTGCCACTTTGCCTTTTTGCATAGCTTTACCTCACACTTCAAAGAAAATCAACATTATCCATAATCCTACAGATTGCATTTAGCTGATTTTTGTCACTAAACCTGCTTTTTGAAATGAGCGCCATCTGAGTAACTCCAAGGCTATAGCCCCTAAGCATATCTGTGCATTCATACTCATCGCCAAGGCAATCCACATAATAAACAACATCCGCATTGATTCCCTGTTCATAACTAAAATACAATGCCTTATTTCTGCTGTCATATATATCAATATAGACAGCGCCACAGTCACAACTCTCTTCTGAAATAACATTAGTATCAAAGTATTCAGTTTTCTTACATACAAAACTGATGTAATACTTATTATCGTCAGCCATTCCTCCGATTATGTCACCTACATAACCTTTTAGCTCAGAATTACATAAAATATGTATTATTTTTTCTTTCTTGTTCTCACTTGCACGCTTTCTATACTCACATATACTTTGACGCATCTTTTTAAAAAGTTTTTCGCCATTCCCACTCGTCTCAACATAAAGGGCAAATCGATAGATTGGATTCCATAAGAAATTACTGATATTCTGCTCATTGATTACATTTTGTTCATACAGAAGCAAAAAATATTCCTCAAAGCCTTTCCATTCATATGAATACCGATCATTTATCCCCAACTGATTTAAAAGAAGCGCTCCTAAACCTGTTTGAGCCTTTAATTCAGTTAATAATGAATTATTAAAGCCATAGCGCTTTTCCAGCAGTCTCATGTATTCCTGATCATCACTTTTATCAAGCCACATCGAAACTGCTATCTGGTTATAAACATTCTCATAGGGCATCGCGGAAATAATAAAAAAAATCTTATCTGCCCAAAAATAATTCTCATTAGCACCTTCACAGTAGATTAGTTCTCTGTAATATGACCTATAAAAATCATGCTTTGAAATTGAATTCAAATTTTTATACTTAATGGAATAAAGCTCAGAATTCATTTGCTGAACTACACCATTTGACCTTTTAGAAAGGTTATCTTTATGCCTTCTGTAATATAGAAGTGGTTCCTGAATAACATATATGGGATACTTTAAAACAATATCAAACCACAGTTTAAAGTCACCGCATCCGATAAAGTATTGATTATAGCCCCCAAATTCAAAAAAAATATCCTTCTTTACCAGCGCTGAGCAGGCATTCATCCAATTATCATATAATGTATAGGTATAAATCCATTCATATCTTGATCTGTTTTGTTGATGAGAATATTCAGTATTCATCCTGAAAGGATCCTGTTCTGTTCCATCTTCAAACAGAATCTCATCCCAAGAAAAACAAGCTCCATATTCCTCATGTTCCGACATTAGCTTTATCTGTTTTTCAAGTTTTTCTGCCTTCCATTTATCATCAGCAGCAATACATGCTATGTACTCACAATCACTCTTTTTAATTTCATTCAAGAGAATCCCTTGTGCCCCCACAAGCTTAGTATTATTCTTCAGATTAAAAAAATGGATCTTCTCGCTCTCGTAGGAAGCCATAATCTGCGCAGAGTCATCTGTTGAACCGTCATTCGCCATCCATAGCTCCCAGTTTGTGTATGCCTGGGATACTATAGATTCTATCGCTTCTGCAACATATTTAGCATGGTTATAACAGCACATATAAATCGCCACTTTACCATTTCCAGTCATTGCTTATCCCTCTTAATACTGTAACCTGCTTTCTACGACAATTTCAGTTTGTTTATCATATTAATACTCATTACAAGCTTTTATTATCTGCCCAACTTCCTCATCAGTAAGCTCCGGGAATATTGGAAGACATACCGTCTGCCCACATATCTTCTCTGCAACTTTAAGACATGTATCACCTGCCCCCAGAGCCTCAAAAGCCCTTTGCTTATGAAGTGGCACAGGATAAAAATTGCCTGCACCAATTCCATTATCATTAAGATATTTGATGAAGCCTTCTTTATCCTCGACAAGCACTGCAAACTGATGAAAGCACGAAACTCTGTCTGCAAATTCAACCGGCGGTACTGTTATTTTTTTATTATCGATTCTTTCTTTATATTTCTTTGCTATAGCAGCTCTTTTATCATTAAATAACTCAAGCATTCCAAGCTTCACATTCAAAACAGCAGCCTGAATGCTATCAAGCCTCGAATTTCCTGCAATAAAATAGTTGTAATATTTACACGGATCATACAAAGGATCTGAAGACTGTTTTTCCATTTCAGCCAGTTCAGGAACTTCTTTCCCGTATAATTTTTCGTAAGCGATAGCAGCTTGCTTTCCTGCAGCATGGGCCTTCAGACACCTGCATATATTTGCCAGTTCATCGCTATTTGTGGTTATCATTCCACCGTCACCAAAGCCACCCAGATTCTTTGTAGGATAAAATGAAAAACACCCCAATGTGCCTAAATTTCCTGCTTTCTTCCCCTTATAGGAAGCCCCGATTGCCTGACATGCATCCTCAATCACAGGAATGCCATATTTTTCACCAATCTTATTTATTTCATCCATATCCGCCGGAGTTCCAAATATATGTACAGGAAGTATGGCTTTCGTTTTACTTGTGATTTTACTTCTAATTGAATCTACATCTACGTTATAGTTTTCATTATTGACATCAGCAAATACCGGCACTGCGCCTATTTGTGCAATTGCTTCCGGCGTTGCAAAAAAAGAAAATGCGCTTGTGATAACTTCATCTCCCGGCTTTATCCCTACTGCCAGCAGCGCTATCCTAAGGGCATCCGTTCCATTTCCACAAGTAATCGCATGTTTAACACCAATATACTCTGCAACAGCTTTTTCAAATTCCTTAACAGCTTTTCCCTCTACATACTGAGTCGACCTCATTACCTCAAGCACAGCTGCTTCTATTTCATTTTCAACAAGCTCATATTGTCTTGATAAATCAAAGAATGGTATTTTCATATTTGTCCCTTTTTAATTCAAATGACTCTTTTGCACAAGAAATAGTATTGGAATACTCTAAGTTCATCTTTATCTTTCACATCAAATTCTCTGGATATTTTTTCAACAAATTCTGCTGGTTCAGAAGCGTTATTATAATTGCGATCTATTTTTTCAACTTCCAGACCAGATCTTCTTAACATTTCAATAGCTGTGTCTTTTGTAAAGAAACGCAAATGTGTTCTGTCTAAAATTCCATCATCACCGTAATCAAACCTACCATCTATTAAAAGAAGTTCGATAACAGTACGATTTCTAATATTTGGCAAACTTACAATAAAATGGCCATTTTGCTTTAAATATGGCATAAATCTCTCAATAGTCTTTTGGGGATCACGCAAGTGTTCAAGAACATCAGCACATATTATGTAGTCAAACTGTCCTTCTTGATATGGAATATCCATTGTCTCAACATCTCCCTGGACTATATCCAGCATCGTTTTTCCAACCTCTGCCACTTCCCTGTCGTACTCAACTCCGCACACCCTTGCATTAGGCCATAAACGCCTTATTCTATTTAATGTATTTCCCATAGCGCAGCCAAGTTCCAATACCCTTATCGGAGTGTTATAATCCTCCTCAATAAATGAAAGCAGTTCATTTCTTGCACGCCCGGAGTATTCTCCGTTAAATCCCCATTCATCTTTAAAAATGAGCTTGTACTCCTCAATTATCTCATCTGAAATGCCATATATTTCCATTCTATCCATAGTCTTAAAAATATACACATTGAATGGGAGCATGACTTCATAACCGGCTTTATGCGCACGTATACAAAAATCTTTATCTTCCAAATAACCTCTTAGATATTTTTCATTCAAAACTCCAATATCATCTATTACTTCTCTTTTTATCAGCATTGCAAAATCAGAAACATAACTAATTTTTTCAAGTGAAGATCTCATCGGGGCATTAACTGTAAGCGCCGCTTTAATTGCCTCATCCAGATCATCACTTCCTGAAGGCATCTTCTGATCACTTATGAATTCATTAGTAATAGCGCCTACAATTCCAATTCTTTTATCTGAATACATTCCCAACATCTGATAGAAGAAAGAATTATCGATGAGAAACGAATCCGCATCCAGTAAAAGAACATCGTTTCCCTCATTACTCATCTTAATTCCCTTATTAGCAGCTTTGGTATAACCAATATTTTCTTCATTAAGCACACATGTGATTCCGCTACATTCTCCAATCCATTGCCTTGTTTCATCTGTAGAACCATTATCCACCACGATTATTTCGCTAACTTCTTTAGGAACAGTATCAAAAATGCTATTTAAACATCGCTTTAATTGTTCTGACTGATCACACGAAACAATAACAAATGAAACCGGCCTAATCTCTGCTCCAACTGAAACTTCATTCTCAATATACTCAATTATCAGATTTCTATCTTCGCTGTTCTCGCAATAATACAAGGCATGATAAAAGCATATAAGGGCCTGTTCTGGGTTAATTCTGGCATAGTATTCCCCTAACATAAGATATAACTCATAATTTTTATGATCACGCAAAAGCCCTATAGTTATCAAATCAAAGGCTTTGTCATACTCGCCATTCTCCATAAACACTGATGCCGCAATAATGCAATATTCAACGTCATCTTTTAGCTTTGCTATCTCATCATGAAGACATTGACTTAATTCTTCATATGCTTCCTTTACCATATTGTTCTGAAGATAATTCTTAACTTTCTCCTTGATACTATCCATATGACACCTTTCCTCTAAAAAACGATAACCCAATCTGACATACTATCAGCGTTTCGAAATTGACCCTGGTTCAGTAAATGAAATCCGAATAATTATCAACAAAAATCCTGCGATTCTCTTCATATCCGTCCCAGTTTATTCCTTTGAAATCATGCATACACCAGGCCATTTTCTGTCTCGGAATAATTATTTCATACCCCCGCTTTCTAAATTCCATAGACTGGGAAGCATCATAGAAATGCCATCCCTTAAAAATATCTTCTCGCCACAAAATATCATTTTGCGTAACAATCATAAATCCATCAGTTAATGCTGCAGAAAAATCGTTGCCATAATCAACACATTCGTTGAAAGTCTCTGCCACACCATCCTCACCCGTCTCAACATGAATCACCGCACCGTATCGTTCTGATTGCCACATAACTCCACTTTCAGGCACATTTACCGTTCCCATCATTCCTATCATTCCAGCTTTAGGATGCCGTTCAAACACATCAATTACATCAAAAATAAAAAATGGATTAAGTATTCTTACATCCTGATGCATATAAACTTTATATTTTGCTGAAGATGATCTCATCGCCTCGTTATAGCCGGTACACATAGACTGCGCCTCGGTAATTTTGATAAATTCAACTTCTATTCCTTCCGGAATCCACAGCCTGTCAATCCAGGCTTTCATTTCATCATATTCATAATCGTTGTTGCAGCATGTAATAAAGCAAAACCTTTCCGTGGAATTGTCTTTTTCACATAAGCTTTTTTCCAGATCAAGACACATCTCATCTATCACTTCCTGCGGACGAAAAAATCTATCCTGAGCCGGAATGTTATAGCAGATTCGTTTATAAACGTACAAAGGATCAAGCGAGTATTGTGCAACATACCTTTTAAGCTCGTCATTAGTAATGCCCATATGCAAAGTCCATTCCAAAACAGCATCCGGGCTTTCATCTGACCACCATTCCAGTCTTTGTATTTTCTTTTTCAAAATGTCTTGTTCTAACAAATCATTCACCTTAAATCACTTTTGCACAAACAACATACTGAAAAGTATCAAACTGCTCTTTGTCAGCCACTTCCTCAATTGCTAATAACTTGTCAAAAAAAGCATTGTAACTATCCGTATTATCTGTAAGGCTCTTTAATGAGGACATTTCTACTATTTCGTATCCTCTCTCTTCAAACAGTTTCTTTACTTCCTTCTTGGTAAAAAATCTCAAATGAGTTCTGTCAAGCACTCCTGAATCCTGATATTCAAAATTCCCACGTAGAAGATCATAAATAACTTTAGCATTCATAATATTGGGGATACTTGCAATTATGCAGCCATCACTTTTCAGATTCTTCTTTAATCTATCGACCAACGAATATGGATCAACTAAATGTTCTAAAACATCCGCAAATACGATATAGTCGTATTTCTCGTCTTCGCCAAAGGAATACGTCTCAATATTTCCACATTCCATATTCATATAATTTGATGCCATTTCGGCGACATTCTCCACAAGTTCAATCCCTTTTATATTTGCATGAGGGTAAAGATATTTGATTCTTGCAAGTGTTGAACCTAGTCCGGCTCCTACCTCAAGAATATCAAGCACTGCCTCATTGTCCTCCCGTATCATTTTAATGGGTTCTCTTCTCATGTTTAGATAATAATCAGCATAAAAGCCCCATTTATCCTGAATTTTCTCTTTGTCTCTATCCTGATAGGGAGTATTTTTCTTTAGCATACTTTCCCTGATAAATCTGTATACAAATGAATTCCAGCACACATAATTTTTATATCCATTGGAAATAACCTTAAGACCAATGTCTGTATATTGTCCCCTGTCAGATAGTAACGAATCATCCAACGGAAAAACCTTGTCTTTGACTTCATTCTTAATTAACAAACATGCGCCATCAATAACGCACTTGCTTTCATAAGGAAACTCAGATGGTATATTATTTACCGCAGAAAACTCAAATGCTTCCTTCGGATTTTGTATTGTTCTTTCCTCTGGCATCTGATAGAAAAAGGCACAATTAGAAACAGCACTGCAAGCACCAACATCATTTTTATCATATAAGGCCATACGAAGTGAAAATAAAGCATTTGGCATCATCATAACGTCACTGCTAAGCAACAAAATATCGTTTTGTTCATTCAGAGACTTAATACTCTCATTGATTATTTCAGCTCTTTTTTCAAAATCACTAACATCTATACATAGCAAATCATAACATTGCTCAAAACATGTAGTTCTTATGCTATCAATGCACCTTTCTAAAAAATCTTTCCCTTCATAATAAATGACAACAATAGATGTTTTATTAACAGAAGGCTTTTCTTTCTCATTAAAATCGTCAATTATAGCTTCTATCGCCTGTACATCCTCATCAGGTCCGTGTTTTTTAGCGTAATACAATGCATTTTCATAGGAAAGCAGTGCTTTATTACTGTTATCAGTTCTATAGAAATTACCAAGTAGCAGGTACAATTCATAGTTATGATAATTAAATCGCAGTCCTGTCTGAATCAGGTCAAAAAGACTATTTCTGTCATTAAAATACTCAAGTATCGTTGCTCCTATGATGCATAGATTCTCGTCAAGCTCATGAGTTTTGGTATATTCAATAAAAAGATCCAGGGCCTCATTCCACGATTCTCTTTGCACTGCTGATAAAATGTGCTCCATTTGCTTCTCTCCATGCGGCATTTAATCATACGTCATCAATGATTTCTAAGATTTGCCTGAATCTATTTTCCCAATCATCATATCTTTTTGCAGTATCGTAACCATTCTGAGCAACATTAGCTGCCATCTTAGGATTATCCAGCAAAAATTTCACATCTGCTGCCATCTGCTCGGGATTATTCAGGTCGAAGAACACAATATTATTTCCATCTAGATATCTCTGCTCAAGATATTCTGATCTATCGCTAACGCACAATGCTCCATTTAACATACTGTCAAAATTCTTTTCACTGCATCCTTTTTTGAACCAAGGTATAAAACACAGAGAAATCTTTGCATCTGATACCTTCTCCAATACTTCTCTTGAGGAAACTCTATTATGAATCTTGATATTTGATGAAAATATAACAACATCATCTCGCCATCCATCACCAAAAATATCAACAGACACTCCAAGCTTATCAAGTGCCGCCATTGCTCTTAACTTAAACTGCCTCCTGACATATCGCTCAATCGGAAGATACGCTTCCTGGATTATACTTAATCTGTGCTCTTTATTGATATTTTTATCGTCTCCAATATATTCCTTAATTGTTTCCTCTACAGTAAGTCTGTCGTTTTCGAGCAATCTTTTAATACAATAGCCAAATAAATCTTTACTCGCCTCTATGCTCAGATACGGTAACTGGTAAAAGCCATTTACTTCATGACAATTCCCCATATATATGACATCAATAGTCCTTTCATCATATGGAATTCGTCCTGCTAATTCTGTACCTCCATTTGGAACAAACCATATATTATGTATAAGCGGATAAAACTCCCGAACAAAATCAACATGATTTTTATCCAAACATATCACATCTGTAGTGCACGGTGGATTCAGTAAAATATCGCCAAAATAGCTTGGATGATCCACAATAAAATCAAAAAATGGAATTCCATATCTATTCCATATGTTTTGAGATAAAATCGTCACATCAATTCCAACATTATTAAATGAAAAAGCAACGCATTCACCACCCTCAATAAAATGTAACAGTTGTTCCTCATAGTCCAGGATATTCTTAGTATCAACTACTATGTATTCAGCGCAAATGCGTCTAAGATAGTCAGTCATTCTCTCAGTAAAAAAATCAAGTGTTTCCACTTCACCTTTCAAGATGATCAGACGTTTCATTTTCTATCTCCTAAATCATAGATGGTAGTGTCAAATCTGATTTCACCCAACAACTGTCCTTATCATTTCCATAACTCTAAGAGTAATAGTATGTTTGCTACAAACCTCCTCATAACCACTCTTAGCAATTTTTATACGTTCTTCATCATGCTCAAGATAATACGTAATTTTTTCTTTCATCTCGCACCGACTTGAATACGTTTCCAAATGAACACCGGGTATAAAATAATCCGTTATCTCACTCTGATCATTTGTCAAAAGAAATCCTCTACACGCAAGGACATCCCAAATCCGCTGTGGAAGTCCGGTCTGAATTCCTCTCATTGTCATATTCAGGTTAATTTTGCTATTTCTAAATATCACAGGCATTTCGGTATAAGACTTTGCCACTCCATGTACTCTGACATTTTTAGATAATTCTTTTGTAGTGCTCCCTGTAAAAAGATGAACAGAAAAACCTTTAATAGTATCTGCAAGGTCATTTAATATATCTATTCTTTCTAAAAACGCCATATGCGAAGCAATATAGTCATTTATTACCACATATGAGTCCATGTCTATTACTCCATCCTCATATTTGATAAAACTATCTGATGCATCTCTTATCACGTTAATATCTTCAGACTTAAGATCCGATGCTATTTTTTCTAACCCACTGGCTGTTTTATTAAACTGTTCTCTGATAATATCCTCATAATGTTTCCTTGATTTCTCATCAAGTTTCAAATCCAAAAATGGATCTTTTTCATTGTATAAAGAACCCACAAAAGAAATATCGTACTTATCTTCATAAGAATCGCCTAGAAGCACTGCCACTCTCTCACACGGTGCTCCAAGAGGCAGATAAAATACCCCTCCGGGATTCTCATTTTTTACTGACAGATACTGCTGTCTGTCGAACAAGAATACTCTGTTCATTTTATTTCTGATTGAGGGATGATATATCTGATAAACAGGGCAATCCACTGATTCTGCCAGATAAAACACCCCAAGTCTCTCGCACAAAATAGACAGAAAAGGGAAAAAATTAATTGAAAAAATAAACAATGGCCTGTTATCAGAGATCATATTTCCAAGTCTTGTCATCTTTTCACTGACGCTCATTTTCTGGTCAAAACCATCCATATCCTCTCTGACGTCTATCCCAAGCCTTGAAAAAGCATCAATATAATCCGGTTCACATATACTGTTATAACGATAAAAAATAATATTCATAAAATGCATTATCCATTTGAATACTCTGCCAAATACTTTTTTCTATAAATATCATAGCTATAAAGATTCATTATTCCGGCATCATGAGCTGTCCACGGCACTTCCTGCTCCGGCACCACAATTCGATATCCGTTTTTTATATACTCAGTGCTTTGCGAAATGTCATAAAAATCCCACCCATCAAATACATCTTCACGCCATCTCACTCTTTTGTTAGTAGCCATGAGTAGCCCATCAATTGCCACAACATCACGTACTTTGGGAGTCTTATTCATTCTATTTTCAGGAAAAGAAATCCCATCTTGATGCAATTCATACAATTTGCCATATCGAATCCCATGCCACATGACTGCATCAGGCGGAAGTTTTGGACTTCCTACAACTCCCATCATTCCAATCTCAGGATTTGACGCAAAAATATTGATAATATCAAATAAAAAATATGGATTGAGAATGCGTACATCCTGATGAATATATATCAAAATGTCCGCATCTGTTTCCGCCATAGCTTCGTTATAGCCGGAAGTCGCACTTTTTGCATCATACACAGCTAGTGTATCAATGCTGCATCCATCAGGAACAATCAATCGTTTAATGTAGTAAAGGCATTCGCTATAAATAAAATCATCATTCACACAGGACACAAAACAGATCTTTTTATTATAATCAGTCTCATATTCTGCTATATGTGTTTCTAATACCTCTTCTACTTTGCTTTCTACATTTTCTTTATATTCAAAGTTCTTAATAACATAGCTTCTGATAATTTCTGCTTCAGTGATACAACCTGAGACATTATATAAATCCGCAAGTTTTATTCCAACTTGATACTTGTCACCTATTTCAAGTTCCTTAAGCATTTGTACCACAAAAAAGAAAGACAATCCCGTTTCGATAAACTGCATAAATAAATCAACAATATCCTTATACGGGCACAGGAGCTGTATTCTCCTGAATAAATGCAACATCTTCGTGCAATATCTTACATAATCGTCAATATTTCCAATTTTGTCATAAACTGTTTCTGTAAATCCTGACTCTCTCTCTATCTTATAAATGATGCATGATGTCTTAAAAGTCTTAAAATCAGAAAAAAGATATGATAATTTATCAAAATTTGAATCTGTCACAATCTTGCATATTTCATCAAAAGCCTCTATATTTCCCATGGCCAATAGAGCATCAATTTGATTTCTGATCATCTTATGCTCATTTTCATCTTCATTTCTGTGACTATTAAATAATCCAAATTCCCTATCTGTATCTTCCTGGAGGTGAATGGCTCCATCTGCAGTATAATTCCCATACTCATCACAATATTTAGTTATGTCGATTGATGGTATAAAAATCATGATACAGCCTTTCTTTCCAATCTTAGCTAATACTCTATGAAAAGTATTTCACAAACGCTTTTACATCCTTTTCAAACTTTTCTTTTTCACCATGAATCATAATGCGATAGCTTTCAAATTCCTCTTGATGTTCCTTGAAATTATCACATATTTCATGCAGCAATTTACCAACATCATTCATCTCTTGTGAAGGACATTTAAACTTATATTTTCCCGGTATTGGCACATCCTCATCATTTGCTGCTGCGCCTTTTTTGTTTGTAATAACACAACATCCGTTTGCAGCCGCTTCTCTTGGAATTCTATCTTTTCCCGGATGTTCTCCAAAATCCACATACACCTTACTACTCTGCATTATCAGAACCATTCGGGGAACATCCAATCCCTTTAGTGGAATCCACTTAAGCCAGTTCTGGCTCTCTATAAAAGGTTTTATCTCCTCATATCCTTTTGCCGGATTGTAAAGGGCGATGTTCTGCCTTAACTCTGCAGGATATAAAAATTTGCCATGTGCTTCATTTATATAATCTGACAAATACATTCCTCTTGCCTGAGGTGCCTTACTTTCAACATAATTCTGCGCATAAACAGATTGAAAAAGATGTAAATCCACATTCTCTTTAATAAAACCAAAGTTATTTTCATGGGTAGAGTCGATATAATTGTCAACGCTCATCCACCATAACGCTTTGCGAGCTTTTTTCACATAAGGCATGCTAAGTGTCAAAGCTTCCGGAAACACCACTATGCTATCTTCCGTATCCAGTTCACTAAAATCCGTAGTATGACTTGTCTTATAGATTTCATATGCAACAGGGGCATCCGCATCAACACATAGTGCCTTATCAAATGGAGCCCCGCAATCTACATAACACATCTTCGCAGGAACGTTTGTTAATTCATTTATAGCATTGCACATCTGATGTGCCAGTTCAGCACCTCCGCTTTGTCTACACATGGGTGCAAGAATAAATACCTTCATAGCTCATCCTCTCTGCTTTTTCAGATGTTTTGATATAAGCTCTCTAAAGTTCTTATCAGCATTCTTCTTCCAGAAAAGTTCGCCTTTAGGTCTGTATGTCCTTCCTTTTCTGTAACATTTTATTTCTGATATGACATCACTTAGTGACCCGGCATAAACCATTTCTTCATTATCAATCATATATCCGAAATGGCCATATTTTCCGCCAATCCTGTAATCGTTTGAATTTCCTATTAAAATAACTTTGATTTTTTCATAAACAAGCGCTTCCAAAAGTGCTGTTGAACGGTGTCCTATAACAATCTGGCACCTTTCATACAGACTATTGATTTCAACTTCACCACCGATAACTGTAAGATTAGGATATTTTTCAAGCTCAGCTTCGTCAAATCTCTCAACAAGATGTTTCTTATACAAAACCACATATTTATCCTTAGTAAGATTCTCAGAAAGCCTTGCTGCTATTTCAAACACTCCTGTCTCTGCGCTTGATACCACACATATCAGTATCATATTTCCCGGAGTAGACTTGTAATTAGCTTTCTTTTCAATAATGCCCGGTTTTCCAATTGCGACTACATTGTCAGCCCCATGTGTTCTGGATTCCTTTTCAAGAACATCTGAGTAAACTACCAATTCATCGGCATGCCTGACACTTTGGGGATAACAGACCTGATATGTGATTACACCATGATCAATCTCTATGCATGGTATATTATTCTGCTGAGCCAGTTCATAAAGAAAACATATCTTGCTATTTCCTCCATGACTATAAAAAATGACCTTGGGTCTAACTCTTTCAATTATTTCATGGTAAAAAGCAATAAATGCTTTTCTTATGGATAAAGCATGATAAACAATGTTAACCAGGTTTGTCTTTTGTGCCGGAAATAGTCTCCTGTTTAGCCTCGCTTCAATAACATGGAAAATATTATCTTCCATAAATTTTTCAAGATTGTCATAATCAATAGAATCAATGCCGTAAGCACATAGAATCGTATTCGTAGGACAAAAATGAACATTATTCGTGTGGCAGGGATATTCACCTTCTTCAGTCTGCCCTGACATATCAATTACCAAAAAATCAAGTCCTTTTATAGCATCAATATATGGATCAAGAACAGAAAGATACTCCTCCCCATTCATGATTTTCCTGCCCGCCACATTGGCGATGAGTACATCACTTGAAGTTAATTCATTTAATAATATTTCTATATAGTGTTTCGCTTCATCCTGATCTCCGTCAACTTTTATTTCAATTCGTCTTGACGACTGCTCGCTATCACGCATTACTTCTTCTTCAGATTCAAATAAGATCAGAACATCTGAAATGTACATATATATATTTAATCCATTGTATGAAACATCGGATATTGCATTCACTGTATTTTGAGGCAGCATTATTGAATAGCTTGGCGATGCCGAAACATAGTATTTGTCAGCTTCAAATAATAAGTCTTCTGTCTCAGGATAAATAAGCCTTAATTTATCAATAATTTCTCTATCTCCAGACGAAATAGATGAGATAGAGAATCTAATATCACCTAAATAATAATCAGCGCTCTTAAATAAATCTTGGATTTTTTCCAATGTGAATCTGTTTTTTATCGCAGAGGAATCATCTTCCACTTCTTCATTACTACCTTCATGCCCAAACAGTTGATTTAAGTATGCAATATGCTGAGCATTGTCAAAGGAAGCAATAACCCTGCCGCCTTCAGCCAGATATGGTTGTATATACTCCAGGTATCCTTTACAGTCATCGATTGACTCAAGAATATCTCCAAGAATTATGTATTTAAAAAAAGCCCGTTCATAATTCAGATCAGCATATCCATTTTCTGCAATCTTAACTCCGGCAAACTGTGAAGCCACCTTTGCCTTTGCCGTATTTTTCTCCATTCCATAAATCTTGCAATTAGGATACCTATTGCTTATTTCTAAGAGATTTTTTCCACAACCACATCCAAGCTCAAGAATATTAAATGCCGCATCATGACTTTCATTTATAAAATCAATAATATTCTCATCCGGATCATAATCAGGAAAATCCAGATTATGCTTTTTGGAGAAAAGTTTTTTATCTGAATTTGAAGCTTTTTCACTTTTGTGAATCCCCCAAAAAAGTGCGTCATCAACAACGCCAATTCGCCAATCCTGCATTATGATCCGAATCATATAATCTCTGAAAGTCGCATCAAATGTATCATATTCCTCATCAAAATCGCCAATCTCTCCTATAACCTTATGGGATATAACCACTACATCTGAATCCACTCCTAGAACACGTTTGCTGACTGAGTCTCCTATGCCAAATGGAAATCCCCCATTATTTCTGTCCAAACAAAGCTTTTCATTATTATTCTCTGCACAAGAACGCATTTCCTCATAAGACTTCGCCTGTTCAAACAGCTGCATTCCTTTAAAAAGATTTGATTTTCCGCCTACAACTCCAATACCGTCATAGCTCAATGCACTTTCAAATTTATAAAGTGCATTAAGCGTATCAAAATATCCGCCAAAATATATACACAGATCTGTCTCAACATTAAAAAATGAAACTATTTCGTTAAGTGTCTTGCCAATGCTCTCATCTGCATTTTCCTGATATACATATCCAAAATTATGATCACTTGCAAATTTTGAAAGTTCGCTCCTATATGAAGAATCCAAGATTATTATTGATATTTCCACTTCTTTTTCATGCAAAATAATGCTCTCAGCCGAAAGCATAGACTCTTTTTCATATTCACTTGCTATCAAAATAACAGTTAGCTGCTGCATGTATTCTCTCACCAAAAATGTTTCTGACTCATACTATGTTTTCTTTATAGTATTGATATAATTCTTCTATTTTTTCACTCTGTAAAAGTCCTCGTACTCGATAAATATCTTCGTAATCCCAGTCCCACCATTTCATTTCCAATAAAAGTTTTATCTTGTCCTCTGAAAATCTCTTCTTTATTACGCGTCCCGGATTCCCTACAACAACACTATATGGTTCAACAGACTTAGTCACAACTGTTCTTGCCCCAATAGCACAGCCATCTCCAATCGTCACCCCCGATAGTACCGTAACCCCATGACCGGTCCAGACATCATTTCCTATTATGATATTTCCCTTAGAAAAAGCACTCTTTTCTGATACATCTCCTATCTTTCCAAGCTGCTCTATAAGAGGATAGGTAGTAATCCAATCCAAGTGATGTTCCTGGGACAGTAAAAAAACATTTTCAGGTCCTATCGAAGAAAACTTACCAATAATGCATTTTAGATTGTCTCTAACGTTTGCAAGTTCATTGTATATATCCAGACTGCTATAATACGAAAACTCGCCAATTATTAAGGATGGATTTTTATTGTTATTCTCAGCTGTAATTATTTTCTTAAGTAATTCCATTTTAGTTCTACCATCCAACAATTCCTTTGCAGCCGAATAATTGTCATAAATCATATTATCTTCAAATTGGGGATATAACTTTTTAATCAGTCTTGATATCTGTTCGCTTTGGTCACTCATTATTAAAACAGTATCAAAACAAACTCCATCCGCGATTGCTTCAAGAGGATATAGCTCATATCCTCCTAAAGAAGTTTTTCCAACCATGCCAATCCCGTAAACAGCTTTAATAACATATTCTTCTCTGATTCCTTCACTATATAAGCCGAATAATCCTTCACTATCTTGATCAACTATAATAATCAGCTCTTTTTTATTTGCCGTCATTACGCAACTACCTTCCGACACCCCAATAAATAATAATCTGTATATCAATTATATTTTATCATAAAATCAATATCTATTATGTTTTTTATTCACTATACCGTTTATTTTTACCTTAATATGATAAAATAATTACAGATATGATCAACGCTAAGATGATTTATTACAAGGGGATAAAATGGAAACTGAAGCATTATTTCCGTGCATTATGCCTGCAATTGCAGAAGATTATGAAAGAACCAAGATTCATTATAATAAGCTATTTAAATATCTTCCTATATGTGAACTTTTACTTATTGGGCCGGAAAGCTTAAAATCTCATATTGAAAATGATGTATCATCTCATGTGTTTGGCGATAATACAGTATGTTTTATAGATGAATCCAGCATTTTGCCAATCGCAGCCATTAAAGACATTTATGATAATATGAGAAGCAATGCTTCACAGACTAAAATATCCTCCGTCAATTGGTATTACCAGCAATTTTTAAAAATGGCTTTTTCTTTCTATTGTGAAGATGATTACTATATCTGCTGGGATTCAGATACAATTCCTCTAAAAATAATTGCTATGTTCAATTCTGATAATAAACCTTACCTTGACATAAAATCTGAACATAACACTTCATACTTTTTAACCATACAAAAGCTATTTGGTTTTAGGAAAATCATAGAAAAATCATTCATATCAGAGCATATGATATTTAACACAAAACTTATGCGAGAGATGATTGAAGAAATAGAAACACTCCCTATTAGCGGTCAAAAATACTACGAAAAAATACTATCCGCTGTAGGATGTGATAATCTTGCGCTTGGATTTTCAGAATTTGAAACATATGGCACCTGGATAGGAATGCGTAATCCATCTGCTTATGTTCTTCGAAACTGGAACTCTATACGCAACACCAACTTTTTTATTGACATTGCCGATATAACAGAAGACGACATAGACTGGCTGTCTAAAGACTATGATGCAGCAACTTTTGAAAAATATCATGAGACAGACAATTCACTTACTGAGCTTTTCAGAAATCCTTACTACAGAGAAAAGCTGTCCCCAAAACAATTCTACACCTCCGTCCTTGAAAGCGGAATAATGGGAGATTATACAAATGGAATGATCGAATTTAACGGATTCATGATGCCCACCTAGGCATCATGAATACTCTTTTACAAATAATTCTCTATAATAATCATATTTTTCCATATGTATCTCTCCGAAATCGTGCAGGCACCACGCCATCGTCTGTCTTGGCACAATAATATCGTAACCACGTTTAATAAACTCAACTGAGCAAGATGCATCATAAAAATCCCACCCGTCAAATACATCTTCTCTCCACCATAAATCTACACTGGTAGCCATAAGAAAACCGTCGATCATAACAACTTTAACATCATTATCATCATGATAATTATCCTGAAGAACCGTATATGCAACACTCTTATCATCACCTTTAGAGCATTCAACTACAGAGCCAAATCTCTCCGCATCCCACATTACACCTGTAGAAGGCACGCATTTAGTCCCAACCATCCCCACCATCCCGGCATTAGGACATTTATTAAATACAGCTAATAGATTATCAATAAAAAAAGTGTTTATAATTCTAATGTCCTGATGTAAATACACCTTGTACTTCGCATCTGAACTATACATCATTTCATTATAGCCCGCACACATTGACTTGGCTGAATAAAGCGCACGTTTCTCAACTTCAACACCATTAGGAATATGAAGTCTGTCTATCCAATAATTCATTTCACGAAGCTGGTCTTCATCGGTGTAACATGTTATAAAGCAAACTTTTAGCTTATAATCACTTACATTTTTATCAACGGAACCATCAATTTGTTCTACATTCAAGTATCTTTCCTGAAAACATGACTCAAAAGGCTGTTTTCCCAAAAATCTGTTAAGCGTATACTCTTTCCTTGATGAATATGCTTTTACAAACGCTAATAGTTCCTCTGATGATATTTTTTCTCTTACCATATATTCAAGTAAAACATGTGGATGAAACTCTTCACACCATTCTGTTCTCTGTATCATTCTTTTTAATGTAATACTATTATCAGTCATATAAGAATCCAATCATTCATATAAATATCAGGACTTTTTCTATCCTTAAACCAAATAAGAGGCGCAACAGTTAAAGAATCATCACTATTTCCCAACACTGCCCCCCACCAGCTAAATGTCGAATTTGCTATAATATGATGCTTAGTTTTGGACATAAGATACAGATCCTGATATGCAGGTCGTATTGGCATTATGGTATACGATTCACATTCAAGATTATTCATAAGTTTATCTGCATAGTCCAAATCATCAGAAAAAGCAAAGACACTTATTCTATTCTTACCAATTTTCTGCCGCAACACATCTATCGCCTTATAATAATACTCATCCTTTAGAGTAATGTTTTCTTTGATATAATCAGTCCTTCTGATATGTAAAGAAATGGAATTTGTGCTTTGCATCTCTTCAACAATGCTTCTCATAGAATTTGTTATATATTCATCCTTTAATTCAAAATCACTTCTGACAATATCCTTAACATATTCATAATACTTTTTTGCCTGCCAATATCCATTAAAATATAAACCATCAATAGCCTGCAGTTTCTCATGCCAGTCATCTTCTTCATTAATAATCTGTGAACAGGCAACCTCACCATAAACAGACTCAAAACCTGTTCTCATTCTATCCAGGCCAAATTCTCTAAAATCAGCTGTCGGCTCGCTTTTTATGTCTTCAAAATAATCCAAATGAAGACAAGCCCGTATTCCAAATACCTCTTCAATAAATTTTGAAAAGGTATATTGAAACATTTGATTTCCTAAACCTCCTACTACTCTGACATAATTCATATTATCTCAAAACCTGCTCAATCATTTTGTTTAATCTGTCTGTATATTTAAAATCTTTTTTTACTCTGTTAAGGCCTGCCTGAGCTATTTTTATACGCTCATCTTCATGAGATAAATAATACCCTGCAAGATCAATTGCCTCTTCAATGCTTCGAAAAAGAACCACTTCTTCTCTATCTTTAAAATACTCTTCTAATTCCGGTTGAACACTGGATAACAGAAAACCTCCGCATCCCAGAATATCCAAAGCGCGCAGAGGAATAGCACTTCTTGCAGCCCTCATGCTCCCACTTAATGAAATCTTTGCCGATTTAAACAGTATAGGCATTTCTGTATCATAATTCACAGGACCATGTATCTTTACATCTTTTAAAAACGCCTTATCATTATCGTCTATATCATATGTGTAAAGATGTGTCTGAAATCTTCGTCCCATCATTTCCAATAGTCCCATCCTGTCAAGATAAGTGACATATTCGGACATTGCATAGGCAAGCTGCTGTTTGCTTATTATCAGATCATAACCTATTGCTGCATGTTCCCGATTAATTTCATCAATTATTGGGTCAGTTATCATATCTTCAATGATATATTTTCCAAATATCTTATACTGTGTATCAGCAAGTTTATCCAGATATTGAAGCATTCCCTCAGACAATCCATGCCTTATCATAGGAAGTTTTGATTTATACATTTTGCCCATGAACGCTATATCATGACAGTACTTTTGCGAAGCCTTAAACCTTTCATATTTCTTAGTATTCACCCCAAGTGGCATATACCAGAATCTGTTATATCCCATCTGCCTATATTTTTCCATTTCCATTCTGTCAAACAAAAAAATATAGTTTGTTTCGTATCTCATCTGCTCACAGGGAACTACATTCATAGGTGTATCATAAGTCCAGGCAATATATGGAACAGCGCATTCATTACACGCTGTCGCAACTATAGGAAAAAAGTTCGTGGATATTACAACGTCGCAGCGCATATCCTCAATTTTCTTTTTTAAACTCTTCGCGAAATCTTCATCCTCATATATTCCTGCATCTTTAAAAACATGTTTAATCTCTTCAATATGGTCATCTCCATACATGCTTTTTAGCGCTACAACAATATCTTCGTTTATATAAGAATATGGATTTACCACAAGGATTCTGATATCTGTTTTTGTGATCATATTTTTCCCATCTACTTTTCAGAATAATAAATATCCATCCACGCACTTGTTGTCAGACTTCCCATTGACACTAAGCTACTCTCATAATAAAAGCGATTTTCGTATTTAAACCAATAGAACAATAATCGCTCAGAATCTACAATTACTGCGCATTCTTTCAAGAATGTGAGGTAATGTTCCAAAATGTCTTCTGCTTCATCAATTTTTCGTTTTAATATTACCCTTTCATAAAAAGACAATGCTATATACGTCTCCGGATCCAGATACTTCATCAGTTTGTTACATTGAAGTTTTCGTTCATCAGGAGACATTTCATATACAGCATATATATTATCGTAATGTGAACTATCTCTTAAAACCGCTGCGCGAGTATTACGATAGTCTGGATTGCTCATGCCATTATAAATAAGCTTTTCATCGATTCCTGAAGAAGAATATAGATTTCTGATATCGCCTACATTCCCAAATGCAAGGAAGTCAGACACTTCAAAAGGACATACTACAGAGGATTGAAATCCTCCAAGAAAAATGATTCTTTCAGCCATACCATCTGAAGAAACCTTAAATGTCTTCAGCATATTTTTCATATATGTCAAAAAATCAGGCAGAAAAATTCTCTGGTCTGTCCTTGTTTTTAACACATATTTAACATCACTGTTTTCCTGTGCCCACAATGTTCCTTCAAGCGAACTCTTAAGCTGCAGACAAATATTCGATGCACCATGTTCTTCAGGCATTTCATTTTCCAGAATCACAACTCCTATCGCTTCTGTCTGCCACCTAAAATCATCGCTAACCTCTCCTTCCCATGTTGAGAGGATTATGGTGATACGAGGATAAATTCTTCTATATCTGTATATTGTTTCAAGGGTGAAATCATTTTCATAAATCACTTGTCCCTGAATTACAATAGCTACATCATCAATCTCAATTTTGGGAAAAAACTTCCATACGGAATTCTGAAACAGATATTCCGCTATCATATAATCATTATGCCTATCCCAAAATTCCTTCATTTCATAAAAAATTTTCGCAACTTCTATGTTCTCCGATACAATAACAGGTAAACACGCTATTTCAAATCGGATTGAGAGTGCTATATCACCTTCCAATTTAGACAACTCATTTTTTGCAGTATCTAATCCTATCTCTTCATTAAGAAGCATATTGATAATAGTCATAGTTTTAAGGATCTGTTCCATTATGGTTCCGTTCGAAGATTCTGCTCTTGCTTGCAAAGCAGAATCTTCTTTATTGTTTTCTTTTATGACCTGTAATAATTCATTTACCTCTTTTGCCAACACATTGAGTTCACTAAGTAATATGACTGCCAGCTTTTTAAACGAATTAATTTCTTTTTCGCGTAACAGCTCTATAGTATGGTTTTCAATTTTATTAAAAAAAGATATCAAATCACGTTTATCAATCATTTATATCCAAGCTCCATAATTATCCAAACTGCTGCATAACTATTGCATATAGTACATATTAAGCCATACACTAAATGTCAGTGCATTATCAAGCATCACACTATTAAAACTCATATATTTATCAGCATATTTTTTCCAATAAAACAACAATTGATCTTTATCAACAATAACTGCGCACTTCCTCAAAAATTCCCAATAATGCTCTAGCAGATCATCTTCTCTTCCAAGCTTTTTCCCAAGTATACTATTTTCATAATACGTTTTGATAATATAAGATTCAGGGACAAGATGCGCATCCCTCGGTGTCTTATTATTTTCAAGCATCTCCTTTAAACTTTTATCCATAGAAACTTGAATATTCTCGTACAAAGAACGCTCAAGTTTTTTTTCATATAACTCCTTATTTTCTCCTGTATCCCATAAATCAGAATCACCTGATGAGCTGTACAATTTTTCTATATCATTCACAGCTCCAAACGCCATGAAATCTGAGATCACAAACGGATTAAGTATGCTTGTGTTTCTCCCCCCAAGAAAAACTATCCTTTCTTCCATAGGTGGACTCTTAGATTCAAAAGTCCTTAATAAATTTTTCAGGTGCAATATAAATTCCGGTAAAAAGAATCGTTGATCTGTACGTGTTTTTAGTAAGAACCTAACTTTCGGATACTTTTTACTCTCCTCAATGCCATTTCGTGTTCCCGAAAGCTGTAACTTGATGTTCATAAATCCTTTATCAGATGGCATTTCTCTTTCTACGATAGTTATTCCAATTGCTTCTGCCATCCATCTGAACGAATCACTTATTTCTCCTTTCCAGGTTGAAAGTATGATTGGTGTATGCGGATAGATATATCTGTAAAAAAATAGAGACTCTAATGTAAAATCGTTTTCATAGTCAACCGGTCCTTGCATTATTATTGCCACATCCGGACACTCAATTATCGGTAAATACTTTTTCATCGAATACTGATAAAAACTATTGAGAGTATAATAATCCCCTACTGCAGATGATATTCTATAGAGCCCCCGCATCACATAAGATAACGCCACTCCATCCTGCTCTTTTTCAAATGACTGTATAGAAAAAAGTCTAAATCTAAGTAAAAGCGCTGTTTTCCCCTGAATCAAACAGACCTTTTTTGCTTTATCATGATATCTATCATCATCTCTGTCATAAGAGCCTAATAAACTCAGCAATTCCATTGATTCCATCAATAGATGAATTATTTCCTGCTGAAAAGAACTGATTTCATCTTTGATCTTTGATGCTGTCATGACCACATCAATTGGCCTGCCATCATTTTCAAAAAAAGAATCTGTATATACCGGAATTGTATTAAGTAGCAGTTTCGCATAAGCATTTATATCCCCTATAAGCTTTGCATACTCAGCTTTTTCAAAGCTATGGATAACTCTTTCCGTATTCGCCTCTATCCTGTTAAATAATCTTATCAGCTCATTTTTAATAATCACTTCCCAATACCTTCTTCTACTCTAAGAGCTTATTACATACTGTAACCCCTATATGAGCGGGATTATAATAATCACGAACCATTGCAAATATAGCATTTATATCTGCTTCTCCGCCCTCATCAGCTTCAAAAATAGCTTTTATACCATTACATACTGTTGTCATTTTGCCGGCATCTTCATTTAAGAAGCTAATAAGACTATAGGAAACAGAGAGCACTTTATTCTCATAATCTTTAAACGCATTCTCTATCAGAAAGATTTCAAATAGATCCGCTGTGTAAGCAAATAATTCATATAGTCTCTGTTCTAAGGACAACTTGCAGCTATCGGAAGTATACGCTACTAATTCTCCCTCAAACTCAGCAATTCTTTTTCTTCTAAGGAGCCTTAAAACATCTTCATTGAGGCATCCATGGGTTGCAAATATTTCAATACTCTTATAATAAAAATCATTATGCATTATGTGCAGATATGGATAGTATTTACCTACTGATGCATTCATCCCAGGCACATCTTTATACGCATTGAATCTATAAAGGCATTCCGGATAGTATGCTATGGACTTCATTCTTGGAAGCATCTCAAGATTAAAATAATAGTCCGCCCCAAATATGTCATTTCTAAATCTCAAATCTTTGATCACACTTTTCTTATAGACATTTAGCTGATTGTTCAAAAGTCCAATCCTAAGTATAGTCGCCCAATTACTCCTGCACTCAAGATTTCCATTTAACACAAATTCATTTGGCATAAATGCTATTACATCTTCTGAATCATCACTTAGTACGCGTTGTTCAGCATCACAGGTAACTGTCTTTACCGCAAACAGAAATAAGTCAACACCGTATTCTTTTATGTATTCTGCTGCCTTTTTTAGCGCTCCTTGCATGAACAGATCATCAGAATTTAAAAATGTGACATACTCTCCACTGCATCTTGAAATGCCAATATTCAGACTCTCATATATCCATTCATCCTCATGGAAAACTCTTATTCTTTTATCTGTCTCTGCATACTCATCAGCAAGGTCACTCGTTCCATCATCTGAAAAGCCCTCAACGATCACAAGTTCCCAATCTTCAAAGTTCTGATTCAGAACACTTTCAACCGCCTTAGGAAAAAATCTTTTATTATTCTTAACCGGCATAATTACTGAAATCAGTGGCTTATCATTGCTCATTATAATACCTGTTCTTTCTCACACTTTGATCAGAAGCTCATATAATTTGTCTATTATCTTTACATAATCATGTCTCTCAACATAATTGATATATGACTGCCTGCACATATCTTCCAATAAATCTTTATCTGAAAAGAGCTTTAACATATTTCTTGCAAAAGCATTGGCATCATTTATCGGAGAACTTAGACCGCACTTTCCATAATTTGTTATCTCCTCATATAGATCAACTTTAGTCGAGATTATCGCACACCCCGTACACATTGCCTCTGTAACAGAATTGCTAAACTCTTCGCTCTCCGATGATAATGCATATACACTTGCTTGCAGATACTCCTCATGTAAAAGTCGTTTATCAACTATCGGACCTACAACTTTGACTGAATCTTCCAAATATGGATTTTCAGCAAAAAAACTATCTAAAAACTCAAAAAATGATTCTTCTATGGGACCAACTAATCTTAGTTCCCAACCACTATTTTCTTTATAGGCAATTGCAAAAGCCTTAAGCAAAATATCGTGACGTTTAGCCTGCGCCCCCACTCTGCCAACTGCCAAAACTATTTTTTTCTTTTTCGAGTAATCCGGTTCTTGAATTTTGCCAACTCCGAATGGATAATATCCCATTCTCACTACAGCCGTATCCATTCCCCACTTCTTTAAGATAAACTCCTGCATAGTGAGTGTAGTAGTTCCCTTAAGGTCACAATTCCTATAAAACTCACCAACAGCATCATCGTGTATCGGTATATTATTGATCCAAAAAGCTGTTGCATCCATTCCAAGATATATGACTCCATCAGGTCTGATACGCTTATATTCTTCCGCAAGCCTCATATTGCCATAGTATGTTCCAAACAGCATCAAACAATCAATTGTCTTCCCATTTTCATAAAGCCACTTAAGCTTCGAATCAATATCATAAGAATCTAGTTCTATATATGCCGGACCTTCAACATATTTCTTTAATGGATAATCTCCATTTTTTTCAAGGCCGACAGTATACAGCCTGCATCCTTTTAGTTTATGCAAAAGATATGGTACAACACAGATATCCTTTGTAAGTTCATAGTTAACAAATGCAAAATCATGAGGACAGATTGAAGCTATTGTCTTAATTTCTCTTTTTACTGTATTCTCAGTTATTCGCCTTTCATAATCTGATGTTAAAGGCTCTGTTGCATCACAGCCACATGTGTAAACAGATACCGAGCCAAAATCATACCTTTCCAGCTTTTCATCCCCAATATCCACCTTTGGTCCTACCAGTATTAATCTATAATTGTCTGATAGAGCATTTTTAATATTTTTCAGCTCATAAACTCTATCAGCCAAATTCTGCCATGAGCTTTCAAAATCAATTAAAATATCATATTTTTCATCTGGAAGGCATTCGATTGAATCAAATAGTTCCATTTGAGAATCAGGATGCATCCTTCGAATCGCTTCAGAATAATACGTGGTTATACATTCAGGTATATTTCCAAGACACGCCATCCTTACAGGTTCAGCACTATTCATATGGCGATTAATAAGTAAAATAAGGGAAAAAAAACATACATTTATCCAATCTTTCTCGCCTGCATAATATTCATTTAAAATATTGTGCATTTCCTTAAACAATGTATCTATAGAATTTGCTGCGCTATGCATAGGAATACGAGTAAAATCTTTGATATTATCCAAATAATCAAAAAGCTTTTTTTCTCTCAATTCATCTTCAAAATAATAGCTAAACCCCTTATAAATTATTCTTCCCATACACTAAGCCTTCATAACTTTACTTAAATATACAGTCATATGATCCCCATATTGATTTTCATTTGCCTTATGGCAATTCTCATAAATATGCAATAAATCATCTCTAGAAAAGTATTTCGAAACTAATTCTTTATCAATCTGTTTTCGTGATATTCCATGTTGATAAAAAAAGCTATTTATCAAATGACCATCTATACAATCAAAAGATACATTTCTTATTGTCATTCCTGCTTTTTTCGCCATATATTCCAAACATTTAACAGACGGAACAAAGATATGTCTTGGTGCATCAAGCGCATACCAATGTGCGCCAAACAAATCAAAAATAAAGTTAGGAAAAACCGGAATATTTATCCAAAGAATTCCTTCCGCCTTAAGAAGCCTATTAGCTTCCATCATTACTTTAATTGGATCAAGAACATGTTCAAGTGAATCTCCCATTCTGATGACATCAAAAGTGCCATCACCATCCATCTCAGAAATATCGCACTTTCTAATATGTACCCTGTCACCATAATCTAAATCTTTATCGATAAATGGATCGCAGCCATATAAATTCCCACAGCCCTGCTCTGCCATTTCATAAAGCCAATTACCATTCCCACAGCCCATATCTAATGTTTTTGCATTATTATCAACCTCCGATTCGAACTCACACTCTCTTTCAGGCTTAAACTCAAAGCTATAATATGAATTCTTATAGTAGTCACCTAAATTGTCTGGAACCACTGCAATTTGAATGCAATCACATTCAGGGCATACAAAATATTCAAATTCATCTCTAGTCCCATCGAGCATTTCTCTGACCAGGTAGGATTCGAACATTCCCTCTGCGCCACAGATTCTGCACCTGTGATGATGTAATCCCAGTTTTCTATCTGTATCGTCTCGAATTAATTCCATGATGATACTTTCTCCACATTAAAAAATTAAAATCTCAAGTCACATTCCTTCATTATCATGATGTCCAAATTGTTAATGCGTCTGACGACCTCAATATTGTCCTCATATTTGCCCATAGGAATATGCTTTTTTAACTGAGCCAACTTGCAAAGAAGCTGTTTTTCCTTATATCCAACATTATTAAAGTATTTCTTTATATTCTGTGGTGATGCTCCAAATCTTTCTATCTGATCATAAAGACATCTGTTTATTCCATACGAATAAATATTAATAATGGCGTATTCAATCGCCTCTTTGCACGCATAATAGTTTGGAAGTTCGTGACATACTCTGTAGATTGACTCAATTGCACCATAAATTGAGTCAAAATATGTCTGTAGATCCATGGTCTTAGTAGCAGATGACGCAATATCACTATAATTGTAAAGGACCTCTTTGACATTGCTGATCCTATCTGCCTTCAAAAACATATAAATAAGAATTTCCGTATCTTCTAGACACCTTATATGCTCACGCATCCTTATTTTGGGATCGTTCCACAGATTATTCTTAAAAATTTTCGTTACAAGATATCCACCGGTTGTGATCAGTCTGTTTCTTTTCTCTGCGTCAAGTTTTCCTGTAAGATCATCGCTTGTATAGACAATGGCTTTATCCATCGCTTCACTATAAAAGCCACAGTCCACGATATCTGCATCATCTTCCCTGGCTTTTTTATATAAAAGTTCATACATACTTGATGCCACATAGTCATCACTATCAACCAGCCCTATATACTCACCGGTAGCCATATCAAATCCCAGATTTCTTGCGCCTCCGCTTCCTCTATTTACTCCGCCATCGATTATGACCATTTTTTCCGGATATTTCTTTTCATATCCCTGAATTATGTCCCAAGTATCATCGGTTGAAGCATCATTCACCACAATAATCTCTATATCTTCCAATGTCTGATTTACAAGACTTGAAATGCATTTTTCTATCGTCTTTTGAGCATTATAAGCTGGAACTACCACACTTACTTTTTTCATATGCTTTTTTAACTCCGAATCCTATGCTACTATCCAATATCACACTTTGAGTAAAAGTTCATATAGCCTATCTATTATCTTTACGTAATCATGCCTTTCGACATAATTGATATAAGCCTGTCTGCACATATCGTTCAATAAATCTTTATCTGAAAAGAGTCTTAGCATATTCTGCGCAAAAGCGTTGGCATCATCTATTGGAGAACTGAGACCACACTTCCCATAATTTGTTATTTCCTCATACAGATCCACTTTTGTTGAAAGTATTGCACAGCCTGTACACATTGCTTCCGTAACGGCATTGGTAAATTCTTCTCCTTCTGAAGACAATGCATATATGCTAGCCTGCAGGTATTCTTCATGCAATTGCCTTTTATCATTTATTGGCCCGACAATCTTAACCGCATCTTCCATATATGGATTTTCTGCAAAAAATATATCCAAAAATTCAAAGAATGATTCTTCTATAGGACCGACTAATCTTAATTCCCAATCACTATTTTCTTTGTAAGCAATTGCAAAAGCCTGAAGCAAAATATCATAGCGTTTTTGATGCGCTCCTACCCTGCCAACTGCCAACACTATTTTTTTCTTTTTTGAATAATCAGGTTCTTCTGTGCTATCAACTCCAAATGGATAATAGCCCATTCGAACTACTGCTGTATCCATCCCCCACTTCTTTAAGATAAACTTCTGCATAATGCGTGTGGTAGTTGCCTTGATATCGCAGTTCTTATAAAACTCGCTCACTGCTTTATCATATATTGGAATATTGTTTATCCAATATGCGTTCGCATCCATTCCAAGATATATGACTCCATCAGGTCTGATACGTTTATATTCCTTCGCAAGTCGCATATTGCCCGAGTACGTTCCAAACAACATCAGACAATCGATTGCTTTCCCATTTTCACAAAGCCAATTAAGCTTTGAATCGATATCGTAAGAATCAAGTTCTATATACTTTGGGCCCTCAACATATTTTTTCAGCGAATACTCTCCACCCTTTTCAAGCCCTACCATATACAACCTGCATCCTTTTAGCTTATGGAAAAGATATGGCACAACACAGATATCCTTGGTCAGTTCATAATTAACATACGCAAAATCATGTGGACAGATTGAAGCTACTGTCTTGATTTCTCTTTTTACAACATTTTCTGTTATTCTTTTTTCATAATCTGAAGTAACTCCTTCCGATGCATCATTCTCACATGTATAAACAGATACCTCGCCAAAATCATACTTTTTTAGCTTCTCATTTTCTAAATTCACCTGCGGTCCTACAAGAATCAATCTATAATTATCTGATAATACTTGACTAATCTGTTCTATGTCATATATTCTTTCAGACAACTCCTGCCCTGATTTTTCAATATCGATTAGAATGTCGTATTTCGCATCTGACAGGTATTCCAATGAATCAAGCAGCTCCGTATGAGAATCAGGATGCATCCTTCGAATCGCTTCGGAATAATAATTAGTTACGTGCTTTGGAATATTCCCTAAACAAGCCAATCTGACAGGCTTAGGGCTATTCATGTGACGATTGACTAACAATATAAATGAAAAGAATAAAGCACTGATCAAGTCATTATCAAATGCATAACAATCTTCAAGAATTGTATACATTTCCTTGAAAAGAGTATCTACAGAATTATCAAAACTATGAAGTGGAATACGCGTATAATTACTTATATTATCCAGATAGTCAAAAATCTCTTCTTTTCTGGAACCATCTTCATAATAATAACTATATCCTTCGCAAATTACACTTCCCATAGCCATATCCTTAAACTCTGAAAAATCAAAATACTACCCTGCCATACACCTCATACCAGTTCATTAATATATCTGCATATCTCTCCCGCAATATTGTAATAAACATTCCTGCTAAAATGATTTATGCATCCATTAAAATCACTCTGTGACTTGATAAAATCAGAAATATTTATTACTCTCATCCTGTCATGATCTTCTGCAAATTCCCTTAGGATTGGATTGTAAAACCTATAGTTTTCAACAATTCCATCATACCAGGGATCATCACCTTCATAATCAATCTCGCTCCCAAGAAGCAGTATAAAAACAGGCTTTCCCTTAGCATTTTCATACATATAATCAAGATTTCGTAAAAGAAGATCAATTGGTGTTACACCGACAAATTCCCAACTTTCTGCAAAAGTCTCTATCGTTTTACGGTCAAATAAAAATGAATGATTTTGAAGTCTTCCGGCCATATAATCTTCTGCATTTGCAAGGTCAGTCAATGGTCTTGAGATGCCGGAAAAGCTTATATAGTTACCGGTCTTCTTATGCTTATAAAGCCCGGCACCAAGGTCCTGCATAGTGCTAAAGCAGATAACATGGTACTCTTCGGTAAATAGTTTGGTTTCGAAATCCCCCTTTTGAATAAATGGAACATCGTCAAGAATTGCATTTATCTCATTTTCAGAAAGATGAGCGCTTTCCCAAATATGCATGGAATGATTCTGACCGGCTACAACAATCCCCTTATCATTTACGTAATTAAACTCAGAAGTTATGCTGCCGCCTTTAATATACGGAGCCAATGAATCCAGATCGCAAGGCCCTTTCATAAGTATACGCACTCGTTTTGCTTTTTCAGAATCTGATGTAATCTCACTTGTCTCATCTTCTTTTATCCACAAAACAGCCTTATCTTTTTCCAGTTTAGAAGAAACCTGATCCTTCACTTCAAATTCAGGACATCCAAGTTTGTTATATATAAACTGTTCAATCCCCATTCCAAGCACTCTGCAGGAAAAAAGAAAATGCTCCATTTTCTTTCCTCTTGTGTCATAACAATAAAAACCTATTATTCCATAATCTCCAAATCTATCCCTCGCACTAATATAGGCACAATCATACCAGTCATTAGTTATAAACTTGGTTAGGATTTCTTTGTTATCGCGATTTTTCGTAAAATTCAGCTGATTGCTTCTCATTACCAGGTCACTTATCCTGCCTATTTCTTTAAGGCAATCACGATTTATGGTTATCTTTATATCGCTGTCATAAAGGAACTTCTCTGAATCAGCATATTTTACCTGGGCATCAGTTTTTTTCTCCAGAATCTTATACTGCTCAAGACGTTTATGCTCAGGATCTTTAGCTTTTGTCTTAGAACAGTAATTTACAAGGTACGGGATAATGTCCGGTGTTGCCGTCATAAGCTCCTTGGAATAAAATTTTGCCTCTTCAAGATTTCGGGGATTATCATCTATGAAAAGAACGTTCTCCGCCCGTAGGCCCATTGTCTTTAGTTTATTTTCAATCTGCTGTCCCTTTTCATCCCAATTTATATTATTGAACACAAAAAGATTGTCTATTCCAGCTGATTTCAGCTCAGCCATCACATCTTCTTCATTGTTTTTAGACGAAATGCTATTGATGATTCCATGATCAGTAAGATTTTTTATCAAATCCACATGTACTGAAGGAAGTGCCACTTCACCTTCACTTAAAATCCCCTGCCAGAAAGTATCATCCATATCCCAAATGATAAGTTTTATCTTTTCATACGGAAATTCTTCATATACTGAATTCTTGACAATCAGTACAGCATCTTCCAGTAGCAAACCTGAAAGAACTCCCTTTTCAGCATCAGACAATTCATCCAGCATCCGTTTTTCAATAATCAACACGTTAAAATAAGGCTTATCATAAAATGTTACTGCCTCGTCAATATTTTCAAAGACCGTCTCTGTCTTTTTTACTATTTCATATAATTCTCGCCCATTCTCAATACCTACAACTTCAATGTTAGGGAATAAGCTCCTGATAGCCTTAAGTTCAGCTCCAATACCGCACCCTAGCTGCAACAGACTAAATCTTGCATCATTACTGAATGGAATCTGCGAAATAACTGTTCCACTAGGATAACAAACATCAAAAATGTCAAAGCCATACTTTTTCTTAAAAAGTTCATGATGGTCATCTAGAAGCTTAGTATAGTCAGTCTTAATAAAGCTCTGACTTCCGGCATGATAAATAAAGCTATTCCTGACAAGCATCAGTCTATAGCCTCGTTTTAATATCTCTATTGAAAGCGCATCATCCTCAAAATATCCCGGTGCAAAATCCTCATCAAATCCCCCCACTTCATTCCACACTTTTCTCTTTATAAGCATGGCAAAGCCGGAAAGCCTTACTCTTTCAATGCATGGATTACTCATCGGAACATTATTTTTTTCTCCAAATTTTATATACTCGTCAACCGAATCAAACTCTATATCTAGCTGCTGCTTATTCCCCGCATAGTTGGATACACTTCCCACAGCTCCTATATCCTCAGCAGAATATAGCGCCTGCCTGAGAAAATACAGCGCATCAAATACAAGCCTTGTGTCATCATTTAGTATAAATACATCGAAGTTTTCAGACTCTGTACCAACACTTGCCATTACACCCTGATTGCATGCAGGGCCAAATCCTTTATTCTCATTATTTTTTATCAGCAAAATATCTTTCTGCTCTTCAAGCCATCTTACTGTTCCATCAGTTGATGCATTATCAACCACAACAATTTTGTAACTATCTGTATTCAAAACATCCCTGATGCTTTTAATATTCTCTTTTAACAAATGCTCATTGTTGTATGAAACTATTACAATAAGCACCCTATGTTCTCTGTCATCGCTAAGCCAGAAGCCACCTTTAGTAACATTGACATTTTCGTTGATTTCAAGGTCATCCGCCCAAACTTCCTTATATCCTTCTTTATATTCCATCTGGGCTATCTGAAGCATCTTCTTAGCTGATAGTTTCTTTTGATATTCCGGATTGTCAAAGAAATTCTTATTGTCATCGCTGACTGTCTGACCTTTTTCAAATGATATGGCATCAAAATCTTTCGCAAGCCACTCAAAATCTCTGTCGCAGATTGTATTCATATCAAAAAACAATGCACCAAGCCTGAAGGAATGCCAGTCACGAAGCATATAAACAGAAGGATATCTCAGCGCCACATACGTTCCATAGGTCTCAAATTCACTAAATGCAGAATCATATATTTTTTCTGGCGGAATAGCATTTATTATCTTTTCCCAAAAACTTTTTCCTGCAAGCTTATCGTTTTTTTCTATGTCTGATATGAGATTCTTCATGATGTCTTTTCTTATCAGCATGTGTTCTGATATAAAAGATCTCTGAATAACCTTTTTAACCCCCGGCAATATTATTCCCAACGTATCGAAGTATTCAGGATGATACTCATGTTTTAAATCAAGATATGGTTTGCCGTTATCTTTACTGAACATATTTATATCGCGGCAAGGTACTGTATCACCATCCCAAACCATATAGTATTCATCTTCGCAGATCTGAGCATACTGCATCTTTAAAAACTGCTGATAATACCAGCCGGTTACTTTTCTTGGCAGGGGAACACCTTCCAGGATATCCTTCATCCTGCCACTCATCAGTTCATATACTTCATCGAATTTAATAAGCTCATTTTCATCTACCCAGGTAATGCGTTCCTTCAAAGCCTCATTTCCTGAAGCCACCTCCAAAACACCCGGAGAACCGATAAAACATATTTTTCCATAAGAATAATTATCAGCAAGCCTCGGGTATAACGGCATCAATCGCTCACAATCGTCCGGAGTAACTACTATCAGTAAGTTAAAAGATACATTATTATCCTGCATATATGTCTCTCTCTTTTCACCAACAATTAACATGAAACCAAATCTTTAAACAGAACATTACCCGACATATAGATTGACAGCCAGGTACTGTGCGTCAATCCACCATCCGAAATATTTGAACTCAAATCTATATATTTATCACTATACTTATTCCAATAAAATAAAAGCTCATCGGAGTCAATAAATATCGTACATTCTTTTACAAATTTCCAATAATGCTGCAACAGATCATCATTTTCATTTAATCTCCTCTTAAGAATTACCCTCTCATAAAAAGACTGAACAATAAAAGATTCCGGATCCTGTTTTTTGCCAATCTTGGAGCAAAGCTTCATTCTATCCTCATACCCCATACTTGAAATATAATAAAAACTTTCATACGGAGATCTGGCAAGAACATTTAAGTATTGCGAAAGTCTTGTTTCATTCTCTGAAACCGTATACTCCAATCTTTCCAGACTATCCTCATTATCATAATAATTCCTAATGTCATCAATATGACCAAACGCTTGAAAATCAGTGATTCTAAATGGATAGGTGCACATTGAAGCATAACCGCCAAGAAAAATAATTCTTTTCTTCATTTCATTGGTCTCTATAGGAAAAAGATTTATCATATTTTTCATATAGATCAGAAAATCAGGTAATAATATAATCTGATCCGTACGGGTTTTAAAAACATATTTTATTTGTTTATTTCCGCTTAATTTACGAATTCCACCATTTGTACTATCAAACTGATATCTGATATTCCAAGGACCTCCATCTGGTCTTTTTTCATTTTCAACAATGATAATGTCAAATAAACGGCATAAACTACTGATTTCTTCTGAAACTTCCCCTTTCCAGGTTGACAGGATCATAGTAATGTATGGATAAATCGTTCTATAGTAAATAAGTGTTTCAATAGTAAAATTATCTTCTTTAAGTATTGGTCCCTGCATTACTATAGCTACATCATCTGTCGGATTATTATGTAGAAATCTTCTTGATGAACTTAGCCACATATTTCTGACCTGAAAGCGATCTCCATTTGCTTTTCCAATATATTCCAACTGGGCATATACATTGCCAAGGTCTGCCTTACCAGGCACCTCCATCTGAGGTATAGATAAAAAGCCATACCTAAGTTCCTGATAAAATTTCTTCAAATCCTGCATAAGCATTTCCTGGCGTTTTTCATTAAAACTGTCAGCATTGGTCTCACTCATAACTTGAATAAGTGAAATAATAATTGAAATAATGTTCTTAAGATCATTCTGCATTTTGCACTCAAGTTCATCATCACAATATATATTAATCCCGACGTAGTTTCTCTCTTTATACACAGAAGAAATAATATCAGTTAACAATCTGGCAAGCACATTCAATTTTTGTATATTGAAGGTAAAACTCTTTATCAATTTTTCTTCTTGTCCATCACTCTTATATCTATTGATTGAAAAAAGAATGTCCAAAATAATAGCTTTACCATTTTCAAACAATATATTCTTTTTTTCAGTTGTAAAATCATTATCCATAGGCTCTTACTTCGCAATCACTTTAAAATCGGCGCAACATCTGGTTCCAATTACTGCTTTTTCCTCATCGCTCATAGTATTAAAGTCTTTTTCGCTTATAAGTAAAATATCAAACATCACACCGTCATTTTCTTTTCGTAGCTCATCTAGAGTTGCAAAAACTTTTTCTGTCTTTTCTGCTATCTTGCAAAGCTCTTTATTTTTCTCGACACCGACTACTTTTGCATTCTCATATAAACTTCTTATTGCCTTAAGATTTGCTCCTAATCCGCACCCTATCTCAAGGACGTTAAACTTTTCTGTTTCTCTGAAAGGAATCTGTGCAAAAGCATTACTGTTCACATACAAAAAATCTGCTATAGGACTGTTTTCTTCTATATAGTCTTCTTTTTCATCCCATACTAATCTAAAAACAAAGCTATTGCGCACAAGTCTTAGCCTGTAACCATTCTCTAAAAGTCTAATGGAATAATCAGCATCCCCGGAAAGACAACAAAACTCGTATTTTTCATCAAATAAACCTGCCTTTTCAAATGTTTCCCTCCTTATAAGGAGACCATTGCTTGATAGGCTTACTCTTTCAAGATATGGACATTCCATAAGTACATTGTTTTTCTCACCAAATGCTATATATTCCTCAGGCGTATCAAAATGAACATCCAGCCTTTGCTTATTTGCAGCCAGATTGGACACGCTTCCTGCTGCGCCAACTTCATCTGAAGAATAAATAGCCTGCTTAAGAAAATGTATTGAATCATAAACTACTACTGTTCCGGCTTTAATTATATAGACATCCCAATCCTGATATTCGCTTCCTTCACAGCTCTTTATCACTGTATTTATAGCCTTGTAATATGGCAGTTTTGGATCTGTTATCTCTATTTTGTAATTTGTTTCAGATAAAGAATTCTTTATTCCCTCAACGCTTTGCTTTAGCAGTTCTTCATTTCCATCAGAAACTATCACAAACAAAGTCCTGTTATCTACACCTTTACTATTTTCAAACACGCCTTTTTTAACATTGGCGTTTTTCATGGTAACCGGATCATCTGCCCATACTTCCTTATACCCTCCGTTAAACTCCATCTGAATAGCCTGGAGCATCTGTTTTGCAGACAATTTTTCCTGATAATACGGATCGTTAAAAAATGTATTGCCATCGCCTATCATCTGCTGGTTCTTTTCAAATGAGATTGCATCAAAATCCTTAGCCAGCCATTCAAAATCCCGGTCAGAGATAGTATCCTTATCAAAAAACTGAGAACCCAATCTAAATGAATGCCAGTCTCTAAGTGAGTACACGCTAGGATACCTGAGCGCAACATAAGTTCCGTAGGTTTCAAATTCACTAAAAGACGACTCCGTTATTTTTTCAGGTGGAATTGAATTTATAATCTTTTCCCAGAACTTTTCTCCTTTAATCTGATCATTCTTTTCTATATCGCTGATTAGGTTTTGCATTATATCTTTTTTGATCAGCATATGTTCTGAAATGAATGATCTTTGAATAACTTTTTTAAATCCCGGCAGTATTTTTGAAATTGTATCAAAATACTGCGGATGATACTCATGTTTAAGATCAAGGTAAGGCTTCCCTGTTCCTTCCTGAAACATACTGATTTTTCTACAGGGGATTGTATCTCCGTCCCACACCATATAGTAGTCATCTTCGCATATTGCCGAATACTGCATTTTCAGAAACTGCTGATAGTACCACCCGGTAACAGCGCGTGGCATTTCTCTGCCTCTAAGAATATCCTCCATTCTTTTCGAAAGACAGTTATTTACCTCTGCAAATGAAATGATAGAGTTCTCGTCTATCACCTTAGTTAAGTCATGTATTTTTTTATCTTTCTTTAAAATATCTTCTATTTCGGGCGCCCCAACAAAACATAATCGGCCTAAAACAAGATTATCAATAATACGCGGATACAAATGCGCTAGTCTTTCACAATCGCTCGGTGTTATAACAATTATTGTATTGAATCCGTGTTCTTCCATTTCTGTCATGTAGGTCCTTTCTATTTTTATAACAGACCACAATACTTCTCCTTTATATTATATCAAATAATTATCGCATTTTCGTCTATTTATTTATATCTGTAAACACCAATAAAGAATATCGCTTGCGTGAGCGTGCATAACATAGCGGAGCAATTTTCTATGAATTAAAAAAGGGTTTCGGAAAACCGAAACCCTTTCTGGTAGTTGCAATGTCGTCAGTAGACGCTTTGATTACTACGAATATTTTATTAGCCGAGAA
>NZ_FOKR01000004.1:92113-333502 GCF_900112195.1 Butyrivibrio sp. YAB3001
GACTGAATACCTGTTGTAATGCTAAGCTGTCTCTGTGCGTTCATCGCTGTAATGTTGTGTTGTACTACCATATTAATTTCCTCCTTGAAATTGTACGGTGGCATCCTTGCCACTCGTTTACTTATTATGAGACTGTTCCTATGCTGGCTAGAAACTATCTCTTTGTTTTACACCTTTATTATCGACTATAATTCTAAAAACTTTAGAGGATATTTTATTAAGAAAATATAAACTTAGAAAAACGGCAGCTTTCTTTCGAAAGCTACCGCCCAAAATATCTGTTATATTACTGAAGAAGTGAAAGAACTCCCTGATTTGTTTGGTTAGCCTGAGCCAGCATCGACTGTCCTGCCTGTGCAAGAATATTGTTGTTCGAATACTTAACCATCTCAGCTGCCATATCTGTATCACGAATCTGTGATTCAGCTGCTGTTGTGTTCTCATTAACGTTATCAAGGTTCTTGATTGTGTGCTCAAGTCTGTTCTGAACTGCACCAAGATCTGCTCTCTGTGAAGAAATACTAGTAAGCGCTGCTTTTATATGAGTAATACTGGACCTTGCATTATCGCCGCTAGAACCAGTAACCTTAACATTGATTACGCCAATTCCTGTTGCACTAAGTGACTGAATGCAGATCTTAATTGTATCTGATGTTACATTATCAGTACCAACCTGAAGGTTCTTATTTAAGAACGTTCCATCAAGAAGATTCTGTTCATTAAACTTTGTAGCACTTGATGTTCTGTCAATTTCAGAAATAAGTGCATTTACTTCCTGCTGAATGTAAGCACGATCCTGTGACTGTAATGTATCATTAGCAGCCTTTGTAGCAAGTTCATCCATTCTCTGAAGCATATCATGAACTTCATTAAGAGCACCTTCTGCTGTCTGAACTGCTGAAATACCATCCTGAGCGTTAGCTGAAGCCTGTGTAAGACCTTTGATCTGACGTCTCATCTTTTCGGAAATTGCAAGACCTGCTGCATCATCTGCTGCCCTGTTGATCTTGTAACCGGATGATAACTTCTCACTTGACTTCTTCTGATTGTCTGTCGTAATTCCAAGCTGTCTCTGAGTGTTCATTGCAGTAATATTGTGTTGTACTACCATAACTTTTCCTCCATGAACGGCCCCCGCCTCCTTGCTGCATTCCGTTTTATGTTTTCTATTTGCAGCTTACGTGGACTCCTTTCCATGGCTGCTTGGTTTTTATTCACATTTATAATATCGGCAACCTTTTTACTTACTTAACCCCTTTTGAAATATTTTTTTATTTTATTTTGATAATTTAAAATATTGTTGCAGCACGAATAAAACAAAATTATACACACTATTCTGATTTTCACTCTACATATGAAAATCTAAATAATAAAAGACCTCCTAAAGCCGGATTCATTTCCAACTTTGGAGGTCTTTGCACTTTTATTACCTTATCAATTCTTATTATCCAAAAACTGTGGTGGTACATCCTTATAATTTGTCATTGTAGTATAGTAGTTATACGCTGCAGCCGATGTCTGTCTGTTAAAATTCATCTTCTGCCTTGCTGCACTAAAATACTCTTCTGCCATTTTTTTGTTTCTACGCTCTGCTGCCTCTATAGAAGCGCTAAGTCCTGTAATATCCTTGATGTATTCCTGCATTCTTCCAATCTGAAGCTTGTACATATCTTTGTCCTTATTGACATCTTCTTTTACCCTGTCAAAAAGTGACTGGAACCCGTCATCAAGTTTTATAAGCTGTTCAATGAGCTCTCCTTTGATGTCCAGGATCTCATCAAATTCAGCCTGATTTACTTCATCCGGTGTTTTCAGGAGTTCTCTTTGTCTTTCGTTTTCCTCCTCAATCTTTTTCATTACATCAATTTTTTTCACAAGACTTTCTTCGAGCATATCAAGACTAGCAGATACCATAACTTATCCCCCTAAAAGTTTTATGCTTCCTTAACGTATACATGATTAGCTTTCATAACTTCAATCCAGTTATCCCGGATTGAATGCATATGCCCATTAATTTCTTCGATAATCTCCTTATCCTTAGTCAGATTCGCTTCAACTAATCTTTTGTCGATATATGAGTACATATTCTCAAAATCCTGAGCAACAGGATATTTCATATCAAGAGTCTGACGCAGATAGTCGATAACTCTCTCAGTCTTTATGATATTTTCGTGAGCTTTCTGGATATCTTTTTTCTCTATGGCAAAATCAGCTATATTAAGAAATTTGATTGCTCCATCATACAATAAAAGTGTAAGCTCCGGTGCGCTTGCAGACATGATCTTGTTATTCTTATACTGTGCATAAGCTGCTCTTTGTTGTGCGCTAAGTACTGGCATATACTACCCCCTCGTTAGTGAGATTTAAACCTATATGAAATATATTTGTGATTCCAAATAGATTCAGTTGCGTAATTGAGTTATAAAACATTCTTATTTTACTGGCTTCCACCGCCAAAGAAACCTGATAGTGAAGAGCTTGAAGAGTTGATCTTGGAAAGCGCTGTCTCCATCCTTGTAAACTTGGAATAAAGCTTATCCTGAGCTGCATCCAATGCCTTCTGTGCATCATTTATCTTAGTGTTATAAGCACTGTACTGTGATGCCATAAGCTTATCTTCATAAATTGTGAATGCACTGCTATAAGTAGTACCTTTCATAAGGTCTGATACTTTAGTGTACATCGCATTACTAAACTGCTGGAAGAAGCTCTGTACAGCGTCAGGATCAGATGAAATCATAGCTGTAAGAAGATCTGTGTTTCCACTTGTAAGTGAATCCTCTTTATCGCCATCTATATGAAGCGCATCTCTCTCATTCTCTTCAGTTGAGAAATAACTTCCTGTAGCTATTCCAAAGCTTGCAAGAGTAAGAGTTTTGGTAGTTCCATCACTAAGTTTAACGTCAAATCCCTTATTTGTTATTCCTCTAAGGCCTGTTCTGATGTTACTGATTGTCTCATCACCACTGAGAAGTCCATCTTTGATCTTGTTTTCCCAATCCTTGACCTCTTCATCGGACATCTCATCTTTCTGCTCATCGGTAAGCATCTTATACTTCTTCGCAGCATCCGCATTATAAAGAGTTGCAAACTCTTTCATAATGCTATTATATTCTTTTAACATCTTCTTGATGTTATCATATATGCCGCTTGTATCCTGCTTGGTGCTCAGAGTAATGCCTGATGCAACCTCATTTGCAGTGATTGTAAGACCATTTATATTGAAGGTATTACTCTTTGAAGTATATTCAACGCCGTTAAGCTTGATCTTTGCATCCGAGCCTGAAACATAGTTTGTACTGTTAAAGCCAAGCTTCTCAGCAGCATCGGAATTAACTGCTGCAAAGTTGTATGAATCACCACTACTCTTGGCTGATACAAAGAATCTGTTATTATTTTCATCATAGTTGAAATTAAGTTTTGTTCCGGTTACTGATGAAGAAGCACTCTGAAGCTTTGAAAGCACATCAGAAATTGAATCTGTAGCTTCATAATCAACCGAAATTAGATCTGAGTTGTTTCCTCCAATAGCAAACTGAAGAGTTCCGGACGTCAGTCCCAGTTCACTCATTGTCGTAGACTTTTTAGCTCCTTCATTGCTGGTCGTCTTAACATCATTACCTGTCAAAAATGCTGACTTTGCAAGTGATGTAATATCAAGAGTCTGGTCAGTTGCCATAGCTCCGTCGCCGGTCACAACAGAAACAGCATTTGCATTTGATGCAGTTGTAGTTTTCTTGGTATATGCTGAAGAAAAACGCATATTACTAAGTGTTCCGTTGTAGAAAGATACCATCTTCTTATTGAGGTCTTTCCACTTATCCATCTTCCATGTAAGTTTCTTCTGGTCACCAGTATGCTTGGTAACCTTATCCTTTTGTCTCTGTGTCAGGGCAGTGATGATACTTTCAGTATCAAGTCCTGAGTTCATACCTGTAATTCTGATTGGCATATGCTTCTCCTTTCTCAATCCGTGAGTGCGTTTCGTCGACATCCATGTCAAACTGTATTGCAGTTCTTAGAACAAAGAGTTGCTTTGCAACTCTTTGCGCGCTGATGCGCGCAAGCTTTAGCTTGCATATACATCTGCGCATCAGTCGCATCCATAGCGGAGCGTTTTTTATTTCATAGGAATGCGGAGCAATTTCCTATGAAATGAAAGAAACTGCAACCCAAGAATTACCGTTACCGCTTTTCGTCGACCATAATTCCTGCTATCTCCCACACCTTGGCGATCATATCAAGAGTCTCCTCAGGTGGAAATTCCTTGATAACCTTCTTGGTATCCTTGTCTACCATCTTTATGGTCACACGATTGGTCTTGTCATGAATTCCAAATACTGCCTCAGCATTGGAAATCATCTTCTTGTTGACTTCGGAAATAGCCTTTCTTATTTTTTCATTATCTGCCTGAATCTGCTCTTCTGTCTCTTCTATACGAGCCTGCAGCTGAGCATATCCATTCTTTTCAGATTGTGCATCACCATTGGACTCTCCTGAGTTCTCAGTAGCTTCAACTTTGAGATCAATGGTATTAGTTGTGCCATTTGCCTCTGCTTCAGCAATCTCGGACTGAGACCGGCTCTGTTCCTGAGACTGCGTTTTAAACTGGGGCTGCGTCTGCTGAATAAGCGGACTAAATCCGTTGATTGCTTCCATTCCCATAGCTACACCTCCATGTTAATACGGGACATATGATACATTACAATATTTCTCATCTCATATATCGGAAGCATTTTTCATAATTTTATATACAAGGAAGCAATTCTGATAAAATTAATAGAAAATTAATAATTCTCACAATTTCAAAATCTCAGGAAGAAGTTTTGTGTAGGCAAAGTTTTCAAATACCTTTTTTTGCCCGTTTCTTGCTATCTGCTGCCTTTCTTCTTCATGGTCCAGGTAATAAGCTGTTTTTTCCACCATTTCTTCCGGAGTATAAGCAATCACAAGATCCTCTCCATCCACAAATCTCTCCGCAATCTCCTCCTGATAATTAGTTAAAAGAAATCCTCCTGCAGCCAGGATATCCACTACCCTAAGCGGAATTCCGGAAATAATCGACCTGAGAGTGATATTTAAATTTACCTTGCTCCTATGGAAAACTCTTGGCATCCTTGTCATGTAGTCTGCAATCCCTAAGTTACAAACACCTTCTATCGGCTTTGCGTCCGGATCAGAATACAAAACGGTATCAAAGTATTTTCCCATTTTTGCAAGAATGTTTCTTCTTTCATTCACAGTGACTTTTTTTCTCAAGATATCAAGAAGTATCTTATTATAATCAAGGTCATATTTGCCTGTTTTCTCAAATTGAACATACTCGCCAAGTCGCTTTATATGTTCCTGATTAACTATCTCGGGATTGGTAAAAAAGTCCATTCCAAAAACTCGCTCCTGTGCCACTATCACAGCATCAATATACCCCTTAAGTTCAGGCGGGAGGTAATTTATCTGATCATAGAAATTATATTCGTTATCATATAAGCTCCCCAGGAAACAGACATCATGCTCATAGATAATTCTTCCATCTGTTTCTGAGTCAAGCTTATCGCACATATCTTTAAGCCTTATGGCATTTACCGCAAGTGTTGAGTGGCGGACAGTATCTATACCCTTATCCTGCATTTCTTTTTCAAGGCTTTTATCAAATAAAAATATATGGTTTACAGAGTTGGAAGTAGTGTGGGAATGCAGAGTATAATGAGGACAGTCAAACACCCATGAGATATATGGAATTTCGTATTTTTGACATACTTCTGAAACATTCGGAAAATAGTCAAAGCTAAATACCAGATCATAATAACAAGTTCCGCTATTATTCTGACCCAAAGGCACCTTAAAAAGAACCTCTCTAAATCTCTGATCCAGCTCCGGAGTAAGATCATATGATTTGGAAGTGCATTTAATACAGTCAACTTCATGGCCAAGTCTTCTCATGGCATCACGGCAGTCCTCACCGTTAAAATCATCCCAGTCATAATATAAAATACGCATATACCCTACCTGTTTGACAAAAATACTGTAAATATCAAAAGTGATGTTACTGATTGTTCCATATTAAGCACTATCACAATCCAACATAAATAGAAAAGCGCCGATACACACTCCATGTATCGGCGCAATAATCCATTCTTAAACAAATATTGCAAAATCACAGCAGCTTTTTGAGCGCCTCTATTCCCGCCATATCATTAGCCTGTTTATTTTCATTCTGAATCTGAACATAAACTTCTTTTCTATAAATAGGAATCTCCTTAGGTGCTGAGATACCTAGTTTTATCTGGTCTCCCCTGATATCCAGAACGGTAATCTCAATATTGTTGTTGATAACAATTGCTTCATTCTTTTTTCTTGATAATGCTAACATTTTTCTCTCCCTCCATGGTTTCAAGTCAAAAACATCTTGCCGTTAAACTCTTCTATGTAATTCTCTGCAAATTTTGAAAAAATCCAGTATGCTGAATCTTCAAAGTTCACAGTAACATACAAATATTTGCTCCCAAAACTTTTCTCAAATAACCATTATAAAAGCAATTTTTTACTCTTTGTTCTTCTGCAGAATATCATAGATAGGGAACTTTACAGGATAGTCGTCGTTTTCAACAATTGTCTGAACGCCTCTCATACCCTTTGAGTCAATGATAAATGGTCCCATAAGATTTGCTGTCATGAGTTTGAGATCATGAGGAACTGTGACAGTCACAAGCACAAGCAGATCATCGGAATCAATATCGCCAACCTCATCTGCAACACTGACTGAAACTTCCGGTTTATAGTCAGGCTTAACAGTTAGCGGATCTATTACAGGCATTGCAAAAGTCGGTTCTTCGATAGACTGAAGCCACTGGATAGTTCCGGAGCCCGGCTCTTCCTCATCACGCATAAGCGTAAATCTCTTCAAGTCAGGAAATCCGATTATTCCATTAGAAAAAGAAATAATCTTGCTATCATCAATTTCTACATCACCGAAGATTCTTGTTGATAATTTCATGTCATAACCTCCATATTAGATAAACAGCTTCTATTCGCAAGGAGCTTAACAGTTGCGATAATGACACTTGCCACAAATTAATTATATACGTTTTTTCGTCTTTGTGCTATATTTTATTGTTTTATTACAATTCCATTATCTTTCAATTGTCAATAAACAGGTACTAACGTCTTAGAAAACATTGATTTAATCATTTTTTCATCAGATATAATTCATCAACGAGCTCTGGCTTATCTTACCTGTTGCCATAAGGCTGGCTTCGTATATAACCTGCGCGGTTGTAAGCTTTGTCACTGCTTCAGCAAGATCTATATCTTCGTTGTCAGACTTAAGCGCTTCGAAAGTTGTAGTCTGCTCCATAAGTCTTGAATCCACAAGTTCAAGTCTCTTTGCTCTTGTTCCGTTGGAGGTAACTGCAATATTTGCTGTATCAAGGGATTTCTGAGTTGAAGTAATCTTGTGCTCAAATTCTTTTTGTATTTCATCCCTCAAGTAACTATATGCTTTATTTGCTGCATCTATCTCCGCCTGGATCTTTTTCTGTTTATTCTTTTCAGTTGTCTCTTTGAGTCTCTGTTCAAGAGTTTTAATGGTATTATTTACCTGCTTAAGTTCATTCAGTATTCTTGAAAGGTCGCTGACATCTCGTTTTACATTAGTTGTGAAAACCTCCTCAGCAGTTGTATTGACAACAACCGACTGTGAAAATCCTACATCATAAGCAATCTCATGTGGAGCAGTTCCCTTGTTATAAAGAATAGACTTATTATTCTCATCCCAGTAAGTACAGCTGAAAAGATTCTCAGGTCTGATATCGCCTTCTACCCACTCTTTTTTATCATAAATAACATCGATTGAATTTGCATTTATGATATCCGGAAGTGTGGAAAGTTTCTTCTTCAAATAATCATTTAGTAAAAGTTCTCCGGTGGATGCATTGAGGTAAACCTTGGCATTATCACTGGTATCTACCGAAAGTGCCTCATAAGCAGCATCTATGTCCTCTTCTTTTGTCGTGGAATAAAGAATACTTGCCGAATCAACAGTAAGTGTATTTTCTTTATAAGAAGCATGCACACTTCCGTTGCTTGTAACCTGAATAATGGAATTAGCTTCTGTTCCATCTGCATTTGCTACAGCATTGGTATCTTTTATTGTAAATGTGCCATCACTATTGACTGTAGCCTCAAATCCGCTCAGGTCATTTCCGTTATCATCCTGCGCAGAAAGCTTTATTGTATAGGACTGTCTCACTGCCGGTAAAAGAGGAACCTTAACAGATTTCTGTCCTGCATCGTCAGTATAAGTTATTGTTGCTATCTTCTTTGTTTCTTTACTCGTTATTGCTGAACTGACATTTCCGGTTTCATCATCCTGGAAAACGCCTTCTCCTGAGAGGTTAAATATTCCTATATCAGTACCGTTTTCATCAGTTGCTGTTATTTTATATGTGCATACATCCTGCGCATCCCTGGTGGTTTCTACCTTATAAGTAATACCTTCACTGGTAATCTCATATGAATCTGCATTTGTTCCGGGAGTTCCACTATCTGTAGGCGCTGCTGCCGGAAGCATAACGCTCTTGGAAGTACCAGCCTTAGTAATATATGTCAGATTTATCACATCAGTAGATTCCACTACAGTGCTTGTTGCAGGCTGAACCAGATCTTCTCTGAATTTGAGCTGAAATTCTTTATTATCGCCATCAATATAATCAAGATTGTCATAGGAAAGTCTAAGTCTCCCTACTGTCTTCTCAGATATATCGTGTTCATAAATAGTCTGACTAGTATCGTCCAGCACTGTCGAAGAATCAATCTTATATTTTCCGCAAACCCTGTGCGAATCCGTTATGTTCTTTGCATTAAACTCATCATTTATATCCGTATAAGTCGCGGTTGTAGTCTTATCATATGATAAAGACCTGTCTGTTCTGTATCCTGTAAAAACATATCTTCCGGCATAGTCAACATTTCCTGTTGCATAATATTCTTTTGCCAGAGCATCCATCTGTGTGACAATTATGTCAAGATCGTCCAGAGTCAGTTCCTTATTTGAACCTTTGTTAGCCTGCTTGACACTGTCAGTCAGTACTGAAGTAATTGTCGAAAGAGCATCACCGGTTACTTTAAGCCAGCTGTCCGCATCCTTGGCATTCTTTTCATAGTACTGTTTAAGCTGTGTCACGCTGCTTCGAAGTCTCAGTGCCCTAATGGCAACAACAGGATCATCGGAAGGCCTGGTCAGCTTTTTTCCTGTAGCCATCATGGTGTTAAGCTGATCCTCAGACACCTTATTATTATTGATATTGTAAAGGGAATTGTTCTGCATGATCTTATTGGTAATGCGCATAGGGAAACCTCCTGAAAAAAACTATTAGTATGCTGTGCACATGGATGCTGCACTTGGATGCTGCACTTGGATGCTGCACATCACACACCGGTTTCGAGTATCAATCTGTCATATATTTCGGTCAAAGTCTGGATCATTTTAGAGGAAAGCGTATATGCATTCTGGAATTTTACAAGATTTGATGCTTCCTCATCCTCATCAACGCCGGAATCCGAAAGACGCTGATTGCCGATTGTCTTTTCAAGCGCTGTATAGGTTTCTTCAAGCGTGTTAGCGTTACTTGTATTAAGAGCCACATCCGCAAGAACTTTTGTAAGGAATTCGCCTGAAGTAGCGCCTCTGAAGATTTTCTTGGTATCAAACATTTCTTTTAATCTATCCATGTTGTGATACTCGGATTCACCTTCTGTAATATCAGACTTAGTTGCCAGCCTGTCGCAGTTGTCCTGAAGTACTGAATTCACATCAAAATTTCCACCTCTAAGGAAATAGTAGCCCTTGTTCTCAGAAAGTGATGTAAGTTCTTCATAGCTGTACTGAGCCACTGAGTTTCTATCCTGAACTCCTGTTAAAAGAAATACGCCATCCAGTGAATCTGATGTATAGCCGCTTACCATTATGTCGTTAACTGCTGATGAAAACTGTCTTATCCATTCATTCATCTGTTCAAGATAATAGGGAATTCCTTCGTAGCTGTTTCCAAAGCCGATTGAAGCCGCTTTTCCTGTAGCAGGAACACTCTTTCTCACATAATCTGAAGGCTCTCCGCCGTTATCCAGAACAAATTTATATTTTGAACCGCCATCATAGGACCAGCTGTCATATTTGTACATCTTTGATCCTATTGTTATCTGTCCGGCTTGTGGAATCGTACATTTATTCATATCCTTCAGATATGCCACATCACCGACATCAATTTCCACTGTATATATCAGGTTTCCGTTTCCATCTCTTTCATAGACAGGATTTCCGGATGTATCAACTTCCTGATTACCATTTGCATCAAGTACGGGTATAAGTTGCGGCGTCCCGCTGATTCCGTGGAAATACTGCGAGTTATTTCCATCTCTTATTGCCAAAAGACCTTGGAGTTCTCCGCCAATTATCCTTGAATCCATCTGGAAATCAGAAAGATCTGAATAATCATCACCGTCTTTATAGTTGGCATATGCCCACTTAAGTTCAAACAGTCCGTCAACATCGTTCTGATTGACACCACCGTCAGATTCTCTTGCAACACACACAAGCTTCCTGTACTCATAAGAATCAACCAGCTGATAGGAACCGCCTATCCACACCTGATATCTGGTTGCGCCTGTAACTCTGTCCGGGTCATTCTCATCCTTTACAGGTGATTCCTTGACTTCAACAGAAACAATTTTTGACAGTTCATCGATAAGCACATCTCTCTTATCTCTGAGTTCATTTGCTGTGGTTCCTGTCATCTCTATTACATTTATCTGTTTGTTAATACTTGCAACTTCCTGGGAAATAGCTGTGATTCTGTCAGCGCAGAGCTTAATCTCAGCATTAACATCTGCCTGTTCATTCTGAAGACTTGTATAGACACTGTTGAAATACTCTGTGAGGCTTCTCATGGATGAAACAAAAGTTGCTTTCGCTTCCGTTGTGCCTGCTGCCTTTTTTACATCTTCCATGGCAACCTTCATCTTATCGAAAAGAGATGTAAATCCTGTCGTTCCATCATCAGCAAGATACTGCTCGATAAGCTGGTTATAATAGTTCTTTTGCTGTACATTTCCAAGAAGCGACTCATTAGTCCTGTACTTCACGTCGTAGAAATTGTCTCTTACTCTCTCTATTGCAATAGTCTCAACACCCGCGCCAGCACAACCATAGCGGGCAAAAACTCTTATAGGATCACTTGCTTCCTGTTTAACTTTCTGCCTGCTGTAGCCCTTTGTATCCGCATTAGATATGTTATTGGCAGTTGTGTTCAAAGACGCATTTGCTGCTCTGAGTCCCGACGCTGCAATATTTAATCCAAAAAATTGTGATGGCATAGGCTTCTCCTTTATCTCTGGTAAAAAAAGTTATTACTCAACTTCCAAGTGTATTCAAAAGATGCTCAAGCATTTCACTTACTACGTTTATATATCTGCTGGAAGCATTGTAAGCATTCTGGAACATGATCATAAGTTCAAGTTCTTCATCACTTGAAACACCTGCTATCTGCTCTCTGCCTGAATCAATGGCATCAACAGTCTTTTCCTGAGCTTCAAATATTCCTTTATATACATCTCCTGAATTTGCCACCTGTGAAACAAGACTGTTATAGTAGGTTATAAAGCTATTCTTGGTGCTGACATTGGGATTTAGCACGTAGTCTTCAGTGGTGAAAGCCTTTTTTAATGCCTCCATCGTCGCCATATCCTCATTTCCTTCTATTGTCCTGAAGGTGAAGACTGTAGGATCCTGAATAAAAGTAGAATTCACCTGAGTGTTCATGATAGTAAATCCGGAATAAAGCGTATTTTTATCAATATCGCCAATGTCATACATAACTTTATCGTCTTTGTTAGCGACAACAAAAAGATCAAAATCCTGTGGAAGTCCCAGGGTATCATCAAGATTTGCCGGATTAGATTCTGCTTCTTCCAAGACCTTATTGACCTCAGTTACTACAAAGTGGATAAGCTGATCAAACTCAGCCTCAACATTCATAAGAACTGACTGTGCAATGTGTTTGTTGTAGTAGTCAGGATCTTCATAGATATCATGATATGTAGCGTGATGATCGCCTCTTGCCAAAAGAACTGACTTTAACTTGCCAACATCTGTATTAGTGGAGGTGGAAACAGTCTGTGTCAGATCAAATATCTTTGCTCCGTCAATACTGTCTACTATCTTTTCACCGTCCTTGTCATAATGAGTCTTCGCTGCGAATTCCCAGTAAGGAGTTGCATATCTTTCGCAGCTTTCAAGGGTTCTGTCGATTGCTATGTGATTAACATGATCGGTGGTAACAAAGGCTGTCCCTTCAAACAATACAGTCACATTTCCAAATATATCTTCCTTGTAATCTATCTTTCCATACTCACCAAGCTTATCTAAAAGAAGATTTCTCTCATCCCTAAGGTCATTGGCATGTTCCTGTTTGCTTGATTCAATCTCTGCAATCTTCTCATTTAGTTCTTTTATCCTGTCACCATAATAGTTGATGTCTTCTACAATTCCCTCGATAGTGGCATCAAGATTATCCTGATAAGCTACAAGTCCTTCATAAACGCTCTTAGACCTTGCAAGGAACTCGTTAGCTCTTGTTACCAATGCGCTCTGATTAACTGCTGAGCATGGGTCTTTTGCCAGCTCCTGCACAGCTGTCCAGAAATTATTTAAAGAAAGAGCAAACTCCTGACCATCCATTTCCTGAAGCTGATCTTCAATCTCTTCAAGAGCCCTGGTAGAAACATCGTAAAAATCTTTTCTTCCAACCTCACGCCTGTATTCTACATCAAGGAAATCGCCCCTTACCTGTTTACAGTGATTATAGTTAACACCGGTTCCTATCTGTTTCCAGGCAATTACAGTGTAATCGCGCTCCAGGGTCTGATAGGGCATTGTTCCCTGCTGAACCTGCTGCCTTGTATACCCTGTTGTATCAAGGTTTGCCATGTTATGCGCTGTTGTATTTAATGCATTTTGGGATGTTGTAAGTCCTGATTGTCCTACATAAAGATTAGCCATTAAAGACATAGGGATTCTCCTTATATACTGGATAAGTGATGTAAAAGATTGCCTTGGTACTCTATATATCGGTTAAAAAGCTCTCATCTTTACCCTAAAAATGGGCGCAAAAAAGACACTATCGGGAAAATGACTTTCCCGGGTGGGTTATCTACACGCGTGTATTACTGCTTTGCATCAAACCCGCCCGATGTGTAACCAAGACATTCGCCTGTAGTGTCTAACGCTCTGGAATAATTTGCAGTTTCAGGAGCTCTTTTAGACGACTGGATGATATTCATCTCAAACTGGACCATCTCAAGAGAGCTTATAAGAAGCTCCTGATTCTGTCCATTTACACGCCTGACATTATTCGTAACTCCAACGAGTCTGTCTCGCTGAATTGCCAGGCTTTTCTGCTCGTCCGGCCTTTTGTCCAATATTGTTATCAGATCGGTCAGTTTTAATGAATTAACATCCATGTTAAGTACGTTGGCTATGTCGCCCATCGTTTCTACTCTTTGTTTTTCCAAACGCTGGATCTTGCCTACTACGCACTGCTCCTCATCCGTGATTTCCGCAAGTGCCGTCAGATCGCCCTCTATGATGATCGCGGTCTTCCGGCTTGACAACCCCAGTAATTGCTCGTAAAGGGTGCACTCACTATCAAGTACCTGCACCAGATTTTCCATTAAACTAGCCACTGGAATTATCCTCCTGTATTTATAATGATGGGCATATGCCCATAAACATTTTTATATCAAGCCTTCAGACTCTTCATATTTAGCAAGAAGCTTTTCTGCAAAGTCCTCTCCGCTCACATCATAGGTTCCATCCTTAATAGCAGCTTTTAGTCTTGCTACGACGTCTTCCCTGACATCCGGAGCAGCACCTACAGCCTGTTTAGCAATCTGGAAGTCTTTTCCGATTGAAGAAAATGATACAGTATCTCTGATATCATTTGTCTTTTTTGATGGCTGTGCTTTGCCTACTTTGCTGTTTGAATAAACCTGCTGAACCTGACTGTATGCTTCTATTCGCATAATCTTTTCCTCCTTCCCTGGAGTATTTTTATATCTACTTCATTTATCGGTAGATATTCACATTACTTTAGTCTTCCCCCTGAAATTCTTAAACTGATTACCAAAAGTTTATTATCTGTTATATATCAGAGAGATATGCCAAATTAAAACTGGCTCAAATGACATATCTCTCTGACATTTTTTAAGAATTTACATGACTTTTATGATAGTAATGCGGCCCTTCTCCTGGGATCTGATACTTTATTTTTTTCGTTCCGGTTTATTTATCGGTACATTAATAAAAAAACTTTAGACTTTTTTTAGAATTAATTTGTGAAAAAATTGTGTTCTTCTAAAATAAAAATTCAAATGACGTATTTTCATGCATTCATGGACTTTATATCCAGGAATATATAATTATTGTGACATATCCGCATCCTATAGTCTTGCGAGATCAACCTGCTGCACTGTGCCAACACCGCCGCTTTCCTTTAAGAAAAGACCGCTTGAGCGCATCATGGCTGTAACTCCAAAGTCCTCACTATTTTGATGCGTATGCTCAGTAGCCACATTTCCAAGATAGATTGCTCCCACATCTGCCTCTTTTAATGATAAAAGAGTATCCGTGCCATCTTCATTTTTAAGCCATACCTTCAAAAGATCATAAATCTCATCATTCTCATCTATCCAGCCATTTCGGTCACTGTCATACTTTGCAAGATCTTTAAATCCATTTCCGCTTCTTGCTCCAAAAAGCTCGTTTCCATTATTTATTATTCCATCACCGTTTCTGTCATAGGCAAGGAACCCACTGCCTTTTCTAAGTGAAGAAATCTTATCCTCTTTGCCGTCGCTGTCAATATCAAAGAAAAAACTCTGATCACTTATACTTGTAACTCCGCTTCCTACATTTATTATAAGCGGATCAACTAAATTCACAGCTCTTGCGGAAACTTCCATATCTGCATACTGCACAAATCTTCTGGAGAGACTAAAATCAATATTGAAATCTATGCTTCTGCCATCTTCAGTAAGTGCCATTCCTTTTCCTGAAAACGTCGTTTCTTCCTCTTCAACATGTGCCATCTGAACTGTAGTCACCGAAACATAGTGACTGCTGGCAATCATGGAAGATGTCTGATGAAGTAAGTGCCTGTAGTTCTTTCCGGGATTTCCTCCGGATAGAATATCCAACAGCTCCAATATTCGCTCGATCATGCTGGCCCTAATCTCTTCCAGCTGATCAATTATTGATACCTCTTCTTCCTGTATCATTCCTGCCCTTGAAGGATTCAGATAGTTATAATTATCACTTCTTATAAAATCATTTCTATCAAGATTTCCTGCGATATATTTATCTCTTTTATCCAAATCTCTTGTAAGGCCTTCTGTTCTTTTTCCCAATTCCTTTCCATTTGAGGTTTCAAGTTCGCTCTGTTTGCGGCCCTGTTCCTGCAAATTCTGTAAAAACAAATCTCTATCTACCACGCCGCTTTGCACCGTAACTGTATTATCTTCATAATACTGGTGAGTCGATACTAGGTTAACGTTACTCTGTGCAATTTTCATGTTGCCTCCTTGAGAAAAACAGGTAACTATTCGCGTGCACATTATATATTTTCGCCGGCGAATGTGCTCACTAAACAGTTACAAAAACGAAAGTGAAAATAGCACAACACAACTCTCCAATCTTTATATCGACTCCTCCTATACGGTTTGTTAGTAATATTGCTAAAGACTAAATATTCAGACTTTTGTTTTTTATTTTGTCACTCCTGCACGTCTCTTTCTCTGGCTCCGTTTACTTCACCTGAAAGGAAATGTCTTCTGCAGACTGAAACATAGGATTCATTACCTCCCATCATGATCTGCTCGCCGCTTCTTACAATCTTCCCATCATGAACCCTTGCATTAAAGTGAGCTCTCCTTCCGCACCAGCAGACTGTAGGAACTTCTTCTATATAATTTGCAATTTCCATAAGCCTCTTTGATCCGCTGAAAAGATGGCTGGTAAAATCAGTTCTAAGTCCATAGCATATTACCGGAAGATCGTATTTATCCACGATCTGAGCCAGCATATCAACCTGATTCTCAGTTAAAAACTGCGCTTCATCAACAATAACACAGTCCAGACTCTTCCATGAATCTGATTTTCCTGTAAGCCACTGCTTTTGGTACATTTCCAAAAACTCTTCAACAAATGTGCACTCCGCGCTAAGTCCGATCCTTGACTTTACTATCTTCTCACCATCACGATTCTCCGTCATTGGCTTTAAAAGGATTGCATTCTGTCCCTTTTCAATATAGTTATAGCGCACCATCAGCGCATTTGCTGTCTTCGAGCTTCCCATTGCCCCATATCTGAAATATAGTTTTCCCATGATTCCCCCTATGCATATGATTTATTTTTTATTGCAATTCTCATTTTTACGCACAAGTTATATTGTACCAAGTAAAAATAATTCATTCCATATAAAATTAATCGTTTCTTTTTGTTCAAAATCTTATGCATCAGGTTTATTTAAAATCGAATATACATTTACCCGACCTGTTACTTTATCTTCATTTATCTTCAATAGCCAATACTTAAGCATAGTTTATATTTTTTTTAGAATTATTAATGTTGACTTTTTGTTCCACATGTTCTATAACATACTTGTAACAAGAAATTAGCAGCCAATCACTTAGAGTGCTAATTAAATTTTATACAAGAATTCTATAGAGAAAAGGAGTGACGAATTATGTTAATGCCTATGCTTTGGAGTAATAATGATATTTTTGACGAGATGGATGACTTATTTGGAAGAGGATTTTTCAATTGGAATGATTCCGATGTCTGCAGAAATGGCCATACTGGCAATAACACAGCTTGTGGAACAAACCTGATGAGAACCGATGTAATCGAGAAAGATAATTGCTATCAGCTTGAAGCTGAACTTCCAGGATTCAATAAGGAGGACATCAGCATCGACCTTAAGAATGACATTCTTACTATCAGTGCTACTCACAGCGACAACAAAGATGAAAAAGATAACGAAGGCAAGTATATCCGCCGTGAAAGACGTTCATCTTCATATCAGAGATCTTTCCACGTTGAAGGTTTAAAGCCTGATGACATTATCGCTCAGTATAGAAACGGAGTTCTCACAGTAAGCATTCCTAAGAAAGAAGCTCTTCCGGAAAAAGAAGAAGTTACAAGAATTGAAGTAAAAGATTGATAATATCGTTTTCATCACCTCTCACCCCCAGCCCTTATCGGTTGGGGGTTTTTACATTATAGTTCATGATATATAGATATATGAAATTACCAATACACATTTTCTGCGGTGTTATGGGAATATCATTTAAGAACATATTCTTTTTTCCTGACTTTTAGTATATATTATAAGAAGAGATGGCTTGTGCATGCTACTATCAAGCGATTGATGATAACAAATTGCTGTTCAAACTCAGATTACGCGAATATTTCACATAGAAATATGTCATAATCCGTAAACATAGCTTCCAGAAAGCATATAACATTACTGAAGAAACAGCATATTAGCATTTCAACAAAGAAATGTCTGCTTTTTACTTATATACCATTACAACATTTTAGGAGATTTTTATGAACGATAAACTTGAATATGAAGGCTATGTTGGAACTATTAATTACGATAAGAAATGTGACTATTACACCGGAGAAGTTGAAATCGACGGAACAATCTATACCTATGAAGGCGATACTTTGGACGAGCTGCGCGAAGATTTCGAAGATATAATCGACTCTATTATTGCTTTTGAGGACATGGATGATGAAGAATAAAAAAAATCCTTCCTCACCTGCAACACCTTACCTTATCATGCTCGCAAGCTTTATTTTTCGTGCTTTCTATGTATCTATGATCTCAATTTATAAAAATCAGCATGATGGTGGAACTCCGTTCACTGCCGGTCATTTAGGCTATATCACCTATTATATTAACAATAATGCTTTCCCAAACTTTGATGTCAGCAAGGTGGATCAGTTCTGGCATCCACCTCTTCACTATTTTTTGACCGCAAATTTCTTGAAAGCGGCCTGGTACCTGTTCCCAGCACAAAATGGCAACTATGAAATCGCCCAGGCGCTTCCTTTATTATATGTAACCTTATCTATTTATTTAATTCATCGCTCACTAAGGCTTTTATTCCCTGACGATCAGCGTGCTTCGAATATAGCCTTATTATTTGCTGCCTTCCAGCCAAGTTTTCTTTTTCGTTCTGCAACGATCAACAACGATGCTCTTGCAACTCTCCTGACTATTGCACCATTATATGTTCTTCTTCACTTAATCAAAGCAGATATGGCTGAATATGACTTTTTTAACCAGAGAGCAATTTTTCTCTCAGAAAACGGGAAGTACGGCTTCCATCTTATAAGCAAACTCCGTATTTCCAAGTTTTTCCACATATTTCTCATGATGCTTTTTTTCATTCTCGGTATGTGGACAAAAAAGTCTGTTATGCTGATTGCCGTTCCGATTGGTCTTGTATTCTTATATGAAGCTTTTAATGGTCAGAAAAAAAATCTTATAACAGCTATAGTTTTATTTGTTATTACTTTACCTATCAGTTTGGGCTGGTATATTTGGATGTATCTAAAATGGAATATTCCATTTAATTTTGTTTGGAATCTGGAAAAACCCGACATGGCAATGGGCTATATTCAAGGACTATCACCCCTTTATCGTATCCTTGATTTTTCCCCTGCTCATTTCAAGTACCATTATGTCTTTGCAGGAAGTAATGTAAATGCAATCGACATTAATCCGCTCACGCTTCTTATCAAGACCTCGGCCAACGACCTCTGGATCTGGTCTTATGTAGACGGTAAAGTAATGAAGTTATCTTACATTATTTTATTATTGCGAATTCTGTTCACTGTTATCTTCGCTGCTTCACTTATTATTCTTATCGCAGACAGAAGAAATAAACCCATCACTCATATAAAAAATAAACTGGCAATCGTCTCTTTTACGATTACCAGCTTGGTTAGTTTTTATGTTTTTGCTTTTCAGAATCCATATATCTGTTCAATGAACTACAGATACATCGAGCCTATAATTCTTTGTGAAGCGATATTTGTTGGATATCTTGCTTCCTTAAACCGCGTGCCACGATGGATTCTTTCTTTATTGACTCTGCTTTTGTGTGTAGCCAGTGTAATGAAGATAATGTATTTCTAATGTAACTGTACTTGTGTAGCTTCGTTAGAAAAAGAAAAATCGCGTTTACTTTCTTATTTTATCAATAGATCCCATAATAACCTGCAGTAAAACCGTTGCCGCATCTTTTCCTGTCTTCATTACTACAGGAATGATCTGCAGTTCCGTAATATGCTCAACAAAATATATTATAAGATATGCCTCAGCAATTCCGACAATCGCACCTAAGAACCTGTCTATATTCCCAACTATCGGGATGTTATGCACTCTTCTGAATGCATCCGCCAGGGATGTCATTACTTTGTATATTATAAACGCAACAACAAAATAACCAATCTTAGGCACAACAGATCCAAATTTTGCAGTGATCAGATTGTGGTAAATGTTTATAATATAGTACACTGCAATGCAGGATGCCAAAACTGCGATAAAACCTGCCATTTCAGCGAAAAGGCCATTATTCAGTCCATAAGACATTCTCCATAAGAAAAGGCAAACAACTACTATCGTCATTATTATCTGCGAGATTTCTGCGCTATTTAATCCATTCAAAATTTTGTCCTCATTTCAGATTCATAGTTTCGATGTTATTTGACGTTACCAAAGTAAATTTGCTGCGCATGTTAGTTGGTATCATCACTTTCACCGGCTCTGAGAATGATCCCATATATTTATCATGTCCCGAGACAGACCTGATAATACATTCATCTTCGTTATAGATTATTATCTGATTGTCATAAAAAACAATATCAGAATATGCAAGATCAAAATATGTTGTTAAGATCATCTGCCCGTCGGAATTATAAACCTGCAATCTATACTGTCCATCTGAAGTGCTATTGGAGAAAACAAGGCCGACGTACTCATCGCTATTAAAGATTGATCTTATTTCTTCATTGCCAATTAAATTCTCAGCCTGGCTTACAGGTTTCTGATCACCCTTATAAAACATGATTCTGTCATCTGATACTGCAAATGCCGTATTGGAATTTATAAATTTAACATAGGGAACAACAACGCCAGGATAATCATATCCACTGGCATAATTATCAATGGCATTTTGTCCAACTGAACCAAAGTTAAAGAAAGCCACACTTGTTTTCAGTGCCCCCTCATCCGGATACAGATAAGATACGCATAAAAGCTCAGCATTCGGCGACAAACTAATTGAAATAGGATATCCGCTGTCTTTCATTGTTGTTTTAAAATTGGCTATAACATTGCCTTTTGAATCGTAGATGTAAATCCATGTCACATCAGTTCCATCCAAAACCGCAGCAACAACGCCCTGACCGGCCACACAGAAATCTCTTATCGGAAGATTAGTATCTATCATCCCCATTGAGCCGCTGGTATTACTAACATAGATAATATGTCCATTATAATCACCTATCGCAACCACGGAATTACAAAAATGCGCTATGGGATTCTGCATCTCATATGTCTGATTCCAAACAGGCTGTCCATTAGATGAAAAGCAGCTCACACCGTCTTTACTGTATTGCACAATATATCCGGATAAATTTATAACCTTGGCATCCATACCATTGGGAATTTTTGCTTCAATAGAAACTGTTGCTTCAGAAAACTCTTTGTTTCGCCAGCTTGTATAAATTGCTGTAACTAAAAGGGCTACAAAAACAATAATAAAAACGGTACTAAAAAAGACTCTTAGCCTGTGGGTTCTTATTTTTTCCTTGTAAGATGTATGCCCTGTCGAAGAAGGACTTATCCCACTGCTTATATTCTGTTTTTTGGCATATGAACTAAAATCTTTAACTTCTGCCAAATTATAACCTCCAATAGCATAAGTACAGCATGCCTGGCAAATGCCAAACGCGCTGTACTGTATGCTTCATCAATATATAATATCTTGAATAACTCACTCAAGATATCAACAAACAAGCCAATCATAATCGACTTATGTCGAAGACTATGTTTGAAGTTCCTTACTATTTACTATTAATCAGTTCATTCGATTTCTGACCTATTACAATCATTTGAACTGATATACTGTTACGCAGTCATAATCTCTTTCAGGTCCAAATACTGCATCAGGAAAACCTTCCTGATTAATTGAATTAGGATAATACTGAGTTTCAAGGCAGAAACCATCTCTTGCTTTATATTCAGTATTGTTTTTTCCACAATTACTCTTAAGGAAGTTTCCAACATATAGCTGAACACCGGGAAGTGTTGTAGAACACTTCAAAGTTATTCCTGTCTTAGGAGACTTTGCAAAAGCAGCCTGTCTAAGCGTTCCTTCCTCGCCATCAACACAGAAATTGTGATCATATCCGCCAACACACTGGAGCTGTTTGTCATCGACTTCGATATCCTGACCGATTGTCTTTCCCTTTGTAAAATCAAATACTGTTCCGGCTACATCCTGGAGTTCTCCTGTAGGAATAGCAGCGGAATCAATTACAGGAGTGAACTTTGATGCATTCAGTTCAAGAGTATGATCCAAAATGCTTCCTGAATCCTGTCCACCAAGGTTAAAATAAACATGGTTTGTCATATTTATAAGAGTCTTGGCATCACTCTTTGCATGGTAATGCAGTTCAAGATTGTTATCATCATCAAGTGTGTACTTAAGTGTAAAGACTCTGTTTCCTGAGAATCCTAAATCGCCATCCTTTGATTCCAGAGTAAATTCCACACTATTTTCACCCTCTTTAGCTTCCCAGATACGCTTATGGAAACCATCATTGAAATCAGTGTGAAGATTATTAGGTCCATCATTTACCGGAAGAGTAAACTCTTTTCCATCAATTGTATACTTTGCGTTTGCAATTCTGTTTGCGGATGGGCCTACAGTTGAACCAAGGAAGCAGTCATTATCAAAATAGTTCTCTGCTTCATCGAATCCCAATACCACATCAACCCTTTTACCATCACTGGTTGGGACAAAAATATTTTTTATTGTGCATCCATAGTTGAGAACAACTGCTTCCATGCCGCAATTATTGTTCAAATGAAATGCAAAAATAGATTGTCCGTCTTTTGTTTTTCCCAACAATTCTTTTGTCACTGCCATTGCAAAATCCTCCTAATTAGAATTATGACTAGTTTGTATTATCACCTATAAATCCCCAAAGCAATCAGGCTTGCTACTCATATCCTGTTGCCAATTTGCACTAAAAGATCACAACTCAGTTCTTCCTTCAAGTGCTCTCAAAAGAGTTACTTCATCAATATATTCCAAATCGCCGCCAACCGGAACTCCACTGGCTATTCGAGTCACTTTGATTCCTGTCGGTTTAATGAGCTTGCTGATATACATAGCTGTAGTCTCACCCTCAAGACTTGAATTGGTTGCAATTATAACTTCATCAACATCCTCAGTCTGAAGCCGCGCCATCAATTCAGTAAGTCTTATGTCCCCAGGACCAATGCCAAGCATAGGTGATATTGCACCATGCAGTACATGATAGACTCCTTCAAACTTACCGGTCTTTTCATATGCTGCCAGATCCCTTGAGTTTTCTACAACCATAATTGTTTTATGGTCCCTATTGTCGTTTCTGCATATTGGACAAATATCATCATCAGTAAGAGTACAGCATACCTTGCAGTAATGAACATTTTCTCTGGCGTTTGTTATTGATTCCGTAAGCTTATGTACTCTGTCTTTTGGTAAATTTATTATGTAAAAAGCAAGTCTTTGTGCCGATTTACCGCCAATTCCCGGAAGGGAAGCAAGCTCATCTATCAGTCGGTTAATATGTCCGCTGTAAAGATCCATTAGAAAGGAAAACCTCCGCCCAAGCCGCCGGTCATTTTATTCATCATTGCTCCACCAGCTTCATCTGCCTGCTTCATTGCTTCGTTTACTGCTGCAAGGATCATATCCTGAAGCATCTCAACATCATCAGGATCAACTGCTTCAGGTGATATTGTTATAGCTTTCACTGTCTTGTTTCCGTAAACTGTAACTTCAACAGCTCCGCCACCTGACTTTGCAGTAAATTCTTTGGTCTCAAGCTCTTTCTGGCTCTCCTCCATCTGGCGCTGCATTCTCTGCGCCTGTTTCATAAGATTGCTCATGTTTCCTGGCATTCCGCCTCCTGGAAATCCACCTCTTTTAGCCATTATTCATTCTCCTTTTCTTCATCTTCTGTTACTATATCAAATTTAATAGCCTGCAGGTCTACATAATTTTCTTCAAAAACCTGCTTTGGCTCAAGATATCTTGTTTCAAACTCAATGTGCTTGCCTATTGAATTATCAAGAAATTCCTGTAATTCCTCTCTGGACTTGTCTTTGGAATACTTCTCAGTAAGCTGCCTGTTATCAAAAACAAACTGAAGCACATCATCGTTACCCAGACTAAGCTTAACCCGTTGCATGTAATTCTTCATCGGGCTTTCCATTCTCATCAAAAGCTTAGACCAGTCCTTAACTACCCTTTGCAGATCCTCAGGCACTGCTCTGTCCAGCACTTTTTTTACCCTGGGAGCTGCGGGTGCGCCGCCTTCACCGGAGGCAAAAGAATTTATTGCAAAAGCTCCTGTCTGTACAGCGTTTAACAGCTTTGAATTTTCTTCATCATGCTGCTCCAAAACCCGAAGTCTGTCCTCAAAAGCCCCTTGCGTAGTCTCCATCTGTGGTTTACATAATTTTATCAGTGCTATCTCTATGAGAATTCTTTTCTGAGAAGCATATCTTATCTGTGACGACAACTCAGAAAAAATCCGGATAAATCTTAAAATCGTATCAATATCAGCCTCTGCTGCCTGCTCTTTTAGCGAAACCAGGTTGTCGGAAGAAATATCGATAACATCTTCCATCTGGTCAGAAGCCTGAACCAGCATAAGATTCCTTAAATACCAGACAAAATCATTAACGAACTGAGCAAGCTCACGTCCCTGAATAACAATATCTGCCAGAATCTTTAGTGCTTCGTTTGCGTCCTGCTTAAACAGTGCAGAAAAAAGTCTGCTGAAAACCTCTGTATCAACTGCTCCAAGAACATTTAACACTCTGTCATAGGTAAGCGTTTCGCCATAATTGAATGCAATACACTGATCTAAAAGGCTGAGAGAATCACGCATTGAACCATCTCCCATTTTAGCGACATACCTAAGTGCTCTTTCTTCAACCTCAATTCCTTCAGCATCTACAACCTCGCGAAGTCTGGACTCGATAGTATCTATCGTTATCCTGTGGAAATCATATCGCTGACATCTGGACAAAATCGTAATCGGGAGTTTATGCACTTCTGTAGTAGCAAGAATAAACATAACATATGACGGCGGTTCTTCCAGCGTTTTAAGCAGTGCATTAAACGCTCCTGTCGAAAGCATGTGAACCTCGTCGATTATATAGACTTTCTTTTTTCCCTTGGTGGGAGAATATGAGACCTCATCAATGATCTCTCTGACATTTTCAACACCATTATTAGATGCAGCGTCGATTTCTATAACATTCATGCTGTTGCCCGCTGCAATTTCTTTGCACATCTCACACTCACCGCATGGACTGCCGTCCACCGGATGTTCACAATTGATTGCTCTGGCCAAAATCTTCGCAACAGAAGTCTTACCTGTTCCGCGAGTTCCGCAGAACAGGTAAGCATGTCCAACTCTATCTGATTTGATCTGATTCTTGAGTGTGGTAACAATATGATCCTGGCCTTTGACATCTTCAAAGACCGGAGGTCTGAACTTACGATAAAGAGCTACATAACTCATTCAAAAAATATCTCCACCAAACTAATTCTTTATATATGTACTCCCCAATACACATATAATAAAACTTTTATCAAAAATAAAAACTCCAACATTTAATCACCGAAGCATACGCCAAGCATCTTAGCCTCTCTAATAATGCTTGCTTCAGGTGATACATACTTTAATTTTCCTGCTATCTCAGACAGCGGAACCTTAACGATTTCCCTGTTTTTATATGCCACCATATAACCAAACTCTTTATTGAGAATAAGCTGTCCTGCTTCAGTGCCAAGCCTTGAAGCAAAAACTCTGTCATACGGATCCGGAGCGCCACCGCGCTGCATATGTCCGGGAACAGTGACTCTTACTTCATTTCCGGTTCTCTTCTGTATCTCATCAGCTATTTCATAAGATACTGAAGGGAATGGCGACTTTGCAAGTTTCTCCTTGTATTCCTTCTTGGATAACTTGGCATCCTTCTTGGAAATAGCGCCTTCGGCAACAGCAATAATAGTAAATCTGCTGCCTCTCTTGTTCCTGGCATCAATCGCTTCACAAACCTTGTCAATATCATAAGGGATTTCAGGGATCAGGATAACATCAGCACCTCCTGCAATTCCTGCATTAAGCGTAAGCCATCCAACTTTGTGTCCCATTACTTCTATAATAAATACTCTGCCATGAGAATCAGCTGTCGTGTGTATATTATCTATAACATTTGTTGCAACATCTACTGCACTCTGAAAACCAAATGTCATATCAGTTCCCCATAGGTCATTATCTATGGTTTTAGGAAGAGAGACAATATTTAATCCTTCTTCACTTAAAAGATTGGCTGTCTTCTGAGAACCATTACCGCCAAGTACAACCAGACAATCAAGCTGCAATTTGTAATAGTTCTGTTTCATAGCCTCAACTTTATCCAGACCATTTTCATCTGGCTCCTTAATAGTCTTAAAAGGTGTTCGTGAACTTCCAAGAATAGTACCACCTTTTGTCAGGATGCCTGAAAAGTCTTTTGATGTGAGCATTCTGAAATCACTGTAAATAAGCCCTCTATAGCCATTTAAAAAGCCATAGAACTCAAACTGCTCACCGCTGTGCGCAATACACTTAACAACGCCGCGCATTGCTGCATTCAAAGCCTGACAGTCACCACCACTAGTCAACATACCAATTCTCATCATGTGAAAAGGCCTCCTTTGAAAACTGCTTTTTGTAAACGCACACTACTAATGATTATACAAAATAATGGCGTCAATGCCAAGTAATGCGTTGACGCCACTTCATTAAAAAAGTATAATGTAACTTACGCGGAGTTGTACCCAAGTGGTTGAAGGGTCCGGATTCGAAATCCGGTAGGTCGGCTCGTCCGGCGCAGGGGTTCAAATCCCCTCAACTCCGTTTTGGCTCTGCCTGATTGGCAGAGCCTTTTTCATTGTCTTTTATTATTGATTCTTAAATTGCACTAGTTCTTAAAGAATGCTATATCAGCGCTAAGCCTCTTGGAAATATCCTTTAATGTGTCAGCTGACGACGCAAGTGTGGTTACCGTAGCGGACAGTTCTTCCATCGACGCGCCAGTTTCTTCTGAAGAAGCAGCATTTTCTTCTGAAATTGCAGAAAGAGCACTCATCGTATCAACAACAGCATCTTTTGACTGGTCGCATATGGTAGCACCATTTGAAATATGCTGTACTCCTCCGACTGTTCTTTCAATATCTTCAAGCATTCCATTAACTGCTTCAAAGGTCTCACTAAGAGCAATCTGTTGCTCGCTATTTCCGTTCTTCACGTCATCAGCAGCAACAACCGCTGCATCTGACTGCTCAAGTAGCTTCTCCATTTCTATCTTTATATCATCTGCCATCTTCTTGGAATCTTCAGCAAGGGTTCCTATCTCACCTGCAACTACCGCAAATCCTTTTCCAGCTTCTCCCGCCCTGGCTGCCTCAATAGAAGCATTTAAGGATAGCAGATTGGTCTGGGTTGCAATATTGGTGATACCCATAACCTTCTCTCCGATTACATTGACAGCATCTTTCGTTGCCTGAATCGTTCTTGAAATTTCCTCTATCTTTTCCGTCATTTCTGTAGAAGATTCCTGCAATGACCTAAGCGATTCGCTAGATACCTCAGAAGCTTTCTTCATCTTCTGAGCGATGCCTGATAATTCTTCTGAAGATCCTTGAACATCTGTAACAGCCTCCCCAATCTTTCCAACATTCTCTGTTGCTTCCTGTATCTCGTCTGCCTGCTGAGTTGCCCCTGAAGCAATCTCCTGTACGGCATTTGATACATCTTCTGTTGTCTGAGATATCTGACTTGCTGCTAATGGCTGCCCCAAAGGCAAGGTCAATACATTTTTTACATATATAATAAAAAAGAGAAGCATTTTTACTTCTCTCTTTCAGCCATGATCATTCCTTTTTCTCTTTCAAAACAACACCGTCGTATTGAGCCTTAAACTGCTCATAAGAGGCATTCCAATCATCATAAGAGTTATCCCCTGCATGGCTCTTAAGGTCATAATTGTTTACAAGGTATTCACCTAAATAATGTGTCAGCTTGGCAGCTCCTTTTACATTAGCGTGATCTGTATCTGATAAATCTATGGAATAATCCACCACACAGTCTTCCATCACAGTAAAATCAATAAACGGAACATTGTATTTTTGAGCTGTAACAGACGCTGCATTTATCCTCGCCTGCTTTTCTTCAGTGTTCACTTCAGGAGAATGAACAAACACTACCTGTATACCTTTTTCCTGAAGCTCTTCCACTGTTTTTTCCAAATACATAACACCTTCTGTCTGTGTAGCAGCCTCATCTATACGATATTCATATTCAGGCCTTTCAAAGGCTGTATACTCCAGGTTGGCTGCATACCCCCTCAGCTTTGAATAATCCGTTGAGAAGTCTTCTTCTGTCAGTTCTTTCCATCTGTCATGGTAAATAATGATATCAAATAAAAGCTCGTGTCTTGGATCAGAAGGACTAAGCACATCATAAACTGCTTTTATCTTTGTTAGCGAAAGCGGAAATCGGTCCCAGGCAAGATGTACACTATACATATCCTTGTATTTTTCAGACTGACCATATTGACTGACCTCAATAACAACCACCTTAGGAGTTGTATAGTTAAGTGCATTCTTTATAGTCCAGTATGTCACAGGTAATCTTTCTGAAGTGTTACCAAAATTATACGAAGTAATACCACATTCGCCCCATAGCTGCAGCGGGTTTACCATTAGCTGCATGTTGCTGCTTCCAAAAAACAGAACATCATAATCATTTTTCTCTCTGAAAAAACCTTCATACTTAACATAAGCATCTTTTCTTTCAAGAATCTTTGATGAATACAGAACCATCAGCACAAGCAACAGCCCTCCTGCCACCACTTGCACAATCGCCTTTAACGATTTGGAATTCATTTATTAAAAACCTCCGTAGATAAAGTCAGCAGCGTTGTAGGATGAACCGTAGATTCCAAAGATCAGGGTTATCATTATAACCCCTGCAGTAAGCGCATATCTGAAAAGCCATGGCTGAGCAGCAATATGTTCGCGAATCTTCATACCACTTTCCTGTCTTATGCTAACAATATACCAAATAACCACTCCGACACCGACCACAAAAAAATCTTTGTACGTAAGACTGTACAGCTCAATATCTGTGATAATTCTATACCATTTGAAATTATGGATTATCTGATCTGTAAGTCTTAGAAATCCACTGAAAGAGCCGGTGATAGTGAACATTTCACCAATTGAGATCAAAATCCAGGTACGTGCTCTTCCAAATAATTTCATGGCATAACTATCATTATTCAAAGAAAAGCAGCGGTTTAAAAAGCTAAAGACCGGTTCAAATATCTGAGCGCTCGCCATTACAATACCATGCCAAAGTCCATAGGCAATGTAAGCAAAACTGAACTCATGCCAAAGTCCAATCAGCAAAAATGTAATTACAGAAACAATTCCTGCCGGGATTGTTTTTCCCAAATGTGCGTTTCTTTTTGAAAGCTTTGAAGAAAAATTAGCGTAGGTCTTTGAAAATGCTAAAGGATAGAAAACATAGTCCCTTATCCAGTTACTAAGCGACATATGCCACCTATGCCAATATTCGCCTATTGTAGTAGCAAAGAAAGGTCTCCTGAAATTCTCTTCCAGGGTTATCCCGAACATTTCCGAAATGCCGCGGACCATATCTATTCCGCCCGAGAAATCTGCATACAATTGAATATTAAATAAGAATACAGCTGTGATTACAATTGATCCCGCAGGTGAATCAGTCTGTTCTGTAACCGTGTTTACGAACAATGACAATCTGTCTGCAATAACAAGTTTTTTAAACAGTCCCCACAAAAAAAGCCATAAGCCTGATCTTACCTGAGCAAAGTCAAATTTATGTCTTTGAAAAAACTGAGGATTTAGTTTATCAAATCTGTTAATGGGTCCCTGGATAATCTGAGGAAAGTAGGATACAAAAAGTGCATAGTGTAAGAAGTTTCGCTCAGCTTTTACCTCTCCTCTGTAGACATCGATAAGATATCCGATTGACTGAAATGTATAAAAAGACATTCCAAGGGGAAGGATCAACCATGAAAACGGAAGAAATTTTTTGCACTTGAATACCATAAGCATTCCAAAAGCGACAACAGCAATTAAAGTCAAAAGAAGCTTTTTCTTTTTGGAAATCATGGCCTTAAATGCTTTTTTCTCTTCCTTTGTCCATCTTTCTTTATTGTCTTTTAAGCTATTCTTCTGATAGTTCGTAAACTGTTCCAGCTTTATCGCGCCCAAAAAAGTCATAACAGTTGTAACAACTAAGAATACAGAATATCTTAGATCTGTATATAAATAAAAACCAATACTCCCCACTAAAAGCACGATCCACTGATGATTCTTAAATATAGAATAATAGACTAAAAGAAGAATCGCTACAAACAACAAAAACGAAAATGAATAAACCACTTTAAATATCCTCCAGCTCTGCAAGCTTTTTTCTATCAATCTTGTCATGAGCATTCATTGGAAGCGTATGTAAATAAACAAACTTATTAGGAAGCATATATGAAGGAAGATACTTTCTGATCTGTTTGATTATAATATCATCGCATTCAGCCTCAGCGCTGTAAAAAAGATATATCATCTCTTTTGACTCTTTATACACAGCACAAGCCATTTTTATCTCATCGAGAGCATTGACCACAGTTTCAATCTCGCCCATCTCGATACGATGTCCCATGTGCTTGATCTGATGATCGCTTCGACCCGCATAGTAAAAATTGCCTGACTCATCATAATATCCAATATCCCCGGTCCTGTACATCAGATCTTGATATGCCGTTACTTCCGGATCCTGGACAAAGGCTTTTTCTGTCTGCTGCGAATTTCTATAATAACCCAGAGCAAGACAAGACCCCTTTACACATATCTCACCTTTCTCACCGGCTTTACGTATTCTTTGCATTGTGTCGGGATTTATAAGGAGCATTTCTGTATTGGCAAAGCTTTTTCCAATAGGAATGCTGTCAGTATCATTTAATCTGTCCTTTATTATGTAGCTGCTGCAGTTGCAGGTAATCTCGGTAGGACCATACAGATTTACAAAAGTTGCGTCTTTCCAATAATCCATCAGATAATTAAGGCATTTTACCGGCATTATCTCTCCAGAAAACATAACAAGAGAAATGCTATCCGGAACACATGCATCAAAAAGCTTAAAATTCTGAACGATTCTAAGCGCAGATACTGCCCATATCAGCACATTAACGTTATTTTCTTCCAAATATGGAAAAAGAGCCGCAGGCATAACAAAATAACTCTTAGGCACAATTACCACTGTACCACCCAGATTAAGACTGTTATAGATATCTTTTACAGAAACATCGAAATCAAAGGGTGCCTGATTTGCAAATACCGGCAGTTCAGGAAACGGAAAACTCTCTGCAAATCTGTGCACAAGGTCAATAACACTTCTGTGACTTACAATAACACTTTTAGGAACTCCGGTTGTTCCGGATGTAAAAATTGCATATACAGGATCTGTATCAATTGCAAATTCTCTGATTTTTTTAATCGATTCGAGGTAGTCATCACCAATTTCTTCTGACTGCTCAAGCAATGAGTCGAAAGAGTCTGCTTCTACAGGAAGTTTTCTTTTTGTAGCTGAAATACAACATACAGGCTGGAGCGTATCAAGCATAGCCTGTATTCTGTCTATGGGAAGTGTCGGATCGATAGGTACATAAAAATTCCCGCTGTATACAACCGCAAGAAATAGCTGAAGACTTCTAATATTCCTGTCGATGAAAACAGCAACAGGTTTATTTTTTTCAAAAAGTTCCAAATTCGCATTTTTGCGTATAACAAAAGCAATCTTTTGACTTCTGGTCAAGAGATTGTTATAGTCTATAGCTTCATCTTTATCTTTAAAAGCCACCCGATCCGGATGCTTTTCAGCGCTGCTCTCCAAAAAGCTTAATACATTATACTCATTCATACGTATTATTCCTGCATTTTCCGGATCATATCCCACATTGCTTTTGCACTGTTAAAATTCTCAGGTTTCAGTTGAGCCACATTTACCTCAACATCGAATGCCTCATTTATAGCATTTACAATATAAATAATATCAAACGAAACCAGTATTCCATCATCAATGAGTGCTTCTTCGTTCTCAAAATCAACGTCAGGTCTTGCGCCTTTTAATATCTCCATTAATTCATCCATTTTTAATCTTCCCCTTCTTAATTACTGTATATTCTTACATATGAAAACAATTTGTTTCATAGGTATTATTACTATTTCTTAGCATTCTGTATGAGCCATCTTCTTCCTTAACGTACACTGCAGGAAGATCCCTGCTCAAGAACAGATATATGCCCTCTGTAATTGAATATGCTCCTATGTTCTTAAAACTCAACCTGTCTCCGATCTTTGGTTCGGATATCATGACAGCTCGGGCAATCATATCATTAAATGAACATAGGGATCCATACAGGTCACATGGAACTACATCAGTTTCTTTTCCCTTCTCCGGCACAATTACAGGCGTTTTCATCACCATGTTCTGTCCATAATAGCTTATATGGTTTCTGCCACCGTCAAGAATTAGTATCGGAGCCTCCGGCGTGCCTTTAACATCAGCAACGGATGTAACATACTCACCGCAGGAAGCCACAAAAAATCTACCCATTTCAAGGTTCACACGATAACTATAATTTGCAGAAGAGATAAATCTTACCATTTCCTCGTACACTGAATAATAGTCATCAAAATCATCTCCGATAAAATATGGCACTCCAAGTCCCGGTCCATATTCAAGTAGTTCCGCCTCGAAAGCATATTTATCCTTTAACCTGTCAATAAACTCTTCAAGAAGTTTAAGCTCAGATTCAATCTTACTATATTTCTTTTTCTGGGTACCAGTAAAATAATGAATTCCGATGACTTTAACGCCCGAATGTCCAGCGCTGTCTTTGATGATTTCCTCAATGCAGCTCTGATCCATTCCGAATTGTGCTCCATTGGAAAGCCTTGGAAGAAGGCTAATACTGATATCGGTCCCTTCAACCTGTCTAACAATCTCATGATATTGATGCATTGATTCAGCAGTAAATAGTCTTACACCATACTCAATAGCATCAGCGATCATCCCGACTTCCTTATTTACACCTGATAAAATAATCTTTCCCGGATTTACTCCGTACTGTATGCATATCTTAAGTTCGCCCCATGAGCACACTTCAAAATGATCAACATATTTATCCATATACGGAATAAGAAATGAATTCGCTTTTACAGCATAGCAAAAGCGCAGATCATCATCGGTATATTTTTCTCTTATTGTATTCAGCTCAACAAGGTGTCTGCGTAATATACTCTCATCAAAACAATAATATGGAGTTTTCAATTCTTTATTGTCTATCAATTTAACTCCTTTTTATAAGAAAGAATGTCGCGAGTATGCATCGATATTTCCTCGTATTTAATAAAAAAGCGTCAAGCATAATCTCTATTCTTGACGCTACAAAATTATAGCATTAACACATGGTTTTGTCATTATATCGTTGCATCTTTGCGCTATATAAAAAAATATTTTCAATCAAATACATCCTCACCAAAGCGTACTTTTGCATGAACTTTTATAGCTTCAACGCATTTCTCAAATCCAAGCTTGCTGCTGTCAAGGCAGAGATCATAATTCATTGCGTCAGTCCATTCATGACCTGTGTGGTGTTTGTAATACTCTGCGCGATACTTATCTTCACGGGCACAGAATTTTTCAAGTTCTTTTCCCTTCAAAGGCTGAACCTTCGCAGCCTGCTCCATCAGGAAATCATGAGGCGCATGAACAAAGACGCTAAGCACATTATCAAAGTTCTTCAGGACGAAGTCAGCACATCTTCCAACAATTACGCAGGGTTTAGTTTTGGCGAGCTTCTTGATAGACTCGGCCTGGAAGTTAAAGAGATTGTCAGGGGAAGTAAATTCACTGCTTTCAGGGCCGATAATTTCTCCCTTATATACGTTTACAGGCACCCTCAAAAAGCCTGTCTTCCTGAATTTTTCATCTGCATCAAGAAACAGCCCTTCACTGATTCCGCTTTCTTCAGAAGCCAGCTTTATCAGCTCTTTATCGTAATAATGTATTCCAAGTTCATTAGCGAGCATTTCGCCCACGGTTCTTCCGCCGCTTCCATATTGTCTTGCAATTGTAATGACTATATTTTTCATGGTACTCTACTCTCCTAAATAAGCTTTCTTGATTGATTCATCATTCAGAAGTTCGCTGGCAGGTCCTTCTTTGACGATTTTGCCGGTTTCTAGTACATAGGCTCTGTTGGCTATTGATAGAGCTTTCTTGGCGTTCTGCTCTACTAAAAGAACTGTCACGCCGTCCTTGTTGACATCCTGAATGATCTGGAATATCTCGTTTACAAAAATGGGCGAAAGTCCCATTGATGGTTCATCCATAAGGATTATCTCAGGATGTGACATGAGTGCTCTTCCCATGGCAAGCATCTGTTGTTCGCCGCCGCTAAGAGTTCCTGCAAGCTGTGTTTTTCTTTCCTTAAGTCTTGGAAATCTCTTGTAGACCATTTCAAGGGTTGCGTCGATTTCTGCTTTATCTTTTCTGGTATAGGCTCCCATCTTGAGGTTCTGAAGGACTGTCATTTCAGCAAAAACACGTCTTCCCTCAGGAACCTGAGCCATTCCGAGACTTACAATCTTGTGATTTGCGATCTTTGTCAGCTCGTTCCCCTTATATTTGATTTCTCCTTTATCAGCCTGGATAAGGCCTGATAATGTGTGGAGGGTTGTTGTCTTTCCTGCGCCGTTTGCACCGATCAGCGCGACAACTTCTCCCTTATCCACATGAAAAGAGATATCTTTTAATGCCTGAATTACTCCATAATATACACTTAAATCTTTAACCTCTAATAAAGTTTCCATATACTATCCTTAAGTTTTATTGTTATGCTCTACTCTCCAAGATACGCCTTGACTACGTCGGGATGTGTGAGGACTTCTCTGGTCTCACCCTGGCAGAGAACACGACCGAAATTTAACACGGTCAGTTTCTCACAGATTCCTGATACAAGTTTCATATCGTGCTCGATCAGTAGTATTGTCATGTTGAACTTTTTGCGAACAAGGGCGATGGTTTCCATAAGTTCCTGGGTTTCATTAGGATTCATGCCTGCTGCCGGCTCATCGAGAAGAAGGAGCTTGGGACTTGTAGCCATGGCTCTTGCAATCTCAAGTTTACGCTGCTTTCCGTATGGAAGATTGGATGCAAGTGTATCTTTTTCCTCTTCAAGCCCAAATACTGATAAAAGGCGCAGAGCCTCTTCATCCATCTCTTTTTCCACCTTTTTATATTTGCCAAGATGAAAAATGCCTTCAATAGTGCTGTATTTAAACCTTTCCGTCAAGCCCACCTTAACATTGTCCAAAACTGACATATTCTTAAAGAGCCTGATGTTCTGAAAAGTTCTTGCAATTCCCTCATGATTGATCTCTGTTGTGCTCTTTCTTGTAATATCCTCACCGTCCAGACGGATAATTCCCTCATTTGGCTTGTAAACACCTGTCAAAAGGTTGAAAACAGTTGTTTTCCCTGCGCCGTTTGGACCTATCAGACCATAAAGCTCGCCTTTTTCTATTCTAAGATTAAAATCATCAACGGCTCTTAGTCCGCCGAATGAAATACAAAGATTGTTAACTTCCAGTAATGCCATGTCAAACCTCTCATTATCATATTTTCTTACTGTCTCTTCAGACTAAACTTTCCAAAAGTTCTTTTCCTGAATTCAATTACCTTAGGTGACCAGTTAACTATCATCATAACGATAAGAACAATTGAATATATCAGCATTCTGTAAGTACTAAATCCTCTAAGAAGCTCCGGAAGAAGATACAAGATACATGCTGCTATAACACTTCCTCTGATATTTCCAATTCCTCCAAGCACCACGTAGACAAGAATCATGATTGAAGCATTGTACCCGAAATACTGTGAAGACGCTGTTAGCGTCGTAATATTATGTGAAAAAAGAACTCCTGCCGCTCCTGCGATTGCAGCTGAAATAATGAATGCCATCATCTTGTATCTGGTAACATTGATTCCGGTTGCCTCAGCAGCAATGTAATTGTCTCTGACTGCCATTATTGCTCGTCCATCTCTTGAATTAACAAGATTAAGCACAACGAAAAGAGATAATAAAAGAACTATGATTCCCACTGTAAAGCTGGAATTATGTGGTGTTCCGGTAATTCCCATCGCACCGTTTACAATAAGCTGCCCATCGGGTTCAAGTCCAAGCTCCATGGAGTTTTTCAGAGAAAAATGAACCCCTTTTCCATCAATCCCAATGTAAAAAGCATTTATAACGTTCTTAATAATCTCGCCAAAAGCCAGTGTAACGATTGCAAGATAATCTCCCTTAAGTCTAAGAACAGGAATTCCGATCAAGAATCCAAATAGAGCTGAGATAGCTATTCCGATAACAAATGCAAGAACAAATCTTAGAGCTGAGGGAAGTGTATTTTCCGTAACCTTTGAAAAAAATGCGCTTGTAAAAGCACCTATACACATAAAGCCACAGTGTCCAATACTGAGTTCTCCAAGTATCCCGACGCACAGATTAAGTGCAACCGCTATGACCGCATAATATGTCATCGGCACCAGAAGTCCCTTCATATGGCTTGATAAATTTCCCGTTACAGATAATATTTGAAAAATAACATAGGCTGCAACTACTATGCCGTATGTTATCAGATTGTCCTTAGACTTTTTTGTCAGGTTCATGTTGAATCTCCATTCTCAGAATTAGTATTTGGCAAAATTTTCTTTTGCCCGTTCATCATTATATATATCAGACTTTTTCCTGAATAACCTTGCCTAAGATTCCGGTTGGTCTTACTAAAAGAACTATTACCAGGATTCCGAACACTATTGCATCTGAAAGCTGTGATGAAATATATGTCTTACTAAGTATTTCCACGATTCCAAGGACAAGTCCGCCTATCATGGCGCCGGGAATTGAACCGATTCCACCAAGCACCGCTGCAACAAACGCCTTGATTCCCGGCATCGCTCCGGTGTAAGGAGAAAGAGAAGGATATGCAGAGCACAGAAGCGCACCAGCAATTGCCGCCAGAGCAGAACCTATAGCAAAAGTAATCATGATTGTTCTGTTTACATTTATACCCATGAGGGCTGCAGCGCCTTTATCTTCTGCAACAGCAAGCATTGCCTGGCCCTGCTTTGTCTTTTTGATAAAAAGCTGTAATCCCACAAGGACAATAAGACTTATCGCTATAGTAACGATCGTAACGCCCTGAATTCGTAGTTGTCCGTCAGCAAAAGAAAGACCTTCCCACTTTACGACAGAAGAAAAAGATTTGATGTCTGCGCCAAATATTAAAAGAGCCACATTTTCAAGAAAATAACTTACTCCTATAGCAGTTATCAGCACTGCAAGCGGTGATGCCGCGCCCCTCAAAGGCCTGTACGCCACAAATTCAGTTGTGATACCAAGAAGTGTGCAAAGAATAATCGCTGCAATGATTCCGATAAATGAATTGCCTGAAAGTGCTCCGCTCACAGAAAAGATAATGTAACACCCCACCATGATAAAATCACCGTGCGCAAAATTCAGCATCTTTGCGATTCCGTACACCATAGTATAACCAAGCGCAATTATCGCGTAGATACTTCCCAGACTTAATCCGCTAATGAGATAAGTTAAAAAACTGCTCATTCATGTCCTCCAAAAAAGTTAATTTTAATCTTATTTCTTTTAACATTATATAACTAAAAAAATATTGTGTGTAGAAAAACGGGGGACACCTTTGGCAGCATCCCCCGTTGGAAAATCTTTACATTAAGTCATCGAATAAAACAACTTCCAATCACTGTGCTGAAACATACGCACCATTTTTGATAACAACCGCCTTTGGCTGCTTGTTAGGCTCACCACTGGCATCCCAGGTCATCTTTTCTGATGTAAGTCCCTTAGCTTCAATCTCTGTCATTGCACTCTTCAATGCTTCACAAAGGTCTGAAACACTCATATCAGGTGTAAGATTCTTTGCCTCGATTGCCTGCTTGATGATATAAACTGCATCGTAAGCATCTGCTGCAAACTGGTTAGGAGTCTCACCATATTTCTCCTGATACTTGGTAACGAAGTTAACTGTAAGGTCATCCTTGGCATCTGCTGCGAAAGGCGTAAGAAGCATAACGCCCTCAGCAAGGGATGTATCAAAGTTTTCAACTGTAAGGATTCCATCAAGACCATCTACACCAAAGAATATAGGTGAATATCCCATTGTATTTGCCTGTGTAAGGATAAGTGAAGCATCTTTATAATAGATAGGAAGGAAAACAAGATCTGCGCCTGCGTCCTTAGCCTTCTGAAGCTGAACTGAGAAGTCTGTATTGTTGTCCTGTGTGAAAGCTTCAGCAGAAACAACTTCGTAGTTCTTTCCTGCAGATTCTTCTACAAACTTCTGATAAATTCCGCTTGAATAAACATCTGAACTGTCATAGATGATACCAACCTTTGTTGCAAGGTTGTTGTCTGAAATATACTGAGCAGAAGCAATTCCCTGGTTAGGATCTGAGAAACATACTCTGAAAACATTGTCATACTTAACACAGTCAACTGCTGAACCTGATGGTGTAAGCTGGAACATATTGTCAGCCTTGGTATTCTCAGAAACTGCAATTGAGCATGCACTTGTTGTAGAACCAACTAAAACCTGCATTCCCCAGTCCTTAAGAGTATTATAAGCATTTACAGATTTCTCGGCATTAAGCTCATCATCCTCTTTGCTGTACTCAACCTGGTAACCGTTGATTCCGCCCTTTTCATTGATCTCTGCTACTGCAAGCTCTGCTGCGTTACATACAGCATTTCCATATGCAGCTGCGCCGCCTGACAAAGGTCCGATCGCACCAAATTTAAAAGTTCCTCCACCTGCTGCAGAACCTGTAGATTCCGCATTTCCGCATCCGGCAAGCATTGCCATCGCCATTGCTGCTGAACAGACTAAACTAACTGCTTTGTTTAACTTCTTCATAAATAAAACCTCCTCAGACAAAATAAAGAATTACTGTTCACTCGCTTGCAGCTCGCTCCAGTAACCAATTCGCGCATTCATTCCAATTCGACTTCGTCGAAGGAATGCGCTCACTACTGAATCATTTTCTCACGAAATACGCAGCGTAGTGCGCATTTCTGCATAATCAGTAGTCCTAAAGTTAAATGTATATTTGTATACAATTCATCTACTTTTAAAGATTAAAGTATTATAGTGAAAAAGTCAATGCTAATAAATACATTTTATTGTACGAAATATAGTAGATTGCATTTGTACATTATGATTGTTAGAATTAATTAAAGGGGGATGAACATTATGCTTCAATTATCTTACTTAGGAATTGCTTTTGCAGTAGTGTTCTATTTTGTTTTTGGTATCGCGGTTCGTCTTATGGAACTTAGCGACAAGCAGCGCAATAAGGCGCGGCTCAGAATAATCTTAATTTCGTTTGCCACGACAAGCGCATCTTCGCTTTTTGCAGGATTAATTAATCTCAACAGCAAAAAGATTATTTTGGGTGTCTTATTGGTTTTGCTTTCTTTTGTAACTTTCGTTTTTCTTGCAGGTATTCTGATTGAACTCCACCAGATTAAGACTAAAATTAAAATTCGCAGATTTATGGTTCTGTTTGATAAGGTAAGTTGCTTTATTAACGAAGGAAAAACGCAGGAAGAAATTCTTGCATATCTTGTAGAAATCCAAAAATTAACTGTAAAAGAAGCAAAAGATTTTCTGGAATTTATTTCGGATCCAACTAACTACCAATTTCTTTCAGATGTCAACCAAAAAATCCATGAGTCTCAGATTTTCAAGAATTGATAGCTTAAACGATTTACTTAAACGATTTATTATCTTTCTTAAATAATTCTTTAAAATGTATTAAATTTAGTTAATAAATATGATAATATTATGAAGTAGAAAGTAATTGATCACCGATAAGAAAACAATTGGTGATCGATTAGCCGACCAGCTTTTCTAATTATTGTCAGCTAATCAAAATCGTTTTAAGTAATTGCATTAGAAAGGAGTAACATCAGATGGGAAACAACCAACTGCGCTATTCTCCGTTCAAGCCAAACTTGAAAACAGCTGAAGTATTTGCATGGGGTGATCCGGAGTATAATTTATTTGATCAACTTAATGAAAAATATGAGAAAAGTCATCCAGAGTTCATGACACTCTCATCATATGAAAAAATGGTTATCAGACAACAGATTCACCATGAGGCCATTGGTCTCACACCACTAAACTTAATAAAAGCATTCGTCGAAGATCCACAGTTCGATGAATTCCGTTCGGTTTCGCCGTACTAAATATCTAAAATCTATAAGGATGCGCTAAGCCATCCTACTTATTTCGTAGCAAGCGTGCTACGAAATAGTAAATTACATAATGCATGTATGTAAATATATAAAGGATATCAACCATCATTAAATGGTCGGTATCCTTTTTCTATTGGTTTTATTCATCCTGCTCGTCCGAGAACTGCACATTTCTGAGCTTTTGCGCTTACTCCCGTCAGGAAATTCTTAACTTCATGATATATCTTGTACTTATAACCTACATTTCATCAATCAGCGCTTGTATTCCGCCTTGTTTGAAGATATCTTTGTAGTAGCTAACTTCTCGCTTAATGATTGAATCAATCTGGCGCATGCCAAGGAGTTCGACAGGGGCTTTGTCGTCGGTCATGATGTGGCCTGTGGAGGTATAGGGGATGGCAAGGCCTTGTGCCCTTTTCATCATCGCTTTGAGGTCATCATTTTTCTCAAGAGCGACATCGTTGTTTAGGCGAGTCAACATACTGCCTCCGCAGGTTGCAAATAATTCTTTGTTTGTGGAACCAGGGACGTCCACGATTATTACTTCATCAAATACTGATGATATGGTATCTGCCAGGTACGTGTTGATGCTTGAAGCATCCGTACCAAATACGCCCGGATTTGATAATATCACTGTGTTTCCTGCTCCATCATTAGCATCCTCATCGCTGTACATATTCATATTTACAACCATCACTCCCTCAGGAGAAAGATGTTCTTTTACCATGGTGAAAAACTCTGATGAAGACATCTGAAATGGTATCGTAATATCCTGATAGGCATCCACCATTATAACATCATATTTGTTCTTATCAGCAGCCAGGTATGCTCTTCCGTCATAGGTTGTCACTTTTGTCTCATCTGACAGCCCAAAGTACTGATGAGCCAGGTCAGTGATTTTGTCATCTATTTCCACGCCTTCAATGTTTACATTATCAAAATAGCGTGAAAGCTGCGTTGCATAAGTTCCTGAGCCCATTCCAAGTATAAGCACTTCAAGATTCTTTTCTTTGAGAGCTTCTTTTTGCCTTATTCCGGTCATGAAAGGGGCTGCCATCGCATAATCATAGTACATTCCGGTAAGACCGCTTTCCTTCATATAAACTGACTGGACACCAAAAAGTACGTTTGTTGAAAGAATCACGCTGGAAGGAGTCTCTTTTACCTGAAGATAATTGTAGACAGACTCTCCTTCATAAGTCAGGTTCTTTTCCCAGAAAGCAAAACTTGGGTTATAGCCAAAGCCGCAGCTTAGAGCAAAAATAAGTATGCTGGATACGATCTTTACTGCATCTTTCTTCTTAATGCCGCTGCTAGCAAAATATATGATTGATAGAATAAGAAGTATTCCTGCAAAGATAAGAAATGTTATCGCAGTTCCAACCGCAGGGATTGTCACAAAAGTCGGGACGAAGGTTCCGATAATGCTTCCGATTGTGTTGAATGCACCGAGAGTTCCGATTATCTTTCCATTATCTTCAAGGGAATCCGTTGTATATTTAGCAAGGCTCGGGGTTACTGTGCCCAAGAGAAAAAGTGGAAACACAAATACTATCATGCAGACTGCAAATGCTGCTATAACAAGGAAATTGCTGTTGATCGTCAGTATCACTATTCCTGAAACTGCAAGAATAATGTATTTTCCAAGCACAGGAATAAGTCCAATCCAAATAGCTGCGATAATTATCCTTCCATAAAGCTTGTCAGGATTCGGGTCACTGTCTGCTTTCTTGCCGCCATAGATATTTCCCAGCGCCATTGCGATCATTATCGTGCCAATGATTATAGTCCATACAATCTGTGAAGAACTAAAATAAGGTGCAAGAAGTCTACTTGCACCAAGTTCAACCGCCATGACTGACATTCCGGAGAAGAACTCCGTCATATATAGAAATAATTTATTGCTCAGAATTGCCTTTTTTTCCATACTTCCTCCTCAAAAACCTAACGATATAAAGGTGACATAAGGTCTTTCGCTCACTCGCAATCAAACTTGTAGTGGATTTAGGCTTTTGTCCCTTACATCATATAATATAAATATTCACGCTGCATTCCCCAAGTTCCTGAGTAATGCGCTCTTTCATTCTTTTTACGATATCACTGACTTCCTCAAAAGTCATGTCAGAACGAAATTCAAGACCTATATCTATTATCTTGTTCTTGCCGTTTACTCTGCTCTTCACATCCCCAAGAGTTTCATACGCGTCAAAAAACTCATTTAAAACCTTAACAATCTTAAGCTGACTTTCTTCATCCAAAGTCATATCGGCAAGCTCAATCACAGCTCCGCGAAGATAATCCAAAACCATCTTTCCGAAAAACATGGCAATAATGATGCTTACCACCGGCGAAAAAAATCTTATCCAGGATGTCTTTGCAAAAACAATGCTTATGGCGATAGTTGCGATTGATATAAAGTCAAATCCAAATTCTTTCTGTGCGCTAAGGTATGCTGTATGAAGCATTCTGCTGTGTTCTTTTTGGAAAAGAGCCCTTTCTTTTTTCATGATAAAAAAATCTATAAGGACGCCAAGAATGCTGACTCCCAAAGCAAGGAACAAATCGCCCTCTTCCGACGAGCCTCTTATAATCTTCCTCACAGCAAAAAACACTATGCAGAAAAGTCCTGCGATATCAAATACCTCGCAGCAAAGAGCCACTATGGCTTCAACCTTGCCTGTGCCGTAATTGAACCTGAACTTTAAATTCTTATTAAGCTTTTGTGAAAGAAACAGTATGATTATTCCCGGCACAACTATGCTGAAATTCTCGATAAATTCCAGCCATAATACCATGGAATCACTGGCCGTCGCTGCAATGAATGCTGCAACAGTTCCGGGAATGCGCCACAGTAAAAGGAGCAGTGCAAGTTTTTGCTGTTTCTCAAGTACTTCAGCCTTCATATCATTCCTCATCCATTAAGTCGTAGCTTATCTCATCAAGCTCCGCATGATAGTATTCTGCCCAGCTGTATTGATTCATATAATCACCGGTATACCTGTACTTGGATTCATTCTGGTTATCAAGCCAGTCGTACAGGTCACATTCAATCTTATCCTTTGCAATTGCCATGCTTCCACGCTGTTTAAGTATTATTCCTTCAAGTTTTAGTTTATTAAAAGTATTCTGAAGATCCTGCCTTAAGTTACACAGATAGGAAAGCTTTTTGTCCGGATCTCCGTCATCTTCCCAAAGAGAAGCAATTATCTCGCCATTAGTGGTCTGAGCTCCTCTGTTATTAACTAAAAGAGCTACAATCTCCTTGGTTCTCTTATACTTAAATTCCACAGGCTCTCCATCAACAAAAAGTTCAAAGTTTCCAAAGGTCTGGGCAAATATTCTCTTATATTTTTTCCTTATTTCCGGATATCTTAAGGATTCAAGCTCATACTTAACATCTTTTCCCATGCAGGGCTTTTTGATATATCCGCTTGCATGAAGCTTCATGGCATCATAAGCAGAATCTGTGTGCTCAGACAGAAATATCAGATTAATAAAGGGATTTAATTCCTCTAAATATCTTCCAAGATCTATTCCGTTTAATTCAGGCATATTTACATCAAGAATCGCCACATCAATTTCTTCTTCACGGGCTTTTGCCAGTGCAGAAAGAGAACTGTCAAATAAGAATAATGTAGAATCCGGTGATTCCTTTGTAAGGATTTTTTCTATTTTTGATAAGGAAGCCTTATCACCATCTACTGCTAAAATGTTCATTTTCCCCCTCCATCCGGCAAAGAAATCGCCTTTATATTCTGATTTTTTCTCTGCTGAGCAGTCATATGAAGAGGGTCAGCTTCCCCAATAACCAGCGTCTCACCATCATTCAGCGCCGCCTCATGCAAAGGGCCTGCATTCATATCCGCAAGAACAAGCGCCGCGAACCTGTCATAATTATCCTCGTCAATAACAGGAAAATGATATTTCATTCTGTACCAGTGCTCCGGATCATATCCGGCCGTGCCTATATACAGCCTGTCCGCTGTCCCCGCAACTTCATCGACACCGGCCAGAGCCCCCAGCTCCAGGCCATAGTCCTCACAAAACAGCATTCCATAGGCCTTTAAGATTCTATCTCTCACAGTCTCATCACTGCCATTCTTATTCTTTCTTCCTGTAGCAGTATCCATTATCTTATAATAAAGTTCCTGATTTTCTTCGCTGTCATCAAAGCCAACAATCGCATCAAACAGCTCTTTTTCACTGACATTCTCTGCTATCGCCACTTTCTTCACCTCCTGGTAATTCTTACCTACTAATTCGTACTAACTCGTTCATGATCAACCAATTTATTTAAATATAAACTATACATACCCTACCTGAGAATATTGCAAATGCCAGTACTTTACCCCATAAACGGTAACACTCCATTTAGGAAAATATTTGTCAGCATCTCTGCTATACTCTCCGGGGAAGCCGCAAATTCTTCAGCTGTCCACTTGTGAAGTATACCGATAGTGCAGCCTATTATCCCCGCAATCATATATGAAAACTGTTCCCTGGAAGAAGCCCCCGGAACACGAATATTCGTTACATTAGTTACATACCGGTGAAACATCGTCATTGCCTTCTCAAGAAATCCGTCGCCATGGGGGCTCTCAAGAAGATTTGAAAGAAATGGATTCTGGCGAGTGTAATTACAGATTGCAAGAAAATATGATCTGCACATCTCCTTGTCATTTTGCGGATGAAAAGACTCCATAAGAGTAAAAATATCTTCTATAGTTTTATCTTCCGCAGCAGTGACAAGCGCCGGAACATTTTCATAGTGATTGTAAAAAGTGCTTCTTACAATTCCTGCCTTTTTGATCACATCCGATACAGTAATCTTCTCAAAGTCTTTTTCCCTGATAAGCAGAAAGAATGCTTCCATTATGGCTTCTTCAGCCGTGCTGTATCTCTCATCAAGCTCGTTCATGAATTAAATACCTCTATACAACAATGTAACGGCCCCCCGTTATGGGAAAGCCGTTAACAATTAAACAACTTTAATTATACTATATCACGCCGCAGGATTTTCTATAAGTGCATCCTGACGTTTTATCTTGCCAGTTGAATTTCTTATAAATGGCGTTTTTCTGATAACCAGTGCTGTGATATGCCTGTAAGTAGGCTGACTTAAGTTATACTCATCAATAAATTTCTGTATTAAATCTCTTGTTTCCTCATCAGAATATTTTTTCTTCTCAATTACGTCTGCATCAGGATAAACCCTTGCTGTAAGGCCATTATTTTCTCCGGTGACGACAACTTCTCCAATAAGTGGATTTAATGAAAGCTTATTCTCAATTTCCTCAGGTGAGACATTTTCTCCGTTTGACATTATTATCAGATTCTTGACTCTTCCGTTTATGAAAAGATATCCATCCTCATCAATATAACCCTTATCACCGGTGTGAAGCCATCCATCAACAATAGTCTCCTCCGTTTCCCTGGGCATCTTGTAATATCCCTTCATAACACTGCTTCCCTTTACAAGTATCTCTCCATTTTCAAAAGATACTTCTACATTCTTAAGGAGCTTTCCAATAGATCCAGGCTTATGATTTTCCGGAGTATTGCTGGAAATAACAGGCGAACATTCACTCATTCCATAGCCTTCCAAAATATCTATTCCATATTCCGCGAATTTCTCAATATAGTAAGGATCAAGATGCGCACCGCCTGTAAAGATAATCCTAAGTTTTCCGCCGAATACTTTTTCAGCGATTCCTTTTCTTATAACTGCCATTATCTCATCTGGTACACTTCCCTGAGCGCCTGTCTTTGCAATATCAGCGTTTTCAAGTGCTTCCTGTTCTGCTGCCGAGAGTTTCTTATAAATAGTCTCGATCATAAGAGGAACCATCAGCATGACCTGTGGCTTAAATATTCCCATGTTCCTTACCATATGTATAAAAGAATCATTTATGCAGATAACTGCACCCAAAGACATTGTCTTTAAGTAGTCCATAACAAGGCAATAGGCATGGTGGATAGGAAGAACACTAAGCACAACACATCCCGGTTCTGTATAATACTCAACATATTTCACGTTATCTGAAAGATTCTCCTGAGTAAGCATAACACCTTTACTCTTACCGGTAGTTCCAGATGTATAAATGATTGTAGCTATCTCTGAACTATCTGCTCCCTCCACATCCTTCTCGTTCATATAAAATGCAGCGAATTCACTTGGCGAAAGCATCCATATTTTGCGTATCAGAGGACATTCAGAAAGCACCCTCTCTGCCAGATTGCCTTTTGACGGAGCCAGGAAAAGAGCTTCTGAATCAGACCTCTGTAGCAGCTCTATAAGTTCATCATCAGGAAGGCCTGCATCAAGCGGTACAGCCACATTTTGTCCTGACACTATTCCAAGATAGCCTTCAATCCACTCAGGCGAACTCGTTCCAATAAGTGCGATATGAGCCTTATTAAAACCGTTTTCTTCCAGCATGCACCTTACATGTTTTACGTACTCATTAAGTTCATTATATGTTTTTTCGTGGATGTCCTTCTTCTCAAGCCAGCGAACAGCCGGAAGGTTCTTGTGGTTTTCTACTATTGTCTCCCACAACGTTCTTATGTTTTTCATATTCCTCACCCCACAAGCGCAAGCTCATCAAGAACTCCAAGTGCATCTCCTATTGTAAGAATATTCATCACCTTGTTTTCTTCAAGCTCAACGTCAAATTCATCTTCAAGCTCGCCAAGAAGTGACATAAAATCAAGCGAGCTAAATCCCAGATCTTCACGGAAACGGAATCCATTTTTCATATCCTTTGGTTCCACGTCGCAGTACCTTGAAACTATTTCTTTAAACTTTTTCTCTCTACTCATAATTCTTCCTCCTCATCTATCTTGCTGGTATACAATAAGCTCTTAAATGCAGATACCTTTGCATCTCATACTGCCTTCATAAGTTCATCTACTGTGATGTCCGGCTTTTCTATCCCTGTAAAAAGAATCCTCATCAGATAGTAGTTCATAAGTTCCACATCCTTTTCTGATAGCTGAGCCGTCTGATAATGATATGAGAAATTCATTCCTCCATCTTCTGTATGGGAAACTGTGAGATACATCTTCTTGGTGGCTGCGCCGTTAGCAAACCACTTTGAATGCATCGGTATATCTTTAAGAAATGGATTTTCCATCTTAACCGACATTGGCTGATAAGTAAGATAGCAGCTCTCATAAGTAGTATCATCGGGAGTATTAAACCGTTTTTTTATCTCATCATAAATAAGCGCCGGATCATAATTACTATGCATATATATTCTGTTCTGGACATTTTGTATCTCATAAGCCGCCGATAAAAAATCCGTGTCTCCTGCTATGACCGTTCTGCAAGGAAACATGATTGTCCTGCTGCCCCCGGATGTCCATTCATCTTTGGTTGATCTTCTTGATATGAAATTTTGAATAGATATATCTTCCTGACCATCATTTTGTTTGGAAAGATATGTTCGGATACCCATTAAAAGAAGATTTGTCATGGATATGGAATGATTCATGCAAAAATCTATAAGTCGTTTTGAAGGTTCCGCTTCAAGCTTATAATCTTTTACCGCCACAAAAAGTTCTTTTCGCTCGATATCTGCTGAACGAAGTTTGGGATCATGATGAATCTCTCTTGCTTTCTCCAAAACTGAAGGTCCCTGAATATCTGAATAGATTGGCTCTCCAAGCTCATCAAGCTGCTCATCCCAAAACTTTTTATCCTTCATAAAACGTTTCTCATTGGAAGCTTTACTCAGGTCATTTTCAAGAACAGTCTCAAAATCCGCAAGGTCAGCGGGGTACTCAGAACCAAACTTATAATGAGTGTACAAAGACATGATATCGTTGGTCATCACTACAACTCCGCAGGAATCAATAAGCCTGTGATCCATATGGATAAAAAAGCCGTTGTAGCCGTCGGGAAGCTTCATCATGAATACTTCGCACATAGGAATATCATCACCATCAAAAGTCTGATATGCCCAGCTCTGCATTATAGTGTCCGCTTCCTCCATGGTCTTATCAGAGAGGTCTTTAAACGGTATATCCCTGTCGTCCTTTTTAACTATGTACTGTTTTACTTCGCCCCTTTTGTCAGCCTTGGTAAATCTGACTCTCATACACCCATAGCGTTCAATTTCTTTTTTAATGCATTTCTTCAATAGCTCAAAATCTATGTCTGCCTTAAGTGACGCCACAATGCTAAGTCCTGAAACCTGCTGCGTACCATATTCTTTTATCCATCTATAGTGCATGTTCTGCGCTGCAGTCAGTGAGTATGTTTTCTTCATATCGTCCCTCCTCATTAAAATGATGCAAAGATAAAAAGTGATGTCACGGATTGTTTCGTGCAACGTGCTCTCACAATTCTGCCTCATCGAAATTGACGATATCACATTTAAAAATGCACTTCCATACCCCCTGGCACTTAATGAACATCCCCGGCAAAAGTGACCGAAACATATCGAACAAATCTTATAAATATGTATGATATCTTGAATCAAATATCATAAACACTTATTTACTTTATATGTACAAGCAAATAGGCCCTTCATTATAGATATATAGAAAAACCACCTGCACACTTTAATCTAAAAATGTGCAGGTGGTTTTTTACCTATTCTGATAATCCATCTGTCTTATCCTGGCACGACTTATCTTTCCATTGGAAGTTCTTGGAAGTGAATCCACAAATGAGATTATTCGTGGATATTTATATAGGGCGGCTCTCTTTTTTACATATTCCTGAAGCTCTGTTCCAAGCTTTGGGCTGCCTTCGTAGCCACTGTTTAAGATAACTGAGGCCTTAACAACTGCGCCTCTTGTTTTGGAGGGAAATCCTGTGACAGCGCACTCAAAGACAGCGGGATGTTTCATCAGAATATCTTCAACTTCAGATGGCCCTATACGATAGCCGCTGGACTTAATGACATCATCATTTCTTCCCATAAAGAAATAGTATCCGTTTTCATCCTGAAAAGCCTTGTCATTTGTGTGGTAAACTCCATTTTTCCACACTTCTTTGTACAGTTCTTCATCCCCAAGATAGCCCTTGAGAACCCCAAGAGGCCGTTTTCCATCCTTGGGAATAATAACCATCTCGCCTTCTGTTCCTCGTGGCACTTCTGCTCCGTCCTCATCCACAATTTTAATGTCATAGAGAGGTGAAGCTTTACCAATCGTCCCCAGCTTTTCAGGTTCTTTTCCATCACCAACCTGATTGCATATCAAAAGAGCTGTCTCAGTCTGGCCAAAGCCTTCTCTTACAAAAAGACCTGTCATTCTTGTGAATTTTTCTGATACTGTTCCTGGCATAGTCTCTCCGGCAGTTGTAGTGTGTCTTAGAGCTGACAGGTCATACTTTGTCAGATCTTCCAGAACCAGATATTTATATATTGTAGGCGGGGCGCAGAAAGTATTGACTTTCTCTTCCATAAGGACTCTTAGAAAATCTCCCGCATAAAACTGCTCATAGTCATAGACTAAAATCGCAGCCTCCAAAAACCACTGTCCATAGAGTTTTCCCCATGCAGACTTAGCCCACCCGGAATCAGCCACAGTAAGATGAAGGTCACCTGACTTTATTCCATGCCAGTTTTTCGCCGTAAAAATATGAGCTATCGGATAAGAAAAATCATGTATCACAGCCTTTGGCTCACCACTTGTGCCTGAAGTAAAATAATAGAGCATGTCATCAGAAACGCTTGTAGGTACTCTGAAAAGCTTTTCTGTGCTTCTTTCAAGCATTTCATGAAAGCTTACAGTGTTCTCAAATTTCTTTCCAACAGTGATCTGTAACATTCCTGTTTTCCCGGCAGCTTCCTTTACCTTATTACAGATATCATCAGCATTTACGCAGATCACCGCTCTTACTGATGCCTTTTTTGCTCGCTCTGTAATATCCTCAGCAGATACCATATGGGATGTTGGAATTGCAACAGCGCCAAGCTTGTGAAGCGCAAGAATGCTTATCCAGAATTCCACCCTTCTTTTTAAAAGGAGCATGACTGCGTCACCTTTTCTTACGCCAAGTCCCTTAAGCATATTTGCTGCTTTACTGGATAATCTGCTGATATCAGAAAAAGTATATTTTTTCACCACTCCATCTGCGCTCCTGTGAACAAGCGCAAGATTATCAGGCTTTTCTTTTCCCAGTCTGTCTATCACATCATAGGCAAAATTAAAGTTCTCAGGATATCTTGTCTCAATCCCTGTTATTTCGCCGTTTTTCCCGATTATTTCCTTATAAAATTCCTCATATAAAAAAGCCATATCTTAATAACCGACCTTTCTGAACTTCCTATATCTTCCCTCAAGAAGACTAGTGGTATCCTGCTCCCTTAACTTCAAAAATTCTTTATAAATATCACCGGATAGCTTTTTCATATCAGAGTTATCAACAATCTTATCAATCAGACCAAGAGAATAGAGCTTATCAGCAGTAAGCGAAAGGGCATCTGCTGCCTTAGAAGCTTTTCCTGTATCTTTCCAGAGGATATTTGCACAGTTTTCGGGTGATACCACGCTAAAATAAGCATCTTTTAGCATCCAAATCCTGTCAGCATGAGATAGCGCCAAAGCTCCGCCGCTTCCACCTTCTCCAATAACGATTGAAAGTATCGGCGTTTTAAGTGTGGACATCTCATAAAGGTTGTCGGCAATTGCCCTTCCCTGGCCATGTTCCTCAGCTTCTATTCCACAGAAGGCACCGGCAGTATCAACAAAGCAAAGGATAGGTCTTCCAAACTTCTCAGCCTGTTTCATGAGTCTTAGCGCCTTTCTGTAGCCTTCCGGATTAGCGCTTCCAAAATTGTGAACGATCCTGTCTTTGGTATTTTTCCCCTTTTCTATTCCAATGACAGTAACAGGTATATCCTCTATAAAGCCAATTCCACCTATGACAGCTTTATCATCGCCATAAAGTCTGTCACCGTGAAGCTCCATAAAATCACTTACAGTCCCTTCTATATAATCCTTTGCTGTGAGCCTTCCTTCCATTCTGGCTCTCAGCACAATGTCATAATCATCAATTTTCATACCAACCATCCTCTGTAATGGCAAGAATCATCCCTGATATCTTGCAATACGGTTTTATGCATTAAGTAGTTTCTTACTATGCACTTTCAAAATCTGCTGCAACACTTCTCTTTGTTTTTCTCTTGGAACGACTTCGTCTATAAATCCGCATTCCAGCACCCTCTCAGCCCGTTGAAAGTTACCGGGTAAAACCTGATTCAGTGTTTTTTCGATAACTCTGGGACCTGCAAAGCCAACCCTTGCTCCAGGCTCTGCCAGAGTAATGTCTCCCTGCATTGCAAAGCTTGCATCTACTCCGCCTGTTGTTGGATTTGTTAAAAGAACTATGTATAGATTTCCTTTATCGCTATGTCTTTTCACTGCTGCAGAAACTTTGGACATCTGCATAAGAGAGATCATTCCCTCCTGCATTCTTGCGCCTCCCGAGACAGTCACGCCGATGACAGGAAGGGATTCCTCACTGGCATATTCAAAGAGCCTTGTAATCTTCTCCCCAACAACTGCTCCCATGGAGCCCATCATAAAGTTGGCATCCATGGCAAAGATGCAGACCCTTATCCCGCCTATCGTTCCTTCGCCGCAGACAACGCCTTCCTTCTCGCGGCTTTTTTTCATAGCTGCGTTTAGCTTGTCCTCGTACTCCGGAAAACCAAGTATATTTCTGGATTCCAGATCTGCAAAAAGTTCCACAAAGCTTCTTTTATCGCAAAGCATCAAAGCTCTCCGCCTGCTTCTTACGCCAAAATAATTGCCGCATTCAGGGCACACAAAGTAGTTTTTCCTCACCTTGGATACCATGAGTTTCTTTTGGCACTTAGGACAGGTTATGCGCCTTGAGCGCTGCATGGGGCTGTCACCCTCAAGTTCGTTGTTTGCCTTTAAAAAAAATTTTTTAAACTCCATTACAGTACCTTCTGGCAAATGCCTGTATCATAATTTCCATTAACGAATGAATTGTTTTCCATAAATTTCATGTGCATATGTCTGTTATTATCAACTCCCACAAGTACAAATTCAGAAAGGGCGCATTTCATCTTTCTTATGGCTCCTTCTCTTGTGTCTGAGCAGACGATCAGTTTTCCAAGCATGGAATCATAAAATGGTGACACTTCATAGTTCTGGTAAAGAGCTGAATCAAATCTTACATCCACGCCTCCCGGAATATGTAAAAGACTTATTTTCCCAACTGCAGGTCTGAAGGTCTTTTCATCCTCTGCACAGATTCTGCACTCGATGGCATGTCTTTTCCTTGAAACACTCTCCTGAGAAAAAGGAATCTCAACTCCTGCTGCCGTTCTTATCTGCCACTCAACGATATCCACACCGCAGACCATCTCTGTTACAGAGTGCTCCACCTGAAGTCTCGTGTTCATCTCCATGAAAAAGAATTCATTTTCCTTTACCAGAAATTCCACAGTGCCAACAGTGGTATAGCCCACTTTCTCTGCGAGCTTTCTTGCTGCTTCGTACATTTTATCTCTAAGTTCATCACTAAGAGTCGGCGCAGGACATTCCTCGATGAGCTTTTGATTTTTCCTCTGAACCGAACAGTCTCTATCCCCAAGTACAATTACTTTTCCCTTAATGTCCCCTATTATCTGGACTTCAACATGCTTTACCTTTTCAAGATATTTTTCCATAAATACCTTGTCGTCGGCAAAAGATATCATGGCTTCTTTTCTGACCTGTTCAAAAAGCGGGATAAGCTCTTCTTTTTTCCTGACTATCCTGATACCTTTTCCGCCACCGCCGGCTCTTGCCTTGAGTATGACGGGATATCCGATTCTTTCAGCCTCCAGGAGTGCTTTGTCACTATCCTTTAGAATATCGCTCCCCAGAGTAACAGGCACACCTGCACTTATCGCGATTTCTCTGGCTGTCTCTTTTTGTCCCATTTTTTCCATAACCTGCCATGAAGGGCCTATGAGCGCTATCCCTATCTCCGCGCACTTTCTGGCAAACTCAGGGTTTTCAGACAACATTCCGTATCCGGGGTGAATTGCCTCTGCTCCCACGCTCTTAGCAACAGTCAAAATCGCATCCATATTCAGGTAACTGTCTTTTACAAGCGGACCGCCAATACAGTAGCTCTCATCAGCCATTTCCACATGGAGCGAATTTTCGTCCGCTTCTGAGTATACAGCCACTGTCTCAATCCCCATCTCTTTGCAGGCTCTGATAATCCTTATGGCAACTTCACCCCTGTTTGCAATCAGGATTTTTGAAAACATATCATTCTTCCTCTTTGTTTTTTATAATGGCAAAAGAAAAATCGCCGCTCATACACTTTTTTCCATTTACAGTAAGTTCTCCGTGAAGCACGTACAACGGATGTCCCGCCTTAAGAATCCTGGTATCAACCCTGATCGTATCTCCCGGAACCACCATCCCTCTGAACCTCACCTTATCAAGTCCTGTATAGACAGGAAGCACATCACTTTCGCTCATTTTGTCAGCGAACATCATGCAGGCTGACTGAGCCATGATCTCGCACTGGATAACCCCCGGAACCACGGGCTTTCCCGGAAAGTGTCCCTGCAAAAAGAACTCATCTCCCCTTACAGTGTAGAATCCTGTTGCACTTCCATCTTCATTAAGGACTGCCTCATCAAGCAAAAGCATCGGTTCCCTGTGGGGGAGTATTTTCTTTATTTCTTCTCTGTTCATTTTTTCCTCACATCCAATATATGGAATTCAAGTTTTGATTGCATACAACTGCTGATTGTACTCCACAAGCTGTCCCGGCTTTACACAGACTTTTGTCACTGTTCCATCTGTGGGAGCCACCACTTCATTTAGCATTTTCATTGCCTCTATAGTGCAGAGCGCATCTCCCTTTTTGACTTTGTCTCCCTCTTTTACTGCTTCTCTTTCTCCTGAAAGTTCACCAAAGATTCCAAGAAGCGGCGCTTTTACTGCTATTCCATCATCCTCGTTTTTTTCTTCTATCTCTTCTGTACCGGAAATAGATTCTGTTTTAGAGGAAGCCGGAATAACTGCCTGCAGCTGATTTACTGCTGCCGAGGTTTCTTTTTTTAAGACAAGAGAAAAGTTTCCCTCCTGTATAGACAGTTCCGAAAGATTAAGTTTTAGAAAAAGATCTCCGTACTCTTTTAGTGAATTCATAATTTTATGCCTCGTACTTTTTAAATGCTATACATGCATTGTGTCCGCCAAAACCAAGTGAAGTGCTTATTGCGTAGTTTATAGCTACTTTTTCAGCTTTATTTGGAGTGTAGTTAAGATCACATTCTTCGTCTTTTTCCTTGTAACCGATGGTAGGTGGAATGATTCCTTCTTCAAGGGCCTTAACTGAAGCTATTGCCTCTACTGCGCCTGTTGCTCCCATCATATGGCCGGTCATGGATTTGGTTGAGCTGATATGAAGGTCATAGGCCTTATCGCCAAAAACAGTCTTAAGCGCTTTGGTCTCCATCGCATCATTTAAGTGAGTTCCGGTTCCGTGGGCATTTACATAAAGCGTCCTGCAATCTGATACACCTGCTTCCTCGGTGGCATTTTTGATTGCTCTTACAGCGCCATCTCCCTCGGGATCCGGAGCTGTAATATGATAAGCATCTGAAGTATTGCCGTATCCCACAACTTCTGCATAAATTCTAGCATTTCTTTTAACTGCGTGTTCATACTCCTCAAGGATGAGCATTCCTGCTCCTTCTCCCATTACAAACCCGCCTCTTCTCTTATCAAAAGGGATGCTTCCATCCTCAGGGTTATCCGTCAGATTAAGGGCCTGACAATTGATGAATCCCGCCATTGCAAGTTCATTTATTGATGCCTCCGAACCTCCTGCAATAATCGCATCAGCATATCCATGCTTGATGGTTCTGTATGCTTCACCGATGGTATGAGTTGATGTGGCACAGGCTGTCACAACAGGAAGTGTTGGTCCCTTTGCGCCGAACTTAATCGAAACAGAACCTGCTGCCATGTTGCTTATCATCATGGGTACAAAGAACGGTGAAACCATCTCCGGTCCTTTTTCCATAAGTTTTTTTGTCTCACGGAGTGTAGTACTGATTCCTCCGATTCCTGAACCTATATAAACGCCAAATCGTGTCTTATCAAGCTCCGATTCAAGTATCTTGCTATCCTCGACTGCCTCTTTTGCTGCTGCCATTGCATACTGCATAAAAAGATCTGACTTTCTTATTTCCTGCATGGTATCGTAGTATTTCTTCGGCTCAAAATCTTTTACCTCTGCATCAAGTGATACCTTAAGGTTCGATGCATCAAATCTCTTTATTGTGTCTATCCCGCAAATTCCGTCCTTTAAGCTATTCCAAAAGCTGTCAAGGTCATTGCCGACTGGTGATATTACTCCCATTCCAGTAACAACTACTCTATACATACATTCCTCCATCTACCTTGATTATTTCCCCTGTAATATATCCTGAACTATCACTTGCAAGAAAAAGAGCCAGGTTTGCCACATCCTCTGTTTTCCCCAATCTGCAAAGTGGTATGTTTGATGATATTTCTTTTTTTGCTTCTTCTGACAGTTTGTCTGTCATATCAGTTTCAATGTACCCCGGCGCAATTGCATTGCATCTGATGTTCTTTCGTCCGTATTCCTTTGCAACTGACTTGGTAAATCCGACAATTCCCGCCTTTGAGGCTGCATAATTTGTCTGACCTTTATTTCCCATAAGTCCCACAACAGAACTTATATTGATAACATTTCCATTTCTGTTTTTTACAAAATTTCTGATAAATGCCCTTGTCATAAACATCGTGCCTTTCAGATTTATGTCTATGACATCGTCGATATCCATGACGCTAAGGCTTGGGAGAAGGTTATCCTTCGTTACCCCTGCGTTATTCACAAGAACATCAATCTTTGTAAAATCAGCAAGTATTTTTTCTTTTATTGCTTCAACTGCTTCAGCTTCTCTGATATTGCAGGCATAAAGCCTTACATCGGTTCCATATTGTTTTAGTTCTTCTATTGTTTTTAATGCTTCTTCGCTTTCTCTTGTCGCAACTATGGCAAGATTAGCTCCGTTTTCTGCATACTTTGTCGCTATCGCCTTGCCTATGCCTCTACTTCCGCCGGTGATAACGGCTGTTTTTCCCCTTAACATGCGTTTTCAAACTCCCTGACTGTGCTGCCTAATGATTCAATATCGCTTACATTTAGTATCTTTGCGCCTTTTACAGTTCTTTTTACAAATCCTGAAAGTGTCTTTCCCGGGCCACATTCAACAAATGTATCTATCTGCATTTTTTCCATGTTTGTCAGAATGTCTTCCCATTTCACGCTGTTTGAGACCTGCGCTGAAAAGATGTCGATTATCTCATCTTCTTTTTCCGGATACATCTGAGCTGTTTTGTTTGAAAAAAGTGGAAGCTGCGGCGCTTTTACCTGGTACTTGTCGCTTTCTTTCAGCTCTTTTTTTAGCTTATCGGAGGTTTCTTCCATGTACGGTGTATGAAACGGTCCTCCTACAGACAGTTGAATAAATCTGACCTTCTTTTCTGTTAAAAGAGCTTTAAGTTTTTCGATATTCTCTTCTTTTCCCGAAACCACTATCTGTCCCGGGCAGTTGTAATTAACAAGATATGTTCCTGTTTCTTTTCCCAGCAAAGCAAGTTCATCCCTGTCCATTTTAAGGACTGCTATCATGGCTCCTGCATTTTGTGTTGCTGCCTTATGCATCAGCTCTCCTCTAAGGCACACAAGCTTAAATGCCTCCTGAAAAGAAAGGACTCCTGAAAAATAGAGTGCGACCACTTCTCCAAGTGAAAAGCCTGCAACTGCATCGGGTTCTATTCCCTGCTTTTTGAGTGCGATCGCGCCTGCAAGGTCTGCCAGAAAGAGGCAGGGCTGTGTGTTATTGGTTTGTTTTAGCTCATCCTCGGTGCCGGCAAACATCTGGGCTAGTGTGCCGGGCCGTAGCTTTTCTGCCTGATTAAATAGTGTTTGTACTTCAGGAATGTTTTCATATAAATCTTTTGCCATACCAGGATACTGACTTCCCTGACCGGCAAACAGAAATGCGGTTTTTCCCATATTCTCCTCCTGTGGTGTTGATTTGCTACAGATTTGATTACCGACAGTGGTACATGAACGTAGAAATGTTTGTGTTCGTCTGTCCCCTCAGTGCAGGAATGAAAAAATGCTTGTGTTCGTCTGCGCGGTGATTTCCTATATTTCGAAAGCAAATGGATGTCTCCTCTCAACGCTGTTCGAAACAGTCGACATCCATTTGTTTTCTTAATATGGAAATCATCCTGCTCGTCCGAGAACTGCGCATTTTTACATTCCCTACACTGAGGTTCACATACATCAACATACCCTGCGCATCTATAGCGGAGTGTTTTGCTTTAATAGGAATCCCGGCAATAATTCTAAAACACTTGTTAGTGTATATTCATTTTTGCATTCCTGCACTGAAATACACATATGCCTAAGCCTAATTTGCATTCATATCCGAATGCTTTTATTTCATAGAGTATTCAGAGCAATTTTCTATCTAATGGGTAAATTTTTAATATTCATATAAACAAGTAGTTAGAAAAAAATGCTCTTAATTTTCATGTAGTCAGCTGACTTTAATAGATTGGTTGAGGAGGGCGGCGGCGCCGGAGCAGATTTGCGTTATGATTTCTTCGCAGGTGTTTTCTGTGTTGACGAGGCCTGCGATCTGGCCGCACATGCATGAGCCGTAGCGAACATCTCCTTCTATTGCTGCACGGCGAAGGGCGCCTGCTCCCATTTTTTCAAGTTCTTCCGGTGTTGTTCCGGGAGTGTTTTCTTTCTCTGTAAACTCTCTGGTCATGCGGTTTTTAAGGGCTCTTACCGGGTGACCAAGGGATTTTCCTGTTACGATGGTGTCTCTGTCTTTTGCCTTTAATACTTTTTCTTTATAGTTGGCATGAACATTACATTCTTTTGCTGTAAGGAATCTTGTCCCCATCTGAACTGCCTTAGCACCGAGCATGAAAGCTGCTGCCATTCCTCTTGCATCTGCTATTCCTCCGGCTGCTATTACAGGAATATTAACCGCATCGACAACCTGTGGAACAAGTGCCATAGTTGTGGTATCTCCTACATGTCCGCCAGACTCACAGCCCTCTGCCACAACTGCACACGCGCCCATGCGCTCAACCATTACTGCCAGTGGTACACTTGCAACAACGCAGATAACTTTTACTCCTGCATCAAGAAGTTTTTTCATATATGCAGCAGGATTTCCGGCGCCTGTTGTCACAACTTTTATATGTTCCTGACATACCACATCTACTGTTTCTTCGATAAATGGGCTCATTAGCATGAGATTTACGCCAAATGGTTTGTTGGTGAGCTCTTTAGCTCTTTTTATCTGTTGTCTGAGCTGCTCCCCATTTGAATTCATCGCTGCAATTATTCCAAGTCCCCCTGCATTTGAAACCGCTGCTGCCAGCTCGCCATCAGCAATCCATGCCATGCCGCCCTGAAATACCGGGTATTCGATACCCAGCATTTCACATATCTCATTTTTTCCCATATCATCCTCTATTTTTCAGGCTGTTGCCTGGTCTGCACTCTGATTTTCAATAAGCTCTACAAGGCTGTCAATTGTTGTAATGTTCTGAGAAAGCTGAACTTCGCAATCAAGTTCTTCCTGCATCTGCATAACAAGTTCCATGATATCAAGTGAATCAAGACCGATCTCTTTGAATGTGCTTGCTCCGCTCAACTCGCTTTCGTCCTTATCAAGATACTCTGCTATTATTCTGATAATTGTTCCCTTTACATCCTTCATTTTTCTGCCTCCTTTTGGCTTGCGATTTTACTTTTCTTTGTTACAATAATCTTGGGGGTAGCCCCCAAGTCAATAACTTTTCGTATATTTTTTTATGTTTCATAGGAATGTTCGGAACAGCCCGTGACATTACTTTTGACCTTTACATAATTTCAATCAACGGAGCCTTATTATGAATTTATTCGGAAAAATAAAAGATTCTGCAGATGAGTACACCTTTAGTGTCAGTCAGTTTGCCAAACTTTGCGGTACAACAAGGGATACTCTAAGACATTACTATGAAGAAGGGATAATTGTTCCCAAAGTGGATCCTGAAAACGGCTATCATTACTACTCAGCCTCACAGATTACTTCTTTTTACTTTATAAGCACCATGCGTCAGGCTGGCTGCTCAATCAAAGAGATAAATGAACTTATTCATAACTCAACAAAGGAAGGGATTAAGAAGCTTGGAAATGCAAAGATTTTAGAATTGCAGAATGAGCTTGTTATCATAAATAAAAAGATAAATTCTCTCAAAATGGGAATGTGGATTCTTGAAAACTTTGATAAGCACGCGCCGGGAGTTCCTTTTCTCTTAGACATACCTTCTATAAGCATCATCAGAACTCCTGTCACTGTTAAAGATAATGCCCATCACACAGCCGATATCGCTGCAGACATATCAAGGCACCTTGCTGTTTCAGCTGCTGATGGAAGTCTTTCATCTTTTCCTTCCGGAGTTACTATTGCCTATGAAGATCTTCTAAAAAAGAATTACGTCTACAACAATGTTGTGAGTCTTTCACTTCAGCCATCTGAGCTTCCTAATTCTATAACATACCCGGCGTGCAAAGCTCTTTGCTGTCACCATGAAAGTCGCTCACAGGACATCGACAAGTCGTATAAAAAAATTCTTTCCTACATAAAAAAGAATGATCTAAAGGTCTGCTCTGACCTCTACATCATAAGTCTCATAAATCTCTATCAAAAAAATGAGCACACGTACTACAAGTATCTTTTTATCTGCGTTGAATGATCGTATGAGCATAGAAATACTTGTTTTCGTCTGCGCAGTGATTTACATTATTTCGTAAGCAAATGGATGTCTCCTCTCAGCGCTGTTCGAAACAGTCGCCATCCATTTGCTTTCTCAATCTGTAAATCATCTTGCTCGTCCGAGAACTGCACATTTCTATGCTCATACTCCCTAACTCTACAAAGCTTTACTTAGGTCGATGTTTCTATCGTACATGTGTGCAACCATAGCAGAGTAATTTTATGAAATTTTCTATTCCATAAAAAGAAAGTAATGGAACGTGCGGTCCCATTACTTTCTTTTCTTAGAGGGTAAAATTATTTATTTGTAGTACTCTGTAACTGTCTCGCCGTTATCACCAAGAGGTACTACATGGTCAAGACCTACAAACTTGCCTGTCTTAGAGTCTGACCAGAGGGTTTTCTTCATCATGTTATACTTAGCATCATCCCAGGTTGCCCAGTCATCCTTAAGAAGTCCACCGGTGTCGCCTGAATTAGGATTGATGCACCAGAAGGTATGATTTATATGATTCTTTGCGATGAACTCAGACATAATGTTGAGATATTTCTCGTTGTCTCCGCCGTCCATGAATCCGCCCCATTCGCCGATAAGGAGAGGTGCGATATTCTTATCCTGGAGGTAGAACCAGCTGTCATACCATACATCGTCAAGAAGAGTCTGTTCTGTAAAGTCTTTGTCAAACCAGCTCTGCTTATATACAAGTGGGCCATAGTCATGAGGTGAGTAAACAAGCTGACTCTGATACTGTCCAAGATCAACAGGATATTTGCCAGCATTTCTAAGGTTGCCGCCCCACCATCCGCCATAGTATTTAAGTTCATCTTCTGTAGCGTTAGGATTCTGTGTTCCTGAATTATAGTCATAGCCTGCTCTTGGAGTCTCCTCAATACCTTCAACCATTATCAAAAGATTAGGGTTGACATCAAGGATAGCTTTTCCGCAGCGGCTTGCTGCATACTGCCAGTTGTTCTCATCTGTGGAATCATCCCACTTTGCAGCATTGGAATCTGCCTGAGAATACTTACCATGAGGCTCATTCTTAAGGTCGCATGCAATGATGGTATCATCGTTTTTATACTCGTTAACAAACCATGTCCAGCCTTCAATCCAATCCTCTGTGGTAAATCCCTTAGGGCCATACCATACATTGTAATTGTGTCCTGAATTGTTGGCATCTGCGCTATGAAGGTCCATCATGATCTTTATACCGTTTTCTTTGCAGAGATCAAGGAAAACATCAAAGATTTCTCTTGAATCCATGTCAGAACCATCTGCTCTGACAAGTTCCTTGTTTGCATAAGTATTTACATTGACTTTAACCTTTTTGCCTGCTTTCCATTCAAGTAAGAGCTCTGTTGAAATAGGCACTCTTACAAGGTTTATACCGTGGTCTGCCATTCCTTCAACAACACTCTTCATATTTGCATTCCATAATCCATGGAATACTCTCTCAGAGCAGTTGAAACCAAACCAGTTTGCGCCTGTAAGGTAAACTTCTTTTCCATTCTTATCAAGAATCCTTGAACCATCAGTGTGAAGCCAGTCATCACCTACTACAGCGTCTGTCTGCGGCCCTGGGTCAGGCTGTGGCTGTGGATCCGGCTGTGGCTTTGGATCTGGCTGTGGCTCAGGTTGTGGTTCCGGCTCTGGCTGAGGATCTGGCTCAGGTTGTGGTTCTGGGTCAGGCTGTGGCTCTGGTTCCGGCTGTGGCTCAACAGTAGCTGTTTCGCCTTCTGCCAGGATTTCTACCTTATCGCCCACATGGCTTGAACCCTGAATTCCGAATTCAATCGCATTTCCCGGCTCGATAACTGAATTCCACTGCATAGGAGTGATTATATAATAGTCACCGTCTTCTACTATATTTACATTCCAGCTTGAATCAATTCCAACGTCATTCTTATTTACTTTTAATGACCATGTTTCTGCTTTCTTATCGCCTTTATTCTCTACTTTGATCAGTACCTGATAACCTGAACCCCAGTTATTTATCGTATAACCTGTTTTTAGTTCATCAGCAGCACTGGCTTTAAGTGACTGGAAATTAAATCCACCTGCCACTAACATAGCTGATAAAGAACAAAGCAAAGCCTTTTTACATAATGCTCCCTTAACTTTATGCATTAGACATGCTCCTCCAACAAATCTTTTTTATTTACCTTCTGCAATCATTTCAACAGTATCTCCAAGATGCTTGGATCCCTGGATACCGAATTCTACTGAATTTCCTGGCTCGATTGCTGAATTCCATAACATAGGTGTAATTACATAGTAATTTCCTTCTTCATCAATATTTACATTCCAGCTTGTATCTATGCTTACATCATCCTTATTAACCTTAAGAGTCCAGGATTCTGCCTTCTTATCTGTGTCGTTCTTAATCTTGATAAGTACCTGGTAACCTGAGCCCCAGTTATTGATTGTGTATGCAGCTGTAAGATCAGATGAAACAGGCTGTGGTTCAGGATCATCCGGCTGATCAGGCTGGTCTGGATCGTCAGGATTTACTGGCTGGTCTGGGTCATCTGGATTTACAGGCTGATCTGGATCTTCTGGGTTAACCGGCTGATCTGGGTCATCTGGATTTACAGGCTGATCTGGATCTTCTGGATTTACAGGAGTATCCGGCTGCTCAGGTTCATCCGGCTCATCTGGTACGTCTGGTGATGGAACTACAATTGTTGAATCTCCAAGAACAAGTTCTGAACCTTCAAATAACTGCATTCCACTTGGTGTAGACATCTGTGAATTGCTTGTTCCGCCAAGTCCTACAAGGCAAGGGCTCTTTGAATAATCCCACTTACCGGGAGCAGCTACTCTTACCTGAATCTCGCACTTGCACTCGCTCTGACCGCCAGGATAAATCTCAGCGCCGGCATAGTTAAGGTCGATGTAGTAAATTCCTGCCTGATCTGATTCTTTAAATTCAGAAATCTTAACAGGATGCTGCATATAAGTTGTAGAAACCTTCATTTCTGATGGGTTATGTCCCTGTGCGATAACGTCGCTAAGATCAAAGAACATACGAAGAGTGAGATTATCTGTAACTCTTGCAGGCCATGCAGTGTGGTTTTCAACTACTGCCTTAATCTCTACAAAATTGATCGCATTGTTCTTATCTTCGCAGTTAATTCCTGCACTTAGAACAAATTCTGCACCGTCAGTCTCTTCGATAGCTGTAGGAGTTGTAACTGAGCCATAGCCATTCTTTTCATAGAGATATGCGCAAGCTCCTGTGAAGCCGGCATTGTAATCACAAGCAACTTCGTTTGCCTGATAATCACTGCGAACATCCTTGTAGGCACTGTCGCTTGCTGCTCCAGGGCCACCTACGATAGCACCAACAAGAGTATGTCTTGAATTTTCAGGTGCTGCATTAAGGTTGTTGGACCAACATCCATGTGCTGCTCTGTGGTGAGGATTCTTAGGTGACTGTGCATTGTAGCCAACCATATAGTTCTGACCTGAGCTGCCAAGTGTATAGTTGATTGTTCTCTCGATATAAGCATTAGCATCAGCTATGTGTGTGCTGTCTGCCTTATCAAGTCCAACATAGATAGTATCAATAAATGCCTGGTTACATGCATAACGCATTGAGCCCCACTCACTTAAGAATGAAAGTCCGCCAGGTGTGATTGTTATGGAATTGGAACCTTCTTTCTTTCCATTCCAGCAATCAATACTGTTCTCGATTGGTGTATAGTATTTATCTTTTCCTGTAAGTTCAGCAAGTAACAGGCAAGCGCCAAGATGTGTGTCATCCCATGACATTGTCCATGAGTAAGCAATCTCATCTCCGCCCTGGAACTCAGAACCAAAGTTAGTTGCATACTTCTCAGCCTTTGAAAGATAAGTCTCATCACCTGTTGCCTTATATAACCAGCAGCCTGCGAGTGCCAGTTCATCATAGAATCCGCTGTATGATGTATAGAATCCGCTTGCAGCTGTGTAGCCGGCGTCACTTAGAGCTCTTTCAGCCATTCCGTACAATGTCTTGGCATGCTCTAAATATGTTGCGCTTCTTGATGGATCAGAGTCTTTTAATACAAGTGATGCTACTGCTAAAGAAGCTGCTGCCTCACCTGTTACGCATGAGCCGCCATTTGCAGATGTGTCATCTACCTTAAATGAAGGTCTGTCCATCTTTGTTTCAACAAGTTCCGGTGCGCCCCAGAATCCATGGTCCTTACCGCCATCTCCCACCTGATAGTAGTAAGTGTTTGAATCCGGATTACATTTAACAAAATAGTCGTTTGCCCACTTAATATTGTGGAGCATCCATTTTGCCTGTCCTGACTTCTGGTAAGCCTGAGGATTGTTTAAATATGACCATCCAAGGATCATAGATGAGTATGCCATTGGAAGATTGAACTTAACGTTATCACCAGCGTCATACCATCCACCTGTAAGGTCTAAGTTGTTGTCGGAACCATCCTTGAGCCCTGAATCAGCTCTCCAGTTAGTTCTTGATAATGTCTCTTCAGAAAGCTTTCCTGACTCCTGAAGCTGATAAAACAGTAATGATTTTGCAAGTGCATCACCATAATTGTAGTTGCCAGCAGCATCTACCTTAAGTGATGGAAAACTAAAACCTGTCCCCACTAATAAAGCTGATAGCGAACACACCAATGCCTTTTTGCAAAAAGCTTTTTTAACTTTATGCATTTGACATATTCCTCCTTAAATTTTTTTAATTTTAAATGATATCTGCGCGCGGGATATCATAAATTATTAAATTTAAAGTAACAATTAACCCATCAAGTCAACGTGTTTTAATCGCGTTTCCATAATTTGTTTATATTTTATCTACAATTCGCTATATTTTTTATTTTAGAAGTTTCCAAACACTGTCACATACGATGTTTTCTATATTTATAATAGCTTAAACGTTTTAGAATGTAAATGTTTTTTTATATATTTTTAATCTTTTTTTAATTTGATGTTTACTAATGAAATGATATATTTATATTTTATTTCGAACACTAGATATTGGCATAAAAAAATGTGGCTCAAACTGTTACGTTATTGTTACAATAACGCTCAGTCAGAGTCACATTTTATATTTTGGATTTTTTAAATGTTTTATCCGATATTTTTCACCAATTTAAGGATATTATTCCCGTCCTTGTTTTCGTAGGTTACTTCCCCCATTACTTTCTTGGTCAAAAAAATCCCCAGGCCACCTATTTTTCTTTCTTCAGAAGGTAGTGTCACATCCGGATCCTCTTTTTCCAATGGATTGTATGGTATGCCACTATCAATAAATGTGATAACAACCTTATCCGGATCATGACTGACATCAACATTTAAAGTAACGTTCCCTTTTTCAGGTGCATAAGCGTAGTTTGCAACATTTACAAACACTTCCTCAACAGCAAGGCTTATCTGCATCTGTGTCTTGGGCGGAATATCAAGTTCTTCGGTATTCTGTTCCACAAAAGCTATGACCTTTTCAAGGTTCTGTACTTCTGCCTCAATCGTCATTTCACTCATTTTTTAACCTCATAAAAAGCTAAGTGGTGGATACAATCATTCTATTGTCAGAATATCAATGAATCCTGTAACCTCGAAGATTTCTTTTATCTCTTCGCTGCAGTTTCTAACGAGCATGCTTCCTTTTTTATTCATTTCTTTCTGAGCTGAAAGAAGAACACGCAGGCCTGCTGATGAAATGTACTCAAGATTTGCAAAATCAAATTTAAGGTCTTCAACTTCTTTTAATGATTCCTTAAGTTCTTCATCAAGTTCAGGCGCAGTAGTAGTATCAAGTCTTCCTGCCAATGAAATTATTAATTCTTTTCCATTCACTAATTTGTTGATTGTCATGTTTTTTTCTCCTCTCATGAAAACTAGTAGCAATTTATAAGTATTATCATTCTTTCGTTCTATCTGCAATGAATGTCATTTCAAAGCTATCGCTCTTAACCCCGACCAAAACATCCTTGGCTATGCTTGCGACAATTGATTTTTCAAGTTCATCCCAGGCTTCCTTGTACTGGCCGTCCTTATCATTCTCGATACCAAGTTCATATTCATGAAGCGACCACATAACGCCTGTTTCTGCCAAAGATTCGGTTCCGCCAAACATTCCGATCGTGCCGAACTGAACATTTCCTGTTCCATACTGTTGCTGAAGATGCGAAACCATGTCGTAATGCAAAAGACCGTTTTCAATAACATCTCTGATCTTGCCCATTGTTCCTTTTGCAAGACTGTTCTGACCATCGGTTGATACTGCCAGGAGCTGCTTTTTCTTTTCAGCATCCATAAATGTACTGGCTCTAAGCTTTAAGCAATACTCATCGTTATACTTCTCAAACCATACAGAAGTTTCAAAATCTCCTGCGATTGCTCCCATCATTCCTATCGCTTCCTCGAACAAAAGCCGCAGGTGACGCTGATCCCTGCCTGCAAGTTCCAATTCCTGAATATGCTCATCAGCCCTTTCAAGCGCTCGTTCAAACATTTCTTTATTATTGTTCAGTACGATAGGCCCTGTCGTTTTTAGAGGAACTCTTGAACCTGTATTCTGCGCTGATTCCATGAGTATCTTAGTGATAACCATGGTTATCTTGTCTCTTTTGATGCCGACCTTTATATCATCGGAAAGATTTGCAAGAAGTGATCTTTCAAGATCTTCCCAGGCGCGCTCTGCGTACCTGTCATCTAATCTTCTCTGGATCATTTCTTCTTTGTATTTGCCCAAAGTCCACTCATCTTCCTCTTCCGGCATCATGATGAATGTTTTTGCAAGCATACTAAAAAAGCTTGATTCCTCGCTATTTTCTCCATTAGAAGCCAGCGAGATAAGTTTCTTTTTCTCAAGGTCGTCTAACTTTTTATCAGCTTCGAGGAAAATATTTGTGACTTTATTATCACCGGAAAACCACACTTCCGCCCCTTTTTCCTCTGTAAAAAGCTTGGCAAACCTTATCGCTTCTTCGGTTAATAGTCTTAACCTCATCTTGCTCTTTCCGGCAATCCCGGTATCTGCAATATACTTATCCAGAGCATCATACACTTTTTGTATATCTGTTTCATTATTGCTGATCTTTACATGAGCTGACTGCATACTCCCTCCAATTGCTGTCTGGATTTTGTTGTTTTAACGCTAAAATCTAAACCACTTAATAATAATTATATTATCTTTAATTCCCATGGGCAAGCTATTACTACGCTCAACCAAGCATAAGAAGTTACTGTTCACTCGCATTCAGCTCGCTACAGATTTTTAGAAAGCACTATTATTCCGTGCTTATTTAGAATATCAAAAGAATTATCACACTTATGTCACACTTTTATAATAGCCATTTTCGAGGTTTTATTCACGAAAATGACCACTCATTTTTTATCGATTATCTTTTAAAGCATAATTCATGCAAAATGTACTCTTGCTACTGTTGTTCCAAAAGGACAAAGTGAAAGATGTGCCAGCTTAAAGAACTGTTTTCCAAATGGTATGCCTACAATTGTTATGCACAAGAGGCATCCGAACAAAAAGTTCATAAGAGCCATCTCAATTCCTCCAAACAGGAACCAAATTACGTTGAGCAAGAAAGAAAATGCTCCACCATGATTTTCAATTTCTTTTCCAAAAGGATTCAAGCTAAGACTTGCCATCTTGAAGCACTGAAGCCCTACAGGTATTCCAATTAATGTAACACAGTATATACATCCAAGTATTGCCCATGAAAAAGAACAAATTAATCCACCGCATATTATCCAAATAATGTTTCCTAATATTCTCATGTTATTTTCCTTTCTATGTGGGCTCTTGCCCTTCCATGGTTATATATTACATCACCTTTTATCACAAAACCGTCACACTTTTTTATTAAAGAAAAAACGACCTAATCCTATATGAGAATTATGGCCGTTCTTTAGATCAATATTTAATCAATTTATGTAAAGGACTAAGGTGATGTCACGGATTGTTTCGCGCAATGCGCTCCCACAATCCTACGTAACATTCGGAAATCATGGGGCCCCTACCCCACTTTTTCCTTATGTTCCGGCGGGTCATAAGGTCTTTCACCCACTCTCAAGCAAGCTTGTCGTGGGTTCAGACTTTTGCCCCTGACATCATCAGATCGCTGCAAATCCTTTTTCAAGGTCTGCGATGATATCATCGATATGTTCTGTACCGATTGATAGTCTTATTGTGCTCTGTGTTATTCCCTGATCCTTAAGTTCATCATCGTTAAGCTGAGAATGTGTTGTTGTAGCAGGATGAATAACAAGACTCTTAACATCTGCAACATTTGCAAGAAGTGAAAAGATCTCAAGATTATCAATAAACTTCCATGCTGCCTCTTTTCCCCCCTTAATCTCAAATGTAAAGATTGATGCGCCTCCATTTGGGAAGTATTTCTCATAAAGCGCATGATCAGGGTGATCTGCCAGTGAAGGATGATTAACCTTTTCTACCTTAGGATGGTTCTTAAGGAATTCTACTACCTTCTTGGTATTTTCTGCGTGTCTATCGAGACGGAGAGACAATGTCTCCACTCCCTGCAGTAGGAGGAAAGCATTGAATGGAGAAATTGTGGCTCCTGTGTCTCTTAAAAGAATTGCTCTTATATATGTAACGAAAGCTGCAGGGCCAACTGCGTCTGCAAAAGAAACTCCATGATAGCTTGGGTTAGGATCTGCGATGTTAGGATATTTTCCGCTTTCTTTCCAATTGAACTTGCCGGCTTCTACGATTATTCCACCAAGTGTTGTTCCATGTCCGCCAATGAACTTTGTTGCTGAATGAACCACGATATCTGCTCCATGCTCAATTGGTCTGATAAGGTAAGGAGTTCCGAATGTATTATCAATTACAAGTGGAAGTCCATGCTTATGAGCAATTTCTGCTATTGCATCGATATCAGGAATATCACTGTTAGGATTTCCAAGTGTCTCGAGGTAGATGGCTCTTGTGTTATCTTTAATTGCAGCTTCTACTTCGCTTAAATTATGTGCATCAACAAAAGTAGTTGTTACGCCATACTGTGGAAGTGTATGTGCTAAAAGATTGTAGCTTCCACCGTAGATGGTCTTCTGAGCAACAATATGTCCGCCGTTTGCTGCAAGTGCCTGGATTGTGTAAGTTATTGCTGCTGCACCTGATGCAACTGCCAAAGCTGCGCTGCCCCCTTCAAGCGCTGCTAATCTCTTTTCAAGTACATCCTGAGTTGAATTTGTAAGTCTTCCATATATATTTCCCGCATCAGCAAGTCCAAATCTGTCTGCAGCATGCTGACTGTTTCTAAACACATATGATGTAGTCTGGTAAATCGGTACTGCTCTTGCATCTGTAGCCGGATCCGGCTGTTCCTGTCCTACGTGAAGCTGTAAAGTCTCAAATCTGTAATTGCTCATTATTTTCTCCTCCTACTATATACGATTGTGTATTTTCTTATTAAGATCAAATATTCATTCTTTCAAATGAACCATAACTAAGTGTCTATGTCGTTAAAGCTATTTTCGCTTTTCTTTATGTATAACCCGATGTAAATGTATTTATACATTCACCCGCAAATGCTAATCATTTACAATCACACATGCTACACATCATATATTTTGAAGTATACTTTTTAATGTTATACATTTTTCGTACCCCGTTGTTTGTTGTTAAAATCATGATACTTTCATTTACATAGTATGTCAATAGGTATTATGATAAATACTCTTTATCAATTACGATAAGCTTAAGTTATTGCACTTTAGATGTATTATAATTATAATAAGCGGATAAGATAAGAAAGGTCAGAAAGTAGTATGTTTTCAACAAAAGGACGATACGCATTAAGGATAATGATAGATTTGGCAGAACAGAATAGCGAAGAGTATATGCCGTTAAAAGATATAGCCAAGCGCCAGGGCATTTCCAAGAAATATCTTGAACTAATTGCAAAAGAGCTTGTGAAAGGAAAATTCCTTATAGGAACCAGCGGCAAGCACGGAGGATATAAGCTTAGCAGATCTCCTGAGGAATATACTGTCGGCGAGATCATCGAGCTTATGGAAGGCACGATCACACCTGTTGCCTGCCTTGCGCCTGATGCCGAAAAATGCCCTCGCCAGGATATATGTAAAACTCTTCCGATGTGGCAGGAATTTGGCAAGTTAGAACGTGATTTCTTTTATGGTAAAAGATTAAGCGACTTAGTAAACAATTAAAAAATGTCGCGAGTGCGCATCTATCGCCAAGCGTGTAATTCAGAAGAATGCGTAATAATTACTATAGAATAAGGCTCTGTCATAAATCGTTGACAGAGCCTTTAAATATTATTCGATGTTCATCAAAAAACAGGAGCATCAAATGCATTTTCAGTATTATCCCATATCAGTTGCCATGTTCCACAATGTGAATTTTTGCATCAAAGTATTCTGATGAAAGAGTAAATTTATCAGCAATTCCCTGCGTTACATAAACTTCATCACTATCCGTTATAATAATCGCATCAAAATCATCACTCTTTTTATAAAAATCTATTGCTTCATCAAGTCCCTTTACAAACAGCGCTGTAGAAAGAGCATCACATACCATTCCGTCTTTTCCAACAATCGTAACCGATAAAAGTCCGTTTTTTGCCGGATATCCATTATCCGGATCAATGATATGCCAGTATATTTCTCCGTCTTTTTCAAAATATCTTTCGTAGCCACCGGAAGTTATTATCGCTATATCCTTAGCATCTAAAACTCCGAATATCCCGCTTGCGCTGTCCTTATAAGGACTCTTTATTGCAACCTTCCAAGGATTTCCATTTGGCTTTGTCCCTATGCACTGAACATTACCGCCAAGATTTATAAGACCGCTCTTTACGCCGTTTTCCTCAAAAAAAGCTGCCAGTTCACGACTTGTATATCCCTTTACAACACTACCAAGATCAACCTGCGCCCCCTTGGGAATTTTGCAGTAATAATCCTGTGTTTCGTCAAGATTTACTCCGCGGTAATCCACAAACTTAAGTAGCTCATCAAGTTCATTTTTATCAGGTACAGCGTACTCTCCCGTCGTAAATCCCCAGGTTTTAAGAACCGGATAGATTGTAACATCAAGTGCCCCGTCAGTACGGTCACATAATAAAAGAGCCTCCTTAAGAATCTCACCTGTCTGCGAAGACAATTGCGCCTCCGAATTCTGATTTAACATAGCAATTTCACTGCTATCATCCGTAACTGAAAGCGTTTTTTCAAGGTTTCTTATTTTCTGCTCAGCCTCAGTCAAAAGCTTTTCATCACCATTAATCTGAAGCTCCATTACTGTATCCATGGCGTAGAGAGTAGTGGTATGCATTATGCCATTATTTTTTTCTGATAAAAGAACTTTCGCTCCATCAGAATTTCCGGCACAGCCGGATGAAACCAGGCTAGTTGACAGCACAAGCAGCACTGAGGTCATGTACCTGATCATTGTACTATTTAGTTGTAATAAAGATCTTTTCTTATTGATCAATTCTGATTTTCCTTCTATATATGCCAATACAATATCACCGAAATACTTGGGTTGTATTATTTTTCACTGAATCTTGTCAAACTTCCTTAGTTCAGAAAAAGCAAGCGGAACTGTCACAAACAATGACAGCACATCAGCACATGCCTGAGCCATCTCAACTCCGGTAATCCCAAGAATATTTGGCAGGATAAGAAGCATTGGTATAAAGCATATTCCATTTCTGGCGGAAGCAGTAATTGAAGCCTTCACACCCTTTCCGATTGACTGTAGCATCATATTGCTTATTACGATAACTCCGGATAATGGCAGTGTTACGCACTGGAATCTCAAAGCCTTGATTCCAACTTCCACTGCTGCCTCATTTTTAGAAAACGCTGAAATTATTCCCGGCGCAAAAACAAAGCAGACACATCCTATTCCAATAAGAACTATAGTTGCATATTTTACACAGAACTTAAAGCCTTCTTTTACCCTTGCTGTAAGCCCTGCTCCATAGTTAAAAGAGCATACCGGCTGGTAGCCCTGACCAAAGCCGATAAGAGCTGACGCCATCATTATCATTACTCTTGATGCCACGCTCATTCCCGCGATAGCCGCATCGGAACCGATGCTTCCTGCAGTTGTATTAAGAAGAAATGTGGAGATTGCAGCCAATCCCTGACGGAACAATGAAGGAGCGCCTCCATTTATTATTTCTTTTATGTAATGGGCATTTAAGTGAACATTAGCAGGTGAAAGTTTGATATTCTCGCCTTTCCTTGTTCCAATCAAAAGAACATTAAAACTTGTAAACTGCCCCATTACTGTTGCGATTGCTGCGCCTCTTACTCCCATGTGGAAAACAAAAATCAGAAGCGGATCAAGTATCATGTTCATGACTGCACCGCACATAAGTCCTATCATTGCCACATAAGCGCTTCCCTGGAAACGAAGCTGATTATTTATTACAAACTGAGCCATCATAAACGGCGCGCCAATAAGGATAATTCTCATGTATCTCACTGTAAATTCTTTAGTAAGTTCACTGGCCCCTGCACTTAAGAATCCTGCAATCTGCGTAACAAAAAGATTTCCTATTATAGCAAAACACGCTCCTAATATCAGTGCCAGCGCAAATCCGGTTGATGCCATCTCATTTGCCTCTTTATGCTTACCAGCGCCCAGCATTCTTGAAAGGTAATTTCCGGAACCATGCCCACAGAAAAATCCTGTTGCCTGAATAAGCGCCATTATCGTAAACACCAATCCAACAGCTGCTGTAGCTGATGTATTCACGATAGGATCATCCGATACTCTCGCCACAAAAAAGGTGTCCGCCGTATTATAAATTGCTGTGACCATCATACTTATAATAGTCGGCACAGCCAGAGTTAATATCAGCTTTGGAACCGGTGTTGTTGTCATGTATTCTCTTCTATTATTTGTTGCCATTTTATCTCCTAAATTTTTTATAGATTTAAACAATAACCAAAAATCAGCTGCATATGTAAATAAGACAAATACACTGCAGCAGTTAAGACATTGTCAAGTTTTTCATGTTTGCATATGAATTCATATGCAAACAATATGGTAATTACGAATCTAGTGTGCTGGCTTGTTCATATTTAATCAAATGACGAAGCATATGAAATTGAGATACAAGTTATTTGATTGAATATGAGCTAGACAGTACACTAGTCCCTTATAATGCTTGCCTATCTTGCGCCGTAATGAGAATAATACGTCTCAGCCCTTAATAATAAAACAAAAGTTCCTCTTCGTCTACCATTGCAAATAGGTCCTGCGACGTAGTCGCGCTGGAATGACCTATTTGTCATATATTCCCGAGCTTTATTTGGGAATATATGCTATACTATCTGAGGAATTTATATAATTATGAATAATTGCTTTAAGTTTATCGTATTACTGCCTATTATCATTTTATAAGCCGATAAACATAGCAATATAACAGGAGGAAATTATGAAAAACAACACTAAGAAAATTGTTATCGGAGCAGTTGTACTTGTAGCCCTTATCGCTGTATTTGCTCTTGCCTGGACTAAATTCGGAGCAAAGCCAACAAAAGGAGCAAAGAACATTACTCTCGTAGTTGAAAACAGCAAAGGCGAAATAGCAAACTATGAACTTGACACAGATGCTGAATACCTTCGCCAGGCTATGGACGAACTCGGAGACAAGGGATTTAGCTATGAAGGAACAGATAGCGAATATGGCTTAATGATTGAAAAAATCAACGGCGAACAGGCCATCTATGCTACAGACGGTGCTTACTGGTCACTCTATGTTAATGATGAATACGGTCAGTACGGAGCTGACTCACAGCCTGTAAATGATGGTGATAAATACACTTGGAAATATGAGCTCGCTCAGTAATTAAGATACTTACCAAAAATCTTTTTTGATTCACATATATCAGATTTCTTTTTGAAAAAAACGTATTTAGGTAACAAAATTTAGACACCCAGAACGCATTAGTGTTTTGGGTGTTTTTTTCTCATTCATTTCTGTCTGAACAGCACCATTTGATGTCAAGTCCCATCACTTTTTTCGAATGGTTATTATATCTCTTTTACCAAAAAACCCATAAATGCTACATTTATCGTCCTACTTTTTCAAAAATAATTGATGTATAATTGAAATGTTTTTACATGAACAGCTCAAGGATAATATGAATAATAATAACTACTTTTCAATACAGGATATCGCACAAATAGGACTTATGGTTGCTGTAATAGAAGTTTCGAAGGCAGCCCTTGCTTTTTTACCTAATATAGAACTTACAAGCTTCTGGCTTATCATGTTCACCCTTTATTTCGGATGGAAAATAATCGTTGTGGTGCCGGTTTTCATTCTCTTGGAAGGCAGCATTTACGGAATGAATCTCTGGTGGATAATGTACCTTTACATATGGCCTCTGCTGGTTTTGATCGCATGGCTTTTTAGAAAAAACACTTCCGCGTTTCTCTGGGCTATTATATCAGGGATATTTGGCCTATGTTTCGGCGCTCTGTGTTCAATCCCTTACATCGTCATTGGCTTTAGCACAGGTGGTTTTGTAAGTGGTCTGCGAGCCGGATTTGTCTGGTGGATTGCAGGTATTCCATGGGATTTTATCCACTGCGGTGGAAACTTCATTCTTATGTTAGTGTTATATAAACCTATTTCTCTAGCAATGAGTAAAATGGGTCTTAAACAGCTTTAAATAAATGTTTCATTTTCGGGGAGGATACTTAATATGAGAGACAAATTAAAGCTTATTCAGGAAAGTATGGACAGAGCAGTAAAAAACAAAGAAGTTGCCGGAGTCAATCTTTTAGTCATTCAGGACGGAAAAGAAGTTTATTATGCCCAGAGCGGACATTCCGACATTTCTGCCAACAGACCAATGAACCGAGACACAATAGTTCATCTTTATTCTCAGTCAAAGCCTGTAACAGCCGCAGCTGCAATGCTTCTTATGCAGGACGGAATAATAGATCTGAACGAACCTGTAGGTAATTTCATCGATAGTTTTAAGGACCAGTCTTATGTCACACCAGATGGAAAGATTTCAAAACTTCCATGGGATAAATCCGTCAGAATAGTCGATCTTCTCAACATGACATCAGGTCTTGTTTATCCCGGAATAAATACACCTGCTGAATGTACAACAACTATGCTCTTTGACGATGCTATTCAAAGGCTTAAATATCCATACGATAAGCCAGCATGCGTTGAAGAATCGGAATTAAAAGACAAGCACGGACACAAGAAATATCAGATGTCCACAATGGAATTTGCCGAAGAAATCGGCAAACTCCCACTCCAATTTATACCCGGAAGTTTCTTCCAATATGGAACAAGCGCAGATGTATTAGGTGCTGTTATCGAAAAGGTTTCCGGCATGAAATTCAGCGAATTTTTAAAAGAAAGAATTTTTGATCCGCTTGAGATGAAGGATACGGATTTTTATGTACCCGAGGAAAAGAAATCCCGATTCTCTCAGGTCTATGAAGTAGTTAATGGTGAATTTAAAGAATTTGGAGGAGATCATCTCATCATAAGACATGATGGTAACAAAAATGCCTTTGAATCAGGTGGCGCAGGTCTTTTCTCAACACTTGATGACTACTCACATTTTGGTCAGATGTTATTAAACGGTGGCACTTATAATGGAAAAGAAATCCTGACTCCAGAGACAGTTCGTTTCATGACCTGCAGCGCAGTTATGGAAGGTCCTCAGCATGCATTCGATAACTGGCACGGACTTGAAGGTCATACCTACAGCAATCTCATGAGGATTCTCGTTTCTCCTGAAAAAGCACTCATCATTGGCAACAAAGGCGAATACGGATGGGATGGCTGGCTTGGAGCATATTTCATGAACGACCCCGCTTCCAAGACAACTCTTTTGATGATGACACAGATGCGTGACTATGGAACCGGCTACCTCACAAGAAGATTGAGAAATATTGTAATGTCCTGATTATTATAAATTGTTCAGTCAACTACAAATGACTTGAATGACTTCCTAAACAAGTTCTCATAAACTCCGCATTAAGTGCATGTTTCTGTATAACTTCATTCAATAATAAATTTTTGGAAAAAAAAACAAGAATACCTAGCAAGGTAGTATAAAAGCCCCAATTACCGAGTTTACGGTAATTGGAGCTTTTTAATTCATCATATTATATTAAGATACATATCGCTTTTTAGCTTTTTCTCTTAACTGCGCAATTTCTGTCAGTCTTTTTACAATCTGATTTCTTATAAATTCCTGACTATCCTCTTTTACCAGATAATACATATAAGAATCAAGCACCAGATTCTGAGGCAACCCTCGACCTACAAGTTTAAAGTTCCTAAATCCCAGATTGATATAGTCCTTCATCTGCTCTCTTGAAATAAATGCAGGCTTATTTTTGCAGTCTTCAAAAGTTTTCTTTTCCTGCCTGTTAGGACAAGGAAATGGTCTTGCCACCTCGCATTCAAGCTGTTTCAAAGCCTCATCGCGGTAGTGCTCAAGTCTCTTTGGACAATTAGGAAAGCATATCTCGTCAACAAGAATTTCCACTCTGTCAGCCACTGGCTGTAAACTTTTGAGGACCTCTTCATTGTGGTTCATATCATAATCCAAAACCACCATGAAATAATCTTTTTCAAGTTCTTTGTGAAGCTTTTCAGGATCCGTAATGCGCTTTGTTGTCGAAGAAATATACTTAAAATTCGGATAGTTCTCCCTTAAATATTTCTCCAGAACTTCCGTATTGACCAAAACCTGATTTTCGCCATTATTTGCGATGCGCATGATCATATTGCAAAAAGTATCGTTTAAATGCTTTTCCTCAATAAGCGGATTTGTCCACGTAAACCTCACCGGAACATGCTTAGAATTAAAAAGCTTGATAGTCCTTTCTATTTCATTCTTCGGGCAAAACCCCAGTACAGTTCTTCCTCCATTCCATATTGCACCAGGAAATGTTCCATACACACTTCCAACCCTGTAATTCTCATAAAAGCAGTTCTGATATTCCCTCATAAGATCGATAATAGTGCTATTCAGGTCTCTGAATACACTAAATCCCGGCAAATGCCAATAAATATAATCCCTCATTTTCCCCCCAAATGATTAAAACTTTATTAAAAAACAGTATATAACTAAAGGAGTTCTTTTGTAAATAGTTCATTAAGCATTTCAATATATCACATTACTTTTTGGTAATTTTTACTAAAGCAATCGAAAATATAGAGTTCGCAGGTTCATTACATTTTTGTTGGATAACACAGTAAAGTGTGTTAATCTTATGTAGTATATGTTCTTAAATAAAACTGCAGAAATACGCATTAACCACAGCTTTTGCAGGGATATTCTTCAATAACATATACTAATAAGCTTTAAAAGCGTATTTATTTCTTTTTAGGAGGCACTATGAATAATCAAGGATTAGGTACAAAATGTGTACAGGCAGGCTATACTCCTGGGAATGGCGAACCTCGTCAGATTCCAATCATTCAGTCAACTACTTTTAAATATGATACCAGCGAGGACATGGGAAAGCTCTTTGACCTCGAAGCATCTGGATATTTTTATACAAGACTTCAGAACCCAACAAATGACCATGTAGCTGCAAAAATAGCTGCTTTGGAAGGCGGATGCGCAGCAATGCTCACATCTTCAGGTCAGGCCGCAAACTTTTTTGCGCTTTTCAACATCTGCGAATGTGGCAGCCATATTGTAGCTTCATCTTCAATCTATGGTGGAACATTCAATCTTATCGCTGTAACAATGGCAAAAATGGGCATCGAGGTTACTTTTGTTTCACCTGACAGCACAGATGAAGAACTTGACGCAGCATTTAAAGATAATACAAGAGCTGTATTTGGTGAAACTATCGCAAACCCTGCTCTTACTGTTCTAGATATCGAGAAATTTGCAAACGCAGCTCACAGACACGGTGTTCCACTCATTGTCGACAACACCTTCCCAACTCCTGTAAATTGCAGACCAATCGAATGGGGAGCTGACATTGTAACTCATTCAACTACTAAATACATGGATGGTCATGGTGCTGCTGTTGGCGGAGCTATTGTTGATTCAGGTAATTTTGACTGGATGGCTCACGCTGACAAATTCCCAGGTCTTACACAGCCTGACGATTCTTATCATGGCATTATTTATGCTGAGAAATTTGGAAAAGAAGGCGCATTCATTACAAAATGCACTTCACAGCTTATGCGTGACTTTGGATGCATTCAGTCTCCACAGAATGCCTTCCTTTTAAATCTTGGCTTGGAATCACTTCATGTACGTATGCCAAAGCACGTTGAAAATGGTCTTGCTGTTGCTAAATTCCTTCAGTCTCAGCCTCAGGTTGTTAAGGTAAATTACCCTGGTCTTGAAACTGACCCATATCACGAAATCGCCAAGAAATATATGCCAAACGGCGGCTGCGGCGTTGTTTCTTTTGAACTTAAGGGTGGAAGAAAAGCTGCAGAAAGTTTCATGAAAGAATTAAAGCTTGCAGCTATTGAAACTCATGTTGCTGATGCTCGCACATGCTGTCTGAACCCTGCAACATCAACTCATCGTCAGATGACTGATGAACAGCTTGAAGCTGCCGGAATTCCTGCCGGTCTCATCAGAATTTCCTGCGGTCTTGAAGATAAGGAAGATTTGATTGCAGATCTTGCAAACACACTGGCTACTATTCAATAATTGTGCATAAAATGGATAATTAGCTAGATTTATAATATGAATATTGCTAACATCATTCTCACGTCGAATGCGCTTGAATTTATGCAATATATTTAGATTGTATGATTTGTAAATCACTTAGCAAGGCATTTACAATCTCAATGATCTGTTTATACAGTAGCGTGCATTCATAGCTGAACATTTTTATGCAATAAAATTTGCAAGGCAATTTCCTCTCATTACAGAAAAAGTGCAACTCCACAGGATAAGTATAATCCTGCAGTGTTGCACTTTTTTATTTATATCCACCAAACTTATGCCTCATGTTTCAGTATGCCAAATAATCTGCTCCCCTGTCATCACATATATTAAGAAATAAGGTCTTTTACCACTTCAGAGGCTATGATAAGACCTGCAACAGAGGGAACAAATGAAACGCTTCCCGGAGTGCTTCTCCTTGCATGAAGTTGTGGTTCACTTTGTTCAACTTCTTTGCTCTTATCTATTACATCAAGCTTTTTTTCTTCTGAATCACTGTCTTTTGTCACATTCTTAGGTGAGTTTGGTTTTATCGGTATTTCCTCAGAATAGACCACCTTCAAGTCCTTAATTCCTCGTTTTTTCAGCTCGCGCCTCATTACCTTTGCCAGTGGATCCATGCTTGTCTTATATATATCTGTAATAACAAACTTTGTGGGATCTAATTTATTTCCAGCTCCCATAGCACTTATCACAGGAACGTTTTTTTCTTTTGCACGCATAATAATCTCAAGCTTTGCAGTAACCGTATCAACTGCATCTACAACATAGTCAAATTCCTCAAAAGGGAATTGATCAGCATTTTCCGGCAAAAAAAAGCACTGATAGGTGTTAACTTTAACCTCTGGATTGATATCAAGCATTCTTTCTTTCATAACATCAACCTTATATCTGCCAACAGATTTATGTGTTGCTATAATCTGTCTGTTTAAATTTGAAAGTGCAACTTTATCATCATCGCAGATGTCAAATTCTCCAATTCCAGAGCGCACCAGTGCTTCACAGACATATCCACCAACTCCGCCCACGCCAAAGATAGCAACTCTTTTATTGGCAAGAGTTTCAAGCGCCTCTGCTCCTAATAGTAATTCAGTTCTTGAAAACTGTCCTTCCATGCACATTCCTCATTTTCCTTTGCCAATGCTAGTGAGTCCGTTTAATATTAACTCGCTTTTCCACCACCATCCGGTCCGGGAATCCCATCTACGAATTTGTATTCTTTAAGAAAAAGCCCCATTGCAGGCGCAGTTGGTCCCGCTGCCGCTCTGTCTTTTTTCTCCAGCATTGTCTTAATATCTTCAGGAGCGCCTTTCCCCCTGCCAATCTGTAACAATGTTCCTGCAATAATTCGAACCATATTATACAGGAATCCATTACCTGTAACTGTAATGACAACCTCATCATTTTCACGAGTCACTTTCACATCTTTTATGGTTCTGACATGGCTTAATGCCTGCGATTCAGTATTGCAAAAGCTTGTAAAATCATGTTCTCCTACTAAAAATGCTGCCGCTTCGTTCATAGCATCAATATTAAGAGGCATACTGAAATGATATGAATAGAGCCGCTTAGTAGGTACACTCTGCTTGGTATTCAATACCCTGTATTCATATGTCTTTAAAGTATCACAATGTCTTGGATGAAATTCAGAAGAAACTTCTTTTGACTGAACAATGCAGATATCATCAGGAAGTTCATGATTAAGCGCAAAAGAAAATCTGTCCCCGGGAATTCTTGAACATGTGTCAAATACTGCCACATTACCATACGCATGCACACCGGCATCCGTTCTGCTGGCGCCAATCACATTCACTTCTTCTCCCGTCAGACGCATGATGGCCCGATTAAGCTCACCCTCTATCGTATTGGGGGTACTACTCTGAAGCGCCCAACCGCTATAACCGGTCCCATCATATGAAACTATAAGCATTATTCTTCTACTCTGCATAAAGAATTACCTATTACTATAACAACTCTATGATATCTTGAATGGATCATTAAAGATATCAGCAAACAAGCAACAAGCTAATTAAAGTCGATTTACGTCGACGACTTGCTTGCCTCATGAATCGTGTTCCCACTAAAACCGCATTAACTGCGTATTTCTGTAATATCAAAAATACATATATTGCAATTTGGCTTTAGAATAAAATCCTTCCACAAATAATTACTAAAGCTAAATACACAATGATAACAAGATAAGCTATCCTATCAATATTTGAATAAATAAGCGGCTTCATCTTGGTTCTGCCTTCTCCGCCTCTGTAACATCTTGCTTCCATCGCCATAGCAAGATCATTAGCCCTTCTAAACGCTGATATAAACAACGGTACAAGAAGAGGCACAAGACTCTTTGCCCTTGTAATAAGTGAACCGCTCTCAAAATCAGCTCCTCTTGCCATCTGAGCTTTCATGATCTTATCAGTTTCTTCCATAAGGATTGGTATAAACCTAAGCGCGATAGACATCATCATTGCAATTTCATGAACCGGAACTTTAAATAGTTTAAGTGGTCTGAGCAGCCTTTCCAAACCATCTGTAAGATTGTTTGGCGTAGTTGTCAAAGTCATAAGAGAAGACCCAGTGATCAGGAAAATCAGTCTTATCGCCATCATTGATGCCATTTTTACACCTTCATAGGTTATGGTAAACTTCCAAAAGCTTACAAGTTCTTTTCCCGGAGTCAGGAAAAGATTGAATATCATCGTTATAACAAGCAAGAAGAAGATGGTCTTCATTCCTCTGAAAATAAACTTAGGCGGCACATTAGACAGCGCAATACACATTATCAGAAAAAGAGCCGCAATTATGTATCCTATAATATTATTTGCAACAAATAGCGATATGATGAACATAAATGTAGCAACAAGCTTCACCCTCGGGTCAAGCTTGTGCACTACTGATTCAGTTCTATAATATTGTCCAAGTGTAATATCTCTTAGCATTTTCCAAACGCCTTCAGTATCTCATTTTTTGCATCTTCCAAAGTTGTGACATCGCTGTCTACTGGAAAGCCTGCCTGCTTAAGTTCCTGCATAATATATGTAACCTGCGGTGCAGCAAGTCCAATCTGTTCAAGTTCCTTATAATGTCTGAAAACCTCTTTGGGTTCATCATCAAAAGCAACTCTTCCTTTATTCATAACAATAATTCTCTGAACATAATTAGCAACATCTTCCATGCTATGACTTACAAGAATTATTGTAATTCCCATTTCTTTATGAAGCTTAGAAATAAGGTTTAGTATATCTTCCCTTCCCTTAGGATCAAGTCCTGCTGTAGGCTCATCAAGAATAAGCACTTCTGGTTTCATCGCTAAGACACCGGCAATAGCAACTCTTCTTTTTTGGCCTCCGGAAAGATCAAAGGGAGACTGATAAAAATACTCATCGTCAAAACCAACCTGTTTGAGAGCTTCATATGCTCTAAGTTCAACTTCTTTTTGTGGAAGTCCCAGATTCTTAGGGCCAAAACATACGTCTTTAAAGCAATCCGTTTCAAATAACTGATGCTCCGGATACTGAAAAACAAGACCAACCTTCGCTCTCAAGGCTTTTCTGTCATAATCAGCATCATGAATATCTTTACCATCATAAAAAACGCTTCCGCTTGTAGGCTTCTCAAGACCGTTCATATGCTGAATGAGCGTAGATTTTCCAGAACCTGTATGTCCAATGAGTCCAACAAACTGACCATTTGGAATGTTGAGACACACATCAATAAGCGCAGGATGCGCCATTGCAGTATCTTCATCGTATATGTAGTTAACATGATCTAATATTATGGACATTTAATTATCTCCATATAATGAAAAATCTTTGTTTTCTATATTTTTCAAATATTTTTATATAAAAATGCACCTGGCATGCGAATTTTCCTCAGTTCAGCATCACCAAAATATTTGAACTTTATTTCAGACGTTTCAATTCGTTGATTAGTTCTTCCCTAGATAGTATTCCTTCTGGCAATGGTAACCCTGCATTTCTAAGTTCATGTGCCAAAAGAGTTACCTGTGGAACACCAAGACGCAGTTCTTTTAACTTATCGACCTGTGAAAAGATTTCTCTGGGTGTACCCGACATCTCAACATGCCCTTTATCCATTACAAACACCTTATCTGCATATATAACCTCTTCCATATAATGCGTTATAAGAATAATTGTAATGTTCTCAACTTCATTTAATGCCCTGGCAGCTCTTATAACTTCTTTTCGGCCGTTTGGATCAAGCATGGCAGTAGGTTCATCAAATATGATGCATTTAGGATGCATAGCTATGACACCAGCGATTGAAACTCGCTGTTTTTGTCCACCTGACAGATGGTTAGGAGAAGCTTTTCTAAACTGTAGCATTCCAACTGTTTTAAGACTCTCCTCAACTCTTTCCCATATTTCTTCAGTAGGGATTCCCATATTCTCTGGTCCGAATCCCACATCCTCTTCAACTACCTGACCTATTATCTGGTTATCAGGATTCTGGAATACCATACCAGCCTTCTGACGAATTTCCCAAATATTCTTGTCCTCTTCCGTATTAAGACCGTCAATAAAGACTTCACCCTCAGTTGGGTATAAAAGCGCATTAAAATGCTTAGCAAGGGTTGATTTACCTGAACCATTATGTCCTAAAATTGCGATGAACTGGCCGGGCTCAACAGATAGATTCACCCCATCCACCGCTCTGGTAATACCTTCTACGTTGCCTTCATCATCACGGCGTATATATTCAAATACAAGATTTTTGGTACGAATCATAATTTTCGCTTCTTTTCATTTGCTCGTTTGCGTCTTTATTGTCTAATAACAAATACAATCAGTCAAAGCCGACGCCTATTCATAAAATCAATAAATTACGCAACCATTTTTTCACTGCACCATTTTACTAGAGTTTTTAAGCAAATACAAGTTATTAGTGGTAATATAGATATGTTATAAAAATAATAATGGGACAGAATGATACAATGAATAAATATATTAAGGATATTATTTTATTATTCGGAATAATAATAGTATGTGGATTCGTTGCCAGATTCATGGCAAGAGGTGAAACGTTGGCTGAATACGATGCTAAAAATCATAAAGAAAAAGTAATTTCCGAGGCTGATTCATCAACTACTGCAAACAGTTCATGTGTTGAATCATCTACTGAGACTGGCAGTGATACTGTCGTCTCCAATGATTCCTCTGATACTTTAACAACATCTTCGCAAGCCAGCATTGGTACAAATAACTCAATCACTAATAATGAGAATTCCAACACTAATTTAGCATCAAATAACAGCTCTTCTATTTCATCAGAAGAAAAAACTATTTATTCAGATGGTTTTTACTACTCTCCTCTTACAGAACAGATTATAGCTAGAATAACAGGTGTCTCTTATAAAGAGAATAATAATATCAGTCTTGATGAACTTAGTTACTGCTCACTTCTATATAATGATTTTTATGGAGAGACACAGACCGGCGAACTCATATGTAATTCATCAATCGCACAGGATGTTATAGAAATATTTTATGAACTATATGAGGGCGGATATCAGATAGAGAGCATCAAACTCATAGACGAATTCAATGCTGATGACGAATTATCTATGGAGGCAAATAACACTTCATGCTTTAATTACAGAGAAGTTGCAGGTACAAAAAAGCTTTCAAAACATGCCTACGGACTTGCAATAGACATAAACCCTTTCTACAACCCTTATATCACATATAAAAAAGATGGTACACATAATATTGCTCCTGCAGGAAGTGATGCTTACGCTGACAGAACATCATCTTTTCCTTATAAGATTGACGAAAATGATCTTGCTTACAAACTCTTCAAAGCTCATGGCTTTAAATGGGGTGGTGATTGGAACTCTTCTAAAGATTATCAACACTTTGAACGGTAGAAAAACCATAATAGAGTTTTAATTTTCAACAAAAAAGAGATGGCCCCATAAAAGGACTATCTCTTATTTATTACTCAGCTTACAAATTAAACAAGCTCAAGTACAACCATCATAGCTGCATCGCCTTTTCTCTGACCAATCTTGATCATTCTTGTGTATCCACCCTTGCGATCTGCATACTTAGGGCCATACTCATCGAAAAGCTTAGCTACAAGATCAACATTCTTTGTGTTTTTCTTTCTTCCAGCGTTCTCTGTAGGAACTTCAACTACTGGGTAAAGAGTCTTAAGCAGCTGTCTTCTTGCATGCATACGTGAAGGCATATCCTTCTTGATTTCCTTCTTTACAGTTGTGAACTTTGTAACCTTCTTACCGTCAACAACTTCCTTTACTCTTCTGCCATCTTTATCCTTCTCAGGAACCTTAGCTTCAACAGTAACTGTCTCGAAGTTGTCCTTTTCCTTTGCAGCAAGTGTGATCATAGGCTCTACGATCTTCTTGATTTCCTTTGCTCTTGCTTCTGTTGTAACAATCTTTCCATTGTAAAGAAGTGCTGTTACCTGGTTACGAAGAAGTGCTCTTCTAGGTTTTGTTGCTTTTCCAAGCTTTCTGTACATTGCCATGATTATAATTCCTTTCTCATTTGCAGGATTCCTCCTGCATTGGTACATCACAAAATGCGCTTTGGTCTTATTCTTATGATGCTTGTTATTGTTACCATGGTGCATAATTGCACCATCCATTATGAGAATCCGCTTCAGTACACTTTGGATTTACCTTCAGCGAATATCATTTATAGATAAATCTTTAAATTACTGCTCGCTGTCCTGTCTAAGAGAAAGTCCAAGCTCATCAAGCTTAGCAAGAACTTCTTCTAAAGACTTGCGACCAAGATTACGTACTTTCATCATATCATCAGAAGTTTTATTTGCAAGCTCCTGAACGGTATTGATACCAGCTCTCTTAAGGCAATTGAATGAACGAACTGAAAGTTCAAGTTCATCAATAGACATCTCGAGAACCTTGCCCTTCTCGTCATCTTCCTTCTCTACCATAACCTCAGCGGTCTTAGCATTTTCAGAAAGATCAATGAAAAGGCTCAAATGCTCACTAAGTACCTTTGCTGCAAGGCTTACAGCCTCATCTGGAGCAAGTGTACCATCTGTATGAACATCAAGTGTTAATTTATCAAAATCAGTAACCTGACCTACACGAGTATTCTCTACAGTTATATTTACTCTTTCTACAGGTGTATAAATAGAATCGATTGCGATCACGCCAATTGGAAGATCGCCGCCTTTGTTCTTATCAGAGCTAACATAACCTCTTCCCTTTGTGATAGTAAGCTCCATGTAAAGCTTAGCATCTTTGCCGGAAAGTGTAGCGATAACCTGATCAGGATTCATGATCTCTATATCCTGGTCTACCTGAATATCAGATGCTCTAACAACACCCTCACCATTGAATTCAATATATGCAACCTTTGGCTCGTTTGTGTCAGAAGAATTCTTAATTGAAAGATTCTTGATATTCATGATAATTTCAGTTACATCTTCCTTTACACCAGGAATAGAACTGAATTCATGCAGTACGCCTTCGATTTTGACCTGACTTACTGCTGCACCAGGTAAAGAAGAGAGCATAATCCTACGAAGGGAATTGCCCAGTGTAATACCGTAACCTCTCTCAAGAGGCTCTACTACGAATTTACCATACTTCTTATCATCTGAGATTTCAGCAACTTCAATATTTGGTCTTTCAAAATCAAACACTGATATACCCTCCTTATGTGGTTTGTCAACAAGTTATATATCAAGTTTCCATTGTCATAAATCAACAAAGTTGATTTATGACTTTGAAAACCTATATTAATTATATTACTTTGAATACAACTCGACTATAAGCATTTCGTCAACTGGTACATCAATTGCTTCTCTTGAAGGAAGCTCCTTAACAGTACCCTGAAGATTGTCCTTGTTAACATCAATCCACTCAGGAACAAGTCTGCTAGCAGTGATCTCAGCAATATCCTTAAATCTCTGGATATTCTTAGCTGCTTCTTTAACTTCAATAACATCCCCAGCCTTGATACGGTATGAAGGAACGTTAATCATCTTGCCATTTACAAGAATAAACTTGTGAAGAACTACCTGTCTAGCTTCTCTTCTTGTTCTAGCAAATCCCATTCTGAATACTACATTATCAAGTCTAGACTCAAGAATTGTCATAAGGTTTGTACCTGTCTGACCCTTCATTCTGTCAGCGATATCATAGTAGTTTCTGAAAGGCTTCTCAAGAACGCCATAGATGAACTTTGCCTTCTGTTTCTCACGAAGCTGAAGTCCGTACTCGCTCATCTTCTTACCAGCTCTTGCTGATGTTCTCTTTGACTTCTTGTCATATCCAAGGAAAGTTGGATCTAAATCAAGTGATCTGCATCTCTTTAATACTGGAACTCTGTTTACTGCCATTTTGGCTCCTTTCTTTTACTCAGAATTACTATACGATTCTGATGTTGTTTACAATGTTCTGCTAACTTTATGTTAGCGATTTCACCTTCGTCCAACGAGTTTACATAGAATAAAAAATTTATTAGCACATGTAACTACATTGTTTGAGCAACGATTATACTCTACGACGCTTAGGTGGGCGGCATCCGTTATGTGGTACAGGTGTTACGTCTGTGATAGATGTAACTGTAAGACCGCTTGCAGCAAGAGCTCTGATTGCAGCTTCTCTTCCTGATCCTGGTCCCTTAACGAATACATCAACAGTCTTAAGGCCATGAATAAGAGCAGCCTTAGTTGCTGTCTCTGCAGCTACCTGTGCAGCATAAGGAGTAGATTTCCTTGAACCCTTAAATCCCAGACCGCCAGCACTTGCCCAGCTAAGAGCGTTACCTGCAGCATCAGTCAATGTAACGATTGTGTTGTTGAATGATGACTGGATATGTGCCTGTCCGTGTTCAACGTTTTTCTTGACACGCTTCTTTGCAGCTGCCTTCTTTGCAGCTGAAGATGATTTCTGATTTGCCATTTTAAACTAACCTACTTTCTTCCTATAAAATACTTGTTAAATGTTTCTTCGAACCTGCCATGCACGGGTTCTAAAATATTATACAAAAGCTTTGGAAAGAATTATTTCTTCTTATTAGCGATTGTTCTCTTTGGTCCTTTTCTTGTTCTTGCATTTGTCTTAGTTCTCTGACCACGGCAAGGAAGTCCTCTTCTATGACGCATTCCTCTGAAGCATCCGATCTCAGTGAGTCTCTTGATGTTCATAGCAACTTCTCTTCTGAGGTCACCTTCTACTTCGTAGTCGTTACCGATAATCTCGGCGATTTTCTTTACTTCATCATCTGTAAGATCACGAACACGTGTGTCCGGATTTACTTTTGCTGCTTCGAGAATCTTGTTTGAGCTTGTTCTACCAATTCCGTAGATGTATGTCAAACCAATCTCTACTCGCTTATCTCTAGGTAAATCTACACCTGCAATACGAGCCATTTTAATTCCTCCATAAAATAAAAAAATAAACTATATGAGAAGTTTTACTCCTCTTGCTCTAGAATACTTATGTAGAGCTGTTACTTGTTTGATTGGGGCAACCATTACGCCCAATCGGACAGTATTTAATCCGATCTTTCCAATACACATTGGTATCAAAAAGTAATCCGAAAACGGCTCGAATTAACCCTGTCTCTGTTTGTGTTTAGGGTTGTCACAGATTACTCTGATAACGCCCTTTCTCTTAATAACCTTGCACTTTTCGCACATAGGCTTAACAGAAGACCTAACTTTCATTGTTACTCCTTTCCTGCATGGTAAAAACAGCATAATGCCTAAAGAAGGGCAAACTATCCCCTCTTCTAAAAAGACCATTTATCATATTAGCACTTTGTTTGTTATTAATCAACTACTTTTTAACATTTTTTCACAAAATATTTTTAAATTAGTTTGTATGCTCATTAATTAAAATCAGAAACCCGCAGTAAATGCGGGCTTCTGCATTCTTATTTTAGATATATTTCTTTATATCACTGTTTGGCTGTTTCTGGGGAGGTAGAATATTTTTTCCCCTGGCATGATGGCAGAAACTGAGAACTGAACATTCTCAAATGCTGCGCAAAATCTCTATCCGACTTATTAAAATAGTCATAGTTAACAGGATTGGTATCATCCCAAGTAAGATCAACATTATAATAATCTTTCCCAATTTTAACCATGTTCCAGCCATGCAGACCGCCACCTGAAGCTGATCCGCCCCATCCTGCAACAAAATACGTTGGCACGCCAGCCTTTTGCATTATATATTGGAATGCTTTTGAATAGCCTGCGCAAACCGTATCATTACCAACTATTGCGCTATATGCACTTTGATCCATTGTCCCACTTGAATAGTTCAGCTTATTAGCAAGATAATTGTGTATAAAAACTTCCTTTTCATATTCAGTATTCAGCTCACGCGCCTGCGAAGCAATGCTTTCTGCCACGCTTTCAAAATCCATTTTAGCCGATGTGATATCCTGCAATTCATCTGTATAATAGGAAAGTTCAACCTTTACGACATTTCCATTATAATCATATTCCGTATACATCTTATTATTTAACCAGAATAATTCCGGATGATCGAATGAAACACTTAAAAATGCATTATACCACTCATCTGAATTAACATTTGTATATATTGGAATAAAGGTTGTTTTTAAATCAATCGCACTGGAATAAATCTGTTTATATATGTCTTTCCCCTTATCATCAAGCATGTAATAATATGGATAATACTCCTTGTCAAAAGAAATATCTTTTCCCGGGCTCCCCATGCTTGTATTCTTGATAGCTTCCTGTAATTGTCCTGCATCCTCCAGTTTTATCACATTTCTCTCTGTCAACACATAATCATTATACGCATCTTCCTGATACCCCATTTCATCATTTGGGGTTAATGTGGAAAGAGCTTTCTCAGCAAGATTCTGTGTTAGACCATTTGTATTCCATACTGAAGCATATTCTTGAAATGTTTTCTGTATCTGAACAATATCATCCTGCTCTTCAGAAGAATCTAATTCATTAACTTCCAGCTCATTCTCAGATGAAATCATATCTTCAATTTGTGATGTATCAGAAGTAGAGGATTCATTTACTGAATTGGTATTACTTGTTTCATTTCCCTCTTCATCTTCTTTTTGTGATTCAATATAAACTTGTAATATTTTGGAAGTTTCAGATGCTCCCGCCGCAACATCGGGACTCAGACCACAGAGTACGATAAAACCGCACAAAATAACGACAATTGTAAGAATAAATACCAATAATGTTCCTAATAATTTCTTCATAGCGATTCCTTCCTTGTCCTACGCACATGAATCTTTATCAGTATATCGGCATGTTTTCATTAATAAATAAGGCGACTGAAACAATAAGAAATAGGGCGTATTTCAATGGTGCTCTCCATAAATGGCGCATCCAAGCCGTTTTTCCATTATCATTATTTCAGTCACCAATTTTAAAATTTTAAAGAAATTTGTTTAAAAGATATATAAAGATTTATTGATAATCATGATGCATTTCTATTATTAAAGCTGACACCACGATTGATATCTCCCTGATGATTAACTCCAAAATTATAATCATTTCCAGGAAGTATAGCATTTAATGTCACTCCAAGAAGTGCTGCAATAGCAAGTGAAGTAAGAGTTACAGTTGTACCAAATACTGTAAATGTAATACCATTCGAAAATCCCAATCCTGAAACAAGTATAACCGCTGCAACGATGAGATTTCTTGATTTAGTAAAGTCAACCTTATTTTCTACGACATTTCTTACACCAATGGCTGAAATCATACCATATAATACAAAACTGATACCGCCAATAATAGCTGTTGGCATTGTACCGATTACATCAGCAATCTTAGGAATAAAGCTTACTACAACAGCATAAACCGCCGCAATTCTAACAACCTTTGGATCATATACCTTTGAAAGCTCTAAAACTCCAGTATTTTCACCATATGTTGTATTTGCAGGTCCACCGAACATTCCAGCAAATGCAGTTGCAAGTCCATCTCCAAGCAGAGTCCTGTGTAGTCCGGGCTCTTCAATGAAATTCAATCCTGTTGTCGCTGATATAGCAGAAATATCTCCAATATGTTCCATCATAGTTGCTATAGCAATCGGTGCCATAACAAGAATCGCTGTAATATCAAATTTTGCAATTATAAATGGAGGAAGTCCTACCCAACTAGCTTCACTGATAGGTGCAAAATTTATAATTGCGCTACCATCAGCATTTGTAAATCCCATCGCCTGCATGATCAAAGCAACTACATAAGAAATTACTACTCCCATCAGGATTGGAATAATATTAAACATTCCTTTTCCCCATATGTTAAAAGCAATTACAACTGCAAGAGCAACAATTGCAAGAAACCAGTTGGCAGATGCATTACTTACTGCAGAAGGTGCAAGTGATAAACCTATGCAAATGATAATCGGTCCAGTAACAACCGGAGGAAGGAAATGCATTACTTTCTTTACTCCTACAAGTTTGATGATCAAAGCAAGAACGAGGTAAAGAAGTCCTGCTACAACAATACCACCACAAGCGTATGGCAGCTTTTCGCCAAACGACATATTTGCGTATTTACCTGTATCTAACTGTGCTACAGTAGCAAAGCCTCCCAAAAATGCAAAAGATGAACCTAAAAATGCAGGAACTTTAAACTTTGAGCACAAATGAAATAATAATGTACCTATACCTGCAAAGAATAATGTAACTTGTACAGACAATCCTTCACCATTAAAATAACCATTAACAAGAATCGGAACTAAAATCGTAGCTCCAAACATTGCAAACATGTGCTGCAAGCCTAGTACCATCATTTTAGGCTTCCCCAATGTTGTTGCATCATAAATAGCTTTCCTTTTTTCTCCCATTTCTTACCTCCCTGATAATTATAAAATCTTTTAATATAAAAATAACCCATAAGCACATGATAAACATCATGTACTTATGGGCATATAACTAATTATTTATCTCTCCAGATGATTCTTCCCTTAGTAAGATCATATGGTGACAACTCCAATGTAACTTTATCGCCAGGTAAAATTCTAATAAAGTTCTGACGAAGTTTTCCACTAATATGAGCTAAAACAACATGTCCATTTTCAAGTTCAACCTGGAACATTGTGTTCGGAAGTTTCTCAATTACTTTTCCTTCAATTTCAATTACATCAGCCTTTGACATTCTTATCCTCCTTGTTCAAGACCATTCTAAAGTTAATATCTCTGGTTCGCCATCTGTAATGGCGATAGTATTCTCATAATGTGCAGCAAGTGAACCATCCATAGTAACAACAGTCCAATCATCATCTAACCAACAAATCTTGCGATTCCCCATGGTTATCATAGGTTCTACACATATTGTCATATTTTTTTGAAGCTTGACACCACGTCTTAACTGCCTGTAATTAGGCACCATAGGATCTTCATGCAAATGAGTTCCTATTCCATGACCTGTAAGCTCTCTTACAATACCATATCCATGAGGAGTAATATAATCATCAATTGCTCTGGATATATCATGTAGCCTGTTTCCAACCCTAGCCTTCTTTATACCTTCAAAAAAGCTTTCTCTGGTAACATCTATGAGCTTTTGAGCTTCTTCGCTTATTTTTCCAACACCCCAAGTTCGAGCAGCATCAGAATGATAGCCCTTATATATGAGTCCTGTATCAAAAGTAACAATATCACCTTCCTGCAGGATCCTATCAGCACTTGGTATTCCATGAACAACTTCATCATTCACAGAAATACACACAGAAGCAGGAAACCCTTCGTAATTTTTACAATTGGGAATCCCCCCCAGAGCTCTTATGGTCTTTTCACCAATCTCATCCAACTCAAGGGTAGATACCCCCGGGCAGACAGCTGCTTTTAGTTCTTCATGAACCTTAGCCAAAAGATGTCCAGACTTTCTCATAAGATCTATTTCTTCATCTGTTTTAATAATAATAGCCATATATAACTAAACCAATAAATATCATCCAAGAATGCTAACGATATCGTTAAACACTTCCTGCATGTCCTTTGTACCATCTACTGTTTTCAAAATCTGTTTGTTTGTGTAATAATCGATAAGTGGCTGTGTCTGTTCATGATATACTGACAATCTGTTTTGAACAGTTTCAGGCTTATCATCTTCTCTCTGAACAAGTTCAGATCCACAGTTATCACAAATGCCTTCTTTCTTAGGTGGAATATGCTCAATATGATAAGTTGCGCCACACTTAAGGCAAGCACGTCTTCCTGACATTCTTCTAACGATATTCTCATCCGGAACATCTACATTGATCGCAAAATCAACCTTATCGCCAAGCTTTGTAAGTTCCTTATCCAAAACATCAGCCTGAGGAATAGTTCTTGGAAATCCATCAAGAACATATCCATCTTTGCAATCATCCTGAGCTACTCTGTCCAACAGAATTTCAACTGTTAATTCATCAGGAACAAGTAATCCCTTGTCCATATATTCCTTAGCTTTTAAACCAAGCTCAGTTCCGTTCTTCATGTTAGCTCTAAAAATATCACCGGTAGAAATATGCGGAATCTTATATTTATCCGCGATCATTTTTGCCTGCGTTCCCTTACCTGCGCCAGGCGCACCCAACATAATAATTTTCATAATTAAATTTAGTCCCCTTCAACAAAGTTTTTTAATGCAAATCCCATTATAAAACAAGAAAGAAGAGGCTGCAAGACTCACAAATTGTGAGTCTTGTGACCTCTTTCAATTTTAAATCTTAATCTTCCAAGAAGCCTTTGTAATTTCTTACAAGCATCTGTGATTCAACCTGCTTAATTGTCTCAAGGATAACGCTTACGACAATTATAAGGCTTGTACCACCAAAAGATACGCTAGCTCCGAACATGCCATTGAAAAAAATAGGCAATACACCAATTATTGTAAGACCACATGCTCCAATAAATATAATGTAGTTCAGAATGTTTGTAAGATAATCACTGGTTGGTTTACCTGGTCTGATACCAGGAATAAATCCGCCCTGCTTCTTCATATTATCTGCAATCTCAATTGGATTGAAGGTAATAGAAGTATAGAAATATGCGAAGAAGATAAGTAATAAAATATATACAATCAGACCAATTGAGTAATTCCAATGATTACGGTTAAACCAATTACTCTGATTCAAATATGCAACAAACTTGCCCCAGAAACCTGTACCATTATAACCAACAAGCTGTGTAATAATAAGTGGAAACTGGAACAATGACATTGCAAAAATAATAGGCATAACGCCAGCTGTGTTGACTTTCAAAGGAATTTCAGAACGATTTCCACCGTATGTCTTTCTTCCCTGAATCTTCTTAGCGTACTGAACAGGAATTCTCCTCTCAGCACCGTTAAGAAGTACAACTAATACTACCATTGCAATAATAACTGCAAGTATGATTATAGCTGAAACAACTCCCCTAGCAATAGGCTTACCATTTACGAACTGATCGTAAAGAGCCTTTATATCTGACGGCATTCTTGAAAGAATGTTAATAGTCAGAACAATTGAAATACCGTTTCCAACCCCATTATCTGTGATTCTTTCACCAATCCACATCAGGAATGCACTACCAGCAGTAAGGGCTGCCACAATCTGGATTACAAGGAAAACAGACTGTTCTGTAAGGAAGCCTGTGTTTCTGTAAAAACCAATTGACATTGCAATGGATTCGATAAGCGCCAAAGCAACAGTCACATATCTTGTGAGTGTTGTTAGCTTCTTTCTTCCATCTTCTCCATCTCTCTGCCATTCCTCAAATTTAGGAATTGCTATTGTAAGAAGCTGAATGATAATGGAAGATGTAATGTATGGTGTAATATTGAGTGCCAAGATTGACATATTCTCAAATGACCCACCAGTAAATCGATCCATGAAGCCAAAGGAATCACTATCTGTAAGATTCTTAAACCAATTCTGGAATACTGAAACATTCATTCCAGGTACCGGAATAGCAGAACCAAGTCTGATTACACCAAGCATTGCAATAGTGAAAAGAATCTTATTTCTTAACTCCTTGACTTTTAATGCATTCATTAGGGACTTAAACATTAGATCACCTCTGTAGTTCCACCAAGAGCCTCGATTTTCTCTTTAGCTGATGCACTGAAAGCATTAGCTTTTACTGTAAGCTTCTTAGTAAATTCGCCGTTGCCAAGAATCTTTACGCCATCAAGTTCCTTCTTAATGATTCCCTGATCCTTAAGTGCCTGAATATCAACTACTGCGTCATTATCAAACACTTCAAGTGCGCTAAGATTGATGCCTACGATATTCTTATGGTTAATATTCTTGAAGCCTCTCTTAGGAAGTCTTCTGAACAATGGCATCTGGCCACCTTCGAAACCAAGTCTTGGTGCTCCTGAACGAGCCTTCTGACCCTTATGTCCCTTACCAGCAGTCTTGCCATTTCCTGAACCATGACCACGGCCTCTTCTAAAATTATCACTCTGTCTTGAACCTTCAGCAGGTCTTAAGTTGGATAATTCCATTTTATTCCTCCTTATAAATGCCGGAGCTCGTACCGCTGCCGCAGTGCACTAGATTATTATACACCACTTGCGTATACATGGAACAGCTCCGGTTACTATTTTTTGCTTGTATCGAAAAAAATTAAATCTCTTCTACCTTAACGAGGTGTCTAATCTGCTGAATCTGGCCTCTTGTTGCAGCGTTATCAGGCAATTCAACACTACTGTTAAGCTTCTTGAATCCCATTGATTTAACAGTTGCTACGTGCTTAGGAATAGCACCAATTGTTGACTTAACCAATGTGATCTTAAGTTTCTTATCTGCCATTGATTTTCTCCTTTATTATGCGGTTACTTCAGCTACAGATTTGCCGCGCTTAGCTGCAACTTCTTCAGGTGTCTTAAGCTGAGCAAGTCCATTGATTGTAGCATAAACAACATTCTGCTTATTGTTAGAACCAAGAGACTTTGTTCTGATATTTCTGATACCTGCAAGTTCACAAACAGAACGAGCAGGACCACCAGCGATGATACCAGTACCTTCTGGAGACTTCTTAAGTAAAACTTCAGCAGAACCGAACTTACCAATGAAATCATGTGTAATACTGTTGTTCTCATCAAGAGGAACAGTAATAAGGTTCTTAGTAGCATCTTCCTTACCCTTACGGATAGCATCCGGGATTTCTGTTGATTTTCCCAGACCAACACCAACGTGTCCATTGTTGTCACCAACAACTACAAGGGCTGTGAACTTCATGTTACGTCCACCCTTAACAACCTTTGTAACACGTTTGATGGTTACAACTTTATCTGTCAATTCGAGCTGACTTGCATCTACGATATTACGCTTCATTTTGTGTTTTCTCCCTTCTTAGAATTCAAGGCCAGCTTCTCTGGCAGCGTCAGCCAAAGCTTTAACCTTACCGTGGTAAATATAACCACCTCTGTCAAATACAACGGCTTTGATGCCCTTTTCAAGAGCTCTCTTTGCAACTACATCTCCAATCTTTGTAGCAGCTGCAATGTCGTCTGTATTCTTAAGCTCTGCCTTGATGTCTTTTTCAAGAGTTGAAGCAGATACAAGTGTCTTGCCAGCAACATCATCAATAACCTGTGCATATACGTGATTATTGCTTCTAAAAACAGCAAGTCTTGGTCTCTCAGCTGTACCACTGAAACGATTACGGATCTTCATGTGCTTTTTAACACGAATTTCCTGTCTGGATTCTTTACTAACCATTTTGCACTCTCCTTATCTATTATTTCTTACCGGTCTTACCAACTTTACGTCTGATAACCTCATCAGAATACTTGATACCCTTGCCCTTATATGGCTCTGGAGCTCTCTTCTCTCTGATGATTGCAGCATGCTGGCCAACCGCTTCTTTGTCGATACCCTTAACTGTGATTACCTGACCCTCAACAACTGTCTCAACGCCTTCTGGATCAACAATTTCTACTGGGTGAGAATAACCAAGTGTAAGAGAGAGTGTCTTACCATTCTTAGCAGCTCTATAACCTACACCGTTAACTTCAAGCTTCTTCTCGAATCCTTCTGTTACACCAACAACCATGTTGTTGAGAAGGCTTCTTGAAAGTCCGTGTAAAGCCTTAGTCTTCTTCTGATCGTCAGGTCTCTTAACTTCGATCTGACCGTCTTCCTGTGAGAAAGAAATTTCAGCAGGAAAAACTCTTGTAAGGGTTCCCTTAGGTCCCTTAACAGTCACCTTATTATTTTCTGCAACTTCTACTGTAACTCCAGCAGGAACTGCGATTGGCATTTTTCCAATTCGTGACATGCCCGTACCTCCAATTTACCAAATGAATGCAAGAACTTCGCCACCAACCTGAAGTTCTCTTGCTTTTTTATCAGTTACAACGCCCTGGTTTGTAGAAAGAATAGCTATTCCAAGACCGCCTAATACTCTAGGAAGTTCATCCTTGCCTGCGTATACACGAAGACCAGGCTTAGAAATTCTCTTAAGGCCTGTGATAACCTTATCGTTTCTATCTGCACCATACTTAAGAGTGATGTGAAGAGTCTTGAATGCACCATCTTCAACAACGTCTAACTTCTTAATATATCCCTCATCAAGAAGAATGTTTGCAATTGCAAGTTTCATCTTTGAAGAAGGAACATCAACAGTGTCATGTTTTGCAGTATTTGCGTTACGAATTCTTGTAAGCATATCTGCAATAGGATCGTTCATTGCCATTTTAAAATTGCCTCCTTAAATATTTTTGCTTCGCCTTACTACTCCCCGAATTGAGCAGAGACACGAAGCCGCAATGCGCGCTTTTGTGTTACTCAATACTGTCTATTATATCAGTATATGACTCTTAAACAACGAAGAATAATAATTTATTATTACCTTTTTATATCTATATTTAGTGGTCTCCATCCCAGACCACCGAAGTGGAAGTTCTGTCCGCATGCTGCGCATGCGTCAGAACAAAACGTCATACTAAGTTCAGACAAACCTTACTTAGTATTAACTTATTACCAAGATGCCTTACGTACACCAGGAATTTCGCCCTTGTATGCAAGCTCACGGAAGCAAATTCTGCAGATTCCGTACTTTCTAAGATAAGCATGAGGACGACCGCAGATCTTACAACGGTTATAAGCACGTGTAGAGAACTTTGGTTTCATCTGCTGTTTCAACTTCATGGATAATTTAGCCATGTGTTCTATTCCCTCCTATAATTACTTTGCAAAAGGCATATTGAACAGTGTAAGAAGCTCACGAGCTTCCTCGTCTGTCTTAGCTGTTGTTGTGAAAATGATATCCATACCTCTTGTCTTGTCAATCTTATCATATTCGATTTCAGGGAAGATAAGCTGTTCCTTGATACCAAGTGCATAGTTTCCTCTTCCATCGAATGAGTTAGGGTTGATTCCTCTGAAGTCACGTACACGAGGAAGTGCAAGGTTTACAAGACGATCAAGGAAATCATACATCTTGTCACCACGAAGTGTAACCTTACAACCGATAGGCATACCCTCTCTCAGTTTGAAGTTAGCGATAGACTTTCTAGCCTTTGTAATAACAGGCTTCTGGCCTGAAATGATAGCCATGTCATTTGCAGCGTTCTCAAGAAGCTTAGCATTTTCCTTTGCTTCTCCAACACCCATATTGATAACGATCTTGTCAAGCTTCGGAACTTCCATTACGTTCTTGTAACCGAACTTCTTTGTCATAGCATCAACGATCTCGTTCTTATATAAATCCTTATATCTACTCAACGTTATATACCTCCTTCCTTAAATTAGTCGATAACCTCACCAGTCTTTTTAGCGATGCGGCTCTTCTTTACAACCTTACCATTCTCATCTTTTTCAACTTTGAATCCGATCTTGGTAGGCTGTCCGTTATGAAGATACATAACATTTGATATATCAAGCGCAGCTTCACGCTCAACAATTCCGCCATTAGGATTCTTAGCAGAAGGCTTCTCGTGATGAATAGCCTTATTTACGCCTTCAACGATAACCTTTCCATTCTTTCTATCAACTGAAAGGACTTTACCTTCCTTGTCGATTTCACCACCGGCGATAACCTTAACCATATCACCCTTCTTAATCTTACTTGTTGACATCTGGGCGCCTCCTTATAATACTTCCGGAGCAAGAGAAAGGATCTTCATGAACTTTTTCTCACGAAGCTCTCTAGCTACGGGTCCAAATATACGTGTTCCCTTAGGCGTACCATCTTCATTGATAACAACAGCAGCGTTTTCATCAAATCTGATGTAGGAACCGTCCTTACGACGAGTCTCTTTAACTGTACGAACGACAACAGCCTTAACAACATCACCCTTCTTTACAACTCCACCGGGTGTTGCTTCTTTAACAGAAGCAACTATTGTGTCGCCGATTCTCGCATATCTTCTTGTAGATCCACCCATAACACGGATTGTAAGAAGTTCCTTAGCACCTGTGTTATCAGCGACCTTCAATCTACTTTCCTGCTGAATCATGATAATTCTCCTTTATTTTAGATTACTTTGCACGTTCAATAATGGATACAAGTCTCCATCTCTTATCTTTGGAGATTGGCTTAGTTTCCATAACTTTAACTGTGTCACCGATACGGCACTCATTGTTCTCGTCATGAGCCTTAAGCTTATATGTTCTCTTCACGATCTTCTTGTAAAGAGGATGCTTAACATGGTCCTCAATGGAAACTGTGATGGTCTTATCCATCTTATCGCTTGTTACTTTACCAACACGCGTTTTTCTCAAATTTCTTTCCACGATTATTTCTCCTTATTCAGTGTGAGGCTTAGTTAGCAGCCTTAGCATTCTGTGTGATTACAGTCTGGATTCTTGCAATATTTCTTCTTACTTCTTTAATTCTTGCTGTATTATCCAACTGGTTTGTAGCGTTCTGGAACTTAAGGTTAAAAAGTTCTTTCTTAGCAGAAACAAGCTCTGTCTGGAGCTCTTCAGCAGTCTTAGCCAGAAGCTCTTCTACATACTTATTAGTTTTCATTAGATACACCGCCTTCCAAATCAGCCTTAGAAACGATCTTGCATCTGCAAGGAAGCTTATGTGTCGCAAGACGAAGAGCTTCTCTAGCATCGGCCTCGGCAACTCCACCGATTTCGAACATTACACGACCAGGCTTAACAACAGCTACCCATCTATCAGTTGCACCTTTACCAGAACCCATACGTGTTCCAAGAGGCTTTAATGTGATAGGCTTGTCAGGGAAGATTTTGATCCAAACCTGACCACCACGCTTAATGAAACGTGTCATAGCTACACGGGCTGCCTCAATCTGGTTTGAATTGATCCAGCAAGGCTCAAGCGCAACTATTCCATATTCACCATAACTAATTGTGTTACCACGAGTGATTTTATGAGCCATTGAACCGCGGAACTGCTTGCGGTGCTTAACTCTCTTTGGCATTAACATTATTTATCGCTCCCTTCCTTATCTGAACTCTCACCTGCTTTAGTTGGAAGTACTTCACCCTTATAGATCCATACCTTTACACCAACCTTACCGTAGGTTGTATCTGCTTCAGCAAAACCATAATCGATATCTGCTCTGAGTGTCTGAAGAGGAATAGTTCCCTCGCTATAGAACTCTGAACGAGCGATATCAGCGCCGCCAAGACGACCTGAGCAGCATGCCTTGATACCAAGTGCATCTGTCTTCATTGTTCTGCTCATGCATGACTTCATAGCTCTTCTGAATGATACACGGTTCTCGAGCTGCTGAGCGATGTTCTCTGCAACAAGCTGTGCATCCTTATCAGGCTTCTTGATTTCCTTAATATCTACAAGAACTTTCTTATCTGTAAGCTTTGAAAGTTCCTTCTTAGTTACTTCGATTTCAGCGCCGCCCTTACCGATAACAACACCAGGCTTAGCTGTATAAACGATAACCTTAACTCTGTCTGATGCTCTCTCGATCTCGATCTTAGAAACACCAGCTGCATATAACTTCTTCTTCAGAAATTTTCTGATATTGTAATCTTCTACCAGATTATTAGCGAAATCAGCTGACTCTGCATACCACTTTGAATCCCAGTCAGCAATAACACCAACTCTGAGGCCATGAGGATTAACTTTCTGTCCCATTTCTAGGTTCTCCTTTCAATTATCTCTCGTCCAAAATAACAGTCAGATGGCTCATTCTCTTGTTGATTCTGTATGCTCTGCCCTGTGCCCTTGGCTGAATTCTCTTCATGATAGGACCATTGCTAGCTGTACACTCAGCAATATAGAGATTTGCTCTGTTCATACCTTTGTTGTTCTCAGCGTTAGCTACAGCGCTTGCAAGAAGCTTATAGATTACGCTTGAAGCATATCTAGGATTGTACTCGAGAATTGCAAGTGCAGTCTCAACGTCCTTACCTCTGATAGCATCCATGACGAAGCATGCCTTCTGAACTGGTATTCTTGCATAAGATAACTTTGCAAAAGGTCTTGTTTCTCTATTTTCACGATTTCTTTCTCTTTTAATTTTAGATCTATGCTTGATCTCCATATCCATGGATATTTCCTCCTTTCATCGAACAAATACTTAGTTTACGCTGCTCTTTCTCTCTGCGGGAGCGTTTCCTGCATGTCCTCTGAATGTTCTTGTAGGAACAAACTCACCAAGCTTGTGTCCAACCATATCTTCAGTTACGTATACAGGAATATGCTTTCTTCCGTCATGAACAGCAATTGTGTGTCCAACAAAAGACGGGAAAATTGTAGAACGACGTGACCATGTCTTAACAATCTGCTTCTGGCCCTCTGCGTTCATAGCATCTATCTTCTTAAGCAGGCTTGCGTCTGCGAAAGGTCCCTTTTTAAGTGATCTAGACATTTCATTCCTCCTTATTTGATGGCTTTACCGTTTCTTCTTCTTACGATGAGCTTGTTAGAAGCCTTCTTAGCTTTACGTGTCTTGTAACCAAGAGCTGGCTTACCCCAAGGTGTGCTAGGACCAGAACGTCCGATAGGTGCTCTACCTTCACCACCACCGTGTGGATGGTCATTAGGGTTCATAACAGAACCACGAACTGTAGGGCGGATACCCATGTGACGAACACGACCTGCTTTACCATAGTTAATAAGGTTGTGATCACCATTTCCTACAACACCGATTGTTGCACGGCACTCGATAGGAACCATTCTCATTTCACCTGAAGGAAGACGAAGTGTAGCATACTTGCCCTCTTTAGCCATAAGCTGAGCTGCGTTACCAGCTGAACGAACCATCTGGCCACCCTTTCCAGGATAAAGCTCAACGTTGTGTACGTTTTCACCGACAGGAATCTGTGAAAGTGGGAGGCAGTTACCTACACGAACTTCAGCGTTAGCACCGTTCATAACTGTCATGCCATCTGTTAATCCGTTAGGAGCAAGGATATAAGCCTTTGTGCCATCCTCGTACTGGATAAGAGCAATGTTAGCTGATCTGTTAGGATCATACTCGATACCGATAACCTTTGCAGGCATATCGTCCTTATTTCTCTTGAAGTCGATAATTCTATATTTAACTCTGCCGCCGCATCCACGATGTCTTACTGTGATCTTACCCTGATTGTTACGACCAGCCTTGCTGTTCTTTGAAACAATGAGTGACTTCTCAGGTGTTGCTTTTGTGATCTCTGAGAAATCTGATCCAGTCATGTTTCTTCTGGATGGGGTATATGGGCCGTACTTCTTAATTCCCATGATTTTTTCTCCTTTTTGTTTATCACGTATCTAATGATTACTCATTTGAATCCCGGACTTAATTTGGATTCGTACGTATAGTTATCAGTTAAAATTTATATTAAAGTCCCTGGAAGATTTCGATGTCCTTGCTATCTTCAGTAAGCTGAACAATTGCCTTCTTAGTCTTAGCTGTGAATCCGACTGTCATTCCACGTCTCTTCATCTTGCCTGCAACATTGATTGTGTTGACTTTAGCAACCTTTGTTCCCTCGAACATCTTCTCTACAGCTTCCTTGATCTGTGTCTTGTTAGCTTCAGGATTAACAAGGAAAGTGTACTTCTTCTCGCTCATGCCAGCCATGCTCTTCTCAGTAAGAACTGGCTTAAGGATTACGTCATAATACTGTAATGCTGCCATTAGCAATACACCTCCTCAATCTTTGCAACTGCATCCTTTGTAAGGACGAGTGTTCTAGCGTTTACGATATCATATACATTAAGTGTATTTGTAAGTGTTGTGTTTGCTTCAGCAAGGTTTCTTGCAGAAAGTACTACATTCTGATCATTGTCAGCAAGTACAACAAGTGCCTTACGTGTAGCCTTGAGGTTGTTCATAACCTCTGCGAATCTCTTTGTCTTGATCTCATCAAACTTGAGCTCATCTACAACAACGATATTGTTGTTCTGAACCTTATCTGTAAGAGCAGACTTAAGAGCAGCTCTCTTCTCTTTCTTGTTCATCTTGAAAGAGTAATCTCTTGGAACTGGTGCGAATACAACTCCGCCACCCTTCCACTGAGGTGCTCTGATAGATCCCTGTCTAGCATGACCTGTTCCCTTCTGTCTCCAAGGCTTTCTTCCGCCTCCGGAAACTTCAGAACGTGTCTTTGCTTTCTGTGTACCCTGGCGCTTATCAGCAAGCTGCTGAAGAACAGCCATGTGTACGAGATGTTCATTTACTTCAACTCCGAAGATAGCATCATTAAGTTCGATGTTGCCAACTTCTTTGCCTTCCATATTGTAAACAGATACATTAGCCATCTGTATGGTTCCTCCTTTCGCGTTCTATTAACCTATAACCTTTACGGTTTCCTTGATTGCAACAAGTCCCTTCTTAGGTCCAGGAATAGCACCCTTTACAAGAATAAGATTCTTGTCAGCATCTACTCTTACAACCTCAAGATTCTGAACTGTTACTTTTACGCTGCCCATGTGACCAGGCATTCCCTTGCCCTTGAATACGCGGCTAGGATCTGAACTTGAACCATTAGAACCCTGATGACGGTGGAACTTGGAACCATGTGCCATAGGTCCTCTGTGCTGACCGTTCTTCTTGATTGCACCCTGGAATCCTTTTCCCTTTGAAACAGCTGTTGCATCAATCTTATCGCCTTCTGTAAAGATATCAGCCTTAATTTCAGCGCCAAGTGCATAATCAGCAGCATTCTCAAACTTGAATTCTCTTACATATCTCTTGCAAGAAACTCCAGCCTTCTTGAAATGTCCCTGCTCAGCCTTTGTTGCGCCGTGACGATGGTAGATTGTCTTGCTGCCGTTCTTGTCCTTGCTAACAGTCTTTTCTTTCTTGTCAACAAAACCAACCTGAACAGCGCTGTAACCATCATTCTCAACTGTCTTGATCTGTGTTACTACGCATGGTCCTGCCTGAAGAACAGTTACAGGAACCAGTGAACCATCTTCTTTGAAGATCTGGGTCATTCCGACCTTAGTAGCTAAAATAGCCTTCTTCATGATTTTACCTCCTTGTTACATCTACAGCGGATGCTTACTTCATTCGCAATGTCGCTTCAATTGCCTCTCTATATGACAATTCTCCAGTTATCACGGCATCATGCGTCTCGCATCATACTAGTAGAGGTGTTAATTGATTGTTTCTATATTATAAGGATGAATTATTTCATCTTTATATTGATGTTTACACCTGCAGGCATCTCGAGTCTCTGAAGAGCCTCAACAGTCTTAGATGTAGGTGTGATGATATCGATAAGTCTCTTGTGAGTTCTCTGCTCGAACTGTTCTCTGGAATCCTTATACTTGTGAACAGCTCTCAAGATTGTAACTACTTCTTTCTTAGTTGGAAGCGGAACTGGTCCTGAAACCTGTGATCCGTTCTTCTTGACTGTCTCGATAATCTTCTTGGCAGATGCATCAACAAGCTGATGATCATAAGCCTTAAGTGTAATTCTCATTACCTGATTTGCCATAAAAAAAGTCGCCTCCTTTTCGCACTTTTTAGATTAAGTACGACAAGCGGTGACTGTACACTCTCCCGTGTGTGTCCTAAACTCCATAGCAACACAAAGCTATCCCGAACACTTTGCACGTCGTTTCTGCCGCATTTCAGTTACCTTCATTTGGCAGACCTCAATTATACTGTACAGTGACTTGTCGTCAGTTTGTTTGGCCTATAATGCCGGCCTCTAGACATTCGCTCCACGGAAAACCTGCTCAACTGGATAAGCAGCAACCTCACGCTTCATAGCTATCATGTCACAGCGTTTGTAAGTATAAATCATTTCATTTGATAATGCAACTACTTTTTTAAAATTAATCATTTTTATCAAAAAATCAACCTTTTAAGCAAAAGTGATTGATGTTTTTTAACCTCTTTTTAAATACCCATGACTAATTCTGCTTCTTCATAGTACAATGTCATGCGTTGCTTATTAGAAACTACTATTATAATATAGATGAATAAGCATACCATTAAACATTCATTATCTCGTCATGTACTGAGATATGCTTGCATCTGCACTTCAGTACACTAGGTGAGATAGTATCACATTATTGTCATTTTGACTATTAAACGAATATAAAAAAAGGATTAACAATTTATTATTCAAGAAAGGGTTTGAATTCTATGTGGATTGCAGATGGTTGGAAAGATTACGAAGTAATCGATACTTCTTCAGGTGAGAAGCTTGAGCACTGGGGAGAATACATTCTGGTTCGTCCAGATCCTCAGGTTATATGGAATACTGAAAAGAAGCATTACGGTTGGAAAAAGTTCAACGGACACTATCACCGCAGCAATAAAGGAGGCGGTGAATGGGAATTTAGAGATCTTCCTGAGGAATGGTCTATCAATTATAAAGACCTGACTTTCAACCTTAAGCCTTTCAGCTTCAAACATACAGGTCTTTTCCCGGAACAGGCAACTAACTGGGATTGGTTTTCTTCATTAATAAAAGAAGCTAATAGACCAATAAAAGTTCTTAATCTTTTCGCTTACACCGGAGGCGCCACTATTTCCGCTGCCAAAGCCGGCGCCAGTGTTACACATGTAGACGCAGCAAAGGGTATGGTTGCATGGGCTAAAGAAAATGCTGTTTCTTCCGGTCTTGCAGATGCTCCTATCAGATACCTTGTTGATGACTGCACTAAATTTGTAGAAAGAGAAATAAGACGTGGAAATAAATATGATGGAATAATCATGGATCCTCCTTCATATGGAAGAGGCCCCAAGGGTGAAATCTGGAAGATTGAAGAATCTGTTTTCCCGTTTATCAAGCTCACTTCTCAGTTGCTTTCAGATACACCACTGTTCTTTCTTATTAATTCATACACAACCGGATTACAGCCTGCAGTTTTGTCTTATATGTTGCACACAGTGCTTGATCCTATACATAAAGGGACAGTTGAAGCCTCCGAGATTGGGCTTCCTGTAAAATCAAACGGTCTTGTCCTTCCTTGCGGTGCTAGTGGAAGATGGACCGCCGGTGCTTAAGAAACATGATCACCAAAAAGAGATTACGTTCTGGCTAAGACCAGATTAACGTAATCTCTTTTATGTTTTAACTCAATATATCAACTACATTTCAGCGAAACTTTCTATTTCACAGTAGTTCTAATCCCTCTTTGTTTTTGCTTACTACAGCACACTTTCTTTAATCCAACTTATTGTTCATCTTCACTGGCATCAATCTTTTCACGTATCTGCTGCATGCGAAGATCCAGCTGATTTATCAGGTCTGCGCTAAATTTCAAATCATCGGAAATAACTTCCTGATTCTCAATATTCTTTTTATACTTCATCTTATGTTCAAGGCTCGCCCAGAAATCCATTGCTATCGTTCTAAACTGAACCTCAACCTTCATATATTCTTTATTCTGCGTTAAAAAAATAGGTACCTGCAAAATAAGATGTAAACTTCTATAGCCGCTGTTTTTCGGTGCTGCTATATAATCCTTCTGTTGAAGAACTGTGATGTCATCCTGATTTGCAAGACAATCCGCAAGCATATAAATATCATCAATAAACGAACAGATAACCCTTATTCCTGCTATATCCGAAAGATTCTCATTTATGTTTTCAAGTGTAAAATCAAGGCCCTTGTCATTGAGTTTCTTGTAAATACTCATTGGCGTCTTGATTCTCATCTTAATTGCTTCAAAGGGATTTCTATTATTAATAAGAGAAAGTTCTTTATTTAATACATCCAGTTTGGTTCTGACCTCAGATAAAGCACATTCGTATTTCATCATCAATATCTGAAAATCCTTAACTCTGTCTTTTATATTCGCAAGATTTTCAATGTCGCTTGCAGAAATTGCATTTGAATCCGTTATTCCCTCCAACTCCTTTATATTATCTAAACTTTCTGTTAGCTTAGCAAAATCTATTTTGGAATAGCCAGAGCGCTTCGCTGCCATAGACTTCACTCCCTTCTGCCCATAATTCTATAGATAAGTATATCAAGTTTATTTTAACGTTCTGTGAAATAAATATTAAGTTTTTCTTACAGCCCAAAATCCCGTGTCATGCAAAGCACAACACGGGATCCTCATAATAAAACCACTTAGCCCCCTAAATGATCATTATTTAGCTTCAGCAAGTTTCTCCGGAAGTTCAGCCAAAGATACCACACTGTAATCAATTTCTGCTCTTGGTCCGGCAAGCATCTTGTATTTATTGAGCACTCTTCTATATACTATCTTGCAGCTCTCCTTGCTTGTTCCAACAAGAAGAACAAGAAACTGCGATGCCGAATATCTGCAATAGGTATCTCCCTGCCTAAGTGTGTAGGCTATTGCCTCCTGAAGGAGCTTTCCTTTTGTCTCGAGCTTTGCCTGGTTAGATATTTTTTTACCCTCATAATCAACCAGTGTCAAAAGCATCATATATACCGACTGGCCGGTTCTCTCCATGTTTCGGCTCAAAATATGATAGGCATCTATAAAACTTGGATAAGAACAGTCATACGCTACGCCTGTATTCTTAGAAATACTTTCCCGACGTTCAAGAATGTCATCACGTATCTGCAAAATCTTGCCGGGCATATTTGTGATCTGCCTGCTCATTTTGTCATAACATTCCATGAGATCATTGCCCGGTGTTATCCCAAGTTCATCAGTATAATAGCGGACAGTATCGTTATAAACCTTATAAGCTTCCTTATAATTATCCATTCCGATAAGGGCATTGATCACGCCAATCTGCCACTCATCATCCGGATAAAGTTCAGATGCCTTCTTATATATTCTATGCATTGAATCATAATCTTTTTTACCTGCATAGAAATCTCCTAAAGCAATCACGCACTCCGAATACATCTTCTGAAGCTGAACGCTCTTGATTATCACCCACTCCTGAGTCGATAATTCCGGAAGAAACTCAGACCTGTACAGATCAAACGCTTCTCTGTAAAGCCGTATTGACTCTGCCTGATTCTCTGCATCCCTTGCCTTTAATACGTAATCTGTAAAACTTACAACATCTGATTCAATTTCAACATTATCATCTGTATAAAAAAATCCATCACGATTCACAATGTATTCAAGCTCAGGAAGCCCTGACTTCTTAAGCTGCTTGTGCATCTGATAAATAAGATTATTAAAGCTGTTATTGATGTTGGACTGTTCTTCACGATCATATAGAATGCTTACGAGATTATCTCTGGATACGCCCTTATTTCCACTTGTCCATACAATCTCCAGAAGCTGGATATACTTAGAAGTCTTATTCTTGCCTATAGATATATTCCGCCCCTCATAGCTTATTGCAAGTCCACCTAGCATCTGAATATTAAGTTTTACCACATTCCCCTTGGTCATACCAATACCTCTATCGGCAAACTTCTATATTTTCTCTGTTACCCTCATAAATGCAAATGCCAATACTCTCGCTTATCAGCCTGCTTTCTTCTGCATTGAACTTTGACCATTTGCAACACCAGCACTCTCGCATCGGTACCAGCGCTCCGTCATCCGGTTCCCAATGTTCACAACAATGATTTTCCCTTACGACCAAATAGCCATCTTCGTTATATTTATTTTCCATCTTTTTCCCTCATATATCCGAAGACACAATTTAAATACTTTTTACATTTTTAGTCTAGCATGAAAAATTATTTCAATTTAATACAATGTCGTGAAACTGACCTTTTTTGTCGCAGAATGTAATTAAATCACTTTTCGCCCTCAGGATTCACATGTATCATCACATGTTTCACATTAGGAAACTGCTTTTCAACAGCGCCATGGACATCTTCCGCGATAGCATGAGCATCGATCAGAGAAATATCTCTTTTTACAGCAATTTCAAGATCCACATATATTTTATTTCCAAATTGTCGTGTATGAAGAAGATCTATACCTTCAACGCCCGATTGCTGTTTGATGAAATCCCTGATATTGTTCTCAAAATTTGCATCACAGGAAGTATCAAGCATCTTGTTGAGCGCATCTTTAGATATGTCAAAAGAAACTTTTAAGATAAATAAGCATATGATAAGGCTGGCAATCGGATCCATTATCGGAAATCCAAGCTTTGCCATGCCAATGCCGATAAAAGAACCTATTGATGAAAGAGCATCAGATCTGTGATGCCACGCATCTGCTTTAAAAGCAGCAGAATCCAGTAGTTTAGCGTAGTGCATCGTATACCAGAACATTGCCTCTTTTACCACAATCGATATAATCGCTGCCACAAGGGGAAGCGTTGTAGGAATCGCAATTTCATTTCTTGCAAAAAGAAGTACGTGCAACCCTCGCTGGCCTATTGTAAGACCTGTGATTGCCAAAATCACACCAAGAATCAACGAAGCAACGCATTCAAAGCGCTCATGTCCATAAGGGTGCTCATCATCCTCTCTCTGCTGAGCAAACCTGACTCCTATATATGCAATAAACGTAGCAAATACATCTGATAAAGAATGTACTGCATCAGAAACCATAGCGCCGGAATTTCCAAGTAATCCCGCAACCATTTTAAATGCAGCCAATAGTACGTTTCCTAATATTCCCACATTAGATAGCTTTTTTACAATTAATTTTTCCTCCATTTAAAGCCCCCAAAACGCACTACAATATAAAAAGATAACTCATATCTGATTTAACTTGTACTAAAGATAATTATACTACCAAATACCGCATTTCTCTCATATTAATATCAATTTTTCGCAGATTTTTAGCGGCTTAGCAAAAAAATTCTAAATAATATTCTTGTAAATATCTGCAATAAGCTGATTCTTCGTGATAAGTGCCTTACCCTTAGGAAAAATTGTCCCTACTATCTCCTGAAGTTCATGCGGAAATTCAGCTATATCCGAATCAAAATTGATTCCAATTCCAACAACTATCCATTGAACAAGTCCTGAGTCAAACTCACTTCCAGACTCTGTAAGAATCCCGCAGATTTTTCTTCCATTAACAAAAAGGTCATTGATTGGCTTTATAACAGGCGAAACATGACAAGCTTTTTCTATAGCTCTGCATACAGCAGTGCCTGTGTGAAGTGTTATGGCATCAGGCTCCAGCGAGGATAATCTTTTCGGCGACAAAATAATGCTCATATATATCCCGCCCTCGGGAGAATAAAAACTATGATTCTTCCTGCCACGGCCAATATTCTGCGAGCGTGCAACAACGAGTGTGCCATGCCCGGCTCCTGATATAGCCATTTCTTTTGCAACCTTATTAGTTGAATCTATCACATCAAAAACATGAATTTTCTCGGTAATATCTTCCTCATCGGTATTCAAATAAGAAAGAATTCCCTGCTGGGAAATAATATCATTACTGTTTCCCAACAGATATCCTTTTTTGCTGCTAGCTTCAATAACATAGCCCTGTTTCCTGAGTTCATTTATCGCTTTCCAGATTGCGTTCCGCGATATTCCAAGGCTTGCTGCGATTGCCTCGCCCGATATATACTCTGTCCTATTTTTTTCTAACAAGTCCAAAACCCTGTCTTTTGAAGTCATCTTTTGTTTATCCATTTTTCTTTTCCATGCACTTTTCTATGTATAAAAAAATCATTATCTTTTAAATGTCCGCTTGAAACATTTGTTCGGGTGTAGTATCATATTTTCACAGCAAGAACATATATTCGTTTTACCTTTTAGGAGTTACTATGGATAATACCTTACCCCAGCCCAAGCAGCGCCAATATCTCATAATAGATTTAAAAAGTTTCTTTGCCAGTGTAGAGTGTGCTGACAGAGGGCTTGACCCTATGACCACACTCCTTGTCGTAGCAGACAAGGATCGCAGTAAGAGCACTATATGCCTTGCCATAACCCCTGCCATGAAGGCACTCGGAATAAAGAACCGCTGCAGAATGCACGAAATACCACAGCATCTTAATTACATAGTAGCACCACCCCGGATGAAAAGATATATTGATGTTTCCGCAGATATTTATGGAATTTACCTTAACTATATCTCCAAGGATGATATCCACGTTTATTCCATAGATGAATCCTTTCTTGATGTGACATCCTACCTTGAGCTGTATGGGCTATCAGCCCATGACCTTGCACTGAAGCTAATGAATGACATATTGAAGAAATTAGGGCTAAGGGCTACCTGCGGCATAGGCACTAACATGTACCTTGCCAAGGTAGCCCTTGATCTTCTCGCCAAACACTCGCCTGACTTTATTGCAGAACTAACAGAAGAATCTTTTACCCAGCGCTTATGGTCCCACAGACCACTCACCGACTTTTGGCGGATAGGTCCGGGAACACAAAGAAGACTCAACTCGCTAGGCCTGTATACTCAGGGTGACATCGCAGCTTGTCCGGAAAAGATTCTTTACAAAAATTTCGGAGTACTTGCCGAATATCTCATTGACCATTCCTGGGGACGTGAACCATGCACTATCGCAGACATCAAAAACTATCAGAAACGCTCCCAGTCCTTAACCTGCGGTCAGGTGCTAATGCGTGATTACAATTTCGAGGATGCGCTCATTATCATAAAAGAAATGTCAGATGAACTATCCCTTGATATGGTTGCCGAACATGTGGTAAGCAACAGCATTTCTCTTTATATAGGATATACTGCCAATACCGTCCCATCCACTCGCACAGGCTGTACATTGCAGGTGACCACCAATTCCAGCAGAATTCTGATGGATGCTTTTGTAAAACTGTACTATCAGTGCGCCATACGCACCGTTCCCATAAGGAGAATCATCTTAAGCGCCAATTCCATATTGGATGAATGCTTTGAGCAATACAGCTTCTTTGTTGACCCTACGATAATGGAAAAAGACCGTAAGATTCTGCAATCCGTCAATAAGATAAAGGCCCGCTACGGAAAAAATGCAATCTTTAAAGGGATGGACCTTCTAGAATCCGCGAATGCACTACAACGTAATAACCAAATTGGTGGACACAAGGCTGGATTCTGACCCACCTCATTCCACCAATTCCCTGCATCGGCAACTTATGGCAACATAGCAGATTTATATTTTTGCATCTTCATTATGCAATCTCATCCCTGTAATACTTTGCCTGGGCTTCAAACATACTTGCGTATATTCCCGAAGGAATTCTGATAAGTTCATCATGTGTTCCATACTCCGCAATATGTCCGTCTGAGAAAACAGCTATCTTGTCACATAATTTACAGCTTGATAATCTGTGAGAAATGTAAACAGCAGTTTTCCCTCCTACCAGCGTACTAAACTGCTTGTAAACCTCATATTCAGCCAGTGGGTCAAGCGCTGCAGTGGGTTCATCAAGAATGACAACAGGCGAATCCTTGTACAAAGCTCTGGCTATGGCCATCTTCTGCTGTTCTCCGCCTGATGGCTCAACACCCTTTTCATCGAAATATCTGAATATGTTAGTTTCAGTGCCCTTATCAAGACCATTTACCATATCCTTAAGTCCGACCAGGTTCAGATAGCTATCCACTTTCTTTTTATCAATTTTATCGAAAGCTATGTTTTCACCCAAAGTAAATGCAAAGAGCTTAAAATCCTGGAATACAGGTGCAAATTGCTCCATGTACTGTTTGTAGTCATACTCCTTGATGTTAATACCATCCACAAGGATTTCTCCCTCTGTCGGATCATATAGTCTGCATAGAAGCTTTATGAAAGTAGTTTTTCCTGCGCCATTAAGTCCAACAATTGAAAGATGCTCCCCTGCAGTAATCTTTATACTTATATCATCAAGGATTTTTCGCTCAGTTCCGGGGTAGGAAAAAGAAACGTGTCTGAATTCAATATCATGTTTCTTTTTATCTATACTCTTATCCCCTTTCGCCAACGCAACCGGATACTCCATGAACAAAACAAATTCATATGCGTAATTACAGCGCTTAAACAGTTCAGTAACATTCCACACAAGTCCGCCAAGTGTGGAATCAAGAGCATTCTCAGCCGCGATAAGCTGCGTAAAGATTCCCACACTATAAACTCCTCTTATTGCCAAAAGAGCCACATAGAAATAAGCAAAGATACTTCTTGCCAATGATGTCATATTTACTGCCAGATTATACGGAAATCTTTTATCCCCCTGCCACTTCCAGTGTTTATTACTCTTATCTGTATTATCTTTCCAGGAATCAAGCATGAGTTTTTGTGCGCTATATAGCCTTATATCCTTACCAAACCTGGTATCTACTATTTCCCATCCAAAATATCCAAAAAGCCGGTTCACCTTTGAAAGCTTGGCAAATGCCTCAATCTCTATCTTATTCTGCCTTGTGACAATCATAAAATTGATCATCGAATAGACTGCCATTACCAAAAGAAGAATAGGCGCATGAAGCGCTATAACAGTGATAAAACCTACAACTTTAAAGATATTTCCAGCAAACATAAATACCTGTTCAGCAATTCCATATGCGCCACCTGAATACCAGTTAAGTCCTGTCTTGGCCTTTTCCACCTGATCCAGAGCATCTTTATCCTCCGTCAGCTGAAAATCAAGTTCCATGGAATGTTTGCCAACAAGGATTCCAAAGTAATTCTCCAGGCGATTCTGATATTTACTTAGGACCGTATTGCATCTTTCAGAGATCATAGTCAGTACAAATTCGCCCAGGATAAGGACTGCAGCATAGGTGATTAGTTTTTGCAAATTGCGCTCACCTACAATTTCATCAACAATCAGCGGAGAAATAAAAACTGCTAAAAATGGCTGAAAAATAGATATTACTGTCTTGACTATCTCCCACACAAAAAACATTGGATATTTCTTCGCGGTAGTCCCAAATAAAAGCTTTATTACAGGCACTACTTTATTAAATGAGGTATTCTTATCTGTCTTAGCCAACTTTCTCCACCTCACTTTCACTCATATCATCTTCGCGGTAGTAGTGAGCCTGCACATTGAACATCTCGGCATACTTTCCGCCCTTCTCCATAAGTTCTTCATGACTTCCAAGTTCTACCAATTCACCATTCTCAAACATGGCAACCCTGTCACAAAATCTTGTAGATGCAAGTCTGTGTGAAATATAAACAGCAGATTTCTCTCCTATCATTTCATCAAATTGCTCATAAAGTCTCTGCTCCGCTATCGCATCCAAAGCGGAAGTAGGTTCGTCAAGAACAATAATTCTTGATCCCTTATATAAAGCTCTTGCAAGCGCAAGCTTTTGCTTTTCGCCTCCCGAAAGGTCAACGCCATCCTCTTCCACAATATTAGTAAGTGGAGAATCTATTCCTTTTCCCAAAGAAGTGAGCTTCTCTCCAAGCCCCGCTTCTATCGCACTTTTCAGGACCTTATTTCTGTCCAGATCCTGCTCACTTTTCATAGCAATATTCTCAGACATAAGGAATGCGAAAATCTCAACATTTTGGAACACCGGTGCAAAAAGCTTATAATAATCTGCTCTTTTATATCTCCTTATATCTGTTCCGTTTAAGGTGATAGATCCTTCTGTTGGATCATAAAGCCTTAACAGCAACTTTATCATCGTTGTTTTGCCGGCTCCGTTTAGTCCAACAACTGCCAGCTTCTCACCCACATGAAGCTTAAGATTAAGTCCTTTAAGCGCCTCCTTTTCCGACTTTGGATAAGTATAGCTCACATTCTTAAACTCAATTTCAAAGCTGTCAGCTTCCGGAAGCGGAATACAGTCTTTTTCGTCATCTTCTATTTCAAGTTCGATAAAAGAGCGATAGTCATCAGTTTCCAGAGAAACCTTTTTATAATCACCAAATTTTTGCAAAAGATCTACAAGCGCAGATGAAAAAGCAAGCGAGAACGACAAAAACATTGTAAAATCGCCAACCTGTAATCCCTTGTTCAAAACTGCCATAAACAAAGTAATGTAAATAAGCACTTTAATTACAACATATGTAATCTGCACTATTGTCGAATGTTTAAACCACAGCTCATTATGCAGGTCAAGCTTTTCAAGCCTCTCCCTATATATCTCTTCCTGTTTTTTAGTTAAAAAACCGCTCAGATTAAAGAGCCTGATATCCTTTGCCTGGTCAAAATCCTGCGTAACTCTCTCCATATAAGAAATCTTTCGCCATGAATTTGACAACTTATCCCAGACATTTTCTTTATCAATTGTAATTATCTTTTTGTAATGGATAAATTGAAGAACAGACAGCACAAAAAGTGCAATTATAAGTCTGAAATCAAGAACTGTTACCGCAATGAAAGTAACTACAACCGTAAGCAGGCTGGTCAGAATCTGCTGCATCAGATGCATCATTCCTTCCACTCCATTGTTGTTACCGCCTGTAGCCTGTGAAGCTCTCATTGCCACATCAAGAACATCCGGACGCTCGATCAGTTCATATCTCAAATTGAGAACTTTAGATACTCTCTCTGTGATCATATTCATACGTATGTGAATCAATTTATACCAGAGCATATTGTTAGACACTGCGTTTCCAAGAAGAAGCACAAATGCCACGCTTCCGGCAACAGCAATAAGCCCCACCAGTCTTTTTACTGCTTCGTCCTCACTTAGTCCCATCTGGATAATATCGATAACATACTTACCAAATATTCCCCAAAAGTATGACATAACTGAACTACATACCATACCTATCGCCATAAGCCATAATGCCTCAGGCTTGTACTGCGCCATCTTTTTTAAGATAAAGCGCGTGTTGCTCCATATACCAAACTCTTTGTGTAATGGATTATCCTTACTTTCTTCATACTCACTCCACATTTTTCCACCTTCTTTTCAAGTAAAAAGACATCTCCCAAAGCAAGCTCTTTTCCCCATAATTACGCTTGCAGAGATGTCAACAACGCAAGTCTATATTATTTTATCCCAAAGAAAAATGGTGCACAATCCCAATTTCGACTGTGCACCACATATTAAATCTGTTTAAATCATTTTCTCACGAAATACGGATTTCCATTTGAATATGAAAAACAATATCTCATTAAATTATTTTTCCTCAAGGAAACTAACCAACGCATCCGCAAGCTTCTTATGCCCATCCTCGTCAAGATGTTCATCATCAACTTCGCTTGCCCTTGCAAAATCAGAAGCTGCCAGAAAACGATATCCATTTTCTATAGCCAGTTCTTTATAATAACCTTTCAGCCTTTTGCTCGTATCAACAGAGCTTACGCTAAACTCCGGATCTTTTTCTTCCTTCCATACATCATCACCAAGATGTATAGGCGAAACCACGATTATCTTTTCAGGTGAAACATATTTTTTCACCTCGGAAAGGCATTTCTCAAGCCCCTTGCTGATGGTATATGCATTAGCATGGAAAAGAGTTTTGCAATCATTAGTTCCAAGCATAACTATCGCATAATCTATAGGGCTTACACTTTCAAGCACCATTGGGAGCGCATCAACAGACTTTCTAAGCGGTCTTAGTTCATCTTCAAATACTGTAGTGCGTCCGCAAAGACCTTCCTCTACAATTCTTGCATCCCCAAGTTTTTCCTGCACTAAGCTTGTCCAGCGCACGCCCCAGGGATATCGCTCTTTAGTTCCGGGAATAAGTCCCCATGTATTCGAATCGCCAAAAGCCAAAATATTTTTCATTGCTATACCTCACTGATGCATATCTTGCATTCAACTACTGCTTTTCCCATTTCTTATACAGTGAAGGGCTGCTTCACCTACCCTTCACTATAATTATGCATTCGCCTGGTCAGAACGTAAAATACATGTGCTTTATAGCCTGCTATAAGTTTAGTTATTACTCACTCCAGCAACCAATTCGCTCATTCAGTTCTAATTAAAACTTATTCTTTCTTGAACCCTTGCTGTTACCAAGAATGCTGAGGATTCTCAAAAACAGATTGATGATATCAAGATAAATATCAAGCGCACTGTCAACAGCATTGTCAATAGTCTTAGGATACTGTTGTGCTTTCCAGTAATCATAACCAATATATACTGAGAAGATTGCTGCACCGATCATCGCTGTAATGGACTGCTGTACTCTAAAGATCAATAGAATAAGTTCAATAACAATAAGTCCGCTCAAAGCTGTAAATAATATGGTCCCGAATTTAGAATAAAGTTCAGGTTTCAAAATGCTAAGGCAGATCATGATAACTGTTATTCCAGCCGTATATACAATTGCCTGAAGTACTATTGTTGAGCTAAGCCCTCCATAATAATAAACAGCTGCCGAAACTACAAGGCCGATAGGAACAACCACGAGATTATATCCCAAAAAACTAATCGCCGGATTATCACTCCTTGCAGAAATAAATGTACCTGCTAAAACACATATCACATACCCTATGAGCAACGCCACCGGATTTATGCTAAGTGCAAATCTTGTAAACTTCGCACATATCAAAATGTTGACCAATAATCCATATGCAATTACTCCACCAAGATATAAATTGTAAGTTCTGTCAGAAACGATTTCATTTTCCATGACAGTCTTATACAGTCTTTCTTCTTTTCTTTCACTCAATCCAAACATGAATAAGTTCCTCCTTTGTATCTATATACCCTTATAATAAACTCTATTAAGCCATAAATAAATCTCCATTACAGCAAAAAAGAGCTGCAAGTTTTGCCCTGCAGTTCTTTTCATTCGTTTGCATCTCGCAGCAATAGCCTATTCACGCAATCATCCAATTTGCCTTAGTCGAAGTAATTCAATCACTCTTGAATCATTTTCTCACGTAGTGCGAATTTCTGCCTGAATAGTCAATTATTATTTCACGATTACTTTTCCTTCTGCCTTTGGATCATCCATAATGATCTCAGAAACCTCCGGAACAGTTATCACTCCGGATAATGGATTCTTGATGCTGATAACAGGCGTAAGTATCGATGCCTCAACCTCCGACTTTTCAAAAGCAAGATCTGCCTCCATCATCTTACAGTCGATAAGCTTCAGCCCCTTGCAATAGCAAAGCGGCTGTGTTCCCATTATGGTACAATTCTCAAAGGTGACATTCTCGCAGTACCAAGCCAGATACTCTCCCCTTATAACACTGTTCCTGATAACTACATTTTTGGCATGCCAGAAAGCATCTTTGGTATCGAAATTACAATTCTCGAAGACAGAGTCTGTAATGTATTGGAAAGAATACTTTCCTTTAAGCTTAACATTGTCAAATGTAAGTTTCTCAGACCTCATCATGAAATACTCACTCTCAGCCTTAGAATCCTTCATCTCTATGCCATTGACCGACCACCCAAACTCAGGTGAGATGATATCACTCTCCTCTATCTTTATCTGTGAACATTCACGAAGTGCCTTTATTCCATGGAGCTTTGAATTTCTGATAACTGCATTATTGGTATACCAGAGCGCAGCCCTACAGTTCTCTGTCATTTCGATGTTATCAAGCTCAAGATTGTCATCATGCCAGAATGGATATCGCAGATTAAAAAAACTATCTCTGACAACAATATTCTTTCCTTCCTTAAATGCACTTTCCCCATCAGCCGGGCCATCAAATCGGCAATCTATGACAGTAATATCCCTGCTGCCATATAGAGCTCTTTCTTCATCGAAAGTCTGTCCTGTTATCACTTTATTATCCATAAAAAATACCTCATGTTTTCCTAAGCTGTATCATCGATAATAACTTCAGCTGAGCTTATTAGAACCTCACTAATTATCTGTTCAACTATAGTAAACGTCAACTAAATCTGTCACTTACTACATTATACCAAATGACGTATCGTCTTGCCTAATGTCTTTTCCCGTGCAGAATCATATTTTTCTATCGCAAACGTCAGATAAATATGTCGTTTGCGATAGATTACTCCCGAATCCTTTTTTGCATGAAACATGCATTTTCTGATACAGTTTTTTCGATGAGTCACATCAATGGAAAGCTATCACTTTCTCATAATCATAACCGCGGTCAGGTGTAAAATCTCTTTTTGTGAGAGTAAAATATACAACTCCATTTCTTCTTACCAGTACCGAAACATCTGCTGAGCCATTTTCTGTTGCCACAACACTGCTTCCAGCCAAAGGCCAAGCAGCGCTCCTTATCATTTCTATCTCATCCGCAGACGGATAAGCAGGCTCGCCCATATCATGCCACATCTTAAGCGGATTGCAGCTCACTTCATCCACAGTTTTTGTTATCAGTGTATATTCACCGCCATCCGGGCATGCAATGGAAATCTCCCTGTTCTGATCTTCCTCATCAATGTTCCACAAAATTCCGGCATAGCCCTTATCGCTCTTTACAATCACTGAGTTATCATCTCTGTGAACGCATTCCTGGCCAAACAACTTAAGCTGCTTATAAAAATAGAAAGTCCAGAAGGTAGGCTTTGGAATATTACCTGCAGCAACCATACCAAAACCGCCATGGAACAATGAATCCGGAACTCCCTGCTCCTCGAATACATCTCCAAAGGTCCAATAGGAATATGCCTCGTTCACATCACCAAGCCTTGAAAGCTGTCTTGCCAGATATGCTGCATTTATGTTCGTATCGTGAATTACACCCTTTGGAGTATATGATGTACTAAACTCAGTTAAGTGTATTGGAAGCCCTTTAAACTCATCAAAAGAATCCACAATATCGCGAGTTGACTGTAAATTCGCAAAACGCATTTCAGAATCTTCCAGTTTAGAATAGTCATAATGGCCAATTCTTTCGGGAAACTCTACGGTGTAATGATGTCTTGTAATCCTGTCAGGGCGAATTCCCTCTTTTTTACAAAAAGAAAGAAAGCCTTCAATCCACTCTGCATCCCTTACGCCGCAAATTGCAGGACCGCCAACCATGAATCTCTTATCAAACTCTTTTATCGCCAAAAAAGTCTCTTTAAACAGTTTGAAATACTCTTCCATGTCTGCCTTGTACCAAAATCCCGGAAGATTTGGCTCATTCCAGACTTCAATAGGCCAGCTTACAACCTCTTCGCCATAGCGGTTCTTAAGATGTTTAAGCAGAGCTATCACCATGTCTGTCCACTTTTTATAATCCTTCGGCGGAGTAGTATTTCCCTTCCAGTAAAAGATTGTCTGAGTTCCGCTTGCAAGCTCTGAAGGCATAAAACCAAGCTCCAGATAAGGTCTTATCCCCACCCTTATGAAGCTGTCAAAAATCCTGTCAAGATAAGTATAATTGTATTCAACCTTTTTCTCACCGTTCTCTTCATACTCATGATAAATTGATACATCATCAGAGAAAAGACCATGCCCTCTTATATAAGAAAAGCCGATCATTTTCTGCACAAATTCCAGTTCCCTCAAGTACTCGTCTGTAAGCGCAAGTCCAAGGCGTCCTGTGCCCACACAATAATCCACATTATTGTTAAAAGTTTCCTTTTTGTTTAAATCCACAACAATTTTTCCCGTTACCATACCTCATACTCCCTCATTAAAATCTATTAACAATTTGTTCACATCAACTTTAAGGTTTATTAAAGTTCTCGCGTTATCATTATAACATCAAGCAAAGGAAATGCGCTTGATAACAGAACAAATAACAATTTCTTTTTCATAACATCCCTTCAGTGAAATACCTGAAGGGTTCCTCCCTAAAATTCAGCCGTGACAATTTTGTCGCGGCTTTTTTGTATGCACCGTGCTATACTAATATAGAAAATCTTAAAGGGAGAATTGTAAGGCATGACTAAAAACGCTTTTCCGCTTATTACCCAGAATTTAAATATATTACCCGAAGATGCCCACAACCTGTGGGAAGAAAAATGGAATGTATCTCTGTCAGATGATGCCCACACCAGCATAGGCACCTTGCATTTTGAAGATGGCATTTCACACGGAGAAGTTAAACTTTCTGTAGATCTTGCTCCGGAATATGAAAAGACAGAATATATTGAAGAAATCTTTTACGCCATGGCAAAATTTGTCTTCCGTCTAAAGGAGATAAAAGAAATCAGCACTTCCTGCAGTCATGAAAATGACCACCGCATAAGAGGACTTGAAAATGCCGGCTATGTTTTCCGCAACTTCAAAGATGGACATGATTATTACTCCATGAAAAGACAAAAATCCTCATGGACTGGGCTTTACGTGATAGTCGGACTCATCGCAGGATTCTTTATCGGAATAACAATTTCCAATCTCTGGCTAGGCGCCATCGCAGGCGTTCTTATAGGGACTGCAATGGGCTATCTTATGGATAAAAAAGAGCTGGACTAAGAAAAATTATATAAACTCCATTAAAAACGCCGGAATTTAGAGCAGATACAAGTCTAAATTCCGGCTATTTTATTCCATATAATTCAAAAATACCTATATTCAAAGGATGTCATAAAATCAGCATTCCATTTCATCTTTAGTTTGAAGAAGATGATGTTGACGATGATGAGGAAGAAGCATTTGCAGCCTCCCTATCCTTAATCATATGCTGAAGTGTCACAAGAATAGCAATTACTGTTTTTTCATACTCAGGTTTATAGATGTCTATGCAGTATTTATCATGGATAGAGAGCATCTTCTGAGCGATAACAGCAATAACTTCGCCTCTCTCATCATAAAGTTCAAAATTCAGCCCAAGGATATTTCCTCTAAGCTGCCATCCCAATCCAACAATGTTAGTAATGTCCTTGATGATGTGCATGATCTCATTGGAGATTTCGAATTTAAAGCCATCGGCCATAGTAACGAAATGTCTCTCATGCAGCGTAAAGAACTTTTTCTCTACATGTGCAATCTGGTTCCCCTGCGCATCGGTAATATCCGTTTTATCATGAATAGAAGGAAATTTGGTAGTTGAATGATAAATAACATTTTCATTGTCATCTGTAATATCGATCACTTTGTGAAGCGTAAATATTTTTGAAGTTGTAAACAATGATTTTGCCGGATTGCCAAATTTCTCAACGTTATTAACATTTGTGCTCTCACCTGCTTCTCTGAAACGATGAACTTTCGAAAAAACTCCCATACACTTTCCTCCATTTTCATTAAGTCAACTCTGCCACTATAATATCTTGAATGAAGCATTCAATATTTTTATTTTTCAAAATACTGTATCTTTTCCACTACCTTGACAGGGCTCTTTACAAGATTTGAAAAAGTCTTTCCGTCGCTCTGTCTGCCGACTATGCTACCGTAATGTGTCGGTATAGCGAACTCTGGTCTGATAGTATTGATAAGATCTGCCGCCCTTTTGGCATCCATAGTATATGTTCCGCCAATAGGAACAAGCGCGATGTCACACTTAACCTTCTTAGCTTCTTTGGTAACACCTGTATCTCCGGCGATATAGATTCGCTTACCTTCAAGTCTTAAAATATATCCAACCCATTCAGCTCTTCTTGGATGGAAAGGTTTGACTGTGTTATACGCAGGTATGGTCTCAAGCTCAAGTCCGCTTATCTCACGGTAAACTCCCGGTTTAACCGTATCAATCTCTTTTACCTCGCGCTCCACTTCTCTTGCATCATCTTCCATTCTCTCCGGAACCACAAGAATCGTATCAGGCTTTATTACCTTTCTGATATCATCCACAGAAAAATGATCATAGTGCTGATGCGTTATCAGGCAAAAATCAGCATCATGCGGTTCACCCTTAATCTTAAACGGATCCACATATATTATTCCAGAATCACTATCAATCCTGATACTGCTTTGTGTGAACACCTCAATTTTATCCAGCATAAAAATCTCCCGTAATACTAATCCTCATAGCCAATTAAAGTTCATTGGCAGCATAAAATCATTATAACTCATTTTCAGCTTATTTCGCAAAGCTATCAACTAATTCCTGAAGTTCAACATACCTGTCCATTTTTCTTTCAATTTCAGCATCAACTTCTTCTTTTTCTTTGCTAAGTTTCATAAGTTTAGGAAAATCAGTGGCTGCTGCCGCAATCTCTTCATCAAGTTTGGCGCTTTTCTCTTCAAGCTTTTCTATTTCTGCCTCAATGTTGTCATATTCTCTTTGCTCACTAAATGAAAGCTTTGTCTTTTCCCTTGGCACTCTGTATTTACCCTTTGAAGCTTTGTCAGCACCATCTCCGTAAGAATTAGCTCCCTTATTATCATTTTTCTGACTTTCAACAGTTTCAGATTCCTTCTTATGAAAAACATAATCAGAATATCCGCCTTCACTCTGATGAAGGCACCCATCCGCCTCAAAGGAAAAGATTCTTGTGACAACCCTGTCAAGGAAATACCTGTCATGACTGACTGTAATGATAATCCCCGCAAATCCGTCAAGGTAATCCTCTAAAGTCCTGAGCGTCTGAATATCAAGATCATTAGTAGGCTCATCCAAAATAATGACATTTGGCTGCTCCATAAGAACTTTTAGCAGATAAAGCCTTCTCTTTTCACCGCCTGAGAGCTTTGAAATCGGCGCATACTGCATGTTCGGGTCAAACAAAAACCTGTCGCACATAACAGATGCAGAAACAAGACCGTCCTTGGTCTGTATGAACTCTGCAGTATCTTTTATATAATCGATAACTCTCTTGCCTTCGTCCAGAGCTTCATTTTCCTGGCCAAAATATCCAATCTTGATAGTCTGACCAATCTCTACGGTACCGGTATCAGGCATAATTGCTCCGATAATGCATTTTAAAAGCGTTGATTTGCCGCAGCCATTTGGACCTATGATCCCTATTCTGTCCAGCTTGTTAAATGTATAAGAAAAATCCTTAAAAAGTTTTTTTCCTTCATAGCTCTTGGAAATACCATCAATTATGATAGTCTTGTTTCCCATTCTTGTAGGAAGAGAGCTAAGTTCTACCTGCCTCTCTTCTTCCGGACGCTGCCTGTCACGAAGCGCTTCAAATCTCTGAATATGAGCTTTCTGCTTGGTAGAGCGCGCTCTTGCTCCTCTCAGCATCCATGCAAGGTCCTTCCTATAAAGTGTTGCGGCCTTTCTCTCAGCCGCCTGCTCATAATCAAGACGCTGCTGCTTTAACTCCAAAAATCCGGAATAATTTGACTCGTATTGATAAACCTTTCCCTTATCTATCTCCAATATCTGATTCGTAACTTCATCAAGAAAATATCTGTCGTGGGTTATCATAAGAAGCGCACCCCTGAAATGATTAAGAAAATCCTCAAGATACTCGATCATCTCAGAATCCAGATGGTTAGTTGGCTCATCCAGGATCAAAAGATCTGAAGGAGTCATTATCGCAGCCACAAGCGCAGCTCTTTTCTTCTGTCCGCCGGATAAAACTGAAGGGTTACACTCAGGATCATCAATCCCAAACTTGGCAAGATTTGCCTTTATTTCCCCCATCTTATCCCAGTGGTCATCTCCTGCATATATCTTTTCCGTTATATTCTGCAAAAGAGTCTTTGACATATCGAAAACCGGATTCTGCGGAAGATATGAAATGCGAAGTCCATTACTTATCACAACCTTTCCACTGTCAGGTTCAACAACTCCCGCCACAATAGAAAGAAGCGTCGACTTACCGGTACCGTTAGTGCCTACGATACCTATTTTATCTGTGTCATTCACTCCTACAGAAACGCCCTCCAGAACAGGCTTTGACATGTATGACTTAGACACATTTTCCACATTTAAAATATTCATAAAACCAAAACTCCAATGTAAATATATTAAAGGTCAGATCAAGTATATCCCCAATCTAACCTTTTTTATCTGAGAAAAACAAATTGTCATCTCAGAATTTCATCTATGGTAGATACTGTACTGAAACTTCCTGAATGCGTTGATATGATTTCCTTCATTATAGGAAGCTCGAAATAACTGATGTAGCAGATAAGTGTATTGTTCTCTCCCGCAATAGCACCTCTTGAATCCATTATCGTGCAGGTCTTGTTAAGCAAATTCTTAATATCACTTATGATTCCATCAGGGTCCTGAGTGATAATTGTTACCTGTTTGATGGATTCAAAGTGATCTGTATAATGGTCAATAACTGCCGTTGCAACAACATATACCAAAAGACTAAGCAGCGCCGCTGTCACATCGATCACCACAAAAACTGTAAGATATACTACCGCATTAAACCCCAGAAGTACAGGTGTCATGCTATAATTTCGTCCCGTTTTATCAGATATCTTTTTTACTACTATATTGGCCAGTATCTCCGAACCGTCGATACAGCCACCATTTCTAAGTATCAATGACAATCCCGCTCCCAGAATTGCGCCACCAAATGCAACTGCAAGAAAATGCTCTGTGCTTATCTCAAATGGAATATGTTCAAAAAAATCAAGACCCGCAGTATATACAACAGAACCTACAGCTGCTTTTATGGTGAATTTTTTCCCAAGAAATGCGTATCCGGCAATAATAAACGGCATAAACACCAGTAAAACGCATAGTGACAACTGAATGCCTGTAAGCTTACTTATTATAATCGCAACACCAGCTGTTCCATAATCGATCGCATCATTTGGAAGTAATATCAAGGCAACTGAAGAACTCGCCATAACCGCCCCAAGTATAATAAAAAAGTATGACAATATCCCCTGTTTTTTCTTCATTTTCCAATCCCCCTGTCATCATATAAACATTATATTATATAATCACGTGCTATGGGGCATTTACCTTTGTATCACAATTTTATATAATTGTGCAGTTGGGGAAACTATAATTTTAGCAGCACGATGAACAAAGAGGATTTTAGTATGAAAAAGAAAACTATTATGTTCTTTATAGCATTTATGGTCGCAGCACTTTGTGCATGTGGTACAAATGCTGCACAAGAGCAAACCGTAGAAACAAGTAATTCAGGGGAGGAAACCACTATGACAGCTGAAAATAACAGCGAAGGCAGCACTATAACGACGGAAAACAGCGGTAACGAAACTAACAATGCCGCAGAACAAAGCAGCGAAGATCTAAGTTCTTTTGCCACAGGAATTGCAACTGAAGATAACACAGCAGAATCTGATACCACAGAATTCGTGCTTAGTGATGAGATTGACAAGCGCTGCCCTATAATATTTGAAGCTAACAGAAAAGACGTTTCCTATGGTGAATTTACCCACGACACCTACTATTCAGGCACCTGCGAAATGGAGCGTGGTTACAGCATTCTCCTTCCTGCAGACTATAGCGAAGATAAGAAATATCCTGTTCTTTACCTTTTACATGGAATTTTTGGTGATGAATATTCTTTTTCCGGGGATAAGAATAACAAGATAAAAGAAATTGTTGGAAACATGGCCGCTGATGGATTCATCGAAGAAACTATCGTTGTATGCCCAAATATGTATGCCACATCCAATCCCGAGCAGAAACCTGCATTTGATAATGAAAGCTGTCTGCCCTACGATAACTTCATCAATGACCTGGTAAATGACCTTATGCCACATATCGAAAGCAAATATTCAGTTCTTACCGGAAGAGAAAATACATATCTCGCCGGTTTTTCTATGGGCGGTAGAGAAACCATCTACATAACCCTTCAAAGGCCTGAGCTTTTCGGATATGTATGCGCCATTTCCGCAGCTCCAGGAATTGTTCCGACTCAAGATAAATTTATGACTCACAACGGCCAAATGGCTGAAAGCGAAATGAAGTTTGCAGATGGCGCCACTTTGCCAAATGTTTTCATTATCTGCTGCGGAACCAGAGACTCAGTGGTAGGCACTTATCCCAAGCAGTATCATGAACTTCTCGAAGCTAACGGCTCTGACCACATCTGGTATGAAATAACCGGCGCAGATCATGATAATAATGCGATAAAGAGCGGACTCTTCAATCTGTTTAAGCAGATTGCCTATGATAAGACCAAGTAAAAAAGATTTTTATATATTTTTCTATTAAAGATCCTTAAGCCTCATCATAAAAATTGAATACTCATCATTTTGAAAGTCCAGGTCCGGTGAATTTTCACCACCACCGTTGGTACTTCTTTTTATTTCCGCATAAAACTCTTCACCCTGATTCACAATATCCATAACTGTCATTGGGAAGCCATTTTCTGTGGCTATCTCGCAAAAATCATATACAGGGTTCGAAGAGTTTCTTGTGTCCAGGAGCTTATTTTTCAGACTTTCATCATCCTTGGCTTTGATTATCAGTTTCTCAAGCATTTCAGTAATTTTCATAGCCCACTCCTCCATTTTCCATTGCAGTAATCCAACGCTTTGCTCTTTATCCAATATTTTAAACGAATGGTGAGCGTTTTACAATTCAAATGATAGAGCAAGCGGGCCAAATGCACACTTTGGATAAACAGCTCCGTACTCAACTTGAATGTATTTTCCTAATCATTAATATTTGCAAAATTATTTATTTTTATGGTGTATAATTGTTGTGTTAAAAAATTGATTTATCGTAGGTAATCGGAGTATATTATGAAAGATTTCAAAAGACTTCAGCAGGAATGCATGAAAGAAGTCAAGGATGCCGGCATTGTTCCCGGAACTATAGGCAATTGGATGATAAACACCCGCGCCAAGAAAAGATGGGGCTACTGTCGTAAAGAAATAGATGGAACATACGAGATTCAAATAGCGCAGCAGCTTCTTTTTGATGATAGAATTTCAGATAAAGCGTGCAAAGAAACCATAATACATGAGATTTTGCATACCTGCCCAGGCTGCATGAACCACAAGGAAAAATGGAAGAGTTTCGCTCAACTTATGAATGATAAGTATGGTTATAATATCAAACGCACAACAAGTTGTATTGAAAAGGGCGTAGAAGAAACACCTTCTCAGAAGCATATATCAATTAAGTATGTGTTCACTTGTAGCGGTTGCGGCGCCAAAATATACAGGCGTCGAAAAAGCAAGTTTACGAAATACTACAAAAACTATATCTGCACAAGATGCAGCACTCAAGGATGGAAACGTGAAATAGTAACTACTTCTTCTAAAAAGAAGGCAATTTAATATTATAATTCATATTTAGATTTCTTTCTGCTCACTTCTCCTATATATGCCGCCGTTATCATACCTGAAGGAAGTGCTATGACTGCAACGCCCATAAGCGCTGAAACCATGGTAATAAGGCGTCCCACATTAGTCGTAGGATAAATATCTCCATAGCCGATTGTCGTTATTGAGATAGTCGCCCAGTATATTGCGTCAAAAAAGCTATTGAATAAATCAGGTTCCAACTGAAAAATCAACATAGCGGAAACGAAAATATAGATAACAATAAGTATCAAAACCGCAAGAAGCTGTTTTTTTACCTTCCTAAGAACATTTGCGATGACCACAGCAGTCTTGGAATACCTGATAAGTTTCAGCACTCTGAACACCCTGAACAACCTGAGCAATCCAATGGCTGATTTTACAGGTGAAAAGAGATATATTATAGGCACCAGAGAAAGAAAGTCAAAGATTGCCAATGGAGTAAAAATGTAAGCAATATACGCTTTGAAACTCTTATACCCCATCTTATAATCTGCAGTGCAGATTCTGGATACATAATCTATTGAAAAAATAAACGTCGTAAGAATTTCAATCCATACAGTAAAGCTATTATCTTTTTTTAGAGTCAGTGGGATCAGCCCCACAATTACTGCCGTTGTCATAAGCAAGTCATAGGCTCTGCTGGACTTATCTCCAATGCTTGATACTTCTATTACTTCATATACTCTTTTCTTGAATGTGTTATTTTCCATATGCGCATCCTACTATTTACAAGCCTGCTGAAACCATATCTATAGTTATATGTTTTAAGTCACATCGAACATGCCGTTTGCTATAGGAATAAGCGGCGACTTCAAAAGTTACCGGACACAAAAGCAAGTATCCCAAGTACAACCAGTATCAAACTAAAAATTTGGCAAATGGCAACAAAAATTGCAGAGTATAAACCCTTTCGCGAGGTTTGAACTCCAGAATCAGATATAAGGAGATCTTTTTCTTTATCCTTACCCATATAAAAACCTCATTAACTCAACAAACGGCTGATAGTGTCCTTACCAACATTATATCATTTGTAAGTGCATTAAAATACTAAATTTCGATAAAACAATGTTACCCCTTTTGTATCTCACTTTATGCTACACTCAAAAAAATAGGAAACCTTCAACAGAAGGCTTCCCAACTATGTGTTCATAATAAAAATGTGTTTAATAACGTGTCTGCAATCTTGTCTGCCATATATAGCTTATAATAAAGCCTGGATGGCTGGTCCGGAACCTCGCAGTAATAACTCTGTGTTTTATTTCTGTCAGCAACTGCAAAATACACTTCCCCCGGAACACTGTCATTATTATTGGGATCCGGATTACCGAAACTACCAGTCACCCCAATACCTATATCCGCATTATAAAAAGCTCTGCATACCTGCGCCATTTCTGAAGCAGTTTCTTTTGAATATACACCATATTTTTCAATCGTTTCTGCTGACACACCTTGGCGAATTTTTGCTTCATTACTATATGTAACAAAAGCTCCTTTTATTATGGCAGAAGACCCTTCTGTATCTGTCAGCAGTGAAGACACCTGTCCGGATGTACAACTCTCCATTGTGGTGATTGATATTCCCTTTGCTATAAGCCTCTTTGTAATTTTTTCGTATTTCTCCCTGACTTCCTTCTCAAAATTACTCATCCAGCGCGTCCTTTCTAAGAATTAGTCTATTCTCTTAAGTGAAATATGTTAAGTCTATTTTTTAATCATTCTTTTTTAATGGAACCCAAATATACACTGACATTTCATCTGAGCCTTCTTCTGGTGGAAGATAAACCTCAATGTCATATTCTCCCATCAACGAGTATCCCTTTAGTGCCGGAAGCCACTCTGACCAAATCTTTGTGTTGGTTTCCTGAAGTGTGCTCATCTTACAAGGAAACTGTGCCCAGAAACCACCTGGGATTACTCTTGTTTCACAGTCCTTTGGGATTTCCTCCCAAGGGAAATACAGATCTGCGATCCAGTAATCAAAGTCCTTCCCCTTCATATCAAGGCATATTCCAAATGTACCTTTGATAGGGCGACTCTCTCCCTTTGCCAATAGTTCATCCCAGAACTTTGGAATTTCCTGATAACTAGTATCAGAATTAAATGGTCTCTTTACTCCAACAATAGTAAATGGTGCCTTTTTAACAATTTGATAATCTAACATAGTTCCACCCTCCATAATAATTTTGATATGTAACGGTGCAAAAGAACGAAGCGCAGCTCCAGGTTCTCTAGCCTGTGAAGGAGTAATGCCATGAAACTTCTGAAAAGCCTTCGCAAAGCTATCTGGTGAATCATAGCCATATTTTATGGCAATATCAATTACCTTCATATCCTTCCTACTAAGTTCCTGAGCAGCTAGCGTCATTCTGCGCGCACGAATGTATTCACTAACTGTCACACCACACAGTACCCCAAAGATACGCTGGTAATAGAATGATGATAAAGCTGCCTTTTCAGCTATCTCTTCGATACCAAGTTCATCCATCAAATTCTTCTCAATATAATCGATGGATTCCTGAAATCCCTCTATCCAGCCCTGCATCTTATTTGCTCCTTTTCTCTTGCTATATCATCAGTATATCAGTCTTGAAATTATGTTCCCGATTTTCTGTGCACTCTTAGTCAGGCATTATTTCTCTTTAATTTTTTAATATATCAGCAGTAGCTAATGCATTCAATACCTTATTTCAAGCAGAATAAAAAGCAGTTTTAAGCATTTCTCAGCCTCAAAACTGCCTCTTCCTTAATAAGTCATCATGCCTCTTCACACCTTGTAAAATAGTACGCCCCAATAAGCTCTACTATACACTGCACTCCTATATTATATCGAAAAGCCCGTCCGTTGGGACAGGATCTTGCACTTTTCCTAAAACTTATTTTCCTTTCCAAAACTTTATCGATTGCAGGAACCATAACTTTCTTGACTGAGGCTTTTCATGTATGAAATATTTAGTCCCATCATATCCACCAATGGCCTCTTGAAGAACTTCTACAGCTCCATCACCATAAGCTACGGTATACATTTTTTTCTCAGACTCATAAACAACTAAAATGCGTACACTAGTTACCATTATACCATCTATTCATTGTAATTGTATTAATTTTTCCGACTTTTTGCTGTGTTTTCTGAAAATGCTATGTCAGTCTAGTTTTCTGTATACCATTTTCTAATGACCTGCTCTGCCTTTTTCAAATGAATGTTAAAGCCATTATCCTTAGCTGCCTCTTCCTCAGTATCGTAAATTGTGCTGCTCCAGTCCCACCAGAAGCATCCGGCAAACCATTCCTCATCAAAAAATGTCTTTAAGCATGATTCATAGAAAGCCGCCTGCTCATCTTCATCATGCAAAAGCTCAGTATGTTCAAAATCCCATGGCATAGATGAGCAGCCATGTGCGCTTCTGCAACCTATCTCCATGAAAATAACGGGCTTTCCAAATGTTTCATGTACTTTCTTCATCTCATCCCGGATACTTTTCCATTTCTCAGCCATATCATCAACAGAAGTTTTTCCATCAATTCCAACCGGAAAGTATGCACTGGTTCCTATAAGGTCAACTGCATCAAACCACTTCACTTCATATTCATGGCCGTGATTTGTGTTATAGGATATCTTTCCTTTATAGACCTTTCGCACATCCTCTATAAGTTTACGCCAATGCATCTCCTTGCGTTCTGTCCCCACCATTTCACAGCCTACGCAGAACATCTCACAGCCTGTTTCTTCCGCAAGTTTTGCATAATAACATATAAAACTTTCATATGATGCAAACCAGTCATCCCAGTACTGGTCCTTTCCCCATTGGTCAGAATCCGGAAATGTTATCCTTGCGCGCCATATTCCATCTCCCAAGTTTAGAATTGGCTTCAAACATACCTTAACATTATTCTTATGAGCATTATCAATAACCGCCATAAGGTCACGGTCGTTCACATCCTGCCCGAACCTGAAACGTATATCCCTGCTAAAGACACTGTCCTGCTCAACTGTAAAACTCAGACAAATCCAATTAACCCCATTCTCAAAAAGACGCTTCTGTGAAAGCATACCTTCATCTGAACGATATACTCCGTCTCTTCCATCGTATCCATATGTAAAACCCTTTATTTCCATTTTTTCACAGCCCTCACAAACTCACTTTTTATCTCATCATTAGGTATTGATACAGTTTCTTCACTCTCATCATATGCAAGATACCCAAGGTGTATCAGAAGTGTTAAAACATCATCACAGCTTTCCATAGACGTCAGATCATTCTGAAAAGAATTAGTATCTACTTTGATACTTGCGCCGCCAATCATGTCTATGACAGAATCCTTCAGCCCATCAAAATTCATGTCAATGTAGTCACGCAAAGATTCGTAGGTCTCTGTCTTAACCCAATAATTACTTAGCTTTTGTCTAATGATTGATTCCATTACAGATTTAGGGTTAAAAATATGTTCTTCCCCTACATGATAACCATCGTACCAAGCTTTCAACTCTTCAAAATCAATAGAATGTTTTTTACACAACTCAACAACTTCATTTTCCGTAAAGCCAATGTATTCTTGCAGTGGTCTTGGTTCTACCATACTATATTCATAAAAATCACTCATGGCAGATTCATGGCCATATTTTTTTATTGGAAGAATGCCCGTCATATAGACGCCGTCAAATAGTCTGTCTGTAAAATTGCTCTTAAAAAGCGACCTCAGCAAGTTTATATATTTTTCCAAAACCTGTGAATTTCCTTTAAATTCCCTGAAAGGGGCATCCCATTCATCTATAATAAGGATAATCTTCTGACCAGTAAACGATACATACTTACAAAAAGCGTCAATAAGGCTGTTATCACCTGCAACATCCGGAAAAACATTTGCCAGATCCTCTATCACAGCCATTTCTATTTTATTAATCAGATCCTCGTTTTCTTTTAAAGTAGAAATGAAAAATGTCATATCAAGATATACAACATCATGATTGTTGAGATGTGATTTGAAAGTTTTATCTTTTGCTATTTTGAGATCATCAAAAAGTTCATGGGAATCACAATCCTTGCAATAGTATGCGCATAACATTTTTGCGCCAAAAGACTTCCCAAAACGCCTGGGACGACTGACGCAAATCAGCTTTTGTGGTGTTGAAAGGCATGAATTCATAAAGGAAATCAGTCCTGACTTATCTATATATTCACTATTTCTAATAGTTCTAAAGCCATCATTTCCTATATTCACATATTTCCTAGGATAGTTGATTGCTGCCTCTGTCATCTGTAATACTTCTTTCTTATATACATAATCATCAGGTATTACCCATCTTCTATTAACAATTTTTGCACCGGGTATCTTCCCCTGCGAACATAGAGAATTAACATGTCTTTTTGAAATATTCCACTTTTCAGCTGCTTCCTTTGACGTCATTTTTCCTCACACCTCCATACATATAGTATAACACAAAGTGGGAAGTGGGAAGCTCACTTCCCACTTATACATAAAAAACTTCTCAAAATAAAAAACAATAGTGTGACACTTTTATGATAAAACAACTGATAATATTATCTCAGAACATAAGCCAAGGGATTAATTTACAATAGCCTGTCCACTCGGACAGGCTATTGTAAATTAACAAAAATCCCCCGAAGAAACTCTCCGAGGGAAATAACTGGGCTAGTAGGATTCGAACCTACGTAATGACGGAGTCAGAGTCCGTTGCCTTACCGCTTGGCGATAGCCCAAAACAAATATTGCTTGACTATAGTACTACATGTTTCAATAATAATCAATCATTTTTTGCAAATTCTTCAAAAAAATTTTATATCAGCTTCCTGTTGACCTATAATGCCTCATTGCCAGATGGAAGAAAACAGACATCACAACAAAGACCACTGCTCCTGAAAGTGGCGTAACAAACGCTGTCCATGCCGGCCATCCGTAAAGCGGCTTATCCATTATCCAAGCTGCCGGGACATGCATTGTAAGCGCAAACGGAGCTATCACAGTAAAAAGTGCCCTAAGTGGCAGCGGATAAATATCAATCGGATACTGGCACGCACTTCGTCCGCCGTAAGTAATGGCATTTACAAGCTCAACTGATTTTACACTGAATATGCTAAAGATTGCCTCTATCATAAAAAGTCCCAATATAAGAAGACAACTCATGGATATGGATTCTGCAAGCACCAACACTTTGGCAAAGCTCCAGGAAATCCCTGAAATTCCGCTTCCTATAATAAGAGAGACAATACCCACAGCGATACAGGTGATACGCCTTGGGTCTGTTCCTGCGCAGAGAACCTGCGTCAGCACGCCTCGCGGTCTTACAAGGAATGTATCAAGACGCCCTGTCCTTACCATCATCGGAAAATCTCCCGTTATCCCTCTCCCAAAGAGTTCTGTCAGATAAAAGGAAACTGACATCACCCCGAAAAAGAAATAGAGATTTCCTCCGCTCCAGCCCTTCAACCTCTCAAATCTGTCAACGATAAGGATAACCACCATCATCTCGCTGCCCTCCATCACAAGCTGAGCGAGTGTCTGCATGATGAAGGAACTGGGATATTGCAGATGGCTCTTAAGAAGCATTCCTATAGATTTAAAATAAAGTCGCAGTGTATTCATATATATTCCTCAACCGCCCTGTACTATCATTCGTTTTCTGTTTGCATTCCACATTGAAACACCAAGCCCTATGAGCACCACAACCCAGAATGACTGCAGCACATATACCCTAAAAGCATCTCCCGGTGCATACTCTCCCGTATAAAGCCTTATCGGAGCATCAAGAAGCTGCGCATAAGGGAAAAAAGTAATAATCTTCTGCCAACTCTCAGGGAAAAGAGTAAGGGGTAAAAGATTCCCGGAAAGCGTCAGCATCAAAAGATTGAGCAGTCCCTGCATTCCTCTTGGATCAAGAGTTATCATCGTGAAAGCAACAGTAATGTTTTCAAGAGCGCACACACATAAAAGCCCAAGAAAAAGAGCCGGCACTGCAGCCAGAAGCCCAAGTCCTGATTCAGGAAGACTCACTCCCCATCCCCTTGGAAGGACAAACGCCATAACAAGCATCGGGACAGCACGCATAAGGCTTCCCATCAGCTTCTGAGCCATAATCCTTGCATAGTAAAACCCATACATATTCACCGGACGACAAAGGTCGTAGGAGATATCCCCTGACCTTATCTTGTCCACAAGCTCTGAATCAGAAGCAAGCATCATCCTAAAAAAAGCCTGCTGCAGCCATACATAAATAGCTACATTTTCAATTGGTACGGACTGGGGTTTGCCGGCATAAAGTGCTCTATACAGCGCAACAAGAATAAGTCCGAAAAACATCTGACACAAAATACCGCCGATCATGGCCCCACGATATTGAAGCTCCATACGAAGACGCATTTTAAACACAGTAAAATAAGACATACTCTACCTCGAATGTTAAATTTCTTACAGATCAAGTTCTTTATACATTGCAGCTATCAAGTGATCAGTGTTCTCAGGCTGCAAAGTAAGCTCCCTGATATTCCCCGCTTCCTGCAATATTCCAAGAAGCTGTGACGTTGGCAGCCTTGACGGGTCATAGCTAAGTTCAAGCCCTTCTTCCGTCTGCTTGTATTTCACGCCTTCGGGAAGCCTTAACCCATTTGCGTCTCCGTCATATCTAACGCTTACGTTTCGTACAGTATCATATTTTTCAAGAAGATCTCCAAGCCTTCCGTCAAAGAGCTTCTGACCGTGCCCAAGCACCATTACTCTGGAACAAAGCGCAGCTATATCTTCCATATCGTGGGTAGTCAGCATTATAGTAGTGCCATACTCCCTATTTTCCCATTTCAAAAAATCTCTAAGCGATAGCTTACTTACTGCATCAAGTCCAATCGTCGGCTCATCAAGGAATAAAAGCTCAGGTCTGTGAAGAAGTGACCCGCAAAGCTCTGCTCTCATTCTTTGTCCAAGACTAAGAAGCCTTAAGGGCGTTCTCATAATTGAGTCCAGCTGAAGCGCATTTGTAAGTTCTTTTAACCTTGACTCATAATCACCCTGAGGGATCCGGTAGATATCTTTAAGAAGAGAGTAGCTGTCAATGATCGGAACATCCCACCATAACTGGCTTCGCTGACCAAATACTACTCCAATATTCTTGACATGCTTTTTTCTCTCATTCCAGGGAACAATGCCACCAACATTTACTTCTCCCCCATCCGGCGTAAGAATTCCGGAAAGCACCTTGACCGTGGTTGACTTTCCTGCGCCGTTAGGCCCTATGTATCCTACAAGTTCTCCCTTATCCACAGAAAAAGAAACGCCTTTAAGAGCATGCACTGTTTCTTTTTCTCTCAAAAGCCTTCCTTTTTCACGTTTCTTTTTTACTATAAAATCCTTCTTAAGATTGTTAACTTCAATATAACTCACGCCTGCTCCCCACGTCTTTTTTTCAAATCATTTCACTTTTTTCTCTAATATCTTACTTCAAATCCCCGTTCATCGTCATCCAACGGAAGCAATGTTTTTTCAATATTTGTAATGTCAATGAATCTCCCGCTTCTGACAATCTGAACAAAGCGCTCTATATCCCCTTCAGCGCCCTGCACTTCGCAAAGGACCGAGCCATCATACTCATTTCGCACAAACCCTGTCAGTCTGCACATATTTGCGGCGTGGGATGCAGTATATCTAAATCCCACGCCTTGTACTATTCCGTAAAAATGTAATCTATATCTCTTGTTTTCCATATGTTTTTCTTAAAAATCCAGTTCTTTTTCTAATATCTTAACAGATGGATAAATTTTATCATAGGAAGCTTAGTAAGAAAATCTGTCTTTTTTCCATTTATTACATCATTAAACAACCAGCTATAATCAGTATTTATCAGCAGCTATTCCTTTTTGTATATATGAATTTTGCCCCTTCAATGATAGAATAATGAAAGAAATTTTTAATGAGGAGATTAACAGATGAAAAAATTATTAACAATGACTGTAGCGGCAGTTCTTTTCGTTGGCGCCCTTACAGGATGCGGACAGGAAGCTGCTTCAGAAGAAAACAGTAAAGCAGAAGCTGTAGAGAGCACTTCTGACGCACAGACACAGGAGGAAACTGCTACAACACAGACAGATTCTGCACAGACAAGCGGAGAAGAAAACTTAGGTGAATTCTATGTAAAAGCTGAGAACGGAGTTTTGGACCTTCACAATGCAGGAATAATGATCAACATTCCCGAATCACTTTCAAGCGTTAATTAAGAGGTTTATCAGATGACAAAAGAAAAATCCGTGCCCGTCTGGATAACTTATATTTTGCTTATAGCCGCCATCGTTTCATGCTTGTTTGGCGCTTACAGAGGCGAAATAAAAACTGTATATATAAAAGCAACTAATATATGTATGGAGTGTATTGGAATTGGGTAATAACAGATTAAAAAAACACGGCCTTATAAGAAAAGGTGTTCAGGCCGCGTGGGGAATTATTTCAAATGGATATTTAAAGGGCTTTTTGACAGCATCTATTTATAAAGGCCCTCTCAAAAACTTTTGCGTCCCGGGTATGAATTGTTATTCATGTCCCGGGGCGTTGGGCGCTTGCCCAATAGGAGCAATGCAGTCAATTTTTGACGCAAGAAGACGAAAATTTGCCTTCTATGTGGTCGGATATCTGGCTGCGATCGGTCTTTTAGTTGGAAGGTTTATCTGCGGATGGCTCTGTTTATTTGGTCTTATTGAAGAGCTACTGTACAAAATTCCTGTACCCAAGCTAACCGTTCCCAAAAAGCTCGACAAGATCATGCGCTATTTTAAATATGCCATTCTATTAGTAATGGTCTTTGCCCTTCCATTCTTTTACAGATCAAAGGTAGGTTCAGGTGATCCTTTCTTTTGTAAATACATTTGCCCTGTGGGAACTTTGGAAGGAGGCATTCCACTTGTTCTTCTCAGAAGCAGCATGCGCTCTGCAGTCGGCGCACTTTTCAGATGGAAGTTCGCAATCCTGATACTGTGCGTACTGGCATCCATGTTTATTTACAGACCATTTTGCAAGTACATCTGTCCTTTGGGCGCATTCTACGCATTATTCCAAAAGGTGAGCCTGTTAAAGCTCTCATGTGATAAAGATGCCTGCGTCAACTGCGGTGCCTGCGCAAAGACCTGCAAGATGAATGTTGATCCCGTTCAAAAGCCCAATAGCGCCGAGTGCATAAGATGTGGTGAATGCACTAAAGTCTGCCCTAAAAATGCACTTTCTTTTCAGAGAAAGACTTTAAATCATAATTTAAGCAGTAAGTGATTCTTTTCAAGATCATAGAAGCTTCCTCCCCGATTCAATAAGTTCCTTTTCAAAGGCCTCCGGGTTCTTAAGATAATAATCCTGATGATATTCTTCAGCTTCGTAGAAATTCTTAAATGGTAAAAGAGCTACCTGCGTCTCTTTTCCTGCATTTTTCTCAATTTCTGCCAGCTTTCCTTCAGCGATTTCTTTTTCTTCGACATTGTTATAAAAAATCGCAAGAGTATATGAAAAGCCCTTGTCAATAAACTGTCCTTCTGCGTCAAAAGGATCCACGTTGGCAAAATAAATATCAAGTAGTTTATCATAAGAAACCTTCTCAGGATCATAGACAAGCTTTATAGTCTCCCTATGCCCTGTTTCCTGATGTTTAACCTGCTCATACGTCGGATTTTCTTCATCTCCTCCCGCATAACCACAGATAACCTTATCTACTCCGTACATCTTGTATATCGGCGTCACACACCAAAAACATCCACCTGCAAAATATGCTTCTTTCATCATTATTCTCTCCTGTCTCACCAAAAAACTTATATCTACTATATCAGAAAAAGCCATTTAACAGTTACTTTTGATACTGTTAAATGGCTCCATCTCAATACTTTTTATATGGTATATGTTGCCACATAGTCCATTCCACCTGGAACAGCAATAGCCAGAGACTTGATAATCAAAAGACAATTTTTAACTCTATAACATTTTCACTGATGCTTTTCTTTACAGATTAAAGCAATCCGGTATCTCTTTCACGCCTCGGCTCATACAGAGAGCTGATGAAGCTCCGGTATATGAAAGAGGATTTCCTTCAATGTCAGTTACGCTGCAACCTGCTTCCTTAGCTATAAGAGCTGCTGCCGCATAGTCCCATATCTGGATTTTCAGTTCAAAATACAATCCACACTTTCCAAGGGCAACGCAGCACATATCCCAGGCAGCTGTTCCTGATCTTCGAAGGTCAACACACTTAGGCAAAAGCTTTTTGGCTATGTCAAAAGACCTGTCTCTGTATTCCTCGTAATATGGAGCAGTTCCAAAGCATGCCAGCTGTTCAGAAAGCGGCGCTTCTGATGACATTATCTTTTCACCGTTCATATATGCCCCCTGACCTGCTGCCGCAGAGAACATCATATCATCATAAGGATTATAAACAACTGCCATATACGGCTGTCCGTCCTTAAGAAGACCTACAGATACAACTGAGGGCCTATACTCATATATAAAATTTGATGTCCCATCAATAGGGTCTATTACAAAGCAGTAACCACTGGCCATTTTAGCAGAAAAAACATCCTGCCCATCTTCTTCTCCAAGAAATTCAGCCTCAGGCAAAACAACTTTAAGTTTTTCCACAAGGAATCTCTGAACCTTCTCATCTGTCTCAGTTACAAAATTTGCGTGACCGGATTTCTCCATGATCTTCGGTCTCTTTGCAGTTAAAAGTATATTTCCTGCTTCTTTTACTACTTCTATGATTTCATCTATTTTCATTTTATTCCCACTTCTTCCAAACATCAGGCTGATAGCCCAAAGTTGCCTGTCTGCCGTTTCTGACTACAGGAGTTTTGATTATCTGCTGATTCTCCAAAAGCTTATCAAGCTTATCTTCATCAGCTATATACTGAATCAGTGCCACAGTGTCTTTATCTTTTGCATTCGTATCGACCATGTTCATGACGCCACCAACAGCATTTGCAACAGATGTAAATTCTCCCTTGCTCATGCTCTTCTCTTTCAGATCAATGAACTGAAATTTGATGTTGCGCTCCTTAAAGAAACGTTCCGCTTTCTTAGTATCATTGCACTTCTTTGTTCCAAAAATCTGGATATTCATTCTTTTTCCTCTCGTCAGATATGTTCCATAAAAATCATTGGATGCGCTGTACAAAATGGCGTCTGAGTCATGTACATCCCCAGAGTATCATCATTATCATCCATAAGAACCACTGATTCCGGTGAAATATCCGGAAACATCTCTTTTACCTTCTCCTTGACAATTCCCGGCTTCTCTTTTGCTTCCAGGGTATAAAAACAATGTGACGCAGGAATACCATACAGTCTTTCAATCATCTCAGACTTCCAGGCCTCATGTCCGTGAGGTTCTCTTGAAATACAAAAGAGCCTGCTGACATCGTGACTTACGATATAGTCATATAGAGGCTTTAGTCTCTTGCAGTCCGCATAGATATTCACATTTCTAAACTCCGGTGTTCCGTCAAGCTCATGATGAGCATGATGCTCTCCATAATTGTAACTTGTCAGTGTTCCGTCTATATCAAAAAACACAACAGTATCCGGTTGGTGTAGTATTTCCCATATATTTGCCATTACTTATTTTCCTTATGTTTTTTCAGGTACATTAGCCATTATTTTTTATAATACAAACTTGTCTTCAGTACAGGCTTTTGCACATAACATCATTTTTATAACAATGTCTCAGCGCGATGCTCGATATTCTTCTTGAAGTTTATTACATCATGGTCGTATTCCTCGTCCATGTACGATGAATGGATCAGGAAATCCGCTGTTGCCTTATTATTCGCAAACGGTATGTCGTAAACCTGCGCTATTCTCATAAGTGCCTTTACATCCGGGTCATGGGGCGCAGCTGTGAGTGGATCAGAAAAGAATATAACAAAATCAACCTTACCCTCAACAATCTTTGCCCCTATCTGCTGGTCTCCACCTAAAGGGCCGGAGTTATAGCCTCTTACCTGAAGGCCTGTCGCATCAGTTATCATCCTTGCTGTGGTTCCAGTTCCACATAGATTATGGTTCTTCAGTGTTTCCGAATTATCCTTGCACCATTTGATAAGTTCTGCCTTCTTGCCGTCATGTGCAATAAGGGCTATATTTTTCTGCTTTTTAATTGTTAATGTTATAGTTTCCATGCGTCCTCCATTCTATACAAAAGACGGTGCCGACCTAATATCAGCACCATCCTGAATTATATCAATTATAACCTATAACAAGCTCGGAAAGAACATTTAATATTTCTCACCCCGGAAGTCTGAACATATCTATGGTTCCGTCTGCCAACTGCTTCCCGTCAGCAGTCCTGACAATGGCATGCACTATAGTGATTGTATTGCCGCGCTTTGTCACAGTTCCCTCGGCATAGATTTCATCCCCATCCTTAATATTACTTAGATAATTCACATAAACGCTCTGAGTTACATAATTATGATTATCAGCTCTTGCTGTAATCCCGGCAACACAGTCCATCATGGTATACAGCATTCCACCATGAACCATTCCATATGGATTTCGTGAATTCTCAGTAAGTGTTGCCTTTAGTACACTGTGCTCCGGAGATACCTCGCAAATTTCTATACCATTATACTCCATGAAAGGATTTCTCATCCTGCTCAAAGGATAATCACTCTCTTTATTCTCAGCCATGCTGTCTCCCATTACTAAATCAAATACTTCTTCCGGTCTCTGTACAATAAAAGAGGCTCCTGCTGCCTCAAGTTCAGCCCTGTCGCCATATCCCCAGATAACCCCTATCGAATCCATTTCGATTTCGTTCGCTGCGCCTATATCATAATGCCTGTCACCTACCATTATTGCATTATCTTTAGAGGTATCACATTGACTAAGCGCATATCTGATTACATTTGCCTTTGTCCGCCTGTCTGTATCATTTGAAGTTGCTATCACATCAAAATACTTATCTAATCCAAAATGCTCCAAGACAAGCCTTGTACCACGCTCGTTCTTTGACGTTGCAACCGCAAGCTTTTTTCCAGCCTTCTTAAGAGCAGTTAAAAGCTCCTCGATACCGGGATAAACATCGTTTTCAAACACTCCGCCCTGATCAAAATAGTATTCTCTATAAAACACTATTGCTTTCTTTGTATCCTCAGGTGAATAACCAAGTACCCTTCCAAAAGAATCTTCAAGCGCAGGCCCGATAAATCTGCGAAGCTGTGCCCTGTCAGTTACAACATCGCCCATTTTTTGAATGGCATATTCAAAGCCCTTCATTATTCCCGGCCCGGAATCCGTCAAAGTTCCATCAAGATCAAATAAAATAACACTGTAGTTTTTCATTCTTCCTGTCTTTCAATTTTATCACTATTACTCGATAACCGAATACTGCATCAATTCATACTTAAGCTTTGTTCCTTCCGCTATACCTTCGGGCAAAAGGGCTCTCGCTACAAGTTTCAAGTCAGCTGAATCAATATCCGTTCTTCGTAAGTTTGCGTAGTCGCCGTCGATGCTCTCAACAACATAAAACCAAGTTTCCATATAGGCCTCCTCTAATTATGATTCCAACACTAAATGTTATATCAATGTTTTCTGCAATAAAAATGATACAACCTTATCTATGAATTCAACAATAGGCTCTTTAAAGACATTACTCTGTAAGAGTTACATTCATTGTACTGATAAAAAGAGTTTCTAATTTTTTATTTTTAATAGTCTTTTGAAAAATCATTTCCCCCACTTGTAAATAATCCCCATTTTATCTCGCCGCGCTATATATTGGACCAGCCTTTACTTAATTCTCACCCATATAATCTCTTATGTTAAAAGTCTCATCTGTCTTTTGCTCATCATCGATTATGCCCGGAACAAGCTCTGTAACATATGTTTCACCGGTAGTGGGATTCACATAGTAACGTATCTGTGCTGCCGTATATGAACGATACAGTACAACAATTTCGCCGTTTTCATTAGTCGAAACATCCCAATACTCTGTGTATCCTTCAGAATTCATCTCTCCATCAAAGTCAGGATTATTAGCTTTGCAATAGTTAATTACTGCATTATAAGCCTGCTCTTCTGTGATTACTTCATTTTTTTCTTCCGAAGTCTGATCCTGTTCTCCCGGCTGCTCAGCTTCCTCCTGTTTAATTTCCTCCTGCTGAGTACCATTTTCCATCGACTCAAATAAAGAAGCCGTCTCTTGACTATCCTCTTTCCCACATGCAGCAAAAAGCATAGTCGCGCTTAACATTAGTAGCATAAAAATAGTTTTCTTTTTCATAATCTCCTCTTTTACCCCCATTTAAAATAACTTAAACCATCTTATATCCGCAATCGGCCTTCTGAGGTCCGTCAACACCTGATTCATAATGTGCCCTGAACTCCATATTGATCTCACGAATCTCCTTGATTCCATCAATATACGGTTGATACATCTCAATCAATCCTAAGCTGCATCCATCGCAGCTACCATTGATATTGCCGATTGATTCAGCAACAATTCGTTCTCTTTCTTCCTTTGTTGTGTCCTTTATCAGAATCGAGCTCATTCTTCATCACCCCCAACTCCGTAATATAAAATCTCATTATATCTGGCGTTTGCTTCCTCTGCTGCCTTCTTATCTTTCCACCTGTCTACGTCACTGCAGATTGCCAGCATTTCATCCACAATAAGTTCAGCGCTTCGCGGCTTGACATTGTAAAGATATGCAAGCATCCGTTCCATAGCTTTCGGGCTTCCCAGCTGCCTTGCAATCTGGTCTCCCAATGCACCCGGAAATCCCAGCTCTTCTACTGCACGGACCACCTCGTCATGCTTTCTGGTCCATTCAATACGATTGTCCATTTATCCCTCCGTTTGTGACACTTTTTTATCCTCCGTCTCTTCGACCAGGACAAATCTGTCATCGGGCTGTTTGCATCTCGGACACTGATCAATGTCTCTAATACTTTTGCCCTCTTTCTCTTCATCAAAAATATACCCACAAGCCATACATCTGTAAACTGCCATAAAGCACCTCCTTATCGTAGGTTTTCTTTTTATAAACATTGTTCTTCTTTACAATTTCTTTTATCCACGATAGTACTATTACATTTTACTATATTCATAGGCCTGCTGCCTATGTGACTAAGATAATTGGCTGTTCCCAAGAATGAATACGGAGCTGTTCCAACACTATCTTTCTTAAATTCTCTTTTCCAATGAAGATAACACATCAATATCAATTATATCCAACTTAGGTAAAATTCTCAGCAAAAAAGGATCATCTGCTGCTCCCCTTAAATACAAAAGGGTCTGTCGCACTAATTTAGTGTGACAGACCCTTTTCGCATATTCTTTGTTCTTATCATTTCTTGTTTGTTAGAAAAGCTGTTATTTCTTCTTTGGTTGGCATTACAGAAAGTGCACCTTTTCTGGTGGTTATAATGGATGCCGCAGCGTTTGCAAACGACAGGCATTCAAATAATCCGTCTTTTGTCAGATTATCAATTCCGTTTCTATGAATGTAATCTATGGCACAGGCACAGAAGGTATCGCCTGCTCCTGTAGTCTCTATAGTAGCAGGATTTCTGTACCCGTCTTTTTTGATCACCATATCTTTGTAAAGAGCTATACTTCCTTCAGGTCCTAATGTGGCAAACACGATTGGAATACCAAAGTCTCTCTTTATTTTCCTTGCTCCTGCCTCTATATCCTTAAAGCCTGTAAAAAGCTCAATCTCATTATCTGAAATTTTCAGGATATCACAGTTTTCAAAGCCATATTTCATAGCATCTGTGGCATCGTCTACGTTCTTCCATAAAGGTTCTCTGTAATTTGGATCAAAAGATATGACTGCTCCGCTCTCTTTAGCTATTGTAACAGCTCTGACAGTTGCCTCTTTTGCAGGTTCGTCTGTCATTGACAGTGTTCCAAGATGAAATACATCTGCATTCCTGATAAGATCAGCATTCTTCTCAACATCCTCTGCTGTCAGCATCATGTCTGCTCCGGGCTTTCTGTAAAAAGAAAAATCTCTGTCTCCATTTGGAAGCTTATTTACAAATGCAAGGGTAGTATTTATCTCCTCGTCAAAGACAAGTCCGGTAGAGTCTATACCCTGCTTTTCAATTCTCTCTTTTAACATTCTTCCGAAAAAGTCGTTTCCAACCTTGCCGATAAAAGCTGTGCTGTTGCCTAAATTCTGAAGCATAGACAGCACATTACAGGGTGCTCCGCCTGGATTAGCCTCAAATAAAGGATTTCCCTGGTTGCTGTCTCCGCTTCCTGTAAAATCAATAAGCAACTCCCCCAGCGCAACTACATCTTTTTTCATAAGTTATTTCCTCTCAAGCTCATACATAGTAACATCCATAAGAAGTTCTCCAACTGCCTTAAAACTGATACCTTCAGCTCTGACATCTGTAAGGATTACCATAGACATTACCTGCTGTCCATTATTGATGAAGAGCTCCATGCTGTATCTGTCAAGAACAAGTCTAAGTGAAATCTCACCCTTATTTCCTGCAACCTTACATCTTCTCTGATGAACAATGGCTCTTCTGCTTCCTGAATGCTTTCTGTCTATCTTAACAATATTATCAACAGGGTCATATTCAATCGTTGAATAAGCCTTGCCATTATCAGCAAAACGAATTTCAAATTTTTTATATGAAAGTTCTGCCTGTGTAGATCTGACTCTTACTGTCATATCTACGCATCTGCCCTCAATACTTGAAAGTGAAGCACTATCAGAAATAAGTACATTCTGTCTGCTGATTCTTTTGCCGTAATAATTCTCTATCTCTCTGGCAGGCCACTGAATAAGTCTGTTATCCTTAATAGTTATTTCCCTTGGAATACTCATCTGGCCAAACCATGGGAAGTCATCGCGCCTGATTCCACATGTATCCCAGTTCTGCATCCAGCCGATCATGACTCTTCGTCCATCAGGAGTCTTGATTGTCTGTGGCGCATAAAAATCAATACCATAGTCAACAGCCTGACAGTTTTCTTCGCAGAACTCTCCATTTTCATCGATATTTCCAATCACACACAAGGTGCCGTTTCCGTTGTGGAACTCAAGCTCTTCAGGGAGCATATCCTGAGGGCTTGTGAGAAGGACCTGCTTGCCATCGTGATTAAAGTAATCAGGACACTCCCACATTACACCGAATCTGTGGTTGTTCTTGATAACAGTCTTATCATAGGACCAGTTGATACCGTCATCACTTACAAACTGTAATATCTGTCCATCGATATCCTCAGTTTTATTGCCAACTACTATGTAATATTTGCCATTTTCACGCCATACCTTAGGGTCTCTGAAGTCATATTTGCCAGCGCCCTCAGGAAGCATAGTGCTGTCAATTACAGGATTATTGGCATACTTCTCATAATCCTTGCCGTCACCAAAAGCAACACACTGGGTCTGAACCTCTCTGATGTTGCCATCTTCATCTTCCATTTTCTGAACTCCTGTGTACACCAGAAGTTGTCTGCCATCTTCCATTTCAATGGCACTACCTGAAAAGCAACCGTTCTTGTCATATTCCATATCAGGAGCTATAGCAGCAGGATAATATTCCCATGTGATCAGATCCTTACTAACCGCATGTCCCCAGTGCATAGGTCCCCATACTGTCTCATATGGATAATACTGGTAAAAGAGATGGTATTCACCCTTATAAAGGCTAAAACCGTTAGGATCATTCATCCATCCACATCTTGGTGTCAGATGAAAAAGCGGCCTCATTTCAGGGGCAATCATCTTTTCCTTTTTCTCTTCATATTCACGTGCTCTGTTTAACTTATCACTCATTTCTATCCTCACTTACCGTAAATCATTACATTTTCTGCCAAAGCATCTATAAGCTCAATTTCCCAATCCGCTCCCACAGCTGCATATATTCTGTTTGACAGAGCTTTTATTCCATCTGCATAAATAACTACAATATCTTTTTCAACCACAACATCTATATGATATTTGGTTCCGCTTTCCAGCCTGATCGGCTGATTGTTAGGAAAAGCATTAAAAGATATATTATCATCCTGATTGTCGATGCTAAGCTTGTATTCTTCTCCGCTCTCAGGATTACTAAACACCAGGTCCATTCTGCCGGCTTCTTCCATATCAAGGTCAAAAGAGAGGTGACAAGTTTCCGGCACCTTCCCTAGATCCAGCGCATTATTTACAGAAGTGGCATTTAACAGTTCTTTTTTGAAATATTCATTATATTGATCAGGCATGCATACCCCAAGTCTGCCGTCTGATAATTGTCTAAGTTCATATACCAGGACACTTCCTGCCCATGTATACTTCAGGCTGTCTTTTTCTCTTTTTTTGCGGTCCAGAAAGCCTATAAGATACCTTTTACCCTTGTATTCACAAGTTTTGGCTGCATAGAAGCCATCCCCATCGAAAGTATCAATCTCCTCTTTTTCCCATGGTCCAAAGAAATTATCCGAAACTCTGTAATAGACCACGTTGTTCCAACTAAATACCAGATAATACTTATTTCCCATTTGGAAAACATCCGGGCATTCCATAAAATACAGATCCCGACTGGTATAGAAATCTCCCTTAAAAGTCCAGTTCTCTAAATCCTGTGACTCGTAATATACTATAGCGCTCTCGTTTTCTTTTCTTGCTCCCACAAGCATCAGATAGCCATCATCGGTTCTGTAAACCTGCGGATCACGAAAATCGTTTGTACTATACCCTTTTGGTGCATGAATAATATTGTCATAGTCTTTGGTAAAGCTTTTGTTATCTTTACTTGTAGCATGTAACACACATTCTTTATCTAGTCCATAAGTGTCGTAGTAATCATTATGACCTGTGTAGAAACAGTGATAGTTTCCCTGTTCATCCCTGATAAAAGAACCGGTTCCTACTGCAAGATCCTGTATTTCTGAATCCTCTGCAAAAGGAAGAACTTCTCCTTTATCCTCAAAGCTTAAAAAATCCTTGGTATAAAAACGGTGAATGGGATGATAGCCCACACCGTTATGATCTGTTTCATATAGATAATTCAGATATACTCCATTTTCTTCTGAAAGAGCCATTACATCTCCAACATAGCTGTCCTCAGCCCTTGGAAAAAGAGTATCTGCATTTTGGCTATCAGCACATCCTGTGAGCATACATGCAAGAAGTGCTGCAATTATGGCAACTTTTCTTTTCATTTTTTAAAAAAGGGAGGAGAAAATCTCCTCCCTGCCTTTCCGGTTATATGAATTACTTATAGAACTCATCAAGATATTTCTGGTAGATAGAGAGATACTCATCAAGACCATATGCATTAACCTGCTTGAGGTACTCATCCCACTCAGCATCTGTAAGACCGTTCATAACGAAGTTACTTCTGCTGGAGTTGATATAGCTGATAAGATCTGTCTGGATAGTTGTAAGAGCCTCTGTATCATCAGCTGTCATAAATACGTTAGGATATACATACTTGCAGTTCATATCGTCTGTGTAGTACTCCTTGATCCAGTCAAGACGGTACTGAGCGTCATCAGGGCATGTAACATATACGCCGTAGTACTCATCAAGGATTGCAAGAGGACCACCAACACACTCAGCCTCACGAACTTCTACAGGAGAAGCATCGCCAAGAGGTGCATGCTTGAGCATCTTGTCGCCGTTTGCATTTGTTGAAAGCTCGAAGATATCAAACTCATCATCCTCGCCATATGTTCCCCAGTTGTTCTGTGGTGACTGGAATGGATCATACATCTTATCAAGCCAAGCACATACGAATGCAGGGTTCTCACACTTAGAAGTTACAACGCATCTGCCACGATCAAAACCTGATGTGAAAGAGCTGTTCATAGGAGTTACATTCTTAACATCAGCCTTAAGAGCTGCAAGTGGAACGAAATCTTCAAGGTTATCAATGTTAGCAACGTCCCATGTAAAGCAAACACCATATCTATGTGACTTACCCTTAGCTACATAAGTTGACCAGTCCTGTGTGAAGCACTCAGGATCGATAAGTCCCTCTTCATAGAGCTGATGAAGCCACTGCATACCTGACTTGAAACCTTCCTGTGTTGCTGTGCAGATAACCTTCTTGTCATCTGTAACTGCAATGTGCTGTCCGATATCATTGTCACCGTAACCTTCGCCAAAGCCGTTAATAAGAAGGCTTGGATCCTGATCGTTCATGATGCATGACATAGGAATGATGTCACCCTCAATACCAAACTCAGCCTGAAGCTCTGAAGCATGCTCCTTGAATGCCTTAAGTACTTCTTCGAATTCATCAACTGTTGTAGGTGTCTGAAGTCCGAGGAAATCAAGCCATTTCTTGTTGATGTAAGTGAAGTTATTACCTACTGTCTGGATAGCGGTCTTGTTAGAACCAAGCTGCTCAATCCATGGAAGTGCCCAGATGTGTCCCTCGGAGTCCTCACACATTGTGCGGTACTCAGGATACTTATCAAATACTGCCTTAAGGTTAGGCATGTTGTTGTCAATGTACTCTTCTACAGGAAGGATAACTCCCTGATCAGCATATCTGATGAGGTCTGAGTTACTAAAGCTTGCATTAAATACAAAATCTGTAAGTGTGTTCTTGTTAGCCATGTTGAGCTTGATCTTGTCGCCCCACTGATCATTTGATATAGCTGTCCAGTCAACATGTACGTTTGTCTCTTCCTCAAGTCTCTTGAAGATTGTTCTGTTGTTAGGTTCTGACTCAGTTCCTGACGGATAGCTGATCGTACCTGTGATAGTAACCTTGTTTTCCATCGGAAAGCTGATATCATCCGCTGAAACTGATGCTGCCCCACTGTCTGAAGCACCTTTTCCGCAACCTGTCAGAACACTGGCTGACATTGCAAGAACAAGTGCTGCTGAAAATAACTTTGTTGTCTTCTTTTTCATTTTCCCTCTCCTTATAAAAATTCTTTATTATCTCCTGTTGCCAGGGGAAGTTCTGATTGTTTTAAACTGCTTTAAACAAGGAACCTTCCACTCTCGCTGCGCTCGATGGAAGACGTTCAGAGTAAGCTCGATAATACCTCGCTAACTCTTCTCAGCCCTTAACTGAACCAACCATGATTCCTGAATCAAAATACTTCTGGAAGAATGGATACATTACTATAAGCGGTAAGCTTGAAATAATGATGGTTGCATATTTAAGAAGTTCTGCAAGCTGTGCTCTCTGAGCTGTACTCTGCATATCTGCTATCATTCCCGGATCTGGTTCATTCTGGATAAGGATAGCCCTAAGCACCAGCTGAAGAGGCTGCTTATCTGCTGAATTCAGATAGATCATTGCATCAAAGTAGCTGTTCCACATTCCTACAAACTGCCACAATATCAGCACTGCTATAAGTGGTGTGCAAACAGGAAGAAGTATTCTGAAAAAGAACACCAATTCATTAGCTCCGTCCACATCAGCAGCTTCTCTAAGTTCGCTTGGAATACCTTTGTAGTAAGTTCTTGCGATGATCATGTTCCATACGCTAAATGATCCCGGAAGAATTACAGCCCACATGGTATCAAGAAGTCCAATGTTACTGATAAGAAGGTATGTAGGAATCAGTCCTCCGCCAAAGAACATTGTGATAATAAAGATTGCGTTAAAAAACTTTTTGCCTTTAAAATCATCTCTTGACATTGGATACGCACACAAAAGTGTTATAAATACAGAAATAACCGCAAATAATACGGAATATATAATTGCATTTCTAAATCCAATCCATATCTGAGAATTGGTCATAACTCTCTCATAAGCTGTAAGAGTCCATTTGCTGAAATCAAATACTATTCCCTTGTTCTGAAGTGTTATAGGATCCATGAAGGAAGCTACAATAATATAAACTACAGGGCCTATGATAGCCATTACAAAGGCTGCAAGGAGAATATAACCAACCAAAAGAAATGTTTTATCTCCAATGGAAGCTCTGGCAAATTCGCTTTTTTTAATATTTACTGTCTGTTGCATTTCGCTCCCCCTTATAGTCCCTGACCGTCGTTAAGCTTCTCAACAACCTTATTAACCACTATGAGAAGAATTACATTTACGATCGTATTAAATAATCCAACCGCTGTTGAATAACTGTAATCACCATTTAAAAGACCTTTTTTATAAACATAAGTAGCTATGATCTCAGATGAAGCAAGGTTCATATCTGACTGAAGTGCATAGGCCTTTTCAAAGCCGATACTCATAATGTTTCCTGCCTGAAGAATGAATTGGATAACTACCATATCCTTGATAGCCGGCCACTCTACTGCCTTGATCTGTTGCCAGATATTGGCTCCATCAATCTGTGCTGCCTCTTTGAGTTCCTTGCTGGCATTTGAAAGAGCTGCTGTGTACATGATCGATGCCCAGCCGGCGCCCTGCCAGATACCACTTATGATGTAGATTGGTCTGAATGCTGCAGGGATTGTCAAAAAGTTGATGTTCGTTCCCAAAAGCATATTGAATGGTCCTGTAACCGATAAAAGAATCCTGACCATACCACAGAGGACTATGACAGATATGAAGTTAGGCATATACAGAACAAGCTGTATCTTCTGTTTGATCTTGCTACTAGCAATCCTGTTAAGTAGAAGCGCCAGTATTATCGGCATTGGAAATCCCCATAACAGACCAAAAATACTCAGTTTAAGTGTATTTGCAAGATATTGCATAAAATCGGGGGATGATAAGAACTGTTCGAAATACTTAAGTCCTACCCATTCACTCCCCAATATTCCTTTAAATGGGTTGTATTTCTGAAAAGCAATCAGAATGCCTCCCATCGGAATGTACCTGAACACTATTGTCAGTAACAGTGCCGGTCCCAGGAAGAACACATATAGTTGCCAATGCTGTTTAACATATACCAGAGTGTTATGCATCGAATTATCTTTTACCTTTGTGTTCATGTAACCCCTCCCAAGTTTTACATTTGCATAATTCTCATTTGCATATGTAAAATATAGCACCTATATTTACAGCTGTCAACATAATTATTTTACATTTGCACAATAGATATTTACATTTGACACTTTGATTTTTACATTTTATAATGATATAGGTGTCAAAAAGTCATAAATACCTACTATCTGGGGCACCCCCATCTTTTGACACATTCATCTTTTATTTAGAAAGTGGAGACTACACTATGCCAGCAAAAGTCACCTTACAGGATATAGCAGATGCTCTTGGAGTATCCAGAAATACCGTATCCAAGGCTATAAATAACACCGGAGTTTTAGCTGAAGCTACCAGACAGAAGGTTTTAGAGAAGGCTATCGAAATGGGATACAAGCAATTTTCTTATGCCAATTCCATTTCAGACATTACAAATCCTTTCAGTTCCCAACCCAAGGCTTCAGGAGAGATTGCTCTCTTTTCAGGCAATTTCCTTAATAATTCTCACTTTGCTTCTACCATGCTTGATAAATTTCAATATGAAATTTCTCTGCTTGGCTATAGCCTGACAATGCACCGGGTTGATCATCAGAATATAGAGTCAAGAACTCTTCCTCTCTCATACAGACCGGATAACACCAAGGCTATTGTATGCATCGAAATGTTTGATCACTCATATTGTGAAATGTTGTGCAGCCTGGGATTACCTGTTCTCATGATAGATGCTCCCGTTGCAAGCTACTGGAGACCATTAAACGCAGATGTTCTGCTCATGGATAATTTTTCCAATATATATACAGTCGTTAATGACATGAGCAAAAAGGGAATTACCAAGATAGGATTTGTAGGCCAGGTCACACATTGCCGTTCTTTCTACGAGCGATTCATAGCCTTTAGGGAGGCAATGTATATCAATAATCTGAACTTTGACGAAAAATATTGTCTTACAGAGGTTCATCCTCACGGATTAGAATATAGAGAATACTTATTCGAAGCTCTTACGAAGATTCAAGAAATGCCCGAACTCTTTATTTGTGCCAACGATTTTGTAGCTCTCGATCTGATATACGGCCTCAAGAGAATGGGAATAGAATGTCCACGTGATATCAAGATATTCGGTTTTGATGATTCCCCCGAGTCCAAGATCATGTCTCCTTCTCTCTCAACCAGCCATATACACAGCCAGATAATCGGCTACTCAGCTGCCAACCTTGTAATCTCCAGGATTGAACAACCTGATCTCAATTACAGGATCACCTATACAGAGACTGATCTTATTTACAGAGAATCAACACTGATGTAATAAGCTTATACAAGAAAGAATTTCCTAATATAAAAAGGGGCTGTCGCACTATTTAATCATCTAAAGCGACAGCCCCTTAATTTCTCTGTTTATGAAATAACGACATTGTATGAATGTCTCAATTTGTTCTTTAACCACATATCTGTTTCTGGAACTTGCCTCTTATGAAATAAAAAATGCATGAAAACAAACTGTCCCCATGCATTTTCATTATATCATTATTTCATTGTCCAAATTATTACTTCTTAAATAACCCACCTGCTATGTTCTTGATGTCATTAAGGTCAAGCTTGCCATCTGCCACTGCAGACTGAACTAACTTAATATCATCCTCGCTAACATCAATGTTAGCTTTCTTAAGCAGCTCTTTTGCCTGAGTAGGGTCTGCCTTCGCAATCTGAGCCATGAGTTCTTTGTTACTACTAATCTGTTTGAGTATAGCTGTGATGTCTCCCATTTTATACCTCCTCCAACAACATTAACAATTGTAACAAATCTATTATACTACTTGAGTCTCAATATCTTAAAGAACCTTCCACGAAAATTCGTGAACATCTTGTTTGCGATTTCCTCAGAATTTCAGATTATCTCCAAGAACCGGAACTTTACTGGCAAAGAAAGAGAACTCGCCACTATCTAAAAGATTCCCTGCATCATCAGTTACTCTGATATCGAATACAAGAATGTGTTTTCCGGTCTTAAGTTTCATGCATTCGCAATAAATGTATTCTGTATTTACTGCCGGCAAAAGAAAATTCAAGTTTGCAGAAACTGTAGTAACATAGTATCCGCTCATGCTTCCGGTTGCTCCGGCCATGGCATCAACAAAAGATAAAAGTGCTCCACCATGAATGCTTCCATAGGTATTATGAAGTCTGGTATCACACTTGATTCTGGATTTACTATATGTGGGGCTAAGCTCTAGCACCTCAAATCCAATAAACTTGTTATATTCATTTGCATATAATTCAGAGATTATCTTTTCCCTGATCGCGTTTTCTTTTTCTGTACGTGCTTTTCTCATTTTCTCCCACCATTCATTCCCATTGTTTTAAGCATCTCCATCGCTTTCATATACGATTCTCTCATCGTCCTGGGATTATTTGTTGCAAGTCCGGCATCCTTAGCTTTTAAAAGGATATCCTCCTCATCACTTATAAAAAGAATATCTGATGAACATGTCTTTATATAGTCAGCAGCTTCATCTGCTTCTATTCGCAGAACATTCGCATTATGACGTTCCTTCAGCATATTCACTTGTTTTTCAAATACTTCATCAGCACAATCCTTAAGGCAAATAACTATCTCTGAATACATTTATACAAGCCTCCCAAATGCATCCGCGTTAACTTTTTCACTTTCTCAACATATCCATTATACCCCAACAATCCAATTCACCCAAAAGATTATTAAGACGACAAAAACCCCTATCAGCATTTTTCTTTTTTGCCGATAGGGGTAAAAATTACGTATTCAAGATTTCCCGCAGCTTTGGTCATCTTTTTTCAAGGTATCAAACATTGTCATATCTGCTGACATAATCAGGACGATTATCCATAAGAAGTGCTGCTATCAAATAAAGCACTGCTCCACTGCCACCTGAAAGAAACATCACTGCCCATATAACTCTTATTATGGTTGGATCAATTCCCAGATACTCTCCAAGTCCGCCGCACACACCAAATATCTTTCTTTCGTTACTTCTGTATAATTTTTTCTCCATATCACAAGCCTCCTTAAAGCTCCTTACCATTAACATCAATTACTTCAATCCGCTCATCATCTCTTTTACCTATTGCAAGCTTGCTCTTGTTTGCTGCCAGATAAAGCACAATCGCCAGGATGTCATCAACAGGTCCCGGAACGAAATCCATCGGCGATACCACATAAACTATGAGCAGTGCAAATAAAAAACCTTTCCAAAATCTGTTCATCGACATTCTCCCTTCCTGATGCGTTTTTGCTTTGTTCTGATTCCATTGTATATCCCAAGCTCATTTGAATACATAACAGTTTCTGCACATTTTTACTCTTTATTCTCCTCTTTTAGCAAAAAAGAGGACAGCCATATCTTTCCTACACATTCCCCCTGGCTTTAAGCACAAAGCCCTGTAGTTCCAGCTCTTTTCCTGAATCAGTGGTCATCTTCTCTATGCCCTGATCAATAATCTCGTAATCATTTTCAAATTTGCGAAGAAGCTTCATGCTGCCGATGTTGCGTACATCAGCCTCGTAAAAGAACTCCGTTTTTCCGTAACTGTCACGAGCAAGATCTAATGCAGCCTTTAAAGCCGAAAAAGCATAGCCTTTATTCCATTCTGAAAGGTTCAATCTTTATTTTCCCCACTTATTTTCCTCCGTTACTTAATTCAAATTTTTTCAACAATCCTCAAAATCAGTGTTTCTTATTCAGCTTATATCCAACAATGGCACCGATAACGCCTCCAAGAATATGCGACAGATTCGATATGTCATCCTGCAAAAACAGCCCATCATAAACCTGCTTACCAATGAAAATGATAGCCACAAGAATAAATGTCAGCGGAATCTCGCCATTTTTAAAGCTTGTAAAAGAAGTCAGCAAGATAAACGCGAACACAACACCACTCGCACCGCAAAGTGCCACATTCCAAAACAGCAGGTAGTTCACAAGTCCGGTAACCACCGCTGTGATAAGAATAACCTGCAGTATTCTCTTTGAGCCATATTTTTCTTCAAGCATGGGACCAAGCAAAAGAATGTATGCCGCATTGCCAATGTAGTGCTCCCATCCGCCATGTCCAAGAACATGTGTAAAGAATCTTATATACGTAAACGGATCCATAAGTGAAGAATGATACGTCATAAAGAGAAACTGATTACTGACACCTGCTGTCAAATAGCCAAGCACCAGAACAGCAAAGCTGATAAAAATAAATCCCAAAACCACAGGGGAATTGAAGGTTATCTTTAGTTTTTTCATCTTCTTTTAATCTCCTGAATACCTTCTAAGCAGACTCTGGTCATTCAATATATCTGCTTAGGAGATATCAAAACATTTCATTAACCTTATCAACAATCTCAGGCAGCCTCCTGCAGTCAATAATTGGATCATCAGTCTCTAATGAATGATTTGCATCAGCTACCTTGAACAATTCAAGCTGAAACTCTTTGCATTTACTCTCCACCAGTTCTGTGCCGCACCATGGATCAGCTGTGCCATGGAACACTATTCCACAATTATCCCTTAGATGATTAAAGGTTTCCGGAACAGGTGTAAATACAATATGTCTGGCATTTATCCCATTCTCCTTGTCAAAATATGCAGCCACAGCAGTTCCAATGCTCTTCCCTATAAAAACTACATCATTATAATCTTCATAGTTAACCTTGGAAAGCTGTTTCCTTGTCTCAATGACAGCATGTTGAAATGCCTCCATCTTGGCTTCTTTATCATTCATGATATCTTTAGCCCTGATCTGAAAATCATAGCTTATCTCAATAACTTCATATCCGTGTGCTCTTGCAAGCTTCTTAGCATAATATAAAAGCGGTTTATCACTGTGATAACCCATTCCTGGAAATACCACAGCCAGTTTGTCAGACTTCATCTTAATTATCTATCTCCATTCTCTAAAAATGCCGTCTTCGTTTCCACAGCCCTCACAATTTATAAAAGATTTTTTAATTGTGTTTCCTCTCATCCGTGACGAAATGCTTAACCTCATTTATCGGATGTAATAATTCTGTTCTAAAGAACTCCGGGTAAAACTTAATCGGATCATCCGGTGCAATCCACTTGAGAAACTCTTCATGCTCATCCTCCGTAAAACTGCTGCACTCCGGTTCAAAGTCCTCCGGAACCTTCATATAAAAGAAGAAAGATATCTCATATATAAGCTTTCCGAGATTAGACTCCGCATCGCCATAAAAATAGTTCTCATGAATGAAACCGAGCCTGTCTACTTCCATTTGTATGCCAGTCTCTTCGTATACTTCTCGGATTACTGCTTCCTCGGCAGTTTCCCCAAACTTGACCCTGCCGCCTACAGAATACAGATACTCCGGTCTTATATGATTCCCAACCATAAGAAATTTCCCATTCTTTAGTATAATTGCACCTACTCTGATATTAATAAGGCCGTTGTCACACGGCACAGTCATGTCTTTTTTCATATCCACCTAATCTCCTCCATTTTATTTTGTATAATCCTATTTAAATGGGTTAAAAAACCTGCTGCCGTTTATATGTGTCAAAACAAGTGAAGCAACAAGCAGTAGTGCGCACACTATCATTGAAACATAATCAAGAACCTTAAACTTTTGCGCCATGTACCAGGTTCTCTTTTTATTCTTGCCAAAACATCTTAGCTCCATGGCATTAGAGATAATCTCAATCCTGCTCATGCTGCTAAGGATAAGTGGCACCAGAATCGCTGACGCAGACTTAAGGCGGCTGATAAGTGAAGCCTTCTTGCTAAGTTCAACTCCCCTTGCCTGAGATGCCTGACTGATTTCATGATACTGCTTTTGAATATCAGGAATATAGCGAAGCGCCAGCGCAACAGAATATGAAACTGAATAGCTTACCCCGATTTTGTTGAGGGATGCTGCAAATTCGCTTGGATTGGTGGTGCACACAAATAAAAGTACAAAAGGAATTGTGGCGAAATACTTAAGGATATAATTGAGCTGGAAAAAGAACTGCTCTGCTGTAGGCGCAAAGTGTCCTGACAGTCCGAAAAGATAGGTGCAGGTTCCATAAATCTCTGTCCCATGATGCGGCGAAAACACATAAACCAGCACAGTGTTAAGCACCAGGAAAACCAACGTAAACCACAACATAAAGGACACATCCTTAAGCCTTATCCTGCCTACAGGAAAAAGAGCTATTCCAAGAACCGCAAGAACCACAAGAAGCCTTGTGTCATAGGTTGTCATAGCTGCAAAACTCCACAAAAACAGGCACACCAGCTTAGTTGCCCCTGTAAGTTCATGTATAGGCGATTTTCTTTCTATATAGTTAAAGAGATTATTCATTTTCTGACATTTTCCCTCTCGTAATCAATAAAGCTCTGAACAAAACCTGCTGCATCCTCAATTCCGCATTTTCCGGCAAGATGGTACAGGCTTGTTTCTTTAAGGCTTGCCCTATCGACAATTTCTGTGTCTGTCAGTACCTCCGCACATGTCTTGTCAGCAATTATCCTTCCATCGTTAAAGACAATGCTCCTGTCTGCATACTCCAGCATAAGGTGCATGTCGTGGGTTATCATAACGATAGTAATTCCCCTGTCATTAAGCTCCTTTAAAAACTCCATGATTCTGGTGTAATTGCGGTAGTCCTGGCCGGCTGTAGGCTCATCAAGAATCATCATCTCAGGCTCAAGCACCAATATAGAACAGATTGTCACTCTCTTCTTCTGACCATAGGAAAGAGCAGAAATCGGCCAGTTACGCATCTTGTAAAGGCCACAGATTTCAAGAGCCTTTTCAACACGCTCTTTCACCTCATCCTCAGGAACTCCACGTAGTCTTAGTCCAAAGGCCACTTCATCAAATATCATTACCTTGGATATCATCTGATTAGGGTTCTGCATAACATAGCCCACATGCTCAGCACGCTCTTTTATAGAGTAATCAGAAAAATCTTTTCCGGCAAAAGAAATCTCTCCTGCGCTCTCTTTTTCCATTCCGCAGACAACCTTTGAAAAGGTAGATTTGCCTGCACCATTGGTTCCAACAATAGCTACCATCTCACCCTTACCAATATCCACGGAAATATCTTTAAGAGTCTGTTTTTCAGTCTTTTCATAGGTAAAAGAAAGATTCTTAACCGATAAAAGATTTCCCTCCGGCAAAGCTCTTTTACCCTTTTGATTCTTAATAAAGAAACTGCGAATTTTTTCCTCATCCTGCCTTGAGAGCACAAGGTCGTGAAGTGAAGCCGGATGCATTTCGGGCCTTATCTCAACTCCTGCATACTTAAGAGCCGTCAGATACAAAGGCTCTCTTACACCACACTCAGCAAGTTTCGCAGAAGCAAGAAGTTCATCAGGAGTAGTGTCAGAAACAATCCTTCCCCCATTCATGAGAACAATCCTGTCAACCGGACGGTGCAGAACATCCTCCAAACGATGCTCAATTATGATCACCGCAGCACCGGTCCTTTTCTGAAGCTCGTCAATAAGCTCAATAGCAGATTTTCCTGTCTTGGGATCAAGATTGGCAAGTGGTTCATCAAAAAGAAAAAGAGAGACATCGCTTGCCATTACGCCGCCGACAGAAACTCTCTGTTTCTGACCTCCGGAAAGTTCAGACGGCGCATGCCTAAGCACCTGATCCAGGTTCAGAATCTTCGCTACCTCCTGCACCTTATTCTTCATCTGCCCCTGCTCAACACAGTCGTTTTCCAGGGCAAAAGCAAGATCTTCCGCCACAGTCATCCCGACAAACTGTGCATCACTGTCCTGCAGAACAGTTCCCACAATATGAGATATATCAAACATGGACATATCACGAGACTCTTTGCCCTTTATCAAAAGAGATCCTGTGATTTCTCCTTTATAAGAAAAAGGGATGAGACCATTTATAAGACTCGCCATGGTGGATTTACCACACCCGGAAGGGCCTGCAATTAAAATCTTCTCTCCCTTTTTAACTGTCAGATTATTATTATAGAGCGTAGGTTTTGCCTGCGCTCTATACTGAAATCCTAAATCTTTAAATTCAACAATTACATCATTCATAAAAAATCTTTTCAGATACCCACCTCTTTAGGACATCCATTCTCACTCTCAAATAGAATCAGTTTTCCTCAGAAAGACTTCCCTTTTTAGGAATAGCCTTAGAATATGCAAGGCATACAAGTGTACCAACGATAGCTGTTGTAATGATGTTAATGATTGCTCCTGTAATACCCTGAAGGAATACCTTGTTAGCAGGCTCCTGATACATAAGAATATCAAGAACAGGTGCTACAACTACCCAGGCTAATAAATGAGCAACGATCTGGCCGATGTTAAAAAGGATGATACCCTTTACATCAAACTCACCCTCGTCAATCTTAAGTTTAAGAGTAACAAATCCCATGATGCAGCCAAATACTGCTGATGCAATAACCCAGCTCCACCAGACACCCCAGCCATAACTAAAGTCGATGAAAAAGTGGCCAATAAGACCTGCAAGAGCACCTGCGATTGGTCCAAAAACAGCTGCAATAAATGCAAGAAGTCCATACTGGATGGAAATATTGGTATTAGGTACAGGGCTTGGAATAGCTACAAATCTGCCAAGCACAAAGAACAGTGCCGCACCAATACCGATAGCAACAATAGTTTTTACTGAAAGAATTTTTTTCATACAGCTCCCTCCTAGCTTCACGCACTTTCTTTATACAAATTTTATACACAACTATTATACAGCCAATCTCCCCCACTTGTACAACAAAGAATTCCGTCCAATGGCGTAAATACTTGATTTTTCAGACGTAGCATATGAAATTGAGATACAAGTTATTTGATTGAATATGAGCTAGACAGTACACTAGTCCCTTTTGCGATAAACAATCCATATTCTTTTGGCAGATCAATGGCTCCATCTACTGCATGATCTTTAAGTATATCAGAAAGCTTATGAACCGGAATATCCAATATTGCCTTAAAAGACGCAAGGCTGCACAGATATTCAACAAGATCTTCAATATCCGTCACATGAAGCGCGTCCTCATAGAACCTTGCTTCTACATCTGTAAAAGCAGATTTCAGGATGCCCTCGCCATTTTGCATTGTAAAGTTATGATTTGGATTAAAGCTTTCACCTCCAAGTTTAAACCACTCCGCTAATCTGTCGGTAAAATTATTCTCTCCAAGGGTTGAAGTGTAAAATACTCCATCATCCTTAAGCACTCTGCGCACTTCGCTTATTCCTTTGTGGATATCCGGTACGTGATACAACATGGAATTTGCTATAACCACGTCAAAAGAGTTATCTTCAAATGGCAGGTTCTGTATATCTGCCACCATGTACTCCATATTATCTCTTTCTCCCAGATTACCTTTTGCCGTAGCAAGCATTCCTTCTGATAAATCTGTCAAAACAAACTTACCAAATTTAGAAACCAATTCATCACGCTGCATCCACAAACTGCCAGTACCACACCCAAGCTCTAACACTTTCATACCTTCATGTATTTCATAATTTGATACAATCCAGTTGCCATACCCCAACTTATTTGTAGAATACTTATCATGAAAAGATAATCTTGTATTCAATCCTTTCGATGTAGCATACTGCGCTTTTACTGCTTCTGAATCATTTGAACTTCCGATATTCATCATGTCTTCCTCCATATGTTGTTCTTTTACTCAAATGATAGAGCCTGCCCCAAGGGCAAAGTCAACCGCATTTTCTATACCGTGTCACTCATCGAAATACTTAATTACTTCTTCAAGATTTCCCTTTATAGTCTCTGCAATCTCCTTCATTTCATCGTTCGCAGGTAAAAGATCCGGTACCATTATGGGGCGAAGCCCTCCTGCACCTGCAGAGCGGATTCCGTTGTAGGAGTCCTCGATAGCATAGGCATTTTCAGGATCCACGCCAATCTTTTCGCAAGCAAGAAGAAAGATTTCCGGGTGCGGCTTACTATGGGTGACCATGTCTCCTGTGATGATCTCATCGAAATAATCGATAATCCCTGCATCTCTAAGTTCATTAACCACCGTTTGTTTTCTGGTTGATGAAGCCAAAGCTATCTTTTTACCCTTAGATTTCAAATAGTCCAGCAGCGCACATACTCCACTCTTCATTGGCAGTTTTCCACCGTCATATTTTTCATGAAACATTACGGAAGCTTCCTTAGCAAAAGTATCATAGGGAAAATCCTCGCCATAGGCTTCAAGCACTATTTCCCTGGTTCTCTGATTGTTTGTTCCGGTGCAGGCCAGAAATATTTCTTCAAGATTTTCTATATTATACTTGTCAGCCATCTCCATCCAGCAATCCATGGTTGCTCTCTCAGAATCAAAGATAACTCCGTCCATATCAAAAACCACTGCATCAAATTTTTTCATACACACTCCCTTCATAGCTTAGGCAAACAATTTTACATTATTCCTTCAAAATATGCCAGTTTCAGCGTGCATAATCACTTATATTCGTTGGCAACTTCCTCTATTGCCTTCATTGCCTTAATTATCGGATGACCATCCGGCAAGGAACCTCCATATTTGCTTTCTTCCTTCTCAACAAGTTTTCGTTTTTCGTTTGCCATGTCTTTTTCATGCTCATGATCTGAAGGAAATTTCACCTGTTACATGATTCATTCCATCAACTATTGCAAGAGATTCAAGTCTATAACCTAAGTTTCTGATTATCTGTCCTCCCGGCTGAAAGCCCTTCTCTATAGCTATACCAATGCCTGACACAGTAGCGTTGGCACTATTTATTATAGATATCAGTCCTTGCAATGCACATCCGTTTGCCAGGAAATCATCAATGATAAGAACCTTGTCATTCTCATTTAAGAACTTTTTTGATACTATCACATGGTTCTTATTTTTGTGGGTAAAAGACTCTACTTCTGCAGTATACATTTCACCATCAAGATTGACACTCTGGGATTTTTTGGCAAATACCACAGGAACATTAAAATGTCTTGCTGCCACACAGGCTATGCCTATACCTGATGCTTCAATAGTCAGAATCTTATTTATCTGAACACCTTCAAATCTTTTTGCCCATTCTTCGCCCATCTTATCAAAGAGCTCAACGTCCAATTGATGATTTAAGAAACTGTCCACTTTTAGTATGTTGCCTTCCTTAACAACACCATCTTTTATAATTCTCTCTTCAAGAAAATTCATCTCTCTACCTTCTTTGCTTCTATTCACTGATAAAAAATTTTATCTCTCTTCGCGGAAATAATTGGTTCCAAGGCTCTTTGGCGGCTGATCTTCCTTTTTGTTTCTCATACTGGTAAAAACAAGAACCACAAGAGTTACAATATAAGGAATCATCTTATACAGCTCTTTGTACTCAGTGTGTGTTCCGGAAGGAAGATACAAGTACAAAATGTAGAGTCCTCCAAAAAGTATTGAAGATAAAACACCCACATCAGGCTTCCATATAGTAAAGATAACGAGCGCAATAGCAAGCCATCCTCTATCGCCAAAGGCATCATTTGACCATACACCACATGCATAATCCATTACATAATATAAACCGCCAAGTCCTGCTATCATGCATCCAAGGCATGTTGAAACATACTTGTATTTTTTTACATTTATTCCGGCCGCATCCGCCGCAGCTGGGTCTTCTCCAACAGCACGAAGATGAAGCCCTACTCTTGTCTTTTTAAGCACATATGCGCATATTAAAGCAATGATAATCGCAACATATGCCAGAAATCCGTATGAAAAGAACACTTTGCCAACCCAACCTGTATTCGCTGCAAAAGGCAGGGTCCTGCTAAAATATTGAGAGGTGGCTGACAGCGAAATTGACGGAACATCAGCACCTGCAAGCTTTATCAGAGAGCCTCCGAAGAAATTACCAAAACCGATACCAAACGTAGTCATGGCAAGGCCTGTAACATTCTGATTTGCCCTTAAGCTAACTGTCAAAAAGCAGTATAACAGCCCCATTAAAAGAGACCCTATCAGCGCACAGATAAGAGGTATAAAGATTGCAAGGAAACCATTTAGTTCCCCTGGCGCAGCAGCCTGTTCATAGAAAAATGATCCTATAACACCGCTTATTGCACCCACATACATAACACCGGGGATTCCAAGGTTCAGATTTCCTGATTTTTCTGTGATTGTCTCACCTGTACTTCCAAGCAACAAAGGAACGCCCTGCTGTACAGCTCTTGGTATAAATGCAACCAGACTAAACATTATGCGTTCTCCTTTCCCAAATCTTTACGAACAATGATTTTATATCTGATAAAAAACTCACATCCAATTATAAAGAACAGAATGATTCCGGTCAGAATATCAGCAAAACTCTGATTAAGCTCAAATGCAGTGGATATTTCGCTGGCACCTCTGTCCATAAAGATGATCAGAAGGCTGGTGAAGATCATAGCAACCGGATTAAACTTAGCAAGCCATGAGACCATAACACCTGTAAAGCCCTGACCATCAGAAATAGTTGTAGTTATTGTGTGGTTAATACCTCCCACCAGAAGAAGACCTGCCAAACCGCAAATTGCACCGGACAATAACATAGTTCTGATTATGACCTTCTCAACGCTGATTCCTACATATCTGGCTGTATTCTGACTTTCACCAACTACTTCTATCTCATATCCGTGCTTGGTAAATTTCAGATAAATAAACATTCCAATAGTTACAACGACAGCAGTAATAATACTTAAAAGATATTTATTGCCAATGTTGGGAAGCCAGCCTATGTTTGAATTCTGGTTAATAATACCAATCTTTCCTGATCCCTTAGGAACTTCCCATACTATAGTAAAATACGCCACAAGCTGCGTTGCAATATAGTTCATCATCAGTGTTGAAAGCGTTTCATTAGTATTCCACAAGGCTTTAAAGAGCGCCGGAATTACTCCCCAAACAGCACCTGCCAGTATAGAACTAGCAATCATAAGAATGATTATGACTGCCCCCGGAAGCTTGTCTGCTAGTGTGATCATACATGCTGCCGCTGCAAGTCCGCCCATAAGAACCTGTCCTTCACCACCGACATTCCAAAACTGCATTTTAAATGCAGGTGTAAGCGCCAGGGAAATAATAAGAAGAATGGCAACATACTGCAGTGTTATCCAGGTTTTTCTCTGAGTGCCAAATGCCCCTTTGAAAATTGTTGCAAATATGGATATTGGATTGTCACCTGTGCAGACCATAGTAATCAGTGCGCATAATGCCAACGCAGCCAAAATTGCTATTATTCTTATAGTCCACGCTTCTCTGCTGCAGATATCTGATCTTTTTACAATGTGAAAACGAGGCTCTTTTATTTTCTGTTCCATTACAAAGCCTCTCCTTTCTGTGTCATCATTGACCCTAAAGTATATTTATCGGTATTCCTGCCATCTACAATTCCAGTAACCTTACCACCGCAAAGGACAAGAATCCTGTCGCAAAGCTCAACAAGAACATCCAGATCTTCACCAACAAAGAGCACAGCTGCTCCCCTTTCCTTTTGTTGGTTGATAAGATCGTATATCTGGTAAGAAGAACTAATATCAAGACCTCTTACCGCGTATGCAGTCAGTAAGACCTTAGGTCTTGAGGATATTTCTCTTCCAACAAGAATCTTTTGAACATTTCCACCGGAAAGCAGACGAACAGGCGTGTCGATGCTTGGAGTTACCACCTGCAATTTTGACACAACCTTCTCCGCAAGTTTTCTAGGCTCTTTTTTCTCTGTAAAAAATCTTGATTTGCCACTTCTATAAGACCTGAGCATCATATTATCTGCAAGATTCATATTTCCGACAAGTCCCATTCCAAGCCTGTCTTCAGGAACAAATGACAGTTTTACGCCAAGATCAGAGATTTCCCTTGGAGATTTACCAAGAAGTTCCTCCTCTCTTCCGTCCTGGTGGATATACGTAATCTTTCCATTTTTAATAGTCTCAAGTCCCGCAATCGCCCTGAGCAATTCTTTCTGACCACAGCCGGATATTCCGGCGATACCAAGTATCTCTCCAGTATTGGCAGTAAAAGATACATCATCAAGCTTAACTATTCCCTCATCATCAACAACAGTGAGATTCTCCACTACAATACGAGGCTTGGGATCCACAGGCTCAGGTCTTTCAATATTAAGAGAAACAGGATGTCCCACCATCATATCCGTCATTTCCTGAGCATTGGTCTTGCTTGTCTTCATGTCATTGATAAATTCACCATGGCGCAGAACCGCTACTCTGTCGGATATGCTCTGTACCTCGTTTAGCTTGTGAGTAATAATAACTATGGATTTTCCATCTTTTTTCATATTGCGCATGACATTAAAAAGCTTCTCGGTCTCCTGAGGAGTCAGTACTGCTGTTGGTTCATCCAAAATTAAAATATCAGCTCCCCTGTATAGTACCTTAACAATCTCAACTGTCTGCTTTTCCGAAACGGACATATCATATATTTTCTTGTTTGTGTTGATCTCGAATCCGTATTTGTCGCAGATTTCCCTGATCCTTTTTTCGGCCTCTTTTATATTAAGTTTGCCTTCAAGTCCAAGAATTATATTCTCTGTCGCATTAAACACATCAATGAGCTTAAAATGCTGATGAACCATTCCTATTCCCAGATCAAACGCATCCCTGGGAGAACGGATAACAGCCTCTTTGCCGTTTATGATTATCTGACCGGCATCAGGATAATAGATTCCCGCAAGCATATTCATAAGGGTTGTTTTTCCGCTTCCATTCTCACCAAGAAGAGATAATATCTCGCCCTTATGAACATCGAGATTGACATTGCTATTTGCTGTTACATCACCAAAAGACTTTGTAATGCCACGAAGCGATATGGCTACTTCTTTATTTTCCACAATTATCACCTTTCAAAATTATCAAATAGGATAAAAATGGGAAATCTTTGTTTTAGCATATATATGCCTATGCTCACAAAGATTTCCCAAAAACACATGATGTAATTATCAATATGCTGTATCAAGAAGTGAAATTCCATCAATCTGTAAGTCAAAGTAAGGAGCTGAGCGGAATTCAGAACCGGATTCTGCAAAATAACCATCTGTGATAACTTCTGTGTCAGCAGTATACTCAGGATCTGTATCAACATCTGCCATGTAGGATGTAAGTGTCTCACCGTTCACAGTAAATGTAGTTGTATCAAATACATGAAGTGTTCCTGCATTCATAGCTTTTTCAGCCTCTGCTATTGCCTCAGCTGTACCCTCTGCTGCTGCACCACCAAGATCTGTAAGAACAACAGAACCTGTCTCAAGTGTTCCAACCCAGTCAGTAGATATTTCTGTTCCCTTTGTTACAGCGTCGATGATATATGCAAAATATGGTGCCCAGTCAATTCTTGAAGAAACAATAAATGTGTTAGGGCAAGCAGATGCTGTGCTTCCGTTGTAGGATATATCAGGTACACCGGCCTTCTCACAAGCTGTAGGAGCACCCATTGAATCGGCATGCTGTGAAAGAAGAACGCATCCATCTTCAATAAGCTTGTTAGCACCTTCTTTTTCGGCTGTCTCATCGTACCAGGAACCTGTAAATGTAACTTCCATTGTAGCTGACGGGCATACAGATCGGGCACCAAGGAAGAATGATGTATAACCGGAAATAACTTCTGCATATGTGTAAGCACCAACATAACCAATCTTAGTCTGGTCTTCTGTGATTTCTCCATTTGCGATCATCTCATTGAGCTTCATTCCTGCTGCAATACCTGCAAGGTAACGTCCCTCATAAATTGTAGCAAAAGCATTGTGGTAATTGGCAAGGCCCTCTGTGTGTGCCTTTGTACCTGTTGCATGGCAGAACTGAACTTCAGGATATTCCTTAGCTGCCTCGATCATGTAATCCTCATGACCAAATGAATCAGCAAATACGATATCGCAGCCTGCATCTGCAAGTTCACAGGCAGCCTCATAGCACTCCTGTCCCTCAGGTATATTTGTTTTGAGCATGTATTCAACACCTGCAGCCTCACAAGCCTGTGTAGCACCGTTGATAAAGTTCAGATCGTATGTTGAATTCTCATCGTGTAAAAATATAAAACCAACCTTTACATCTGATGAAGCTGTCTGTGCAGCCTCTGTGCCGGTAGCCTCAGATGCTGTTTCTTTTTCAGTTGTGTTTGAGCAGGCAGCTAGTGCCATTACCATTGTGGCAGCAAGAACTGCTGACAGTACTTTTTTAATTTTAATCATTTCTTCCTCCCTTTTTTAACCAAACACAGGTCATTTGTAATGATGGATTTTCTATGCTTTTTTGAAACATAAGAAAGAATGTCGCTCGCGACATTCTCGCGCCGAGCGCGGTTGCATTCATGCAACATATTCCTATCGTGCGAGTGCGCATCCATAGCGGAGCGTTTTTTATGGAATAGGTATGTCCTATTCCATAAGAAAAAGGCGTAGAACCCAAGTTTCTACGCCTATCTGATTTGATAACTTTAACAATTAGTACAAAAAAACTCTTGTATCTGCATCAAACACTCGATAGTCCGGTAATTTACGGTAACCGGGTAGAAACATCAAATCCATATCATTTGACCTATATCGATAAAATACCCGCTTATATTAGCAAAGAAAAATCAAGATTACAAGCTTTTTTTCATCTTTTCTTTGTTTTTGTCCCCTCATACACGCCCCTGAACGCATTCACATCCTCTTGGGTCACATTTTCTTTATCATCGCCATCTTTGCATAGAAAGCAATTCCATAAACCACCTGTTTCTCATAGCCTTCCGGGATTACCGGTTTGCAATATACCGCATTCATCATACGCATTATAGTCTGCAGGGAATTTTTATTGAATTTCCTCTGTAATAAAAAAGCCCCATCAAACTCTCGCTTGATGAGGCCTTACAGATACCCTTAAAGCCTAGATTTTACCTAATCATTTCATTGTTCTGCCAAGCTTTATCGCTTTGACATAATGCCAATTGAGTGGTCGACCGGAACTCGAATTTCGTCTGTCGCAAGACTTCCATCGGCATAAACACTGTGATCTGACCTATAAATAACTATCAGCCTTATAGATAGAAGTATTAAAGCAATTCCAAATATTGCATAAGTTCTGATCCATGTTGCGACGCCAATGCGTGGCTGCGCAAGATTTATGTCGTCTGTATAATACAGCACTATGGAATCACCATCATGCTCAGCTCCCATTCCTGTTATATTGTAGGAATGATAGTGGTTATTATCATCCATAAAAGTTGCAGTCTCAACGCCTTTTCCAGAAGAGTATTTTGCAACTACAGTATTAGCACCTTTAATACTTTTGTACTCGGAATACTGCATTCTAACAGTATAAGCTAAGATAAGAAAACAAATTACCCACAGCACCCACCAGATTGATGCTGCATATCGCCTTTCAAATCGCTCTGCTTCCTTTCCTGTATGAACCTCCCGATATCTCCCCATTTTGTAATCCTCCTTTCTCTGACTCTGAAAAATAGAATACTTCAAACTTCCTAACATCAACTAACATCCGATTGTTCCAGAGCCTCAAAAGGCAAAATTCTGTTTCATTTCATTATATTTATCAGCTGTCATAAGGGCTGTTTCTTCTGTATCTTTCAGGGTTACAGTATAAGTCCACCTACCATATATTTCAAGCTTCTTAACAGCCTCCGTTTTGATGATATAGGATTTATGACACCTCATGAATCTGGCTGGGTCCAACTTCTCCTGAATGGAGGATAGGGATGCGGTTGTCAGAAAAACCTCGTCTTTTGTTACTATTCTGGTCATCCCGTCTGTTCGCTCAACCATAATTATGTCACCAGTGTCTACAAGATTTATCTCTTCCTTTCCACGAATGACCAGCTTTTCATGGGATGAATCAGGCTTATTGTGAGCTACAGACTCACTCGCCCCAGCGGTCATGTCTTTGATTCGCTGCAACGTTTTTCCTATACGCTCCAGATCAAAAGGCTTTACCAAATAGTCAAAAGCATAGATTTCAAAGGCGTTTGCCATGTACTCACTGTGGGCTGTTGCAAAGACAATTTTCACCTTTGGGTCAACCTCAGTAATGGCCTTGGCGCAGTCAAGGCCGCTCTCGCCGGCCAGATCTATATCCATGAAAACCACATCTGGACGATAGTTTATAAAATCACTGATGGCCGCCGCAAAATTGCCACAGGAGGATACCACCTGACATCCCTCGCTTTTTTCTATCATCTTGCCGAGGATCTTGCGAATCTGCTCTTCATCCTCCACCACCATTACCTTTAGCATAAATGAAACTCCTTTATAACTGTTTGTCTTTCTTATTCTCTACGTACTGCATAACACCGGTTCCGATGTCGTTTTTCATCTTGGTATCAGCCTGAACGTTCTTTAAATTGTAATAGTCAAGTACTCCAAGATTGCCTGATCTGAGGGCTTCTGCCATAGCTCTGGGAATGTCAGCCTCAGCCTTAACTACCTCGGCCTTCATCTCCTGCTCAAGGGCTACCGCCATAGCTCTTCTTTCTTCTGCTTTGGCCTGAGCAATCTTGGTATTGGCTTCCGCCTGAAGGCTCTGAAGATTAGCACCAATGTTTCTTCCAATATCAATGTCAGCTATATCAATTGACATGATGTCATAGGCTGTGCCTGAATCAAGTCCCTTTTCCAAAACAACCTTTGAAATGTCATCCGGATTCTCAAGAACGCTGCTATGAGTTTGGGCAGAGCCTACTGTTGTTACAATGCCTTCACCTACTCTTGCAAGAACTGTGGCTTCACCGGCGCCACCAATGAGATGATCGATGTTGGTCCTTACTGTTACACGAGCCTTTACCAGAAGCTCGATACCATCTTTTGCTACCGCTGCGATTTGAGGAGTTTCAATAACCTTTGGGGTTACACTCATGGTAACAGCTTCAAATACGTCACGGCCCGCAAGATCAATAGCTGAAGCCTGCTCGAAGGAAAGATTCATGCTGGCCCTTTCAGCAGCTATCAAAGCGTTAACTACGCTGTCAACGTTACCACCTGCCAGGTAATGAGCCTCCAGCTGATTGGTCTTAACATCCAGGCCTGCTTTGGTTGCCTTGATCATAGGATCCACAATCTTGGCTGGTTTTACACGACGAAGCTTCATTCCTACCAGTGTAAAGATACTTATCTTAACACCGCTGGCCACTGCTGATATCCACATTCCAACGGGAATTATTGTAAAAAATACCACTAAAAGTAATATTATTAGAGCTGCGGTTATTATAGTTGTTGTTATCATTTATTTCTCCTCCTGAACGAGTATTCTATTATTTTTTACTTCTGTTATCACAAGAGCCGAATCCTTTTTTATATAATAATTCGATGAAAGGATGTCGAGCTTTACTCCGTCAAACTCTCCTTTTCCCGAAGGACGAAGGTCCGTAAGGGCAATGCCTTTTTTTCCAATAAGGTATTCCATATCGGTTTCATCAATGAACAGATTCTTGCCCTGAAGATCCGTATCCAACTTGAGTGGGGATTTGATCTTCTTTGAACTAAATACCACGATACTTATGACCAACATTACCGCGATCACCACAATGGCGATAATGCCTACCAATATCCTCTCCGAAGCATTTCTTCCTGTTAAAAAAATCCCTGCCGAAGTAAATATTATTCCTGATATCCCCGGTAGTCCAAACCCCGGCATGTAGAATTCAACGCCTATAAGTAGGATACCCACAATCAGTACTACAATACCCAATATCTGAACTGCTCCCATTTTACTCTTCCTTTCCAAAGCTGACTGTGAATATTGTTTCTTCTTCGTCAGATTTAAGTACAATTTTTCCTTTTGCTTTACTTACTATCTCAGATACAATTGCAAGTCCCATGCCATGGCCCTCTTCCTTTTTTGTGGTAAAGCCTTTTTTGAAAATGCTTTCTCTGATCTCCAACGGTATTTCCGGTCCGTTGTTCTCAACACTGAAAATGTACTGCTGTGGCGATTCCGTAATGTTTATCCTGATCTTCTTTTCCTGAACATCACTGTCCTCAAGAGCTTTTTCTGCATTATCAATGATGTTTGATAAAACCTTACAAAGTTCCCAGTCCTCAATAATCAGGTTCTTAAGATCTGATTTTACCTCGATCAGAAACTCGATTTTTTTTGCTTCTGCTTCAGCAGACTTGGCAGCAAGGAGTGCATTTATGGCGGGCTTAGACGTCTTTACAGCTTTCCCCGTTTTTAATAGCTCCTTGTACACTTTCCTGAGGTATGAATTCATTTCATCATATTCCTCAAGTTCCATGAGACCATACACGATCTGCAGCTGATTCAGATAATCATGTCTGTCCATCCTGAGTTTGTCATTAAGCCTGGACAGATTGTCTATGGTCTCAATAAGAGCATTGTTCCTGTCTAGCAGCTTCTGATAATTCTTTATTAAAATGATTATGCAGCCGGTTAATATCACCACCAGCGTGGCACAAAAGATAAGATATATTAACATGCTTTTCAAAACCGCCTCTGTATTTATAATCAAATATTACCATTCCCACATATGTAAACAACATATACTCTCTCAATTATACAAAATAGAGGCTGAAATGACAGTATTTGATAATTACTCCTCTAAAAAGTGCATATACAATTTGTTGTCTAAGTAGTTCTGAATATATTCGTCAGATGTCTGTCCAAAATCTTCTTCAAAGGATCCAGCAGATGAGATAATGCTGTCAACAAAGAAAAAACAGACCTTTTTTCGGGTCTGTTTTATCCTTATTTATAAAATCATTTAGAGTATTCCGTAAGCCATATCATACACCCAACCACTTCTATGCCAAACTAAAGCCGTCAGTTAACTGCTTATCCTTCTCTTGTCAGGACTACATGTCCTTTCGCCTTTTTGCCGGTAACGGTAAGCGTATATTTTCCTGCTGATTCAACACCAACTTTGAAGTTTCCGGATTTCATCTTATTGCCGCGATATACTGGTTTTTCGTCCTCTTTTTGAATATTTAAAGAAATATCGCCTGATTCAGCTTCTATCTGCACATCAATGCTCTCGCCTTCATTCATATCAAGTTCGTGAGTATAAGATGTGTTAAGCACATTAAACTCAATATCGAAATGATTTGCATCGCCGGTCTTACTTCCGTCAAAGGTTGCATCGTTTCCGCATGAACACAACAGCACTAAAACCAGCATTCTAACAAGCAAACCAGAAACTCTCCCACATGAATTACTCCCATTTTTCATCACGTTTTTCCTTTTACTTAAACTCAACTGTAAACTTTCTCCCATTCCTTCTTATATTCATTAGCAGTCAGGGTAAATACTCTTTTAAGGTAAGGATAATATTCCTCAACAGCCACTATCCTTGAGCCTTTCTGCTTATTGCAGTTCTTGCAAAGTGGCAGGAGATTTCTTTCGTCATCTGCTCCGCCTCTATACTTAGGGACGAAATGCTCTATAGTAGCCTTCTCAAAAGAAATATGCTTTCCACAACGAGCACACACTCCATCCGTCTTGCCAAGAACAATACGCTTAATATCAGCTTTTCTTTGCTTCTTTCCCCTCATACGCACCCCCTTCGGCTCCACACACCGGAGGGTCCTCCCTTCACTCCTACTTTCAAATCTTTCCTACAAATATAAAGAAGATGGTTCGTACTTCCAAGCAATTCTCTCTTTTCAGAGAAATTCAGATACCATTCGCATAGTTTCTTGAAATCCTCATCGGTAACGGAGAAATCCGCCCTGTGCTCTATAGGTTCCAGAATCCCGTCAACACCGGTTGTTGTTATCCATGATACATTCTTATTTTCAAAGAGCTGTTCAAACTCCGATATATCATAACCGGTAAAGAGTTGCTCTTTAAAGTGTCTGATGCGGAAATCATCAGTAAAATTCTCTTCCTGCCCCACAGCCCAGTTACCATAAAAATAGTTAGAGTACATAATCGCGTAAACCGATATGAAAGCAAACATTATCACTCCACCAGGCTTTGTCACCCTTATAGCTTCATCTATCGCCTTATTCACTTCATCGACTTCATACAAGTGATATAAAGGTCCCAAAACAAGTGTGACATCAAAAGAATTGTCTTCAAGCATCTCCAGTTTTGTTGCGTCTCCTTGAAATGCTCTGATATTTGCCATACCCTTGCTGTAATCTCTCAACACTTCAAGATTTTTCTCAACCAGTTCAACGGCAGTTACATCCATACCTTCTTTGGCGAGAGCGATGGAATATCTTCCTGTACCAGCACCGATCTCAAGTATCTTTGCTTTCTTATCAGCATATCTGTGGATGTAATTCATTGTAGTAGCATATTCAAGTCTGCCATGAACACTTCTTTCCAGACGGTCATCCTCGTCATACTGTGCATAGAACTTGCCCACGATTTCCTCTCTTGAAGCACCATCCACTATCTGATCAATTCTGGTAAAATATTCAGTCTCATTATCATGATGAATATATGCTCCGTTCTTAATCTGAACTCTAAGGCTTGCAGGGTTGTCTTTATTAACAGACATATAGACTTCATGAATGCACATCTGCCTGGCTTTTTCAAGTGTCAGCTCAAGTCCTTTTGTAGCATAGCCCTTTCCTCTGTATTTTTGAGATATGCAGTAACCAATATGCCCTGGTCCTTCCCGAAGGAAATCATTCAGACAGTGACGCAGGTTAAATACACCCACATAAACATCTCCATCTGCAAGTACATAAGTAGTATCAGGAACAAATCCTTCTGGCAGTTCTTTCCCCAAAGACCATTTGCGCTTTTTATCAATCCAATCTAAAAATTGCTCATAATTGTAGCCATACACGTTATTGATATAGCCATTTTCATTTTCTGGAAAAGTCATGTATAGCTCATAAGTTTTCCTGTAATCTGAATCCTGCACCCTGATTAGTTCCATATTCTCCTCCTCCTGTAAAAACAAGCTCCACCAGACTCGACAAAACCTCGCCAAGTGCTTTGCTCAAATAAAAAACCTCATCAAACTCTTTTCTATGTCTGATGAGGCTCAATTCCCTGTGAATTATGCATCTTTAGATTCAAACCATGCATTTACTCTACGCCTCATCATACATAACACCAATAGTCCCCTGATTATTATTCACGGGATTTGTAGCAGATGGTGTATTTGAATTGATGAGTATAACGTCTCTCATAGTGATATATCGCTTTCTGAAAATTATTAGTTGTAAGTATAGTTGACTGATAAATCGCTGTCAATACTATTTTTATCTGATTTTTCTAAACCAATTGTTTACTTGCCACAATAAATCTTTATTGCCTGATATACGAATTCTGCGGTTCCTTTGCCGCCCATCTTGTCGATGTTCTCAGTGAACTCTCCGCCGCCTGCATACATCTTACCAAGGCCGTAAAGAATCTCATCGGTGCATTTATACATGTTCTCGGTAATAAAGTCCTGTATCTTCCTGACCTGAGCCTGAACCTCTGCGGAAGCCGGATCCTTACTGATCATTGGCCCGAATTCTTCGAAAATCCTTGAAAAATCAGCCATCAGGCCGCTCTCGTATTCCTTGGTCCAATTCTTGCTCTTTTCTGAAAACTCTTTATACTCAGGAGTCTGCCCCCACTGCTCTTTGGCTTTCTTTGAATATTCATCAAGCTTACTACTATCAAATGCTGTAAAATCCAATCTTCTCACTCCTCTCGATTTAAGGTATTTGCACAGATTGAGTAAATTCTCAATATGCTCCTTCTTAAGTTCCAGAAGGCCGATCTGCTGCTCTAGTGCCTTCGTTTTGTCAAAATCAGATCTGTTTATTATTTCTTTTATGTCTTTAAGCGGAAACTCCAGCTCCTTGAACAGTAAAATCTGCTGCAATTTCTCCAGTGCTGCATCGTCATACAGCCTGTAGCCTGACTCCGTGTATTCTGCCGGCTTTAAGAGTCCTATCTGGTCGTAATACTGCAAAGTGCGTATACTCACTCCTGTCAGTTTACTTACTTCATTTACTGTCTTCATGGCTTTCATCTCCTTCACGTGTAACTATAGCTTAAACCATGACGTAACGTTAGAGTCAACACTTTTTCAGAAAAACGGTTCTTAGTTCGAGCAATTATTTTCGAATTTTATTCACCTTCATGCTCCGCCTCTTCACGGATAAATTCAAAAGTTTTTCCTTTGTCAGTAGAGGCATAAATGCCAACCGTGCGTGCACCACCAAGTTTTTCACTATGATAATCACCATCCGCTCCCTGACTTATCTTCAAGTATATAGTGTCTGCTTCTTCCCATGCTTCCTCGGGCATGACAAACGGATTGTAGAACTCACCAGTCGGAAGTTCGATTTTGGGAGAAGGAAGGATTATCTCCTGATAGCTTTTGCCGCCATCAACCGTTTCAAACAGGAGCCCTTCGCTTCCTCCGGCATATGATAACGCAGCGAAACCGGTATTTCCGTCATCAAGAAATGTTATAAATCTTGCTTCTCCACCATTCTGATTGAAAGGATCTGAATTCACAAGTTCTGCACTGTCGGGATTTCCCTTTTCATTAAAGACCATCAGGATATAGAAACTGCTTCCTAATGCGCGGTCTATAGGAACAAGCGCATATTCGCGCCCGTCCGGAAAATCATATGCTACTTCATAATCATATGTAGCCCACTGTCTTATTGCGTCATCAGTTATCTTGGCAGATGCATTCAATGTATCGTCAGATTCATCAACTGTATCATGTCCTGACGGGATATTATTAAAAAAATCATATTCGTGATTTAAGTACCGGTCTATGCAAGTATACAGATTATTGTAAAATCCAACTCTGTCAGCACTATAACTGTCCAGTCGTAGCATATTATTAAAACCGAATACCGCTTTCTCATAACCGGGAGCTGTTAGTATAAACCCGGTCGAATCATACATTTTTTTCGCTCTGATATACGGAAGTCGATCAAAACAGCAGTCAAGCCATTCACAAATATCGTCACAATAAGAATTTAGATCCTGACTGCCGGGTCCATTCATAGATATTATTGGAGTATAAACGAGATCTGAGGGTAATTCTCCTTCTTTAACATCCCAATCCAAACTTCTCATAAACCTTTCAGGGAACAGTGCATCAGTCACTGTCTTGAAAACTTCCTCCGGATAACTGTCATGAAAAGCCAAGCTTTCATCCGCGCGAAAAACAATACCATCCCCTCTTATGGCATATCCGTTTGCATCTTTGGTGATTTCCTCAACATTATATATGGAATACCTTTCGCTTAGGATATCCTTTATTTCCTCATCTGAATATCCCACAAAGGAATCCCTTCCATCATAAAAAACTTCGACCTCTCTATCTGATTGTTCAGACCCCATAAAGGTAATGATAACCCCATACTTCATCCATTCTACAGAATAGTTTGCTGGACGAAACTGAACTCCGTCATCAGAGATATCCTGACGAAATGATTCAACAATCCGATTTTCGTCCTTAACAGTCACCTTTGCGTGCGAAGCGCCAAAAGGCCAATCCGCTTCGCCTACCGCCTGAAAAACAACACTGTATCTGCCATCCGGAGATTGTTCCATTCCGACATTTGTTCTCTTCCAGGACATCTGATATTTCAAGCTCAGACACAACACGAGAAGGATCAGCAAAACTGAAGCGGCAATACATGCTATTATCTTAAGTATTTTCTTTACCATCTTTTCTTATCTCAATCATTAATCGTCAATTATGCTGAAATTAGCAGCTCCCTAGATTTATTATCCTCCAAGAGTGCTAACACCAAAAACTTCTTCGTAACTCGCAAATACTTCTATGAATCCAGAGGAATAAGGTCCAAGGTCGTAAGGGAAAAAGTAATAGATTATTCCATCTTCTTCGAAATAAATATTGTAATAATTCACGGATTCATAAGCTACTTCGTAGGCACTATCTGAATCCTGCGCAAAATACGGATTATCATCGCTACTATTTTCACCAGTTTCATCCTCATAGCTTTCGTAATCCTCTTTTACTTTTGTAGCAATAAGTGTCTTGAACTCTTCCTCTGTGCCTTTATAGAAATCTTCAAATGTCAGCTGCTTGCCCGTCTGAAGATCAAAAAGATATTGGTCTCTACTGGGCATTCCATGAGCACCACCACCGTACCAATAGCTATTTTCATATACAGCAAGGTATCTGTCATTTATTATGTTTACTTTAGTGACTTCATATACTTCTTCTGTAACCTGTGACCATTCCTCATGTTCATCGCAGTACTCATCAGAATTGTTCTCATTGGCATTTCTGATTCTCTCTGCTATTTCATTTGTTTTGGCATATAAAGCTTTATTGATCACATCTGAAAACTCTGAGTAATGATAATCCAGCTGAAAAGTCTCGCAGTATAGCTTATCAAGTTCATAGCCGCAATGAGGACAGCATGATGTAACGCTGGTATATTCAACAGTTCCGTAATCAAAAGTATCAACATGTTCAGGTTCTATAGCCAGCTCTACGATAGTATTATCAGCATCTTCTATATCTGACATGTACCAACCAATCTTTTGCCCTTTAAAATCTCTAAAAATCACCTTACCTTTCTTAATGATAGGCGAAGAAAGCGGTGAATAATACAGTGTTCCAGGAACACCTTTTCTTGTGATGATGGTTCTATCCTTACCACTAACAAGATCATAAGAATGAAGACTGGCATCTCTCATACCATATTCCGTGGAATCATTATGAGTATAGTACATCACTCCTTCATCCAAAGCCTCAATACTAGACACTGATGGTTCAATATTTATATCACATATCTTATTCTGATCAAAATCGTAGTAATAGTATCCTATTGCGTTATAGCTACCATCCATTATATAAAACAGCAGGAACTTGTTGTTATATCCAGATGTCGAAAGCCTTTTATCAGAAAGACTGACTATACACTCTGCATTTCCCTGTGCATCAATCTTAAAAATCTCGTCATTCAGTTCCCGCAAAACAAAGCCTTGCTCCCCCAAGATTTTTTCGTAGCACTCTTTGTATTGCCCTTTAACTCTATTCACATCCGCGTTATAGAATAAAATAGTGTCATAAAAAGCCTTAAGTGAATCATCTTCAGAAACAGTATACTTTAATTCATCTTTTTCTTTTGCTATTTTATAAACCTTGTAAGTCTGCTCAGAATCATAACTTCCAGTTTTAACTGCTGAATAAAAGAATCCGTTGTAATAATCAAAGGTATCAACATATTCATCATCTTCTTCCCGGAAAATCTCAGCAATTTCCCGCTTCACAGGATCAACTGCAAAATACGCCTCTATCCTGCTTAAATAGTCCTCTCCTTCATAGCAGTAGTAATAAAGGATTCCGTCATGCTCCAGTTCAAACCCTCTTGGTGTAAAAGAACTACCATTTTCAGCAAAGATCTTTTTTATATCTTCAATATCATATTTCCCGGTTATATTACCCTCTAGATCAGATGCGTAAATCACTGAATAATTATCGTTAATAAGCACGAAATCATCGGTCTCATCTTTATTTACATTTTGACTATTCTGCCCTCCAAGAGTGCATGCTGATAATAACACAGCACAAAGAAAGCAATTTAAAACAATAATTCTTCTTTTCATACCTATCACCATAAACTATAAACTGCCATGAGTACTATTGTTTCCAGCATTACTCCAAGAACCGATAGCTGTCTTTACCATTAACCAAACTCCTCCAATACAGTTATATCCATTATACCCCTAACAACTCTATTTCACCCATAAAAATGGACTGGAAAGACGATCCAGCCCATCTTCGAATCTTTAATGATTATCCAAATATTCTGAGAGTCTAAGCCAATCGATTTTTACTCGCCTTGCATCCCACTCCTTTTCCGGTAAGTGGTACCAGGTACCAGAAAGTTTTATAGTGGTTGGCATTATCCTGATAAAACTCATGGATGCACAACCAATAACTTTATCTCCGTCACTAGCCAGAACAGTCATCTGATCTCCATTTAAAAAGTAATCACGACTTTCATTTATCACTTCATCTGAATGTTCATAATTTTCATCTTCTCCTCTTGTTCATAGTCACTCCATACTTCCTTTTGCACTGTTGATAAGTCCCAGGAGACCTTTTTCTTTTATAAGGGCAATGCCCTGGAATTCATCTCCGAGAACTATCAGATTGTCGCCTGATTTTATATCGAAGATCTTTCTTGCTTTAGCGGGAATGACAATCTGACCCTTATCTCCTACTTTGACCATTCCAAAGATATGTTTTCCTTTTGGTGGTATGTCATATCCTAGGTTGTCCGAATCAGTCTTTTCATACGAGATAAGATCGTCCATGGTTACACCAAAGAGGTCCGCCAGCTGCTTACACCTCTCTATATCCGGAAGTGACTCTCCGGTCTCATATTTTGAAAGCGTCTGCCTGGATACGCCTATTTTCTCGGCGATGTCTTCCTGCGACAGATTGTTAAGCTTTCTTAATTCAATAAGGTTATCAGCAAAACTCATTCTTTCTTCTCCTTTTTAATTCCCAGAACACACCACCTTATGAAAGGTATGCGGCTTACGATCTCATACAGAAGGTAGGAACCTGCAAATGCTGCTATTGCGACCAACAGGTAAACGATGACAGGGGCAAGGGACGGACATAATGTATGCAGATACCATCCGCTGACTGCGATCATCAGATAATGGAACACGTAGAGGCCCCATGATTTTTTGCACATCCACTTTGAGAAAGTATTCTCAAAATTTCCCCATTTTCTCATGAAGGCAAGTACACCGAGCGTTCCAAACCATGCGTATGCATTGCACATGATTGTATCCAGAACCACGTGATCCGGATAAGGCTGACCTATATATAAAATCACGAAGGCTATGCAGGATGCGAGGGCAAGGATGCTTAATAACAGCCAGTTTTCGCCAAGTCGATCCATCACTTCGTCATTGGACAGTACAAAGTAGCCGATTAAAAAGCCCAGTCCGTAAATACCGAATCTGTATACCACTATTATCGGTGTGTTAAGTATCTGCGCCGCTCCGTATACGGGTATGACAAGAAGTATAACTATCAGAAGGTTGGTCTTGTCGCAGATATTATAGAATCTGTCTTTTTCAATCCTTCTGATCAGTACCAGTATCAGGCTGAAGAGCCAAAGCATCTGAACGTACCACAGAGGACCTGAGCCGCTGACTGCCATTATCAGGAAAAGGATTGGCCCTGGTACATTGCCCATGGAATCAAATGCACCGGATATCAGCATATTGTAGTAGCCAAGAACCCAGCCGAAAACCAGAAGTCCGATTGTTGATGGCACAAGATATTTTCTCGTCCTTACTCTGATGAATTCCTTTTCTGTTCGTTTAACCAGTTCATAACGGGCTGACATGCCGGATACCACAAACAGAAGTAACATGAACCAGGGATATACAATGTACTGATATGTGTCCTGGGGCTGATGTTCACTGAAGGGACCGATGATTCCATGCTGTGTAACGCCGTTGAATATGTAAATTACATGATAGATGACAACCAGCACTACTGTTATCCAGCGAATATTATCCAAATATACCTTTCTCATTTTTCTACCACCTTTGCTAAACATTTTAACATTTTTTTAATCATAAAAAAGCAAGCTCCGCCTGTCTACCAAGCGAAGCTTACATGTAGTGCAGTATTTTGTTAAATTTGGTTGCGAACTCACAGTTTTCTCAGGAAATACATTTACATTGAATGTATCGAACAGATCCTCATCTTCTTGTTTATCGTCAGAACACCCCACGCCTTCCGATTTGCAGGAGATGCAGGAGGAATGAATATACTCTTCATAGCTGACCTTATGGGATAGTACCAGATTCTATCCGACAATCTTTTCAGCATCTTCACACCAATTCTCTTTCTTGATTTCGATTTCTATACCTTTACCCATTCTACTCTCTGCGCATCAAGCTCATCCAGCTTAATATCATATCCTTTATCGCTTGCAAAGTTCTCAATCATTTTCATGATTTCTTCCCTGCTCTCAAACACAAATCCCTGTTCTTCACACCCTATGATAAACTGTTTATCTGCATCAGAACGTTCTCCAAACTCATATAAGCAGTAATGAATCTGTCCGTCAAATTCCACTTTCCCAATTGCTAAATTAGGTTCTTTATCCGTATAACACTCATTATATAAAGAACTATACTCATCTGGATACGACAGCTCATTTCCAAACAAGATAAGCTCATCAAAGATAATATCCTCTGTCCCTTTTTGTGTTATCACCTCAGTCTTAGCCACAGTTATCCTACTGTTAGCATATTCTTTAGATGAGTACACACCATTTTTTCCCAGATAATTGTCAGACCGTGCCTGCTCATAAGTGTTAATTACGGATGTTAGATGTAGCTGTCCAGCATTATATATTAGAAAAAACATGACATTATTCTCTATATAATAATTAGGATTATCCGTAACTATAATTGCCATTACAGGTCGTTCGCATTCCTCATACATAAAGGAATAAAAACATTGAATATCCTCACAAATGAACATTTCCTCATAAAGTTCATTAACTTCATTGAATGTGACAACCTCTCCGATTTCAGGAAAGCTTTCGAAATCCTCTGAGCTAAAGTCTATATCATTAATAGCTCCTTTCTCAGTGCAGTTAGTAATGAAATCTATCATCGCACTCTTTATTGATTCAAAATCATCCGAAACCTGTTCAGCTTCAAAGGCTATTTTCTCTTCAGAAGGCTTTTCTTCATGTATCTCGGTAGTGACCATTTCTGGTGCCGTTTCGTTTGTATTATCTGTATCAAAGCCTGAGGATGATCTTTGCAAACTCTGATCTATTTCTTTTGTATCGGAAAAAGTGCATGCAGACAAAATAAACATGCCAGTAAGAAGTGCCCCAACTACTTTCTTTCTCATATCAATCACTGTTAAGATCCCATTTCCCAAAATAGAATCTGTATTCCTCCTTTCAGCGTATACTATCCCTATCTATAGGATACTTCCAAGAACTTTTTTCTTCAATTTCAACAATACACAAGTTTAATGGCCGCTTTTGTCATTTCTTACATAAAGGACTATTTTATCTGTGTAAATAATCAAGAAAAAAATCGACTAAAGGCTCCAAAATTTACAAGCCCTTAGTTCTCCTGGAACATAATCAAAAAGAGTAACAACGCAAATGGCACTTCCAAAAAGCAGAAGTGCCATTCATAACGTGATTATTCAGCTCCATTCCTCATATAGTTAAATACATTTATAGATTCCAAAGGATGCCCCTCAAAATCAAAGAATGCCTGATTATCCCATGAGCATCCACCATAATATACAGCTGCATCCTCAGGATCATAATCAGAAGCATAGCTGCTTGCCCAGCCACTTCCGTACTGTTCCCATATTGCTGAATTGTCAGCACTGGCGGGTCCCACAGGAATCCATGCTCCTTCCCAATAGAACATTCCTATACCACCAACATTATTTACATACTGGCATATATCATGAAGAATGGTTGCCTGTCCTTCAGGTGATGCCGGATATCCATCAACAAGATCTTTTTCTGTGAGACTGTTCCCTGAACCATCACCATCTTCAGTAGTATAGCAATATGAAGTTTCAGCAAGAAAAGCTTTTTTGCCATATCTTTCCTGGATAAGTTCGAGAACACGGCTCATATTATCCATACCACCATCCCAGAAAGGATAATAGCTCATTCCAATCATATCGAAATCAAGCTCCGCATTAACAAGCTTCTCCACAAGGGTAAGAACATCTGCCTTAGCTGTGATTCTTGTGTAATGAACAACGATGTCAATGTCTTTACCATAATCTTCCGAAACCTCGCGGATAGCTTTGCTTCCGGATTTAAGAAGCTCTATTACATTTTCCAGCCTGGTTTCTCCGGACATACCATAGTTGATCTCATTTCCAATCTGAATCATGCCAACATCAACACCTGCGTCAAAGAGCTTTGTTAAGCTATCTTTTGTGAAGTCATAAAGCGCTGATGATTTTTCCTCCACGCTCATTCCCTCCCAGGCCTTTGGCGCATGCTGCCTTTTAGGATCAGCCCAGAAATCAGAATAATGGAAATCAATCATAACTCTCATCCCATATTCAGTAGCTCTTTTACCAAGTTCTATAGCTGTAGGAAGATCATTGTTACCGCCACCATATCCATTGCCGTTTTCATCATACGGATCATTCCATACACGCAGGCGAATATAGTTAATTCCAGAATCAGCAAATGTTTTGAGCGGATCCTGCTCATTACCATCAAAATCATAATATTTAACACCACTCTTTTCTTCTACAAGAAGTGATGAAGCATCCATTCCAAATATAAAATCATCCGGCAGCCCATCAATCGCGGTTTTCCAGGTCTCCACCTCTGGCTCCTTTACTTCATTTTCACTAGCTACCTCGCTAGAATTATCGCCAGCTTCAACACTTTCCATGGCAACAGGTGTTTCCTGAACGCTTGCCTCTGTATCTGCATTAGCGCTCTCCACATTACTATTGCATCCATTTAAAACTCCCAGCATCAAACCTGCAGTCATAATCAACGAGCAAACTCTCTTCCCTTTCATCACTGCCTCCCCCGTTATTAATAAAAATAGCCTAATATGCATTCTATCAACTATCAATGATAAAAAACATGAACAAAGGTGTATAATATATGCACATTCTTACCAATTGGAGCACCTATGTATATAAACTACGGAAACTATCAGGAAGATATTCAGGAAGGCTATATAAACAAAAGCGTACCTTTATGGATCAATAGCTGTGGAACATATAAGCTAATTACCAAAAAAGAGATGCCTACATTCAGGCCAAAGGGGAGGCTGGATTACCAGCTCATATATATACATTCCGGATGCGGTCATTTTATATTTGAAGGCTCCAATAATGTGACTGTCTCTGCAGGAAACATAGTAATATACCGTCCTGCCGAGACACAGAACTATATTTACTACGGAAACGATACGCCAACCGTGTATTGGATTCATTTCTCCGGTGCCGAAATAGATAATCTGCTCAGAAGGCATGGTCTAGAACCAGACGGCAGAGTTCTGTCCGTAGGTGTAAGCGGAGAATACGTCCAACTTTTTAATAAGATCATTCTTGAATTGCAATTAAAAAGGGACTTCTATGCCACACAAACAGCTATCCTTTTCATGCAAATCTTAATCCTTATGGGAAGAATAAATAGAAATGGCGAACACAGTATACTTGCAACAGATCGTCTCGAGATTGAACATGCTACAGATTATTTTCACGAGCATTACCATGATCAGATCTGTATAGAAACATACTTAAAAAAAAATAACATCGGTAAAAATGCCTTTTTCCATAAGTTCAAGGCATTAACCGGTGTTACTCCTCTGCAATACGTTCTAGATATAAGGCTATCCACCGCCAAAAGATTATTGGAAAATACTGACTATTCCATATCAGATATAGCTACAATTGTCGGATATGACAACGCTCTTTATTTTAGCAGACTGTTCCATAAGCACGTCGGAAAATCACCTCGCGAATACAGATCATCACAATAAAGCCGCTAAAAATGGGCATGTCACAAATGCTGTCATGCTTATTTTTCAACAATCGATTGTATTTCTGCACGCAAGCAATTATTCTAGCCCTATGGAGGTGAGAGGTATGAGTATTGGGAGTAAAATAAAACAGCGAAGAACAGAGTTAAATATTACAAAAACTATTTTCTTACGAGCCACTTATCTCACCTGCCTCCCGGAAAGCAAGCGCTATTTCAGCGTTATTCGTATGATCATAAACTTCTTCGTTCTGCTCGCCTGAATCCTCAATACTTTGCTGTATAGATGAATTCTCTACAGCTTCGGATACAGCTACAGACTTTCCACATGCTGTCAGTATCATGCTTCCGCCCATTATAAGTGCAAGTATAGTTTTTTTCTTCATGATAAAAGAGCCTCCTGATTCTCTGTAATGACAATCATAAAGGCTCTTCCTTAAATTCACCTAAATAATCATTATTTCAACTGCCGTCAAGCAGTCTTTCTATCCACAAATATTTTTACTGAATCAGCCAAATGCTGATGATGGACATGCGTCGCATCAAACTTCACAGATGAAAAAGCCATCTGCATTATCGGGCCTGTTGCAAAGGCGCAGATCAGTGTGCCAACACCTACCGGTCCTCCAAGAAGCCAGCCGATAAAGGTTGCAAGACTAAGAAGCGCAATGCTCACTGCACCTATTGGAATCTTATTTGCCCTCTTAGCAAGCGCTACAAGAAGAGTATCTCTGGGGCCACATCCAAGAGAAGCACTCATATACGTATACTGTGTGTATGCCATAATTACCAGCCCTATGAGCATAACTACAATGCCCTTTAACATTGAATCGCATTTTGGAACAACGTTTATCTTGTTAAAAAAGTCCACGGCTTTCCCCACAACAAAGGCATCAATAAACATTGCTATCCCTATGGGCTCTTTTAAAGCAATATCCACGCCCAGGATTGCATATGATATAGCAACCGAAGCTGTACCATAAAGGATCCCAAGCGTTTTTGACAGGCCAAGATTCAATACATCCCATGGTCCTGCTCCAATATTAGCCTGTATTGTCAGATATACTCCAAATCCGTTTACAAATAAGCTGACTGCAGCCAATAACATGTTTGTTATTATCGCCCTGGTTGTGCGGTTTTCCTTTAATCTACTATTGTTCAGCATTTCAATCATTGTTCTATTCCAAATTCCTTCATCAAACTATCAGATTATGCACATTACTTATGGTTCTTCCAGGTATCTGACCTTTTTGCCATGAGCTATCGCATACTCAATCTCACTCTTAGTGCTGGATCCCACATAGCCTCCGACATCATATACATGCACAGTCTGTCCAAACAAGTCTGCTTCTGTAGGAACAATTTCTCCCTTTTCGACTCTCAGCGCACCTGCTCCGATCAGCACACAACCGATCAAAGATCTACTTCATGCCTATCAAGAACATCAATAAGAGTCACATCCTTATCGTATCCTGCTATGGCATCCAGTATCTTCTTAGTATTCCCATGATGCTGGCTATAATAAACAATAGCTGTCTTTCCCATAAACAAAACTCCTCCGAAACAGATACATCCATTATAACCCCAACAGCCCTATTCATCCCACTATAAATGAGCAAACATAAAAGTACCCATCCTGTACTTTTTCTTGTAGAAGTGCCTAACCCCGCTCAAAATGTGGGCTTAGAAAAAGGACCGGATTTTGCTCCGATCCCAGTTTCAGCTCTTATTCAGCTTGCATTATTACCTATCCAAATCTTCGTTATGGCATGCGATTAAGATAAGCAATTATATCTCTTTGGCTTTGAACAAATCATCTAGTGTGACCTGCTTTTGAACAATTCCACTATACTGATTTGATTCCACCCCATAAGTTGTTACAAATACTATCTCTGAATACGTCTCCATACAAATCAAATCTGATTAGCCACGAATAATTCCAACTAAAGCTTCAATCCATCCCAACATTTTTACTACCTCCATTTTTAATACTTTTTTTAAATCAACTGTTTCCGTTTGTTTGTATATACATATTACACAATATTTTTATAAAAATAAAGCATTTAGAACAAACTGTAGAAAAAAAAGAATGAACTGCAAAATTATTTCAAAGAAACTACGGTTGTAGCAATAAACTTATGGTCTTTACATTCAAGCTTCAATGAGCCATCATAGCGTTCTACTACTCTTTCGATATTAGCAAGTCCAAATCCATGTGATTCTTTGTCAGCTTTGGTAGTAGCTATGCGATTATTATGAACAAACACATCTTGAATACATGTATTACTTATTGTAAACACCCATAAATTCTTTTTCAAAATTGACTTGATTTCGATTTTTCTTTCTCCATCAACAATAGATGCTGCTTCTATTGCATTATCAATCAGATTAGATAAAAGAATTACAAGATCCACATCATCTACCTTCTCTGCTGGAATAAATCCTTCAAACGATAACGCAATATGCTTTTCATTTGCAGTTTTATCCTTAAAACTTATAAGAGCATCAGCAATAAAGTTTCCCGTATCAAAGGATTTTTGTGTAGTAGACTGATATGCATCCTTTATTTCTTCAATATATTTAAGTGCCTGCTCATTCTTATTTTCAGAGATCAGTGCACTTAACGCCAAAAGTAAATTCTTGGTATCATGTCTAAAACGACGAAGCTCAGTATTTTTCTCATTCATCTCTCCGTAATACTCTGCCATCTGCTTCATCGGTTCTTCAAGGTTACCTATTATGGTTGTCATGGATACATTCTGCTTTCGAATCAGAATTGTATGAATTATCAGCACCGAAAGAAGTACATGTGCTATAATGCTCAAATTCTTAAGTGATGCAGGATAGTCCGGCGATTTTAAAATCTCATCTTCAACCAATCCATAAACATAATATACTGCGAAAAGAACTACATATTCAAAAGTGGTAAGATTTGTAAAACACGTATTTAATAGCTTTATTTTTCTAAATGCAAGCAATATCATCAAGAATAAAAATATTGCACCTTCGACAAATGTAACGAATACATCAAATTTTAGTAATCGATTTCCACCAAATACATCTCCGAAATCGATAATATGCAAAAGCGGATTTGCAAATATCTCTGTTATACCTTCATAAAACAAAACCATTATGATGAACTTGAACTTAACTCCATACTGAGTCCAAATGAATGGAATTATTCTGACAAAAAACAGTCCATATGCTAAAAACACCACAACTGCGTTAGCATCCTGACCAAGTTCAATCATAAATCTACACCAATATGTAGTAAATACATAAAAGATGATCCATATCAGATCACTATTCTTCCATTTATTTTTTATAAATGCGAAATTATAATCAAATACAATTCCAAAATTCATGAAACAGAATATGGCTCGCAATGTATATAAAAGAAATATAATAGGAAAGCTATCCATTTCTTACCCTCCAATTTTTACAAGGTACTCCGAATAAATAGAATTAAATTCTTTATATTTCATTCTGCTAATCTGCAATTTAGCCCCGGTATCCAAAGTTATTTCATCACGATCATATGAATCGATATGTTTCATATTCACCAGATACGACTTGTAACATCTATAAAAGTACTTTTTAGAAAGCCTTTCTTCTACTGCTCCGAGTGTTTCATGACACTCAACAGGTTCTCTTCCGTCACTAAAATTCAAAACACAATTCTTGCCATAGCCTTCAATATGTGTTATGGTACTTTCCTTAAAAAAGAAATTTGTTCCATCAACACGGATCTTTAGTACTTCATCATTTTCCATCATCTGTATAAATGAATCCAACGCTGTAAAAAACTTGTCTTCTTCTATTGGCTTAACAAGAAATCGAAATGTTCCTACCTCAAAAGATTTAAATACGATACCTGGATAACTCGAAACAAAAATAATAACTACTTCCTTGTCATTTTCTCTGATTTTTTTTGCTATAGACAAACCATCAGAAGTACTATTGTCAAACTGATAATCCATAAATATCAAATTATACTTTTTATCTGCTGCAAGAAGCATTTCACCAGTATTGTACTCATCAACTGTATATTCAAGTTCCTTCTGCATAGAATAATTAAGAAGATTTTTCTTTACCTGTTCTCGCATAACTTTGGAATCATCACAAATAGCAATACTTATCATAAAAAACCACCTCAAAAAAACAAAACAATTACATGTAAAAAACGACATAAAGTCATACCATTGTACTTAATCCAATTATTTATGTCAAACACAATTTAATTATGAAAATTATATTCAAATATATCGATTGTTTATGAAATTTTTTTATAAATCAAGCTCGTATTAAATAAAAAGCCCACATCACTTTTGTTTTAGATCACAAAAGCGACATGAGCTTTTTATTTACTCAAAACTACATTTTTTACTGTAACTCATTTACAGGTGTTACAACTGGCTTTCCATCTTTATCAAGTAATGCTGTAAGTCCGCCTGCATATCCTGACTGACGGAATACATAATTAACTCCTGTCTCAGTATCTACAAGAATTTCTACCACATTAGTATGTCCCTGAGTATATACTTTTACAAATCTTTCGTCTTTTTTCATAATCTTTAATTATCCTTTCATCACATTGTATAGTAAATATCTGTTATTACAAAATCATCTGAAATTTCGCCTTGTTTAATGCTGCAAAAAACCTTACCAGAATCATTTGATATTTTATCTATCACTATATCATTCATCAGTTTTTCTATTTCATATATGCTTCCTTCAAATCTCACTCTTGCTGCAGGTTCAATTTTCAGGTTCCATATAGAATTTTCGTTTAAATCATTATCAGAATAGTATATTTTATATTTTTCTTTTCCGTACTCAACGATTATTCCATCTAATCTCTTTCCATTCAAGGTAGCCACTTTTTGAAGTGCATCGCTAAATTCTTTGACATTACAAACTAATACGCTGGTACGACTTTCATCAAATTCTTCATATAAAAGTGTCCTGAGCATTTATTATACCATCCGCAGTATTCTTCTACGTTCTTCTAAATATATCTTTTGATACCTCTTAAACATATTTAATATATCTTTAGCAATAATAAAAGACATCATAATCGTGATTATATAAAATGGAACGTATAGATTGTTTAAATAAAGGTAATTGTATACCATTTTTACTGTAGCCACCCAGAACATTGGATAAACCATAATTGCCCCAAGTCCATATATGGATAAAACTAATCCTTTTTTAATGCTACAAATTTTTTCTTTTATAATGCCATGATCAAAAATACATGTCAGAAAGAAAATCACACCTTTATCCATCAGGTTATCTATACCTATCATAGCTGCGAGTGCCCAGTAGCCATCAAGTTTTACAAAAGGTATAAGGTTAAAAATGATAAACCCTATATTTGCGAAATAGTAAAATAGTAAGAACATTATATCTATTCCAAATTTATGTAAAACTGAATATAAACCAAGTGCTAAAGTGCCGCATAGATAGTTAACGTGTACTCCACCTAATGCAACTCCCAAGGTGCTTTTTCGTTTATTCATAAGATAAATATCACTTACATCACAGTAAAAACTTGGTATTCCAAAAAATAGCATCATTCCCATTTTAGGAATCTTTCCACCATTTTTCATACAACATATCCCATGACCAAACTCATGCAACATTGTTGTGATTATCATTGCAAGAAAAAGACCTACTATTTCAATCCAGCTCATTCTTACAATTTTATCTGCCGCATCTACAAAAATCTGGGGTTCTTGTAAAACACCTCTCCACGAAATAATCGTGAGCAAAAAGCCTATTAAAAGTCCTTTCCAACCAAATAATTCGCGTATAAGATATGGCGTCTTCTGTACTAGTCTGTCTGGATTAACAGATGCAATCCTTATTTTTGTATAATCAGAGAAACCTTTTTCTTTCCTGATATACCCGTGGTCATCATCTGTTTCTACTACATCATCAGAGAAATATCCCCACTCTTCAAATTTTTGGTCTAAAAGTGTTTTACTATCATCTGAGAGAAGATCAGCATATTGAACATCTATCAGATCATTTTGAAAATCCTCTATTTTATTCAGACAAGTAATTAAGTAGGCTGTTTCGTTTTCTCCAAGCTTAACATATCTATTTGTTCTTTCATTTTTTACCACATACGTATGTGGGCGAGTTCCATTTATAATTTCAAGATATCCAACATGCATATTATTTCCTCTTTCACAGTTCTTTTCTCTCAGTCTCTAATTATTTAGATCACCAAATCAAGTTAAAGCGATTGCTGCACAGATTCCGCCTGCAATTGCAGCTCCTGCTGCCATTCCCTCAACAAAATCTCTTCCGCTTCCAAGTTCCTCTACATTCTCAAGCTCTTCGAAACCTGCTTCGTTTGTTGCATTAATCATATCCTTCTGATCAAAATTTGTGTTCTCCATTACTATTTTCCTCTCTTTTTCTCGTATTTTATTTATTGGTTGATTTTCTCATCAAGTCAAAACGATTGCTGCTGTAATTCCTACTGCTGCTGCTCCTACTGCTGCTCCTGCAAGAAATGCTCCATCTCCAAGCTCTTCTGCTACTTCAAGTTCCTCGCAGTTTACTTCCTCATTCTTGATCTCTTCATTCTTAAGTTCTACATTCTTTAATTCGCTCATTTTTATTTCTCCTTTTTTGTGTGTTTTTAATTTTTTATTTTTATTCTTTTTGGATTATTAAATTACTTATTCTCTAAATACATCAAGTTAAAGCGATTGCTGCGCAAATTCCGCCTGCGATTGTAGCTCCTGCTGCCAATCCCTCAACAAAGTCTCTTCCGCTTCCGAGTTCCTCTGCATTTTCGAGTTCTTCGAAACCTACTTCATTTGTTGAATTGATCATGTCCTTCTCGTTAAAATTTGTGTTCTCCATTACTTTTTCTTCCTTTCTGTTTTATGATTTTTTATATTTTGCATTAGCTTGTCTTAATCAGGTTATTACAACTCCTGCTGCTACTGCTGCAGCAACTCCTGCTGCTACTGACATAGCTATAACAAATTCTTTTTCACTAAGTTCTCCAAGTTCTTCTACAACTTCGAGTTCCTCAAAGGTACTATTATCTTGTGCCTTCATATGCATGCTATCTTTGACCTCTTCCACCAGCACTATACCTCCTTCCTTCAGAATATATTTTTCCTATTAACAACTACCCGAATATCAGGTAAGCGTAATATACATTCCCATAATAGATCCAAGAGTTACGCTGTCCGCAATTACAGATAACACGTTATTTCCTGCCGTTCCCAACTCTTCGGCAATTTCCAGTTCTTCAAATTCAAGAATTGCTTCTTCTGATATCTCTTTATTTTCACTTATTGCTTTCATACTTCCTCTTTTCACTAATAAAATGTTTTTTATTTAAATAGTCGTGCGAAAGTCTTATCAAGACCATCTTTCATCTTGTCTATGTCTTCGTCGCTCATGATATACATAGGCATCATTACTATGCATGATGAAACGTCTTTTAGATAACTCCATTCAACCAAGATGCCATTTCGCTTTAATAACCTAACGACTTTCAATATATCTGTTTCCGACATCTGATTATTTTCCTGATCAAGTAATTCCATCGAAAACATCATTCCACACTGTCTAACACAAAAGACCCTGCTATATTTCTCTAAAACCTCATCCAGTGCAGCTCTTATTTTTTTAGAAATAGCATTTATTTTCATCAAATCAGATTTATCACTGCTAAATCTATTAACAACCTCTAATCCTGCTCTGCATGCTAATGCGTTTGCATTTTGAGTTGATAGATGAAAAATAAGCTCTTCATTTTTTCTAAATCTATCCACAATTCTCTTTGATACTGCTACAGCTCCAAGAGGTAAAATTCCATTGTTCAATGCTTTGGACATTGTTACGATATCTGGCTTTGCATTAAAGTGTTCGTATCTGAATACGTCCCCGGTTCTTCCAAATCCTGTAGCAACCTCATCAAAAGCGACAATCACGCCCTTTTCATTTGCAAACTCCAGCAATCTATTAACAAACCAATCTGGAAGCGGAATCACTCCTGCAGAACCAAGAACAGGTTCTAAAATAATTCCACCAAGCCTTTTTTCGCATGCCTCCAATTCCTTTTCCAAAACATTCTTGGCATCTTCAATATCTATTTTCTCTACCTCTGAAAAAGGAAGTGATAATTCTACAATTTCCGGCAAAAGTGGAGCATAACCATTTCTTGCCTCACTGCAATAATTACTAATGGACATTGATCCATAATAGCTTCCATGGTATGAATTCTTTACTACTGCTATTACATTTCTCTCTGGAGTACCACCTAAGGATGCATATTTGCGGATAAGCTTTACTGTCAGATCTGCACTTTCAGATCCGCTGCATGTGTATAGAATTTTCTCCATATCAGGATGCAATAGCTCTAACAACTTATCTGCAAGTTCTTCGGCTGCCTTAGTTGTAAATTCACAAGGATTAACATAGGCAACGTCATCAAGTTGTTCCTTCAGTGCCTCCTTGATTGCCTCATCCCCATATCCAAATGGTCTGTTCCACAGACCACTGTTCATGTCCAGATACTCCTTGCCTCTTACATCAAACACTCTTGTTCCGGATGCTTTCTGTATTTCAGTCAAAGATGAATCAGGGGTTTCAAGCGGAGCCCATATATTACTTTGTTTCATCGATTTTCTCCTCTTTGCTATATACATTCATTCGTGTTTTGATAACATCCCAATCAAATGTGTACGAATTATGCATTACATATTCAGTCTCAGCCATCATTGCATCAATGAATTCGTCAGTAATAATCTTTTTGTCTGAAGATGCGATATATTTTTGTGTTGATCCATCCTCGACTTTCTCAATGTACATATTTACTACTGTTCTGCCTGGAACAATATTTTCATATTCCTGCATCAGCATCATGTAGTGCTCTTTAACAGAACATTCACCATACATTTCAGACAATGACTCTGGGCCAATTACCTGATCTGTTCTGTAATCAAACATTAGTCTTCCGCCTGGTTTCAACCAGCCATAAGTTCTTTTTAATAACTCTTTTGTCTTCTCTTCATCATCAGCAAGCAAGCATATTGTTGTTGCGGGAATAGTAATAAGATCGTACTTTTTTTCCGGTTCCCATTCAAAAATGTCACCTACCCAAGCATTTAATCTATCTCTTACCTTAGATGGAAGTTTACTTTTTGCCTCATTAAATCTGTCAATCATAGAAACTGAAATATCTACGCCATCACAGCAAAAGCCCTTTCTGGCAAGCGGAATCATGTAGTTTCCACCGTCACCACAAGCAATTTCCAACACATCTTTTCCTACCGCCATAGCGTTTTCAAGATAATAATCCAGAGTATCCTTCGGTATAGTTAACCTTGTATACATATTTGAAAACACACCATCATACATTCCGCACTCTATAATCGTATCTTTGTTAAGTTCCTTAATGTTTTCAAACATTCCAAAATACTTATTCATTAAATCATTCCTCCCTGGCGAAGTTTCGCATAGCCTTCATTTACCATTACTTTTGCCAATTCTTCAGACATTCCGTACTTTAGTGACATTTCAATTTCTGTCGTGCTCATATTTTCCAAGCCACGCTCCCAGGCCTCAATGAGAAATACATACTTAGGATCGAGGTGTACAATATTCCACTGCTTCATCTGAAGGCCATAATATCTTCCATCCTTCTCGAAAATGTAGGAAAATCTGGTAGGTTTACTTTCTGCATTAGTCCCATTAAATTCCAAACCTCTTGTTCTTGAAGAAATATTTATCTCTCTTTCCTGGCCAAATATTGTACTTATTTCTGACAATGCGCTGGTTATTCTAAGCTTAATAAGATAATCTTCCATAATATCTGCATATTTCTTGATAAACTCACAATAATCATCTTCTGTTATTCCCACTGGAATGCAGCTACATTTTGCACATTTTGCTGACATTGGACAGTTAACACATTTTCTCTTCGCTATAGTCTGATCCGCAAGTTTATTTGCTTTAACCAGCATATCGAACTGTGTTTCTCCATTTTCTGCCAGAATCACATCTGATGTAATACAAGGCTTGATGCCATCTCTAGTCATATTGTATCTAAGGAGTCTCTTTAAGCTGCAGGAAGATGTCCATCTGCACTCATCAGCAATAAGAACTTTCGTTACATCTACCTTTCCTTCATTTCTATATCTATCAAGATCTTTGGCAAACGCATTAAGATCGTCATTGTTCAAAATTCTAAGAACATATGTATAATCAGATTCAATTGCATTGTTATCTCTTAAATCCACATATTCTTTATAGCTAACACACTTACGCTTTACTTCATATGAAGAATCATCAAACTTTACGCTATTTTCGCTTATTCTATGAATGTGATTAAAGTTCCTGTTACCGGAAATATCCACATTCTCGCTTTCAACCATAAGTGCACCATTTAGATCAAGTATTGTGGATAAATCTTCTGGTACTACAGATTTTTCTGCATATACATGCTTCGCAAGAGATGTAGAAATTCCCTGAGGATAAACGCCTGTGATATAAGCGTTATATCCATTTTTCATTGCATTGTAATACCCTTCAGATTCTTCTGAAATTTTGATTCCATTTTCTAATTCTTCACTACACTCATAACTGGTAAGTCCATTAAAGAGCCCTTCTAATTCAGAAACATCATGTATTACATGTAAGATTGTTTCCCCAACAATATATGATCCTGTAATCAAAGACTCATCCTCTGTGCAAAGAACATACTTGGCATCCTCTTTATCACCACTCTCAGCAAAATCAATCATTACCTTTGCCACAAGATTTCTTATATCTGCATTACTTCTAAAAAGAATTACTTCTGACTCTTCCTCAAGCAGTGCATCCTCTAATTCTTCTAATGAATTCACATCCTCGATGTAAGGTGTTACAACCTCAAAACTCTGAGGTATTTCATCAACATCGGCCTCCGATACAAATTCATAAAGTCCATTATTTACATTAATATCAACAAGAAGCATATCCATTTTTCATAACCCTTTTTCTAATTTATTTAACTGTTACACCGCCATCCACAATGATGTTTTGGCCTGTAATCATCCCTGCCCTCTCAGAGATAACAAATTTGATAGATTCGCATATATCTTCCGGAGAAGCATATTTTCTTAACGGAACTGAATCCAAATACTTTTTCTTCATTCTTGGCTGTTCAAGAATATGACTGTTTTTTTCTGAAAGAATCATTGTCGGAGAAACTGTATTTACACGAATTCCATATTTTCCCCACTCCAACGCTAATTCCTTTGCCAGGTGGATCATTCCTGCCTTTGATGAGCAATATGCTGCTCTATTATCATTAACAATTACTCCATGTTGTGAAGCAATTCCTACTATAGATCCACCATTTCCCTGTATCATATTCTCTGCTGCTGCCTGTGCCATAAAGAAGAACCCTTTAAGATTTACTGAATGAACTTTATCCCAAACATCTTCTTTAAGCTCAAGAGCTGGTATTAGATAATTGATTCCAGCCAGATATATAAGTGAATCTAGCTTTATTTCTTTTTCAACCAGTAATTCTCTAAATTCGTTAACATTTTCCAGCTTAGTAACATCCATAATCACTGGAATAAACTCATTTTCAGGATAATGTTCTTTGCACCAGGCAACCTGCCTGTCCAATGAATCTTTGCAATTCTCGTTTTCTGTCAAAATTATTCTGTCAAAGCAATCACATAGATCAGGAATTAGCTTCAACCCTATACTGCTTGTAGTTCCTATTACTGCTGCTGTTCTTTTTGTGCATCCATCCAAAAAATGGTTTTTCTCCATAACTTACAATACCTCTTCTGTATAATTTACTTCCTATAGCTACTAAAGCCACCATTTCAACTGCTTCAATGATCAAATCTATTGCAACCATTCCCCATGAAATTGTATCCATCTGTGCTGTCATAGGGAGCAGTATTGATGATAACAATGGAAGATATGGCACATACAGGCTCCAAGCTCCACTTGTTCCTCTCAGTATTACCAGACCTATCAGATACGCAAGCATCATCACCATAGTAAGCGGCAACACTAGCTGAGTTGAATCTTGTGAGTTATCAGCAAAAGATGCAAATGCTGCATAAACTGTTGCATACATCAAGAAGCCTAAAATTAGTGAACCAACAAAAAGGAAATAGTACTTTATATCTACTTGGCTTGCCGCCATAGCAAGTGTGTCACTCTCTGAACCACACATCTTACTCATGAATACCATAAATCCGCCAACCACACCGGCCTGGATAATTACTGAAATCAAGTAACCGGTAACTTTACCAACTAATAACTGCGAAGGCTTTACGTAACATAAAAGTGTTTCAATTATCCTGCCACTCTTTTCTTCTACAACGGAATTAGCAATACTGGTTCCATAAAGAAGAATTACAAAATATAGAACTATCAAAAACAACATCTGTATCACTGATACTGCATCTTTAGCATCTATTGCCATTTCATTGGCCAGAGCCTCTGCTCCAAAAATTGCTCCCATGATTCTGTTATAGTTAAAAATAAATCCTACAATTGAAAAACAGATAATATACAATATGTAATACCATTTAGAACTAAGTATCTGATCTAACGTAAACTTTATAACCTTACTTGTTTTACTATTCTTCATCATGCCATCTTCTCCAAAAAAATCTCCTGCATAGTAACCTTAGGATGAATCACCTCAAGAATACCAATGCCGTTATTTGTAATTTTGCTATACAACTGTTTCAGTTCATTTTCATCCTTATAACGAAGCTTATATTTCCAGCCTTCACTGCTTATTACTGCAAAATTCATAGAATGGATCAGTTCGGAAATATCTCCATCTACTGTAATGATCACCTCGTTAACTTCTGAATTTTTAGCAATCAGATTTTCTACTGTGTCATTTTCAATAATATGTCCCTGCTTCATAAGAACTACTCTGTCGCACATTTCTTCAACATCTTCCATTCGATGTGAACTGAAAATAACTGTTGTTCCTGCTTCTTTTAAATCCTTTATTACTGACTTAAAGAGCTCAGCATTTACTGGATCCAGTCCTGAAAAAGGTTCATCCATAATTACGATCTTAGGTTTATGGAGAATTGCACTTATAAGCTGTACTTTCTGCTTATTTCCTTTTGACAAAGACTTTACTTTACTATTTAACCTGTCAGAAATACCAAATCTCTCAAGAAGCCTTAGTATCTCTTTCATAGCCTCTGCTTTACTCATACCATTCAACATTCCAAAATAAAGTAACTGTTTTTTTACTGTTGTTGATAGATATAAACCTCTTTCCTCTGGAAGATATCCTATTGCAACATCTTCTTTTGAAATACTCTGTCCATCATATGTGATACTTCCACTTGTAGGAGTAAGTATCCCCATAATACATTTTATTGTTGTTGTTTTACCTGCTCCGTTTCTTCCAAGCAGACCAAGAATTTGTCCGTCTTTTGCTTCAAATGTGATATTATCAACCGCTTTGAAATCTCCATACTGCTTACAGAAATCTTTAATAACAAGCCCCATTTAGCAAACCTCCATTCTTATGTTTCCTTGTGTTTCCTGACACGATGAATAATATCAGTTTTGAACACTAAATTACGTTACTTAGAACAAACGATTAAAAAAAAGGAATAAACTGCATATAAAATGCAAATTTATTCCTTTTGTTACATTTATACCATTACAGCACTCGCTATCAATAAGATTCTTTAGGCGTTTGCGAAACGCCAAAAGCCGCATAAGTACGGCATTTTTATTGCTACAAAAATGAATAACTCCTCACCAAGTATGATAAGATTGCCTGAATAAAGTACAATGTCACCTGAACAGGCGCTGACCAAAAGCATCATGAACACGCTAAACGTCGTCAAGATCGATTTCGTTTTCATCGCAAACCCATCCTATTTTAATGCCTTTCCAAACTCATAGGCTTCACTTAATTCCTCGGATTTACTTGAAGCCTCTCCCATATCGCCTATGCCTCCACAGAATAAGGAACCTGAAAATTCTGCCTTTTCAAAACAGTCAACCCATCCCTGAAGTCCGCTTTCAGCCTTTTTAGGCACAAACTCTTCATCCTCAGCCGCAACAGAGAGCATATATACATTCCTGAACTTGTAGTCTGAAGGATACAGTGGATTGAGTCTGTCCAAAAGAGTCTTCATCTGACCGCTCATCTCGTAGTAATAAATTGGAGTTGCAAATACAAGGGTATCTACATTCTTTACTTTTTCTGCAATCGTGGCAGCATCATCCTTAATGACACATTTCTGAGTATTCTGACATGCCAGACATCCTATACAAAAGCCTATGCTCTTCCCTTTAAGACTTATATGCTCCACATCATGTCCTGACGCTTTTGCTCCCTCTATAAGCTTTTCCGTAAGTATGTCGGAATTACTCTTTGCACGAAGGCTTGTAGAAATTACTAACACTTTGCTCATATTTTCCCATCCTTTATTTCTTTTCTATTGGTCTGACATTCTCTATCTTCTTAATAAATTTTGCAGGAACACCTCCTACAATTGTGTTTTCCTCAACATCTTTTGTCACAACAGCTCCGGCTGCAATTACAGCTCCATCACCAATTGTCACACCTCTTGTAATTATCGCTCCTGCTCCAATCCAAACCCTATTTCCAATATGTATAGGCGCACATAGAAGGTGTCTGTCATAAGGGTTCAAATCATGATCCAGAGTAGCAAGGACGACCCTGTGCCCAATCAGGGTATCATCGCCGATGTAAATGCCACCCTGATCCTGAAAGTTGCAACCGGAATTGATGAATACATTTTTCCCGATGTGAATGTTTCTTCCAAAATCCGTATAAAAAGGTGGGAACAATCTGAAGCTTTCATCCACTTCCTCACCTGTCAGTTCAGTCATGATACTGACGATTTCCTCTGGCGTATGGTACTTGGTATTTAATTCCATGGTCTGCTTTATGGCAGCCTGACTCTGCCTCATGGAACATTCATGCATTTCCTCTGTCATATCCTCTATTCTGTCCGAATTAAGATATTCCAGTATTTCTTCAACCGTTATCATTACTTCAGATTCTCCTTAAAGAAGCTCTCCAACTTGTCAAAAGGAATATAATCCTTATCACCGCCATCATATAGATCTGTATGCACCGCATCAGGGATTATCATTAGTTCCTTGTTATCAGTATACTTGCTGTATTTGATCATATCTGCATAAGCATCTTTTGAGAAATAACATGAGTGTGCCTTTTCTCCATGGACAAGTAATACTGCACTTCTGATCTCATTGCTGTACTTAAGGATTGGCTGATTAACGAAGGACTCACAACCGATCACATTCCAGCCTCCGTTGGAATTAAGACTTCTCTTGTGATAACCTCTGTCGGTCTTGTAGTAGTCATAGTAATCTTTTACAAAGAAAGGTGCATCCTCCGGAAGTGGATCTACAACTCCACCGCCAAGCTTATACTCACCTGTCTTAAGGTCTTCAAGTCTCTGAGCGCACATAGCCGCTTTCATCTGATATCTTGCTTCTTCGCTATCCGCTGAATCAAAATATCCTTTTGCATTTACCCTTGTCATATCATACATTGTCATAGCTGCAGTCGCTTTGATTCTTGTATCAAGAGCTGCTGTGTTTACAGCCATTCCTCCCCAACCACAGATACCGATGATTCCAATCCTGTCAGGATCAGCCTTCTCATTCAAGGAAAGAAAATCAACTGCCGCCATGAAATCTTCCGTATTAATGTCAGGCGATGCCATGTATCTTACATTTCCTCCGGACTCTCCTGTAAAAGAAGGATCAAAAGCGATTGTTAAGAATCCTCTTTCCGCCATTCTCTGCGCATAGAGGCCTGAACACTGCTCTTTTACTGCGCCAAAAGGTCCACTTACAGCAATTGCAGGGAGCTTTCCTTCCGCATTCTTTGGAACATACATATCTGCCGCAAGGGTGATTCCATATCTGTTTACAAATGTAACTTTACTATGGTCTACCGTATCACTTTTCTTAAATGTCTTATCCCACTCAGTTACAAGGTTTAATTCTTCTTTTCTGATCATTTTGTCATCCTCCTGAATCATTTTTCTTTCTGTATCTGTCTTATCAAAAAATCCATGTTATCTACTTTTTTCTGGCTGTCATGAAGCTCATCCATCAGATGGCACCGGCATTTTCTAAGATTTCTAAGAAGTGTATCTGTATCTCCTTCTTCATACATCTTTTTCATAAAGCTTATTTCTTTCTCATCACAGCCCATGTCAGTAAGGCTTTCAAGAATCTTTTTGGTATCCATTTTTTTGCTCCTTTTGATTTCATAGTAAATCCTTGACCAGGTTTTCGCTAATGAATAAAATAAATATCATGATATTCGTTTTTGGAATAACAGTTAAATAGTCGGCTTTATGGAGGATTTAATGGAGATAAATAATCTCAGATACTTCTTTGCAGTCGCAAGGGAAGAAAAAATGTCAAAAGCTGCTGAGCAGCTCCACGTTTCCCAGCCCACTCTTTCAAAGATATTAAAAGCATTAGAATGAATAAGCAAGTGTGCCTTCTGCTGATTAGGATAATTCCTCAGTTTTCTTTCCGGAGCATGAAAAAGCTCCTATGATATAAAACAAATCATAAGAGCTCAACCTAAATTCTCACTAAACGCATTATAAATTTTACGATAGTCGTGATTGCTAGCTATCTCTATCAGATGCAGTAAACGTAATTTTCTTTTCTTGGAGCTGCTTCCTTTGCAGGCTCAGCTGCATATCCAAGAGCACAGTGTCCGATACCTTCATAATCACCTTCGATTCCAAGCTTGTATTCCCAAATTTAGTCTTAGAACAGTATCTTACTGCGATATCCATAATAAAAAACCTCTTTGAAATTATATATTTTGTGCAATATGATTGTATCATATGTATCATCAATTTCAAGAGGTCAATTTTATCATTATTTATTTGTAATATGCAGACACTTCAAGAAAGCTCTTGTTGCCATCTATGTAATCTTTATATGCTGTTTCTGCATCTTTTCCGCGAAACACCTTACAAAGTCCGCACATGTCACAGTCAGAAATGCATGGATATCTTTCTTTTATATATGCTCTGCGCTCTTCCAAAGTGGAATTTCCTATCTCAGGTGCACCTGCCATAACACAATCTCCTCAGTGTATCTTCCTGTCCTGGCGATACTTTTCCATGTACTCCATATTTATCTCGCGTATTTCTTTTTTTCCATCAATGTAATCCTGATATATGTCCCAGGGACTTCCGCCTCCAAGCCAGCATGAAGAACAATTTTCACAGCCACCTCCGCAATCGAGAGAATTCTTTATTATCTGTTCACGTTCCTCTTTAGTTGTATCTTTGATAAGAATAGACTTCATGCCTCTTCCTCCCATCCTTTGCATACATCACACCATCCCTGCGTATCAGTGATTTTCTCAAGTTCATCAGGTGTGATCTTTACCGACGTAAACTCATTTCCTCCGGCAGGATGTACATACTCGAATCTTTTCATGGAAACATCAAGCCATATCGGGATATCTTCTGGCACTGCAAAAGGACACACCCCGCCGGGCTGAAAACCGGTTATCTCAACAACCTGTTCTCTGGGTATCATGTGAGGCTTAGTATGGAATACAGACTTAAACTTGGAGCTGTTTACCTTGCCATCGCCTGCCATCACAACTATCACAGGCTTTTCATCCACAATAAAAGACAGTGTCTTTGCAATCTCAGGCTCGGTACATCCTATCTGCTGTGCAGCATGCTCTACAGTATCTATTGTTTCAGAATGTTCTGTAAGTCTGTCGCCCAGACCTTTATTATCTAAGAATTCTTTTACTTTTACATTTATCATTGCCTTTCCTCTTTTTTTATTTTATCAGACAAATACCGGGCTGTCATAATCCTATATGAGAATTATGACTGCCCAGCTTCCCTCATTCATTTATTTCGTTTTAAGCCGCAGATGCTTCTTTAGATTCAGACACTTTTTCTGCAACCTTTCCATTATATACTTCATGATCAAGAAGTCCTTCTGTCTCAGCTGTAAGCACAGTTGCTGTTGCAGCACCAACTACATTTGTTGCAGTTCTTGCCATATCTACGATTGATGAGATAGGTGAGAAAAGAACTATCAGCTCAACCGGAAGTCCTGCTGCTGCGAAAAGAGCTGTTGCTGTGATTGTAGCTGTTCCTGGAACTCCTACGGTTCCGATTGAAACAAGAAGTGTAAGTGCGATAAGAAGCACATACTGCCCTGCAGAGTAGCTGATTCCCTGCTGGTTGATCGTAAATACTGCAAGAAGTACCGGCCAGATTCCTGCGCATCCGGGCATTCCAAGATTTGCTCCAAGCCCAGCTGTGAATGCTGCAACGTCTCCGTCAACTCCAAGGTCCTCTTTTAATTTGCTGACTGTTACCGGAAGTGTTCCAACACTGCTCTGTGAAGTAAACGCTACGATTCCTGCAGGTGCGATCTTCTTAAGGAAAGTGATCGGATTAAGCTTTCCGATAGTTGCGATAAGAAGGCTCTCAACTCCGAAGAGCTGTATTGCTGCAAGTACATATGCAACCACAAGTACGGAAAGAAGTGGTAAAAGATCTTCAAGCTTGCTTCTGCCAACTGCCCTAGCAATAAGCGCTGTGACTGCATAAGGTGTGAAAGATACGATGAAACTTACCGCCCTGCCGAGTACTGTATTTGCTGCATCAACAAACGCTTTAAAAGGCTTTACAGATTCATCTTTTTTCACAACCTTGTTATAAGCAAGTGCCACAACAAGACCAAATATAAGAATAGGTACAACAGTGTTACTTCCCCACTCATTGATGATGTTCTTAGGAAAAAGACCTACAATTGCCTCCACGGCTGTAGGAACTTCTTTTGCCTCTGTAGCTTCAACCGTATACTGGAAGCCTTTTCCAAGCCCCAGCGAAAGGGCCGCTACAAGAGTAATAACTGCTGCAGTAAATGTATTCAGGAGCAAGAAAAGAACAGACTTAAGTCCTACCTTATGAAGCTTAACCTGATCTCCAAGATTTGTGATACTTGATATTACGCTGAACAACAGGAGCGGAACCACAAATGCCTGAAGTGCATTTACATAAACTGTTCCAAAAGCTGCTACATACTTGTAATTCTCTTTGAATATGAGTCCGATGATAACACCAAAGGCAGTCGCAATGAGTGTCCTGATACCAAAATCCACATGTTTTCTTTTTAGGAAGTATAAAACTCCAAAAAACGCCAGTGTTGTTATTAGTGCTCCAATTTCTAATACATTGATCTCCATGATGATCCTCCTCCAATTTGCATGAAACAAAGATAAAAATATGCCCGGTAACAAATGAGTCTCCCGGGCATATGGCATACGTTCTGTTACTCTTATGCTTGATGGCATGAACATCGATTCAACAACATGCCAGCCATATATGATGCCCGGAATTCTGTCATTCGACAACACATGTATTCAGATTTCTGATTTCTGAAGTTAAACATTTTCTCACACCATCCTTTCTTTTTGTTTCCTGTTGTTTCCTGTTGTTTCCTGTTGATATCAATAATAATAGAGCTTGCTCTTTCTGGCTAATACATGATCGTTATTGTTGGCTATAAGCCCAGACTATAACCACCAACTTCGTCCTCTCATAATATTAGCTTCTGCGTTACGTTTAAATATCTTCTTCCGAATATTTTGTTAATACTCTAAGCTGCTCTATGGCAACAGTCCCAATGTCATTTAGATAAGAAAATGCAGTAAATGCGAAATAGGCACGCTACGTTCTTCAGATTATATAGTAGCGTGGACATCTACGTGACACCGTTTTATTTTTAGACTGTTGTCACGTAGTTTCTCAATGATTTTCTGGCATTCTACGTGATATACCTCCGTTAACAAGCCTCTCCTCACGTATTTTTTCCAAATATCTGTTTAGTTTTACGTGTTCTACTACTAATAAAGAGCAGCATCTCACGTAGACGCTATAGATATCATGCTTGTTGCTCTGTCACATCTTTTCTTATCTAAATGACATTGCAACAGTCCTCAGTGCACCTGTACCCATTTTGCAGACTTCACTCACTATAATTTCAAGCTTCTAAGCACTAGGCAAACTCTTGGAGCATGCATGGGCAGGTCAGTCAAATCCTAATCCGGATGCTATTTTGCACTCAAATGCTAAGCTCCTCACAGTATGCAATTTTTACTCCGCAGCTTGGACTTCTTGACTGAAGAATACAAACTTCAGCACCGGCATCCATTACAGTTTTCCATCCTTCTATGCTTTTCTTAGATTCTTTCTATACGTCTCAATTTCTTCCGCTATTGTGTTATAATCTCTCTCAAACAATTCCTCATACGCCTGCTTCCACAGGATTTCACCAGGAACTTTTTCAATGAGCTTTTCCTGAACGAACAGCTTACTCTTTTCTTTATATTTTGGAAGATCATTTCTCTCTAAAAGATGATTTAACTCAGTCCTCCACAGAATGGAGATTTTCCTTTTATCCTTGACTCTGGGATTTACCTCTGCTTGTCTCATCACATAAAAGTCAGGCGCACCGCTCTCGTCAGCTTCAACAGTGATAATTCCCCACCAGTCAGGTACATGCTCCTTTACATGGGCTGCGTGTGATGAACCAACAACAATAATGTTACGATCATAGTACCAGTTGTAGTTCTTAACTTGTTTCTCAAGCCTGGCATATGTATCAGCATCGCTTTTGATCTCTATGCCGTACAGAAAATCCGGTGTAATCATGACGACGTCTGCCCTGGCACTGCCGGTTCTTTTCTCCTCAAGAATCCTCACTTTTCCAAATGAGTCTTCCAGAAAATCAAACAATGGTTCCCGGATATCCTTATCATAAAAAATGTCCTTACTCATCTATAGTCCTTGAAGCCCTTTTCTCAGCCACTCTATCTTTTATCACCACTACAAAAGTTCCAACTGCGGCGACAACCAATGCAATAAATCCATAAACCATCATGATTGCCGCACCAAAAATCGGAGTTTCAGGACCAGCACTGACAAAATAGTAGTAATAATACGTGTAGAGAATCATTCCAGCGGCAGTCGATACTACAAGCATCAGAGATGAAATACAATACTCTTTCATTCCTTTTGCAATAAGCATATTCATAACTCCAAGTACAATAATTATGATCAGTAAATACTTGCTGATCAATGTTCCTCTCAGCTTATCTACTATGAAAAACATAATAAGCGGTATCAGATTCAACCATTTTAGATATTTCATCCCTCTCCAAATCTCCTCAAACCGTAATCTCTATCTGATTTCCTGAATAAAGAACTATATCCCCAAACTCTGTTGTGATCTGCTTATCATCCCGGCTTATGCTCTGACCTATTGACCCAACCTGCTCAAAGCCGCCATACATTGACATGTTTACTTTGAGAGGCAAGATTTCCTTCAGCTCATTTACCGAGGCATTATCTTCCCAAGTAACCGGCATTTCTTTTCCATCAATAGAAAGTGTCAGTTCCAGGTTCTTTCGGGCACATTCGATCATATCTTCGGAAATATCACTTCCATAGATTTTTTCAATACTTCTTCCGTAAAAAAAGCCAATGATTGCCAGGGAATATGCGCCTCCACAGCAGGGATCATAAACCACCAGATGGTCTTTCTTAGGTGAAACCGCCATCGCCCGTCCAAAAATTTCTGCAATTAATCTGACAGGGAAATTCGGGATTCCTTTGGCGCCGTGTATCACTCTTCCACTGGCGAAATCCTCATAGTTCCCTGCAGGACAATATAAATAATTCATGCTCTTTGTTCCAATACCTATGCTAATTTTCCGTTATTTTCCCCGTAATTATAACAGACCATTGGATTTATACATAGTATGGTAAAATTGATTTATCAAGATGGGAAGGTGAAAAGATGCATTTTGTTGACGCAAAAGGAATTCTTACAGGAAAAAACGGCTTCCAGGGAATGAACATATACCGTGGTTGCACCCACGGCTGCATATATTGTGACAGCAGAAGCAAGTGCTATCAGTTCACACATTCCTTTGAAGACATCGAGGTAAAACAGAACGCTCCTAAGCTTCTGGAAAAGGCTCTGAAATCCAAGAGAAAAAAATGCATGATTGGAACCGGGGCAATGTCGGATCCCTACATGCACTGTGAAAAGGATCTGCTGCTGACCAGAAAATGCCTGGAGATTATCTTACAGTACGGCTTTGGTGCAGCGCTTCAGACAAAGTCCGATCTGATTCTTCGTGATATCGATCTTCTCTCAGACATAAACAAAAGCACTAAATGCGTAGTGCAGATCACCCTTACCACCTACGATGACGAACTGTGCAGTATTCTTGAACCTAATGTTTGTAATACAAAACGTAGAATTGAAGTCCTTGAGATAATGCAGGAAAGAGGCATTCCAACAGTGGTCTGGCTGACTCCTATCCTGCCTTTTATCAATGATACAAAAGAAAACATTATCTCTATCTTGAATGAATGTGTAAGAACCGGCGTCAAGGGCATCATAGATTTCGGTATGGGGCTTACCCTTCGTGAAGGCGATCGCGAATACTACTACGATGCACTTGATAAGCATTTTCCCGGTATGAAAGAAAGATACATCAGACAATACGGAAATGCATACGAGCTTCCAAGCCCTAATTCCAGGGAACTTAGGGCACTCTTTCAGGATATCTGTAAGAAAAATGGAATCCTCTCAACCCCTGATGAATGTTTCCAATTTCTGAGCGAGTTTCCGGAAAAGTATACACAGATGAGCCTGTTTGATCTGTAAATACATTCCGATATTCCTCAGAAATCGATACAGCTAAGGATGAATTTAGAAAAATCCGTATTGACAGATTATTTGGCCTACTGTATAGTGACTTCAATACAATTTCAACGAAGTACCGATATGAATCTATTACTGACAAACAGCTTAAGACGCAGAGAAAGAAGACATAAGTTCTTGTAACTATCGCATTTACCCGCATGGTTACAAGGACCTATGCCTATTATGAGTCCTATACACTTACATTATTCCTTCCACATCAGCCAGTTCAAATGTACTCAGTTCCTCATTTGTCACGTCTTCCTTGCCAAAAAGCCTGTCTGCCTGGTTCATCATGGCTGTCTCAAAGAAGTTCCTTATCTCCCTTGCATTAGCAAAGTTCTTACTACGGTTCTGATACTTCTTTTCAAAGACTTCCGCGCAGTGTTTGATTGCACCCTCTGTAGGGATGTAGCCGGCATGCTTGCACATAAGCTTGAAGATCTCAAGAAGCTCTATATCATCATAGTCCTCGAAGTTAATGTACTTGTTAAAACGTGACCTGAGGCCCGGGTTTGAATCAATGAATTCTGCCATCAACTCCGGATATCCGGCAACAATAACGATGAAATCATCTCTGTGATCTTCCATGAATTTCAAAAGAGTATCTACAGCCTCAGCACCGTAGTCATTGCCACTATCGCTCCGAGTCAGAGAATATGCCTCATCAATGAACAACACCCCACCAAGGGCCTTATTAGCTACTTCTTGAACCTTAAGAGCTGTCTGTCCAACATACCCTGCAACAAGCCCAGACCTGTCAGTCTCCACAAACTGTCCCTTGGACAGGATTCCCATCACGTGGTAGATTTGAGCCAGCAGCCTTGCCACAGTGGTCTTGCCCGTACCGGGATTACCGTAAAATACAAGATGGTTAGATACCGGAATTTCCTTAAGTCCACGCTCTTTACGCAGCCTCTTGATCTCCTGCATATGGATCAGAGTGTTAACATCCTTCTTAACGGACTCAAGACCTATCAGCTCATTAAGCTCATCCAGTAGTTCCTCAAGAGTCTTCTCCTTGTTGCCCTCAGCATCAAACTTTGGAATATTCTCCCCGGCATGAACATCGCTAATATCAATAGGCCCCTTCACCTTATCAGAGAAAGAAGAATGTTCTCTCTTATACTTCCTCAGGGTATCCATGTACGTAGAGAAGTCCTCAATTTCCTGCTTGTCAGCATCCCCATCACACACCAGGAATTCTTTTCCCAGACAGTCAAAAACATCGATATAGGATGCGCTTGCAGAAGATGCAAGTTCAAGTCTCTGTTTGAAAAGAGCGTTATCCTGAGCTACAAGTCTCTCCAATGTCGCAGGGGCTTTCTTTTCAAAAGCCGTGGAATAAGTACCATTCTTCTCGATATACTCCTTCAACTCCTCCGGCGTATATCCGAGTCCGAAGTACTCATTCACAAATTCCGCCTCACTCTCAGACACAGTTCCATCTGAAGCAGACAGATAAGACAGGAAGTCAATAAACTCCGTCTTCAGCGAATCTCTTTCTGTGCTGTTGCTGGCCACTGACCCACTTACAGAAGCTCCATTAGGATCTGCCAAAGTATATAATTCATCAATTGCTCTCTTAAGTGCTGTATTCATAACGATTTCCTTTCTCAGCTCTTCTTCGGGGCCTGAACACCCTTTTTCGATGGAATTACTATTTTACCCTCTGCATTGCCATTTTTAATCTCAGGAGCCTTCGAGTTCTCTCTCCTGTAGTCTTCAATCATCTTAATGAACCTATCGAGCTTCGCCTGCCTCTTCTCATCAGTGAAACCTTTTTTGTTTGTAAGAACATCCCCCACAAGCTTATAAACTTCATTTGCAGCATTATAGGCTGACAGCTCTTCCCCAGCCTCATACAGCATATTGTCAACATCCACCATCAGAATAAAGGTATTCGGCGGCTGAGAAAGATATTTCTCCTCAGAGTCCACTCTCCCAAGCTCCATGATTTCATTCCAATGATTCCTGTTAATCTTAAACCCCGTTGCTTCCTCCACAAGGCTAAGCTCTTCTTCGTCAAAAGAGCCTTCGTCAAATATAATGTACATTCCAAAGAATGCAATCTCTGCCCTTGCAGGCTCCACCAGATCGGTTTCCGCATTGGATTTCTCTTCAATTAACTTCATTGCCCGGCAGAAGCCATCAATTGTAGTTTTAAGTTCCTGTATATCCATACCCAATCCTCAAATAATTCAGCCGTCCATCTGTTTCTGCAAAAGAGCTATTCTCTCCTGCAATGCTGCAATAGTATTCTTACAGCTATCTATAACCTTCTTAAGCTCTTCCTGTTTAGCCGCAACATCATCTTCATCGGCAAGGAAGTCTTTCTCACTATACGGGAAGCTGTTTTTAATGCGCGTAACCTCCCTTTGCAAGTACATAAATCTGGTCTTTAGCCTGGTCTTCAAGTTCTTAAGTGCTTCAATGTCTTCCGGAGTATCTTTAAATCTCTTTTCTATATCCTCATCTTCAATCATCTCAGCAATCTGACGGAGCCTTTCCAGGTTGCCCTCCTCAAAGGCCTTCTTAGCTTCCATCAGAAGTTCATCATCCTTTGGCGTCCTGTTCTTCTTGTTGTCCGGATGGAGCGCCTTCACGATCTTTCGGTAGAGGCTCTTTAGCTCTTTTGCCGGATTAACATTCTTTTTGGCTGAGCCACCCTGATCATTAGATTCTGATCTTGAATACTCTTCGCCGCTCCCTTCACTACCACCACCAAAAGCTCCGGCAAAAGCCTTCATAAAATCTTCAAACGCCTTGTTGAAATCATCTATGTTCTTGAAGAATTCATCCCAATCGAACTCTTCACCTTCGGCCTCTGCTTCATCCTCACCCCATCCTGCATTTCTGGCATTCTCTTCATCCTGTTGAGCACGCGTCCTGGCAAACTCTTCGTCTTTCTTGGCCTGTTCAGCTCTTTCTCCAAGATCATCATAGAAACTTTTCAGCTTCTCATCCGCCTCTTTTCCAGCCTCCTCAGGAGTAACCTTCTCATCACGATTTACTGCAGCCTGCATACTCTCAATAATTGACCGCAGTCTTTCAATCTCAAGATTATAGCTTAGGATCTGCATCTCGAGGTGACCTATTTTCTCATCGTACTCAGCCTTAAGCCTCCTGCAAACATTGAGCTCAAGATCATCTTTTTCAGCTTCGAGAGCTGCAACTACCAGCTTAAGCTTCTGGACCTCTTTGATCAGAGCTTCATATTCATTTATGACTTCCGTTAAAACAATCTCACTTCCCATATATCAGTTATCCTCAACATACACATCAAACCGATAGCCCACTTCGAGAGGAGCCAGCCCTTTCTTGACGCTCTCTACCACGCCATAGACCAGCTTACCGGCATCCATCATATTTGCAATCATCTCATCGCCCCAGCATTCCATGTGTCCCAGGAAAATCTCTTTATTCTTAGTCCACACTTCAATACTCCAGGGATCTCCCGAACCTGTTTTCTTTCTGATAAGCTTAAGCCTGTCGCCTACTGTCAGCGTATTTACTACGCTCACAATATCTTTAATAGAATAATAATTATGGTCCGGGCTTGTATTCATCAGCCATATAGCATCACCATTTTGCTCCATAGCTTCATACTTCTTATTAGGCTCTCCAACTGCGTATGTGTTAGCCATTTTCAAAGGAGTAGATTCCTCAACCCAATACACATCCAGACTTACTGCATTTCGCGTATCAAGCTCATCCTTGGTCTCAGGTACATTCAGTTCATGAACCTTGGCATACAGATGTTTACCTGCCTTCATCAGCTCCGCCATTACATATCTCTCCGGAAACTGAATATATCCAAGACACAGCCCCGCCAGTGTATGTACCCTTATTGATGAACCATCATCAGGAAACGCCGATGCCACTGCTGTGCAGTCCGGAGACTCACTATTATATTTGCGGTAGAGAGTCACTCTATCACCAACCTTAAGCCCCTGCAGATTCTCCATCAAATATTCCTTGTTCTTTAACCCAAAGATCTTAGCCACTCCAAGATATGTTTCCCTGGCAAAAGTGGTCTGCTTGATGGCTTCTCCAACTTCTGTGTGATGCAAAAAAGCTGAGATATCATGTGAAGAAAACTCCCTAATTGCGCAATTTTCTGACATAACGATTCCTTTCTCCCCAGATACCCCAACTCCTTATAATTCTATTGTACTCACAAAGTGTCCAATATAAATACCAGTTCGCAAGCCCAGTATTTATGCTGCTTTCCTAAAAATCATCATGATTTTCTCTTCTCAAATATAGGTCGGGAAAGACTATTAACAATTCTCTTTCACTGTCCTTGCCTTTCCAAATAACTATATGGCGTATTACTGCATCGTAAACCTCAAATCCTCTTCCTAACAATTCCTGAAGGTTTCCCTTTGCCTTCTTTGAAAGCATAGCAATTCCAGTGTTTTCATAAAATAAGGTTCCATTATCCTAACGAAGGTGTGTTCCGCTCCTCAGCTTTGTTATCTTTCATTACAGGGCATGTTTTTTTCGCGAATAAAAAAACCGGAGCAGACTAAGCTGCCCCAATTTCTCTAATATCTATCCTTATTCACTTTCTGCTGGATGAATAAGCTGAATTGTTTGGATTACACTGATTACTGTGATTATTCATATTTGCAGTATGTACAGAATTGTTAGGATTGTTTCTATCTTCAAAAAGCTTCCTGATCCGTTCTTCCTGCTCTTTTTCAGACTGCTTTTCTTCTTTCTCAAGAAGTGCTTCGTGAATAGTCTCAAGCTCTTTATCAATGCTGTCCATGAGCTTATCCCACTCTTTTATGCTCATCTCCTGGTTGCCTATCCGGATCTTAATCTCAGTTTCATTATTGATAAGCTTATAGAACAGTTCTGTCCTGAACGCATTTATCTGCTCTGTCAGTTCAGATTTATTTACCTCCGGCTCTTTTTCAGCATCAGGAGTTTCAGACTCCGCAGCTGCTTCCTCTGCGGTCTCGGTTTTCTCTTCTTCTATCTCCATACGCTTCCTTGTGCAATGATTATACTCATGGATAGCACGCATTATGGCGTTAAGATCCTCAGGCGTAAACATACTCGCTGCTTTAGAGAGAGTATCAATGTTGTCCACATTGACAAGAAGGCTTCCGCCACTGGGAAGAGCTATCTTAAGTACCTTATCCTTTTCGTACATGTTTCCCAGCGTTATGGCATTTTGTTTATAGTCGCAGCCAAAAGTAACTCCGTTGTACTGTATGACTCCACCCTTCGCCAGAAAGCTGTATGGACATTTCATTTCAGTTTCAGCCTGAAGCTTCTGCCCAAAACTTTCGGTCTCACTTATAGAGGAAGTTGTCTCTTTGCCAACTGCAGATCCTAATGGCCTTACAAAATAATCATTCGCTATCGCTGCTATACCCATGCTTGCCTCCAGATAACAAAAACGTGCCCTTTCAAGGATGTCATTCCATTGAAAAGACACACATTTCCGTTGCTATCTTTTATATCGGCAATATTCTTTAAATGTTTATGGATGTAGTTAGATTAACTTTCAAATATATCTTTCATTTTCATGTCATGTACTTCGCAATTGGTGCAGGTGCTTATTCCATTATCAAATCAAAACATTTAGAAATATTTAAAAAGCTCACTTTATAACATGCATCTTAACATAATCATATACGCAGCAGTTCCGACTATAATGCTGATAAATGTATTGTGCTTCCTCTTATAACTTGCTACAACAACAGCAACTGCAATAATTCCAGGAATTCCTATTCCGATAGGATTACTCTTCGCCCCTTTCAAGCAGTATACGATAAGCACAGCCATGATTGCTGATGGAAGAATCTGTCCAAGGCGCTGCATCCATTCCGGCATACTGCGTCCGCCTCTGAAAAGAACAAATGGCAGCGCCCTAAGTCCAAAGGTGATTAGCGCTGACATTACTATTGCCAATAAAATATACCATGGTCTCATCATTCTACTGCCACCTGCTTTCTTGAGTTATACCAAACTAGCAGCATTGAAACAATGATAAGAGCCGGAAGCATAAACTGATTCTCTCCAAATATTAAGAGGCTGATAATTCCCACAGCCAATCCAGCCAATGCAGGTTTATGAGTATCTGCCTTTTCCCACTGATCTATAAAAATAATTACAAACAATGCCGTCATAGAGAAATCAATGCCTTCCAATGAAAACGGAATTATCTGCCCCAGGACGCCGCCAATAACAGCTCCTGTCATCCAATAGCAACGTGATAAGAATGCCACCCAGAACATAACCTCCTCTTGTCCAATCATCTTTTTCAGACAACTTATGAATAATCATACCTTGTTTCAGACAAAAATAAAATAGCCCTGGAATTTCCAGAGCTATAGATATTATCCTAAAGTCACGAGAATGCGCCGCCCCTATTTTTCAACAAGCTAAGAAACCTATTTAATGTAAATCTGTAAGTATGAAGGATTATTCATGGCCTGCTAAATTGCGGATGTCACCGCAAATATCAGCACTGCGACCACCGTACTTGTCAATCCTACCAAAGCTTCAAATATTATAAGCTTCATCCGTTCCGAAATGTTCATGTTTACTGCACCGCCTGTAGCATGGAAGAAGGAACCGTGGGGCAGAGAATCTATCACTGTTGCTCCTGCATGAATCATAGCGCCGGCAGACAGAGCATTTACGCCTTCGGCAGTAAGGATCGAAGAGAAGGTCTGGGCTGCAACTGTTGCTCCTGCCGTGGTTGAGGCTGTTGCTCCGGCCATCAGGATACCTGCAATTGGAGCAAGCAGGAAAGCCGGCATATTAAAGATGTTCAGAATATTCACAACATCCTGCTGAAGGGCAGAGGCTTTGATGATTCCTGCAATGGTTCCGGTTCCAAGTAGCAGGATGGAAACACCTGTTACCTTTCCGAGACCGAATTCTGCAAAGGATCCAAACTTTTTGATATTTCCTGTGGCAATGGTGCAGACAAGACCGCCGATTGGTAATGCGATCATAGGATCCACCGTAATATTTGCGATAGGCCTAAGCGCTAAAAGGATGATCACCACCAAAGGTCCCAGAATTGCTGTCAGGAATGAAGGCAGCTCCTTGGTTTCACCTTTTTCAAGATCGGATTCTAGCACCTTAAGCCCTTCTTTTTTTGAAAGAAGATTGGCAAGAATCACGGTTACGATTAGTGCGCAGATTGCCGGAATCGCGTTTTTCATCATAAGAGATGTCAGATCTACACCAAAAGATTCTGAGACTGCGATGGTGTTGGGATTAGGAGAAATAATGTTTCCGGCCTTTCCTCCTCCGATCATGGCAAGAAGAAGGGACTGCTTGTTGTAACCGGCCTCCTTACCTATAGCCAGAGCGATAGGCGCTACTGTAATAACTGAGATATCCACAAACACACCAACAGCGCAGATTACCATTGTTGCAACGGCAACGGCGAGGAGGGCTTTTTTTGCGCCAAGCTTTCCGACGATTCCCTGAGCAATCTTTTCCGCCGCACCGGTTTTTATCAGAGCACCGGCAAGGATTCCGGAAGTCATGATGCGCAGCACCGAAGTGATCATACTGCCGGCACCTGTCATCATCGTGCTTACTGTTAACCCAAGATTTCCCGCAGATCCTACAATACCACCGACAAGGGCGCCGAGGATCAGACTGTAAGCGGGATGGAATTTTTTAATTATAAGTATAATGGCAATTGCCATACCAATGATTGCACCGATGGTTGAAAAATCATACATGACTTGTTCCTCCTATATTTATGAGCATAAGCCGCATTACCTGTTCCGCAGCAGCAGCCAGATTGTTTTTGGCATTTGTATTGTCCATGGCTTCATCGAGTGTGGTTACACCTCTTACAATGGGAAAGAATGCGTCGATACCGTTTCGGTTACACTCCACAGCCTGCTCAGTCACTCCACCTGCAAAGGCGATCACGGGCTTGCCGTATTTTTTTGCCAGCTTTGCCACACCAACAGGTGCCTTACCCATGGCTGTCTGGAAATCCAGCATGCCTTCCCCGGTCACCACAAGATCGGCGTCCTTGATATAATCCTCCAGCCTAGTCTCTTCAAGTACGATATTGATCCCGGACTGTAATTTTGCGTTTGTATAGGTTAAAAAAGCGAATCCAAGACCACCGGCTGCACCGGTGCCGGGATACTTCGGATCTGCCTGGGGATATTTTTCCCTTGAAGCCGCAGCATAATAGCCGAGCCATTTATCCATATCCATGATCATGGAAGGAGTTGCCCCCTTCTGAGGACCATACACCGCACTGCAGCCGTCGGTTCCGCAGAGCGGATTCGTAACATCACAGGCTACCATGAACTCGCAGTCCTTAAGCTCCGGGATTACATAGGTATCGGTGATGGTCTCAAGCTCCTTAAGGCCCTTGGCACCGAAAGGAATCTGCCTTCCGGCCTTATCCAGAAATTCGTACCCCAGTGCCTGCAGCATGCCTACGCCACCGTCATTTGTAGCGCTTCCGCCTATCCCTACGATAAAACGCCTACATCCTTTATTGATCGCATCTTTTATGACTTCCCCGACACCATAGGTTGTCGCATTTAGAGGGTTTAATTCATTTCTTGCCACCAGAGTTATGCCTGCCGCGCCGCTCATTTCCACCACAGCGGTCATGGTATCACGTATAATTCCGTAAGCGCAGCTCACCGGACTTCCCAAAGGACCTGTCACAACAACCTCGTGACGTTCTCCGTTCATTCCCTCGATCAGTGCTTCCACCGTTCCCTCACCTCCGTCGGCCAGCGGGCGGACAGCCACTTCCACAGTGCGGTTTGCTCTTTTAAAGCCCTCGGCTACTGCATAACCGGCTTCGATGGAGGACATGCTTCCTTTAAAAGAATCTATTGCTGTTACAACCTTCATGACGCTTTTCTCCTTTTTTCGATTAACTGTTCCAGTTCTGCTTCGTTATGAATGTATTATAGACAAAAGAATTTCATTATGATATGTTAAACATAATATTAAATATATATTATTTAGCAAATAAAATGTCATCTATGACATTCGATATGATTATAGCATCTGCAATCCGGAGGTTTTACCATGATCACATCAATTTCCAGGAATCTGGCGCAGCAGATTGTCGACAATATCCATGCTGTCTGCGGTTATCATGTCAACTTCATCAATACCAATGGGATGATCTATGCCTCCAGCGACCCGGATCGTCTGAACACATACCATGACATCGGAAGGGAGTCGGCACGAACCGGAGAAACCATTGAAGTGGAATCGGATGAGCAATTCCCGGGAACTCATAAGGGAATCAATATTCCGGTGTTCCACCATATGCGTGTGATCGCAGTGGTCGGTATTTCCGGCGAACCCTCAGAAGTTCGACGTTTTGCCAAGCTGGCTGAACGAATCGCGAGCCTGCTCCTTCATGAACAGGAATTAAATGCTGTCCATCGTACATTAGATGAAAAGAAGCAGTACATGATCCGCTCACTGATCTACAGCGAATTTGAAAACATGGACTATCTGCGGGAATGCTTCAGGGAGTTTAATATTGTTTGGGAACAAACCTACCGAATGGTACAGATCGAAGTAAACAGCCGCTATAATCCCGTGAATATATCCTTACTTGAGCAGCAGGTGGAGGCTCTGTTCAGCTCAATGAGAAATGGTATTTATGTCTATAACTATCCGAAACTATTTATCGGCTTGGTTGAAGCGGAAGAATTTGATAAAAAGGAGTATATGTTTATTCGTTTCGCCGAAGGGCATGGGGAGATTGTGAAGACAGCAATCGGGAAGGCTGTAGAAATTTATAAATGTAATGAATCCTATCAAAGCGCAGAGCATGCACTGAAAACGATCAAAGATAAGGAGCTTTACTATGTCAATTTCGATACACTGACATTGGAAATACTCTTTTCCGGTATTTCAAAGCAGCAATTTAGGGAATTCTCTGACAAAGTGCTTTCCACACTTTCAAGTGAAGACAGGAAATTTCTTGAGATCTATTATGAAAAAGAAATGTCGTTGGCCGCCACCGCAGAGGAACTGTTTTTACATAAAAATACCGTACAGCAGCGACTTAACAGGATTAGCCAGAGTAGCGGGCTAAATCCCAGAAAATTTAGGGAGGCGGTGCTCTTTTACCTGGCGCTTCGTGATCAGGGATAAAAAGTCTTATCTTCTATATTGTTATGACAGAAAAAAGGGAAACGGAATATGAGAACACTATTTATTGGGAACAGCCATACCGTTTACAATGATATGCCAAATATTTTTAAGGAAATATGTAAAGAAAATGGCATAGACATGCAGGTTGCCATGCTAACTAAAGGCGGCATGGGATTTGATTATCACGCGGAGAATGAGCAGACAAGATTCAATATATTGTTTGGAGATAGATATTATCCCTCATCTACTACATTCTGAGAAAAAGGTATTACATTTGATGGTTCGTGTTGCTGTGCAATCCACAATGACAGTTTCTGCTGCATATTCATCCAGCTTTCTGCCAGGTTGCGCATTCATAGCTGTTATGCATAAGTGCCATTATCAGTCCAACAAACATAGCACAGGAGAACTTTACCATGGTATCAACAGCCAGGTTTTGGATCGTCATCCTCTGGCTGTCTGATTTTGGGCAAAAGAAAGCGCCAAACCTGCAACTGCATTTCACAGTCACAAGCTGACGCTTCATTCACCGTTATTCTTTTGCAAAAGAAAATGGACTCAGCGGCTTGGGAAGTGTTTTTGTTTTTCCCTATCGCTTTGTCCATTGTAAATATAACACAGTAATTTTGATAAAAAAAAAACTATAACCTTTCCACTTTTTCCCGATTTCGTACCATTTTTTCCCGAAAATTTCCCGAAAGAGAAAACACAGACCTAAAATATGGGGAATAATGCGAACTTATTCCTTATTTTTTATCTCTACAAATTTTATTATTCATGTCGCAATAAAACAAGTAAGAAATTTATGCAGAATGAGAAAAGAATGTCACTCGCGACATTCTCGCGGAGCCTTTTTTCTTTCATAGGAAAGTGATTTCTTATGAAAGAAATTAATGAAGTTTTTAGAATCATTTAATAGCTGCTGTTGGGCTGATTGATATAATAATTATATAAGGACTTAATATTCATAAAATATGCTTACTATGTCACTTTTAAATAGTAATCTTTGTTATTCAACTTGAGGAGGCAAGAAAAATGGCAAGCGAACAAAACACAAAACAGGAAAATAGCTTAAAAAAAGGAAATATTTTCCAATCAATTGTGTTCCAAAATTTATCTGTAAATCTGGTTATACTCCTGGCATTTGTTATAGTTACAATTGTTCTTATTAACAGCTTAATAGGAATGAAGGAAATTGCTGTCGCTGCCAGCCAGGGTGAAGCAGAAACTCTTATAGCCGAAGCAAAAATAAAACAGGCAACTCTACTTATCGACGGCAGACTCAGCGCTCTTATCGGAGCCTCGACTATCGATAGCGTTGACGAAGCTACAATACAGGGGTATCTAAGTGATATAGACGCTGCCAGGGCACAGATCCCTGATGCGCTAAATTACCTTAGTACCAGCCTTCTTGTAACTCAGGGTCAAAACGGTGATCAGATTTTTAACGAGCTCTCCACTGCACTGGATACATATCTTGCTGATGCCGATAAAATCGCAGCGGGTTGTAAAGCCAAGGATATGAATACTGTATTTGGCATTCTGTCTTCAACTTATTATCCCAACATGAACGCTATGAATGCATCCTTTGATACGGCCGAAGCAACCATCAAAAGCCTCTCTGATGGAATGAATGCTTTTCTTCAATTAAGATTAGACTCAGCAAAAAGAAATGCATATATAGGTATGATCATTATTGTGTTGTGCATTCTCGTAAACCTTGGCCTTGGTATTGTAAGAATCAGCAATAAGATAAGTGCTATTTCTTCTGAAGTAACATCAATCATTGATAATATAAATGCAGGAAAAGGTGATCTTACAGTACGTATCAAAACCGCCTCAAAAACAGAGCTGCAGTCCATTATCATGGGTATCAACCAGTTTATAGAAACCCTTCAGGTGATCATACGTGACGTAAAGGATGTCACCGTTGTACTAAGAACTTCATCTGATGAAATGACAGATAAGATTCAGAGAGCAAGCGACAATATCACAAACACTTCTGCAGCTCTTGAGGAATTATCAGCCAGCATGGATACAGTTGCAACTACAGCAGATCAGATCAACGGCCGACTTGAAGAAGTTAAAGATGCAGCTGATGAGATAAGACACGAAGCCTCAGAAGGTGCACAAACAGCCATTGGTATCAGAAACGAAGCTGATGAGATCAAGGCTACAGCTGCACAGAAGAAGGAAAACACAGGCAGCAAGATCTCTGAACTTGGCAATGTACTACAGGAGTCTGTAAAGAACAGTGAAAAGGTTTCACAGATAAACGAACTTACAAATGTTATTCTGGACATCGCTTCACAGACAAATCTTCTTGCTCTTAATGCTTCCATTGAAGCAGCAAGAGCGGGTGAAGCAGGAAAAGGCTTTGCTGTTGTAGCAAGCGAAATCAGTTCTCTTGCTGAAAACAGCAGACAGACGGCAGGTAACATCCAAGTTATCAGCAATGAAGTAACAAATGCAGTTAAGAGTCTGTCAGACAACGCACTTGAAGTCATTGATTTCATCAACAATACAGTTATTGCAGACTATGACTCTTTCGTAGAAACCGGCGATAAATATGAGCAGGCTGCTATCCTAATGGATGAGATGCTTGAGAAATTCACCAGCAAGGCTGACAACCTGAATATCATCATGGATAAGATGGCTGATTCTGTCGGTTCCATCACAGAATCCGTAAAACAAAGCTCAGAAGCCATCGGCCTCTCTGCTACCAACTCAAGTGAGATTGTAGGTGAGATCCAGGGTATAGACAATGCCATGAGCGAGAATAATAAAGTTACTGAAACACTGAACCAGAGAACAAGTATTTTTGAGAATCTGTGATGGGGATGCATAAGCTTTAATCGTCAAAAAAAGCCAATTTTATTCATCCTAAACGAAGTATTCCCGAAAAAAGGACTAATCAGCCACTCCTAAGCATCCTAAAAGGCGTGGCATGGTTAGTCCTTTTTCAGTACTATCCAATTAATTCTTCAAGGATTTTCAAAACTTTTTCATTTTCCTCAGGTTTTCCTATAGTAACTCTGAGCCATCCCGGTCTTCCAAAGTCCTTCCTTGATATATTCCCAAAAGGTTTTTGCAAACTCTTCCTTTTTATCCTCTAAGATCAGAATCATATCAATATCTTTGGTCAGCCTGAAATCAATATCAGCCTCCGACATAAGAATATCGCAGGCTGCTCCTCCAATGACTGTGTAGCAATCTTCAAATTCTCTGAATTTATCTCTAAAAGAATCAATTCCCGCTACCATTTATACTCCTCCAAAAAGCTTTGTAATTCGCCTTCAACACGTTCATCCGCATTGTCTGACAGGCTCATGGCAAGTGATACCGGATCTACTTCGCCGCTATTTGCAAATAGTCCCGGATCATATTTCCAAAGTTCTACTCTACTCGTCCTAATATCATCCTGCCATCTTGTATCTATCTCTTCAAAGCCGCTCACAATATCGCTGCCTTTAACGACAGCATATACATCCTCGCTTGGTGCAGCAAGCATACTATGTCTGCTTAGCATCGTTTCTCCGGCGATGAACAATCCTTCTTCTTTTGTAATCTTTGTATGGACAATCTTCTGCACAGGGTTGATCAGATAATCCTTTGCTACCTCAAATAGCTCACGCCCTCTATAGTTAGGAACCATCCTTATCTCTTTTCCTACTCGTTCTTCTCTGATAAGTTCCATCTGCTTAAGTTGCTCTGAAGCTCTGGTAATTGACATTTTTGTCAATCCAAGATCATCTGCAGCCTGCTTTTTTATGAAAAAGTCATTTCCACTTTTGTATAACAGATAAAGAAAAAGGCATTGCGTTGCTGGCATCATTTTGTCTGTAGACACAATCATTTTTCTTTTTAAGTTATTACTAAGCATTACCCCAAGGAAAGGCAAAAAAATCTGATCAGGTAATGAAATAAACGGAATCTCTTTTGCTATCAACGCATCTCTTTGTACTCTTGTGATATCATCAAAGCAAAATGCCACATTAAGCCCTGTCTTTTCCATATACTGAGAAAGCTGCTTTTTGAATGCCACAACGCCAAACTTCTCCCGGTCTGACAATTTGGCAATCAAAAATGATGCATCTCCCATTACAGCACTATAGAAGACTCTTCCTGATACCATGTATAAAGGTAACCCTTTTAGTTTAATTTGTTCCAAATGACAGTTTATACCAAAGGCGTTTTTTAGAGCATTTTCTAGCATAATATCACCTCGATAACATTTTTCTTTTATAGTAACATTAAATATGTTATCGTTCAATATTTATGTTACCATCCTGCAAATCTCAGTGATATTAAACCCCAAAACAAAATCTATGCTTTTTTATTTTAATAGGAAAGTTCAGTCCTGTCATTTAACCTGTCCCATAAACTTTTTCACAAGAGCAGGTCACCATATCAAATCTCAATTTGCTCATCAGAGTGCATAAATATTTTTTACACTTCTAATAATCCACAAGTTATACATCCCTGTAGATTTTACATACACCGCACTCATGATAATCATATCCAAGATCATATTCATCATGTCCAGGGCAGAATATTTTTACTCTGTTACAAAAGAACAATTATGAATTATAATTTTTTTGTTGGGGTTGAGATAAAAATACGATACGAGGAGAAATGAATATGAATCCTATGAAAATTGAATTTGATAGTCCTACAACAGACTGGAACTCTGCGTTACCTGTAGGAAACGGAAAAATGGGAGGAATGGTCTATGGACAGCCATATACCGAGAGAATTCAGCTTAACGAAGACAGCGTCTGGTATGGTGGGCCGCAAGATAGAATAAATCCTTCTGCAAAAGAGAACCTTTCTAAAATTCGTGAATTGATTTTTGATGGGAAAATACAAGAAGCTCAGGATCTTTGTGCCTTTGCTCTTTCTGGACTTCCTGAAGAAATGCGCCACTATGAGCCGCTTGGAAATCTTTACATTCATCATAAAGGAAAGACAAGGAACATGTCGAACTACCATCGTGAGCTCAACATGGAGAATGCAGTTGCTACTGTCAGTTTTACCTGGGATGAGGTCAACTATAAAAGAGAAGTAATCGCAAGCTATCCTCAAAATGCAATCATTGTTCACTTGACGGCAGATAAACCTGGAAGTATCAGTTTTCATTCCCTTCTGGCCAAGGGTGGTACACCTTGGGATTACAGCCCTTATGAGCTTCAGGAATGTCGTAGACCTAATTATAATATTTACTCTGACCGTATCGTTGCCTTAGATGGTAACCTTCAGCTCATGGAAGCCCAATGTGGTGGAAAAGGAGCCGTCAACACAGCGACTTCCATGAAGGTTGTTCCTATAGGTGGTACAGTAAAGATAATTGGTAACAGTATCATAGTGGAAAATGCCGATGAAGCTATGATTATTGTTACGGCTGATACAACATTTAGAGAAGCAGATCCTGTAACTAGCGCAATTAACAGAGCAAATAAAATAGCCGAGTTCACTTGGCAACAACTTTTGGAAGAGCACATAAATGACTATAAAGCCCTCTTTGACAGAGTCAAATTGGAAATAGAAGGACAGGATGAAATCGTAAGATTTTTCCAGTTTGGACGCTATCTGACAATTGCTGGTAGCAGACCGGGCTCTCTTCCTTTGAATCTCCAGGGTATCTGGAATCAGGATTACGCTCCAGCCTGGGGAAGCAAATTTACGATAAATATTAACGCTGAGATGAACTACTGGCCTGTTTTTATCTGCAATTTGGCAGAATGTAATGAGCCATTAATTACGTTTATTGAGCGTATGCGTCCAAGCGGACGGGATACCGCACGAAGAATGTATGGATGTAAGGGCTTTGTAGCTCATCACAATACGGATATTTGGTGTGATACAGCCCCTCAGGATGTATGCATATCGTCATCATATTGGGTCATGGGAGCTGCGTGGCTTTGCCTTCATATTTGGGAACAATACCTGTTTACTCAGGATGTGTACTTTTTAAAAGAGCACTATCCTGCTATGGAAGAAGCAGCGGAGTTTCTTGCAGATTTCCTTATCGAAGATAAAGATAGCAATTATCTGGTAATCAGTCCTTCACTTTCGCCTGAAAATACATATATCTTGCCTAACGGAGAAAGGGGAATCATTTGCAAAGGAGCTTCTATGGATAATCAGATTATCCGAGAATTGTTTAATGCATGCATTGAAGCAGAGAAGATTCTTGGTATTTCCGATGGTCAGAGCGATATTTTTGCCAAGATATTAGAGCGGATTGCTCCGATTGAGATTGGTAAGTATGGACAGATAATGGAATGGAATGAAGACTATGAAGAGGCATTCCCCGGCCATCGTCATATATCACAGCTGTTTGCCCTTTATCCGGGAAGCCAGATTACTGGGAAAGACACACCGGAACTTATGGAAGCTGCCAAGAAAACTATTGAGCGACGACTTGCGTCAGGTGGAGGTCATTCAGGCTGGAGTAGAGCATGGATTATAAATATGTACGCAAGACTGGGAGAAGGGGACAAAGCCCACTCTAACATCATGGAGCTTATAAACAAACAGACCCTTCCTAATCTTTTTGATAACCATCCACCCTTCCAGATTGATGGAAACTTTGGATGCTGTGCTGCTATTGCAGAAATGCTGGTTCAAAGTCATGAGGATGAAGTGAAACTGCTTCCTGCCCTCCCTTCTGCTTGGCAAAACGGTCGAGTTGAAGGTCTGAAGCTTAGAGGAGGAAAGACATTAAAACTTCTCGAATGGAAAGATGGACAGATTACTAGCGTCGAAATAGAACAATAAAAGCTTCATTCTCTACAAACTGCTCCTAATGATAGAATTTTCCTACTTCATATGTCACATAAAAAGCCTACCTCGCAAAGTCAGTATTACTAAAAAAGTCACTAAAAAAGACCCTTTCAGCGCTGGTGAAGCAAAAGCCACCTTAACTGAAAAGGTCTTTTCTTTTTATGATTTCGTTTTATCGTACGTGAAGCATAAGCCACTCAGACTACTTAACCACATCCCTCATAAGAAAACATTTCCGATAGCCCCTGGCTTGCACATTCACAACATGTTTGCTGTAGATATCTTTCTCTGTCGTCTTATCTTGAATTTATGCCTTGCCCTGTCATTGTCGCTGTATACCCCAAGCTCTACCTGCTCAAAGCCATTTGCTCTTGCCTGCTTAAGAGCTATCTGCATCATAAAGCTTCCAAGCCCCATTCTTGTATACATCTGCCTGATAGACATTCCGAGATAGGCGCGATGAAGATATTTAATATGTGGCCTTATGAGTGTTACACCAAGATCTCCGATCAACTTATCTTCAATATAAGCACTTACCATGAAGTCTCTGTCGCTTTCAGCAACGCTTCCAAGAATCTCTGTAATCTTCTCTAGATTGAACTGACCGTCTTCAGGCTCTCTTGCCATAAAGTGCGTCTCAGCAGAAGTTGCTTCCCTATGAAGCTTTACCTTCAATGCATCCTCTGGCCCTGCGCTCTTAATCACGATTTCTCGCCCATCAGGTAAAATGTATTTCTGTTCATTTATTCTCATAGCCACCTCCGAAAAAAAAGACCTCTTCAAACTCTCGCTTGATGAGGCCTTGTAAACTATATCAGTTATAAAACACTAACTATGCCCTACACTTAATCTTATCCTCATCATACATATCAAAATCAAACCCCTGATTATCATTCACGGGCTTATTGGTGACCATGTATGTTGTAACGAGAATAAGTCTTTCCATAGCATCTACCTTTCTGAAAATTATTAGTTGTAAGTATAGTTGACTGACAAATCGCTGTCAATACTATTTTTCTCTGATTTTTTAAACCGATGGGTTCAAACGTCAACAGCCTGTTGACGTTTTTATATTCATCAGTATTCTCAACGCACTCTCTTATCACACGTGCTACTTCCAAAGGAATCTCTACAATCTCATCATCAACATTTTCATTTTCCGGAAGCATAGTTTATTCCTCAATAATTCCCCTTAGTTTTCTGATTGCAGCATTAATTGAATCTTGAATTACTTTGCTTGCAGGATTACTATTATCCAATAAGCGCAAGAAATGACATCTTATATCCAAAATGGAGTTTTATTATGAGAAAAAAGACACTGTTACTAGCATTTAGTGCAGCTTTTATATTAAGTGCCTGCGGAAGCAATAGCACCACCAATACTCAAGAAGATTCTGCTGATGAAGCTTCATCAGCTATCAGCATAGAAGCAGCTGAAGAGTCAGCTTCAATAGCCGAGACGCTTGAAGACAATTCTAATACCGAAAACTCTTCAGAAATAAATGGCTATTTACCATCTTCTGCAACTGATTATAAGCAGGCTTATAAAGAAATTATCAAATATGAACAGGAAAGATTAGCTTCTGTTTCGCCAGATGATTATGACGAATATGAGGATACCATTGACTGTTATTGGCTATATGACATTGACAAGGACAATACTCCTGAACTCTTGATAAGATATGGTCATTGTGAGGCTACCTTCCACGGAAAGCTTTATACATTTATTGAAGGGAAACTCCAACTCATAGATGGTATTGGCATGGGCCATACTTCATTCTATGCAGTTCCTGATGAAAATGGAATACTTAGCTATTGGGGGCATATGGGATACGGAAGTGCCTCCAAGCTGACACTTCAAAATGGACTTCTTGAATCCGAAGAATTGTACTCTGAAGATATTAATGAGAAATTACAGAATGGCGACGATGCTTGGTATAAAGCTGCAAATGAAATAATTGAAGGCGCATATTATCTTGAGGCTTTCAATTATTACAGCACCTATCCAATCGAAATGTATGATGTTGTCGCAGATTATTCCTCTGGTAACATCCAATCTGTACCAACAAGCTATAGCTTCCCTGATAATAACCCGGACTTCTATACTGACATAATGCAAAATGATGTGATCGTAAGCGCTGTAGCACTTGATCAGTTCATGAATACTCCAGGAGAAGTGCCTTTCAGTATGTTACTTGAACCGGGTCAGATATATGAATACACTCATAGCTATCTTAACGTACATGGACTAACATATGCTGATTTAAACTCAGACGGCATATATGAATGCATTTTCTACTTATCTGAAAATGAACAAAACAAAGACTACCGAGCTATATTGAGCCTTCAAGATAGGACTGTATATGCATATCTGACGTTTTATCCTGGAGAAACCACGATTACCGAAGATGGTTACTTTGTATCCGAACCAGGTGAGTACACTCATGAACGCTATGTAAAAAGAGTTCTCTATGACAAGGAAAACGGCTTTACATACGCCGTACCATCAGAACAATAAACAAGATCTTTGACGGTATTTCACATAATCCAACATATATAGCGAAAACCAGGCTTTCTAGCCTGGTTTCGTCTTGTCTTTGTAAATAATGTTCTCTCACTGCTCTCGCGCTAAGTATTTATCTCGCTTCAGTAAACATGAATCTATATCACTATTTTAAATGCCATATCTCTCCGTTGGGCATCTGCATTACATCACCAGGAAGAGTCTCTATAACGTCTCCAGCAAGATTCCTGACAATAGTCTCCTCCCAGTACTTATAATTCACTCCTTCTCCCTCTTCATGCCACCTTGAAAAGAACAGTTTTTCTCCATCTCTCATGAAAAAAGAATCGTGATCGCCCATTGATAGGCTTAGCTTTTCTGGCCATACGATTTCTACTTCATTGCCGCACTGCCTTGAAAGCGTAAGTGGTGCAATACGTAGCTGCAGGTTATAACAATCTTTCACGGAAGAGAGTGGAAGCTCAGCATGCGTACTCACCTGATAATCATTGCAATCAAACCTTATTATCCTGATCAATCCATTCGGAAAGTCCACGTCTATAATAAAGATTCCACCCTCAAAGAATACGGGTGTTTCACTGTAATGCCCTTCCATCTTCGGTACAGGAAAGAAGATTTGACCGTCCGGATAGTGAACCAGGCAAAGCTTTCTTCCTTTTACCACATGGCCTTCTCGAAATATTTCTTCTGCCTCATAAAGATCTCCATGTTCATAATCCAGTCCAAAATACCATTCATTGGTGGCTCCATGAACAGGCTCAATATATGTAATTCCATCAGTCTCTATAGTCTTCATTGTCACTTGATGTTGCCCTTTCTGATATGCTCCTGGATCAGCTTATCAGTAACTTCCTGGTACAGCTTCTCAGAACCAAGTCTTGTCTTGCTCTGCCTACCATAGACCTGATCAATAGTAACGCCATGCTCCTTCCAATCCGAGCCTCCATTGCTGTTGTTGAGAAGCAGTGGCTGAAGATTATCCATGGCATGAGCATACTTTGACTCAGGTGTTTCATAGGTTTCAAACTCATCAAAAAGAGCTATCAGCTCCGCCTTTTGGTCATCAGGTAAAAGAGAAAAGATTCTTTCTTTTGCCTTATCTTCACGCTCTTTCTGAGTCTTGAGACCTTCCGCATCATAGGCATAAGTATCTCCGGCATCGATTTCCACCACATCATGGATCATACACATAAGCATGACTTTTGCAATGTCCACGGGTTCATTAGAATACTCTTTTAAAAGATAAGCCATAAGAGCCATGTGCCAGGCATGCTCTGCGTCATTCTCATTTCTGCCATGACCGGAAAGATGTGTCTGTCTGAAAATATTCTTTTCCTTATCGACTTCTAATGCAAAATCAAGCTGTTTCTTTAGTCTCTCGTCCATTTCCGTGCCTCCATGAACTGGTCTTTAAATCTGGTGCTCCCGCACAAGGTAATTACCGGATATTTCCCCTGCATATGTTCTCCCCGCTCAATTTTAATCGGTATTTAATATAAATTTCAATGTAATTATAGTATGATAGAAACACCTCTTGTAAGGATTTTGGGATGTCCTTACATATCATAAGACAAGCCGATGCAAGCCGATTTCCGGTTCCCTCGCATCGGCTTGAACTCGTTTCCGCGAAACTCTTTACAATAAAGCTTTTCCACTCCCCCAGGCATCGCCAACTTTCTCGCCAACAACATGATAAGCATTGTTAAAAGGATCAAAGGTAATTGGCTTAACCTTGCTTACATCAACCTTGCCATCTGTAAGAGCTGCCTCATCTACGCTGACATTAACGATCTCGCCCTTAAGAATGCAGGAATCATGGTCAAAGCTCTTTACCTTGCATTCCATACACACAGCAAGTTCATTGATGATAGGTGCGTTTACATTAGGGCTCTTTGTTGCAGTGAATCCGGCCTTTGCAAACTTATCCTCATCTTTATTGCCTGAAGCCATGCCAACAAAGTCGCACGCTGCAACATGGTCCGCATCAGCCATGCTGATTGTAAAGGCTCTGGTCTTCTCGAAGTTCTTGCAAGTCTTGTGATCAACAGAAAGACAAACCGAGATCTCATTCATCTCGCTGATTCCGCCCCATGCTGCATTCATGGCATTAGGCTTTCCATTCTCATCATATGTGCCAATAATCCACACTGGCTGTGGGTAACTAAACGGCTTTGCTCCAAAATCTTTTCTGCTCATATTCATGTCCTCCAAGCTATTATCATCAACGCATCCATTAACATTTTACTATATTCCCGGGCATTAAAAAATGCCATGTGACGGCATTTATACCGAAACATGGCACTTATGGTTTAAATATAACTTACTGTCTCTGACTGTTCTTTTCTGCTGTTGTGATTATCAAGTGGCCCCGCTCCTTCTGCAGCATAACCAAGATCAAGAAGCATCAGGATTTCCTCGTTCTCTGGAAGTCCGAGGTCCCTTGCAAGTACGTCCGGGTCAAAGAAATTGAGCCAGCAGCTGTCCACTCCTTCGTTTGCTGCAGCAAGCATCAGATGTGTTGCTACAATAGAAGCATCTTCAATACCAGAATCTCTTTTGCCACCTGGGTATGTGAATACATTATTCTTATCAAAAGCTACAACGAGTACTGTTGGAGCGCCATAGCGACAAGGAGTTGCCTTATCAATCTTGGCCAAGTTCTCTTCTGACTCAACGACATAGATGCGCTGCTCCTGAAGATTCTTGGCTGTAGGTGAAAGACGACCTGCTTCAAGGATCTCATTAAGTCTTGCTCTGTCCACCTTTCTCTCACTGTACTTCTTACATGAATAGCGGTTCTTTACTACGTCTTTAAATTCCATCTTTTTATCCCTCCTCTTAAGACATATCTTAATCTCCATCTTATTTCAAAGCAGCGCTGAGACTGTTAGGAATACCTCTCGGCCCTCTCACTGCATAGATTCCATACTCTGATTTAAGCCTTTCAAACGTGAATGCATCACGCTTATAGCGCTTCAAAAGCTTGATCTTCATAAGCGCGTTGATCTTAAGATTCTTATCCTCGTAGTAATACGGAATATCAACCTCTCTAACTTTGCACTTGTAAAGGATTGCAGATACCGGAGCTCCCACATACATAAATACCGTATCGCCTTTGATGATTCCTGCTCCCTGCTTCCAATCAATCTCATCAGCTGCATCAAATGCTGCTTCAATGTCGTAATACTTGGGATTCGCAGGGACTATCCATTCTTTTGGCTGTCTGAACTTGTCCTTTTTCTTCTTTGAAGCCGTATCCAGGAAGCTGGCATCAATCATTCTGCAAACCTGCTGCAGGTCCACACTTCCATCAAGCATTATGGTTATCCATTTTTGCTTATTCATGTGATAGCCAGAAAGATATCCCTCCTGCTGCAAAAGAATATCTCTGAGCATCAGATCATCAATCTTCACATCAATGATGTCAATTCGCTCATTTCCCGGAAGCCCAAGTTTATCTGCGTCAACATCCATGATGATTGCAAACCATTTCCGATTATCATCATGCCTGAAAACAGCATAGTCCGGATAACTCCTCCAAAGATTCTCAGGTGAGGCCTTATACTTTTTCTTTATATACTTAACTACTTCTTCACGAATTGAAGTCATCACCAAACCTCATTTACCATCCACCATTAAATTACCATAATCAGCGTCCCTGCTCCGATCAGCACACAACCGATCAAAGACTTTGCTGTGAACTCCTCATGTAAAAAGACAAATGCCAGCACCAGCGTAATAACAACACTCAGCTTATCGATAGGCACAACTTTCGAAGCTTCACCCATCTGCAGAGCTTTGTAGTAGCATAGCCAGGATGCACCAGTAGCAAGTCCTGACAGAATCAAAAAGATCCAGCTCTTTCTGCCGATTGAACTTAAACCGCCCTGAGCACTAGTAATGAACACCATAACCCAGGCCATCACCATAACAACGCAGGTTCTTATCGCTGTAGCCAGATTAGAATCAACTCCCTCAATGCCGACCTTGGCAAGTATTGATGTCAGTGCTGCAAACACCGCTGATAGAATTGCAAATAAAAACCACATATCTTCTACGCCCCAATAAGATCTTTCTCTATGTTATTCATTCATAAAATCAAGTTTTGGAGCCTCGCCTTCACGCTCAGGCTGCTCATCAAACCTATGATTCTCAAAATAATACTCATCACCTTTTTCGTTTCGCTCCATCTTCACATGAGGAATTCCGTCCTCCATAAACACATCAGATACTACCTCAAAGCCTTCTTTGGCATAATAACCTATGGCATATTCCTGAGCTTCAAGATAGATCTTCTTAGCCTTAAGTTGCTCCCTTGCAACTTCTACACCCTTATGAAGGAGCTGACCACCAATTCCTTTACCATGCTCAAGTGTAACCACCCTACCAATCTGTGCAATACCGGCGCTTACATCATGGTCCTTCCAAAACACTCGAAGGCATCCTGCAACTCTGCCTGCTTCATTCCAACAAAAGACATGTATCGCATCCTGATCCTTATCATCCAGATCCTGATAAAGGCACTCCTGTTCTGTAACAAAAATCTCAAATCTCGTTTTTAATATCTCATAAAGCTCACTGGTGCTGAGCTCGCTAAAATGCTTAACTATCAACTCCGTCATCACTTAATAACCTCTTTAAAAGCTGCTCCTTATTCTCTATGAACATCTTCGTAATCTGGTAACTATCCGTGTCCTCATAATCAATCGGATGAATCTGCCCATCATCAAAGCTTAGTATCTCCGCCCCAGGAATTCCTAACAGTATAGGAGAGTGAGTTACCATAATGAACTGAGAATCCTCTTTTGCACAGTTTACAATCTCAAGTAAAAGAGTCAGCTGTCTCTGCGGCGACAATGCTGCCTCCGGCTCGTCCAAAAGATATAATCCATTACCTTGAAAATTGGACTGTACAAGTTGCAAGAAGCTTTCCCCATGTGATCTTTCATGAAAATGTTCATGCCTGCCTCTCGGATCCTCTTTTGCGTACATTTCCTCAGCTGTAGCCACATTATAAAAGCTCTCTGCTCTAAGGAAATATCCCCATTTTGGCTTTCTGATTCCTCTGGAAAGCTTTATGGCATCGCACAATTCAGAGTGTGAATCATACGTTGAAAAGCTGTAATTCTTGGTTCCACCTTCTGGATTAAAACCATAGTTCACAGCTATTGCTTCCAACATAGTAGACTTTCCACTACCATTTTCTCCAACAAATATCGTGATCTTCTTGTTAAAAGAAAGATAGTCAAGCCCATTAAGTGCCTCAATCTCGCGAAGGTAACTGCCTCCATCTACCTTGTTCCAATCAATGCTTACACCATGAATCGGTAAGCTCATTTTCTCGTCTAAAAAATCCACGTGCACCTCAAAAAAATTTTCACAATTTCATCACAACACTTTAAGCTTCGTTTAAAGTTCGTGTCTTAATATAAAACCATCAAGAAGAACAAAGCTTCTTGATCCCCACACACAACACTTTTTCATTCATAACACACATCCCTTCGGTCCCCACACACCGAAGGGTCCTCCCTACAATAGCGCCGCTGGTCTTTTCTCATCTAAAAAAGGTCAGCGGCTTCATATATTCGCTGACGCAAATATATGAATTCGGGGCGATAATTAAATTTGCTGCGCAAATGATCGCCCCTCACCCTTGAATCATATTCTCACGAACTGTGCAGCAAGTGCACAGTTCTGATTACAAATTCTTGTAAAACTCAATTGCCCCCTGAAGCTCCTCCTCTGTAGGATGTCCCTTTTGAAGTCCTCCTACAAGCTTAAATGGGCCAAAGGTGTCGAATCCGCCACACTGAAATCTTCCAATCTCATTACAGTGCTTATCTTTAGTTGCTGCCACGATAGAATTAAAGTTGTGGTTTATCGGATTCCCTGCAGTTGCGATAAAAAATACATCCTTACCGGTAGGCAGATTAACCTTGGCAAAGTTATGAAGCTGCTCTGCGAACTTGCCAAAATAAATACCACTGGCGAATCCTATCCTGTCATATCCCGTAAGATCTACTTCATGCCTATCAAGAACATCAATAAGAGTCACATCCTTATCGTATCCTGCTATGGCATCCAGTATCTTCTTAGTATTCCCATGATGCTGGCTATAATAAACAATAGCTGTCTTTCCCATAAACAAAACTCCTCCGAAACAGATACATCCATTATAACCCCAACGGCCCTATTCATCCCACTATAAATGAGCAAACATAAAAGTACCCATATCGGCAATTTTTTCATTTTTTGCCAATATGGGTAAACACCAATTACATATTCAAAATTTCCCAAAGCTCCGGAGTCAGATATTTCTTCAGAAGTCCCTCCGCATCCACGCCTCCGAATCCGCCGTAGAACTCTTCCGCCACTCCACCGGCAATTGCTCCAAAGGTATCAGAATCACATTCCAGGGAAAAAACATTTCGGATGAAGCTCTCGTAATCAATGCTCTCGTAGAAACATCTCATGGCTGCAGGTACAGATCCCTGACAACTCTCGTTCCACTTATAGCGAGGTCTAATCTCATCAAGGCTGTAAGCAATACTGTATTCATAGTCAGCCTTTGGATACTGCTCAAGAACGTAGTCATAGATTTCCTGCTTGCTCTTTCCATGCTTTGCCATCCAGATACATGTTGCTGTCACAACTGCTCCCTTGATTCCCTCAGGATGGTTGTGCGACACCACAGCTGTAGCTTCAGCCATCTTCTGCATCTCGTCGTAATCTTCATAGAACTCTCCAACAAAAGATGATCTCATTGCACTTCCATTGCCCCAGCTATTGTAAGGCTCATGGTTATTTCCATTTATCCAGTTAAAGAATCTTCCGCCATATCCTGCAAATGGATATTCACGGCCAACTTCTACCATTGTCTCAACAAGATCTGCTCCAGTCTTAAATGCCTTCTTTATAGCCAGTGTCATTACTGTATCATCTGTAAAACCGATTGCATCTCCCTCAGCCAAAGGTACATTCTTCCAATCAAGATTCTTTGGTCTGTCAAACTCAAACTGAGCTCCTAATATATCTCCTAAAACTGCTCCCTTTACTGCCATAAACATCACTCCTATATATCCCTGATCAGCGCTATCGAAAAAGTTTACCACTTCCGCTACTGAATTTGTTTACCACCAGCGCTGACGAATTTCTTTACCACTAATTATTCTTGTAACATCCGGACAACAATCCCGAATTATCCGGACAAAATTATCTCCTGGCTCTTCTGCCTCTATTTTGGAAATCAGCATTGATCTCATCGTCCCATCCACTTCCTGTGAGACACTTATCCACCTCAGCTGAGCAATCTGCCATCATTACTGAACATACTGCCTTGCTAACTCCTGCGTATACATTAGCCGTACCAATCGTATCACTCACATAGTTAACAGCCCTGTCCTTGCGGATTCCGTACTTCTGAGCCTCAGCATAAGCATCAATATTTGCTCCAATAAAAATAAACTCCCAGCCATATTTCTTTTGCTGCTTCTTGACCATCTTTTCGATCTTCTCACGAGAATATCTGCTGCTGGCATTCTCCATCCCGTCGGTAGTGATTACAAAGATAGTCTTCTCAGGCCTGTCTTCTTCCCTTGCATATTTGTGAACGTTGCCGATGTGATGAATTGCTCCGCCAACCGCATCCAGAAGAGCTGTGCATCCTCTGACGTAATACTGCTTATCATTCATCTTCTCAATCTTTTCAATGGGCACTCTGTCATGGATGACCTCGCACTCATCATCGAAAAGAACTGTAGAAACCACCGCCTTCTCGCCTGTCTTTTTCTGCTTTTCCATCATGGCGTTGAAACCTCCGATGGTGTCCGCCTCAAGACCTCCCATTGAACCTGAACTATCTAAAATATAAACAATCTCTGTATATCCTTTACTCATCTCTTTTGCCTCCGTCATTACATACGTAGCTCACCTACACTTCGTTTCGGATACAGTCTCACTAAGCTTGCATGCAAAGCTAAGTTCGACTAGTACCTGCAGTGAGCTGTTTCCTTTGTTCTGATGTAATAATACCTTTTGGGCAAAAGAAATAGGTCAACCCGAAGGCGACCTATCCAATCAGCCATTTGACAGCGGATCCAATCCGTAATCAAACAGCACTATATCTATCTTCATAACGTTATAGTCTTCATGCCTGATGAAATACTCAACTATCACATCCGTCTGCGATACCGGAGACAGCGCATATCCAGCAAGTCTAAGGAAATCCACTGCCTCATCCATGTTCAGCTTAAGCCCCACTGCAAGCGCTAAGACCTTTTCTTTTGATGGCTTAACCCGGCCCTTGATCAGCTTGGAAAAATACTGCTTGGAAATATTCGCTGCAGCATAAACCTCTGAATTCTTGAGGCCTTTCTTGTTGATAAGCTGCTGAAGGTGCTTTTCAAAAGAATCCGTGTATATGCTCTTTAAGGCATCGTCAAGAGAATCTGCTTTCTTGGAAGCAAAAAGTCCCCGCTTCTTAGATGGTGCCGCTCCGGCAGCACTAAGAGAAGACATCATTGGAGCACCATAAATCTCATTCTCCTTAGGTGCGCTTCCAATATCTTCTGATTCGAATTCTTTGTAGTTTTCACGTCTTCTATCACGAGGGCGCTCTAATATGTATTCTTCATCAAGAGTCTCAGTAACATAATCATCATCAATGTAGCTGCGTACTTCCTCGCCCAGCTCGCCTGAAATCTTAACAGACTTCTGTCCGAAAACTACCAGGAAGATTTCCATCTCATGGTCAGTGAGGAACCTGGTAAAAGAATCTACGGCAATTTCAATTCCAAGCTTCTGAGGAAACCCATAGGTCCCAGTTGCAAGCAGCGGAAAAGCAATAGACTTACACTTATGCTCATAAGCCAGCTCCAGAGATTTGTCATAGCAAGCTCTCAAAAGATCTGCTTCACCATGATCTCCACCATCCCACCAAGGACCGCTGGCATGAATTATATATTTTGCAGCAAGGTTAAAAGCAGGCGTAATACCTACTTCTCCTGGCTCCAGGCGTCCAATCTTCTCACGAGCAGCAAGGAGTTTCTCTCCTCCTGCAGCTTTGTATATGGCAGAATCAACGCCAGCTCCGATCGCAACCTCAGGGTTCGCTGTGTTAACTATGGCATCTGCTTTTACTTTTGTAATATCATTTCTGATAATTTGAAATGGCATGATCGTTCAACCTCAGTATTTATCACAAATTTCCTGGCATCAGGAAAATCGTGCTATCATCAAGGATTACATCTTTTGCAAGGATCATACCCCTGCTGAATCAGCTCATCCCTTGTGCCTTCATAATACATTTTATTCTTTTCTTTCATATCTTTCACGCTATCGCAGGTCGGATTATGAAACTTCTTGGAATTCTTATTAACAACGTAGGTTGTTCCTGAAGAAGCAGCATCATTACTCTTCGCAGGAGCAGATCTGTCTACAGTTGTTCCGCCAGTGCCACCTGTAACTACAAATTCATCTGCACTTACACTCTTCTTATAGTTCGGATCTGCCTTGTTGCTGCCATTGGTATAATTGATGATTACTCCCGGCTGTACGTTGTAGCAGTATACGTTAAAAGAAATCCCTTTCCCCTTATCCTCTACGGAATATGCTTCAATCTGAACTCCGCTGCAGAGAAGGTTTTTGCCTTCGAACACAGGAGTAACTCTATACATTACATGGTTTCCAGTGCTTCGAACATAGTCAGCAACCCCATTCTCATAAGGCAGCATACCTTCAACATTCATGTAACGAGTGCCGGTAATAAGATTCTGCTCATTTGCATTCTCACCGGTCAGCTGGAATCCGATCATGTGGCATCTGTTATACAGATACGGAGGATCTGAATCTACCAGGCCAGGGTACTTGTTCTGTTTCCATCCGGTAGGTTTTACCATGCTGATTGACTGACGTTCTTCTGTAGGCATCAAGTCTTTTCCAAGACATGCCATAGCAGGAGTGCAACGTCCCTGTTTATCCAGCTCGCCATAATATTCATAAGACTTCGTTGTAATCTCTTCAGTCGTAAAGCCAGGCACATTCTCGTTCAGCTCAACCGAAGCGCTTCCGCTATATGCCGGGATCTCCTCCTCTGCATGTGTCTTAACGCTCCAGAACAAAAAAGAAGACATACCCAAAGAAAGTGCCAGCAGCAGAGCAAATATTCTATTTGCAAAACCAACCTTTCCTAAGTATGTCCTCATATTTGTTTCCTCTTTCACTTAAAACTCATCGTCAAAATCATCAGGATCCAAGCCTGCGTCTTCAAGGGCTGATCTACGTTCGTCCTCATCCATAAATTCCAGTTCGTCACGATCAAGGCCAGCCAATTCTATCTCATCTAACTCATCTTCTTCATCTGCAAAGCTGCTGCCCTGAGAAGATATTCCATTGTTATCTTCAAAAAATGTATCGTTTATGAATGCCCACTCAGCTCCACTGATCTTGCCATCTCTATTAAGATCAAATGCTGAATGTCCAAATAATCTATCCATAGGTCCTTCCATAGTTCAGATCCTCCTTCCATGAAGCCATCAATAGTTATCATTCCAGTAATCTTCAGCTGCATCATAAGCTTCGTCTTCATCATCATAGTCATCTTCGTAATCATAGAACTCTTCGTACTTATCATCTGCAAAGTCCTGTGCTGACTTGTAATTATGTACATCATATGAATCATAAGACTTCTTGGATGACTTAGAACTGCTCTTCTTGGATGAGCTCTTGCTGCTTGATGATTTTATCTTTGAAGAGCTCTTACTGCTTGAACTCTTGCTCTTTGATTTTGAGCTTGTAGTTTTCTTCTTTGAGCTACTCTTGCTCTTACTTGATGAATAACTGCTAGTCGTTCTATTCTTGCCAGCTGCCTCTACAGATACTGATGTCATACCAACAGCTGTTACCATCATCATTACTGCTACTAAAACACTTAATAATGTTCTCTTCATAATCCACAACCTCCATTTCGTATGAAAAGAGTTTTATCCTGTTATAAGCTTACCTCCAAGCCATTTCGTAATACATATTCGCTTTGGTAAAAAAGCTATTGGTATTTTGCTAAAACAGTGATAAACGATTTTGTTCTTTCCCTATTCTGCCAGATTTGGAGTCCAATAATCCTCCCCGATTAAACCCGCATGTTTTCAGGTGTTCTTGCTGGCATTCAATAGAATTACCTCTTTTACATATCCCTCTCTCTTCTCCTGTGGAAGTGCATTGTACTGATATAAAAAGAGCTTTTCCATTATTTCTCTGCAGCTCTTGGCACCGCAGTTCCTGATCTTTGCAATCTCTGTACCTTCTGCTATTGCCTCTGCCAGCTCTCCAATAGTGGAATATCCTGCTCTTTTAAGTGAGTTATAAGCTCTGACTCCAAGGTCCAGTGCTTCTATAGGTGTATCACCAGCCTTGTTATTCAGATAAAAATTGAAATAAAACTTACCGCCTTTTTTCTCATAAAGCCTTGTTCCAGCAAGCGCCTCAACTATCTGTGTTAGTGTTCGACTCTGATTTTGGTCCATATTCATTGATTCCTCCATAAACGTCCTTGATGACCTCCTGGACCTGGCGGACATGCATTTCTGTTATGTCATCTCCGCCTTCCTTATTGATCATCTTGACCAAATACTTGAGATTCTGGGGAGAATCAGATACAGCAACCATATGAATATGATTTTCCTTATGAGTAGTGAAAATCTGACGCACATATGCTGTTCTTGTAGCGATATACCTAAGCACTCTCTCGAATCCTTCAGGCGTTGTCATAATATCAATCAGCATTGTAATCTCGTCATCTCTTTTTATGTAGGTGTTATAGCCTCGGATGATTCCTGCCTTCTCGAGTTTATCAACCCTTTTCTTGGCTGCAACTCTGGACATTTCCAGCGCATCGCCAATTTCCTGATAGCTCATCCTTGCATTTCCCTTGATCAAATCCAATAGCTTCTTATCTGTTCCATCCATAATCTCTGCTCCTAAAAAATCAGTGTCGACTCTGATTAAGGTGATTATATTCAGACGGTAATCCGAATGCAATAGAAAAGGTTACGAATCGAAACTTTGCAGTTTCGTTCCGTAACCTCAACAATTCTAAAACTCGCATCTGACGCGTATTTCTTCTGCTTTTTCAATTCTGTATTACCATTTTTTGCGTCTTTGCGCATTTTCTGGTAATAGAATTTCTTATAATGAATACTTGTAAAACACAATAATTGTTACTTGATCGTTTTTTCATTCTTCGTCTACGGCTTCCTCTTCATCGATAAATGTAAAAATGTCTTCTATCGTTTTTCCAAAATACTTTGCAATATCCATTGCCAGTTTTAAAGATGGATTATACTTGCCGTTTTCCAGGTTAACGATAGTTTCCCTTCTTACACCAACTATTTCAGCTAGTTCCGCCTGATTAATCTTTTTTTCTTTTCTCAGCTCATGAATCCTTGTTTTTAACATTTTTCTTATAACTCCAGTAAGATTATCCTTCGCATTTTTCAAAATGATTAAACAGTATTCCTTGTAGCCAAAACAATATCCCTACGAAAAATTGAATCGCTGTCACCATTGAAATATTCATAGAATTAAACTGTATTCCTAATAGCGCCAAAAAAGCTCCTATAAATCCCCCAAATATTGTAACCATAGATATTGTTACTTCACTTGATTTAGCTATATGCATTTGAAACATTTCATCTAATGCATCCTTCTTTTGAAACTTTATGTACACACTAATTGCCAATATTAACACGCTCATTAACAAAAAAGAGATTCTTAGAACCAAATTATCCATTTCATATGCTACAGATGAACAGATAAATCCAGCTCCCATTATAATATTTCCATAGCCATATGCCATTTTTAAAGATATTGATTTCTTTTTTGATACCAATTGCATATTATCGTCCATAAATACCTCCTCGTTGCAAAATGTGATATATTTATAACTTATGTTTTAAATATATCACAGCGGAGTGAATTGCGCAATATTAAAAGTGATATATTTCACACTTAAATTAGAAATACATCACTTTTTCACATGAGTTATATTTTAAAACAATAAGTCTCAATCCTTCATATAAGCTAGCAATTATTTAGTATCCTTGATGCCAAGACTCTCTTCTAAAAACTCAGCATAGTCATCCCAATAATGCGGATCTTCATAACGTGCAGTATATGGAACTCCTACTCTTTCACGGATCAGTTTGGCTAGACCATTATCCTCCCACCTTTTAGGGAAAGAATAATAATAGTCTCTGGTATGCTCATCTGTCTCCCACATATCTTTAATGGCAGAATCCATTATTTTCTTGACAATCAACAACTCTAAACCAATCGAGGCCGTAAACATCGTGACTCAGCCGCTTTTTGCGCGCAATAGCTCTGTTTCTCATATCTCTTCTGTACGCTCTGCTACTAGACATATTCAATTTCACCACCTTTGATAAGTATTTACCTCCCCTGCAAGGAGTATCAAAGGCAAGTAACCCCCTCACAGGTTAGGCATGTGGTGAAATACCAATAATTCTCTCATATGTTCCCTCTCTGATCATTTTTATATTTCAAGATCACAATCTATATATCGAATAATATGCTTCAATAACTATGCAATGAAAATCATGCACATAAAGGAAGAAGAGGACTTTCGTCCTCTCCAGCTGTCATGTTATGAACAAGAATGTCATCGATGTGACATCCAAACAATATACTAAGTCTTACAAGATTATCTGCATTAGGTAAACACTGTCCGCGCTGCCATTTATAAATTGCCTGCTCCGATTCAAGCCCCAGCGCATTTGCCAAATCAAATACCTTGTAGTGGTTCTGTTTACGAAGCTGCTTGATCTTATCACCAGTAGCCTGCATATCCACAAATACTTCAAAAATGTCCATGGTTGCCTCCTCTATTATCAAAAAGAATCTACGACACCATCCCGTTCCAATATAATACCATAAACATTTCCAATAAAAAATATACCTGCGGTTTAGTTTTAGGCTAAACCTCCCTAATCCCACAAATCCCAAAACCACTTTGAAAACAGTTCAAGTGCCTTGCTCTTGCACTCATCTCTATAATCACTTAGAGCCCTTAATTCATTAAAGTAGCATTCTGATATTTCTTTGTATTCCGGAACTGTAGTCCCGCATTTTAGCATTCTATCCGACCGCAAATAAGCGGTGAATTAATTTCTGAATATCTGTTTTTTATCTATATCAAAGTGCTGTGTATTACAGCACTCTTTTTTCGTATACTTAAGATAGTAGTTTCCTATAAAACAAAGAGGAAGAGCCACATCCTGCAAGACACGCTCTTCCTCCTATGCATGTAATCAATACTGATATACATCACACAATGCTATGATACGGAAGAACCTGATAAATAGCAACCTCATTGTAATAAAAAAATCCGGAGAGGTACTCTTTCAGGAGTACATGTCTTCTTTTTGTCCTGA
>NZ_FOKR01000025.1 GCF_900112195.1 Butyrivibrio sp. YAB3001
TACCTCTCCGGATTTTTTTATTACAATGAGGTTGCTATTTATCAGGTTCTTCCGTATCATAGCATTGTGTGATGTATATCAGTATTGATTACATGCATAGGAGGAAGAGCGTGTCTTGCAGGATGTGGCTCTTCCTCTTTGTTTTATAGGAAACTACTATCTTAAGTATACGAAAAAAGAGTGCTGTAATACACAGCACTTTGATATAGATAAAAAACAGATATTCAGAAATTAATTCACCGCTTATTTGCGGTCGGATAGAATGCTAAAATGCGGGACTACAATACAGTAAGCCGGTAGTAATTAACGGCAACAGTTATATTGACGAAGAATTTGCTCATCATTATGCTTTGAAAAAGTCCAGTCAGATTACTGATGAGGATAGGCAAAACATATATCGCAAGATGAGAGAATTCCTATCTTCAAATTGATAGTATTACCGGTGCCAAAACGGTGCCATGCGGTGCCGCAAATAAAAATACAGAATAGAAAACCGCGTATTTAAGCCATTTCAAAAATGGCATAACATGAGAAAAACGCATAAAAACGTTATCGTAGCAACGTGAAGGTGGACGTACAGTTGGATCAGGTAAGGTTGCTACAATCGTAGAGTAATCGTTACTGAAGTGGTTCAAACACAGTAAATATAAGGCTTCCGAGATTTTTCTCGGAAGCCTTTTTACATGCAATATTCGGAAACAAAATATAGATAATAAGTTTCTGGTACCTTTTTTATGACTCCGGTACCAGTGACATAAATAGTGATGTCTTTACCAGCCTTTTATATTTCTTACATCTTCAGCTCTTTTAGGATCTTTATGAATCTTTAGCATAGTTTCAATTATATCAACAACGGCTTTTCGCCCTTCATCATCCAGCTGATAAAAAGAAGTGCAAATATGATCCAGATCAGGCATTGCATTTTTGCCATACAGTTTCATAAGAGGATACATTGAGTATAGCAAATATGTTTTAACACGAGATGCATCAAGGATACCGGTAGGATCCTTAACTGTCATGTATATTTCATCTTCTGTAAGTTCACCTGAAAAAGGGCTGTATTAGAGGTAATAACCCAGGATGTTTCCTGTGGTTATGCTTGTATTGAGATGTTTTCTGCATGGAATGGGAGACATCTGACAGAAGAGGATCTGTACAATGAATATGGCAAGGGCATAACCTCAACAGGAGATAAGTTCTGCGAAGAAATGAACATGCGCTTTCCGGAGTACACTACGTCCATCCATAAATACATGTCAAACACGGAACTGATAGATGCAGCTTATGAAAATCTGGCAAGAGGAGTACCTGTGCCATTTGAGTGGGCAGCTAAGTATGGTGATGTGTGGACTCTTCATTATTCCCTGCTTGTTGGGATGGATATTCCTAATGACAAGATAACTGTAGCAAATCCTTATGGTTATGTTGAAGAGTTATCTGTAGATGAATTTTTACAGCGCACAAGTTTTGAAGCCTATGAGAATATGCCTTTTTATTTCAAATTGGCATTTGCTATAGGGATGTTTGAGAAGAATACAATCTTTACTGTTCACGGATTGAACGAGAACTAAATAACTTCCAGTAGTCGGGAATACAATGTATGAAAAAAGACAGCGCAAGAAGCTGGAAGAGAAAATAAGTAACTAATGATTTTAGAATATATTTATTGGCTCTTTAGGTTGGATTTAGTTAACGGATATATCATGAGAATGTAAACTGAAGAACAGAACTCTTAGAAATTCTGGAAACAGGCTTACTGCGAATGGTAGCTCGCAATATAAAATACTCCAAAACTTTTATGATAAACAGGAACAGATATATGGAGGAATTTTATAATGTTCAAGAGATTAGCAACTATTTTGACAACATGTGCGATAACCGTATCTGCAGTTGCTTGTGGAAGCCAGGCACAGCAAGCAGATAGTACCCAGACCGTATCATCGGAAAGCACCCAGGAAGCAAGTGATTCATCTGAAGAGGTAAAAGAAGAAGCTTCAGATTCTGCTGCAGAAACTGAAACAACTACAGATACCGGTTCTACGCTAGAGCTGGGACTTGTCAGTAACACGCTTGCGGAAGATGAAGAGGGTCTTGTGGAGACATATACAGATCTTTTTGACCAGCTCACTTATACTGATGAGGAGACAGGTCTTTCTATAACTTATAATCTGTATCTTCCTGAAGGATATGATGAAAATGCAGAATATCCAATGGTTGTGTTTATAGGTGATTCAACAACTGCAGGAACTGATGCGGAGTATTCACTTACACAGGGGCTTGGTGGTCTTGTATGGGCAACATCAGAATGGCAGTCAGTATATCCGACCATAGTAGCTGTACCAACATATCCTGAAACAATTCTTGATGACCATGATGGATATAGTACAACAGAATATGTTGAACTCACCAAGAGATTTATTGATTACATGTCAGATGAGTACGCAGTAGATACTGATAGAATCTATGGAACAGGTCAGTCCATGGGATGCATGACGACACTCATACTTGCATCGGAATACCCGGATTTATATGCTGCGTGTATGTTTGTTGATGGTCAGTGGGATACGGAACTTCTTTCAAATCTGGAGGGGCAGACCTTTGTTTATTTTGCAGCTGAAGATGATACGAGTGCATGGACCGGAGCACAGGACCTTATGGGCAGATATGATGCAGATGGTGTCACTTACACATATGCACAATGGGACGGAACATGGTCGGCAGATGAGCTTTCATCAGCTGCATCAGAATCATTCAGTGGAGAAGCTACAGGAGCATACTTCATATCCTGGAAAACAGGAACGATTGATGCAGGAACAGGCAATTCACCTATGGGCGGTGGAAATGGCAGCTTGGGCGAAAGAGGAAACGGCGGGCAGATGAGTCATTCTGAAGAAGGAGGCCTTTCAAATCCCGAGGCTGCTACAGACGCTTCTTCAGATGTAAGTGAAGATAAGCCGGCAATGGAAATGACCGGCGAGAAGCCTCAAGGAATGATGGGCGGAAATGGTGGAGGCGCCGGAGGCGGAGCTACATACCATATGGCTTCATTTGATTACGCCTATAACTGTATAGCAGTTATGGAATGGTTGTTCCAGCAGTAAGAAAGCATGACTTCTTAGATGAAATTACAGAAATCCGCACTAGCTGCGGATTTCGTGAGAACATGATACGAGAGGCAAATAGGCCCTTCGACGAAGTCGACTTTTAATGGCCTATTTGCGGCATTCTTGAATCTCTGATTCAAGAATGTATGATATCTTAAACTAAATTACAGAAATCCGCATTTACTGCGGATTTCGTGAGAATATGATTCAAGAGGCAAACAAGCCCTCGACGATAGTCGACTTAAAATGGCTTGTTTGCTGACATTTTGGAATCTTTATCCAAAATGTCATAAGAATTTAATACGGCACATTACAGCAGCTATGGAGAAATCTGTAGCTGCTTTTATTAAGTAAGGTAAATTGTGATATCATTTTAGTATGAGTCTACAGGTGTTAGGAGTGCTTTGCTATGAACAAGAATGAGAGCAAGTATTTTAAGTCAGCGGAAAAAATGCATACAGCGTTACTGACACTTCTTGACAGTAAAGATTTTGAACTTATTTCTGTTAAGGAGATATGTGAAACCGCTGGCGTTAACAGATCCACCTTTTATCTTCATTATGATAATGTAAATGATCTTCTGCATGAAACGGTGGAAGCTGTATATAAAGATTTCTTTGGGCGCTTTGGTGCTGAGGGGCCTGGAGCACTTGATATTGATGAAAAAAATGAGGATGAGTTGTTCCTTGTAACACCCAAGTATCTGATGCCATATCTGGATTTTGTGGAAGAGAACCGCAAGCTCTTTTATCTGATGTATGAAAAGAACGAGATGATGGGCGCAGAAAAGACCTATGAAACCTGGTTTAAAACAGTATTCGGCCCCATTCTTACAAGGTTTGGAGTTCCCCAAAAAGAACAGCCACTTATCATGGTCTTTTATCTTAAGGGCATTATCGGAGTTGTCACTGAGTGGGTACGAGGTGGATGCACCGAGTCAAAAGATGAGATCATAAGCGTCATACAGAAGTGTATCATCAAGCCATAACGCAGTAAAAACACTATATCGAATTTACAAATCAACACTTTTTACAAAACGTGTCGGGACCTGTACTCCAGAAATCAACACATTTTGCAAAACGTGTTGTTCTTTTTGTGTGCTCATTTTCCTATAATGACTTCAAGCTCAAAGCAAAGAGCAAAAAATTGAGAATAAGAAAGGAAAAGATAAATGAGCAAAACAAATAAGATGTATCTGGTAACAGGAGCAGCAGGATTTCTTGGAAGCACAGTCTGCAGAAAGCTTGTTTCAGAGGAGAGCGGTTGCAAGCAGATGAAGTTCTTTTTACCAATATCAGTAGCAAACCTGATTGCCGGGGTACTTGAGAAAAAGGCTAAGAAGACTGGAGAAAAGCCTCTTATGACAACATTTTCCGTTTACAACCTTGCAAGAAACAACCGATTTGATTCAAGTAAAGCAAGTAAGGATCTGGGTTATACCACAAGGCCATATAGAGAGACCATACGTGACGAGATCAGATGGCTAAAAGAAACAGGAAAGATCGCATAAAAAGACATTGAAGAAAAGGAGAAAAATAAACGATGAACGATTTAGATAAGGTTTATGCAGAAAGTGTTGCAAAGGATTACATGCCAAAGGAAACAAATAAGGTAAGGCAGCTTAAAAAGCTTGATGAAAGAGCAAAGCTTCCGGCATTTATAACAGCCATGGCGCTTGGAATTATTGGGACTTTGATCTTTGGAACAGGGATGTGCTTTGGACTTAGCGTCTTTGGAACAGGAGCAATTTTCATGGTCATTGGGGTGCTTCTTGGAATAGGAGGTGCTTCTGTCTGTATCATCAACTATCCTTTATACAAGAAGCTCCTTAAAAAGGGTAAGGAAAAATATGCCTTTGAAATTCTGGAACTTGCCAAAGAGATAACAGGAGAAGCACAATGAAGCATACCAGTGCTACTTTCGGATTTGCCAAAAGTGTTATTGAAAAATCCGGGCATGTGGACTTCCTGATAAATAATGCACTTGCTGTAATGAAGGGGATTGATGAGTGTAGTTATGAGGAATTTCAGTACGCGTTGTCTGTTGGAGTTACAACCCCATTTTATCTGACCAAGCTTTTTATGCCGTATTTTGCACAAGGAGCCTATGTAATAAACATTGCATCTTCAAGAGACTGGATGAGCCAGCCTCAGACAGAGAGCTATTCAGCCGCGAAAGGAGGTATGGCGGCTCTTACTCACTCGATGGCAATAAGCCTTGCGGGTAAAGCAAGAGTTAACAGTATATCTCCGGGATGGATAAATGCTACGGATGATGAGATCGGTGGAGCAGATGCAGCTCAGCAGCCTGTGGGAAGAGTTGGAAAGCCTGAGGATATCGCAGAGATGGTGATGTTCCTGTGTTCCGATAAGGCAGGCTTTATTACTGGCGAGAAATCTGCATAGACGGTGGAATGACAAAGCTAATGATATATCATGGCGAACATGGATGTACATATGGAAGTAAGGCGTGATAATGAATTTATAGGAAAATAAGAGTTGGGGGAATGTACTATGAAGGTTGGATTGTCAGCTTGTTCGGATGGACATATAAAAGAATGGCAATATCAGATAGAGGAACTTGTTCAGGTTCTGGATGGTTTTGGAATAGATGCGGTTCTTGCGCCTCATATTAAGGCTAAAGTGGATGCTTTTAGTGGTACAGATGAGGAAAGAGCTGCTGATCTCATGAACCTTTACGCGGATGAATCCATTGATGCAATATATGATATTTCCGGTGGAGATTTGGCAAATGGAGTTTTGAAGTATCTTGATTTTGATTTAATAGCTGGTTCAAATAAAGTGTTTTGGGGCTATAGTGACCTGACCACAGTAATAAATGCAATTTATGCCATCACAGGCAAATCTTCAGTTTTATATCAGGTAAAGAACATGGTGTATTCGAAGGCAGAACTGCAGAGAAAAAGATTTGCCGATTATTTGAAAGGAAATACCTCATCATTATTTGACTTGAATTATGATTTTCTTCAGGGAGAACATATGGAGGGAGTAGTGGTTGGAGGCAATATCCGTTGCTTTACCAAACTTGCCGGAACTAAGTATTGGCCTGATTTGAACGGAAAGATACTTCTTCTGGAAGCTCTGGGTGGAGGTTCAGGATAGATAGCAACACTTTTTACACAACTTGATCAGATGGGAGTTTTTGATAAGGTAACGGGAGTACTGCTTGGAACGTTTACCAATTATGAAAAAGAGGATTATAAACTGACTGTATATGATCTGCTTAAAATACATATTTCAGATACATTACCGGTTGCATGTACAAAAGAAATCGGACATGGTCATGAGTCAAAGGCTATAGTGATTGGGGAAAAATTAACGCTGTGAAAGAATGTTAGGTAAAGTATAAGGGGATATTTGTTGAGTAATCTTAACAAAACTAGATTTTATGCGGCTTTCAGTATTTTTCTGGAAGCTCTTTTTATTATATACAATCTTGCAAAAAATGGTCATTGTCCCTAATTTATGTTAAAATAGTTCGTCGCAACAATGAGGACAAAATCGGAGTAGAAATTAAAAATTTAAAATGCAGTACAAAAGGAAAATACATAAAAATATTATATGGACAATTGTTTCTTTGATTCTTGCGGTATCAACTATTCGCTTGGTGCTTAAGGAAGGAAATAATATATCTCTTAGAGAACTAACTACAGTTATCAGTTCTTCAAATAAAATATTTCTTATACTTGGTGCTATATCATCATTAATGTATGTGTGGTTTGAGGGAGTTGCTATTTGCTCTATCCTTAAATCTACAGAATATCGTCAAAGTAAAGTAAAGGGGTTATTGTATAGTACATCAGACATTTATTTTTCAGCGATTACACCGTCGGCTTCTGGTGGTCAGCCAGCTAGTGCTTATTTTATGATAAAAGATGGTATTCCTGCGGGGATTGCAACAGCGACGCTTATTCTAAATATTATGATGTATACAATATCGATATTGGTTTTAGGTATTGTTTCTGTAATCATTAGTCCAAATGCTTTTTGGGGGTTTAGTGGATTTGCCAGATTTCTTATTTATCTTGGCTTTACTATACTTTCAGTTCTTGCTTTCTTTTTCTATGCATTATTAAAGAAGGAAAAACTGATTTTTAATCCTCTAAAAAAGATGATATTCTTTCTATACAATAAAAAAATAATTAATGAGAAGGACAAAAAGCTTTCGAAACTTGAAAAAATAAGAAATGACTATACAGTCTGTTCATCTCTTATTTCTGGAAAGAAACGTGTACTGGTTAGTTCTTTTATCTGGAATTTTATTCAAAGAACATCACAAATGATAGTGCCTATGTTGATATATGCATCTCTTGGCGGCAATAAAGTGGCGATGGCCACGGTTTTTTCAAAACAATGTCTTACAACTATAGGCTATAATTTTATTCCGATTCCGGGTGGTATGGGAATAGCAGATTATCTTATGATAGACAGTTTTATTGAAGTGATGGGGGAACAGATGGCATATAATGTTGAACTTATAAGTAGAGGGATGACCTTTTACATATGTGTATTTATTAGTGGTATAACTATTTTAGTAGGATATATGGTTAGGAGGAATAGAAAAAAATGATAGGAGTATATGACTATACTGTTATTTTAACGTATTTATCTCTTGTATCGGGAACTTTAGGTATTATTGTAACTGTGACTGGTGTGGGACATCCGGAACTTGGTGTGTTCTTTTTGATGGTATCGGGGCTTCTTGATGCATTTGATGGGAGAGTTGCAAGAACAAAGAAAAATCGTTCACAGATAGAGAAAGATTTCGGCATCCAGATAGATTCCCTTACGGATCTTATATGTTTTGGTGTGCTGCCTGTAACAATAGGTCTGGCACAGCTGAGAATTAGTGGTGTTTATACGGAGGTCGTACGGAGAAAAGATTATGATGGCTCATATCCTATTTTGATCATTCTTCTTACTATAGCAATATTTTATGTTTTGGCTGCGCTTATAAGGTTGGCGTATTTCAATGCCACAAGTGAGATTCGTTGTGAAGAGTCAAAGAAAACCGGAGTTACATATTATATGGGATTGCCTGTGACAGCTGCTGCACTGGTTTTTCCTTTAGTGATGAACATTCATTTTTTTAGTAATTGGGATATTACATATTTCTATTTTTTGACAATGCTAATTGTTGCAATCGCATTTGTTATTAATATCAAGGTCAGGAAACCCGGGAAGATTGGCCTGACAATTATTATAGTAATTGGATTGGCAGAGTTTATTGCAAGTATAATAGCTTTCAATATGTACACATAATTGTTTGAGGTTATATATGACTGTTTTGAGCTTTTTGTACAATAATAGAATTGGAAGAATATTACTTCGACCGCTTATAAGCAGATCAGTTTCAGAATTGTCAGGGAAGTTTCTTGATTGTCGGGCATCGAAGATTCTGATCGGACCATTTATAAAGAAAAATGATATCAATGTGGATGATTATCAGCTTGAAAATATTAACTGCTTCAATGATTTCTTTTGCAGAAGAATAAAAAATGGACGTAGACCTATAGATGGAGAAAAAGGCAATCTGATAGCTCCATGTGATGGATTACTAAGTATATATAAAATAACAGACGACCTGGTTCTGAGTGTAAAACAGAGTAAATATACTATCAGTAGATTACTTAAGGACAAAAAGCTGGCTTCATTCTTTGATGGAGGGTATGTTTTTGTTTTCAGATTATGCGTAAATCATTATCATAGATATGTATACTTTGATTCAGGGAAAAAATATAACGATAGAAGTATAAAAGGGATATATCATACGGTAAGGCCCATTGCGCTTGAAAAATATCCGGTATTCATAGAAAATGAGAGAAAATATTCAGTGATTGATAGTGATGGCTTTGGACGTGCAGTACAGATGGAAGTTGGCGCTATGCTTGTTGGCAGGATTGTAAATGACAACCCTTTTGAGTGTAGAGTTGTAAGAGGCTTGGAAAAAGGGCATTTTGAATATGGAGGTTCGACAATAATCCTTCTTCTCTCAAAGGATAGAGTGGAGATTAGAAAAGACTTTCAGGATATATTAAACAAAAATATTGAGATCCCTGTTGTTATGGGTGAAGTGATTGGAAAATCATGTTAAGATTAAAGCATGTGTTCTTGGGAAGGACACATGTTTTTCTTTTTATTAAAAGTGTTTGGGAATGAGAAGATGGCTGAATGGGGGATTATCATGAACAATGTAATATTCATTTAATATTAAAAAATGTCGTATTGATTTTTAACAAAATTTAGGTAAAATCAAGTTAAAGAATTTAGCTAAAAAGGAAAAAATCATTATGGACATCAGATATATTGAAAAAGACAGAATATTTGTAATTGAAACAGATAATACCAGCTACGTAATGGGTATTGTAGATGAAGAAGGATTTTTGGGGCATTTTTATTATGGAGATAAAATTGGCTCTGAAGATTCTTCTTATCTTTTGTCAATTATTGATCCGCAATATACGCCTTCTTCCAATAATCGTGACAGAAGTTCCTTCCTGGATCGTTTTCCTTTTGAATATCCGGGAAGCAATGTTGGTGACTATAGGAATACAGGAGTTGAAATCACAGACGCTAATGGGAATGGAAGTATTTCTCTTTGTTACGAATCTCACAATATCTATAAAGGGAAAAAAGAATTGGAAGGACTTCCGGCAACTTTTGGAAATGAGAACGACAGTATGACGCTGGAAATATCTCTGGTTGATAAGGTTGTTGGGCTTAGAGCAGTTCTTTCATATAGCGTATTTGAAGGAATTGATGCCATAGCCCGCTCGGTGAGATTTGAGAATATTTCCTCTGAGGCGTTATTCCTTAACAAAGCTATGTCCATGATGCTTGATATGGAGGATGAGGCATACCAGCTCTTAACTCTTCATGGTTCCTGGGCAAGAGAAAGAATGATGGAGATAAGAAATATCGGGTATGGAGATACTTTTGTCGAATCGTTCAGAGGTGAATCATCTCATCAGTTCCACCCATTTATGGCATTGGTTCAGGACGGAGATTCCCAGGATAATGGCAAAGTATATGGTTTTTCTTTTGTATATTCCGGGAATTTCCAGGCAGGTGTCTGCAAGAGTCAGTTTGACAGTCTTAGATTATATATGGGTATATGTGAAAAGAACTTTTGCTGGAAGCTTGATTCCGGGGATGTATTTACTGCTCCCGAAGTAATAATGAATTATTCATCCGCCGGACTTGGAAAGATGACGCATACCTTCCATGATCTGTTTAGAAACCATCTGATAAGAAGTCCGTACAAAGATAAGGAAAGACCGGTTCTTATCAACAACTGGGAGGCAACCTATTTTGATTTTGATAGTGAAAAGCTGATTGCTATAGCCAGACAGGCTCAAAAAAGCGGGATTGAAATGCTTGTTATGGATGATGGGTGGTTTGGCGAAAGAAATGATGATAATACCAGCCTTGGAGACTGGTATGTCAATGAAAACAAGATAAAGGGTGGTCTGAAAAAACTCGTAGATGAAGTTAATGCTATAGGGCTGAAGTTTGGAATCTGGATGGAACCTGAGATGATATCACCTGCTTCTAAGCTTTATAAAGCTCATCCTGATTGGGCAATAAGTGTTCCGGGGCGGGAGGCCTGCAGGAGCAGAAATCAGTTTGTTCTTGATATTACCAGAGAAGAAGTCTTTGAGTATGTTTATGGTAGAATAAAAGATATTCTCAGTTCTGCAAATATTGAATATTTGAAATGGGATATGAACAGGCAGCTTTCTGATCTTGGTTCAGCGGCTCTTGGAAAGGACAGACAAGGGGAGCTGAGCCACAGATATATGCTTGCTGTCTATGCACTTCAGGATAGACTTATTAAGGATTTTCCGAATCTTCTTTTGGAGAACTGTTCAGGAGGCGGAGCGAGGTACGATGCAGGAATGTTGTACTATAGTCCGCAGATATGGTGCTCTGATGATACAGATGCCATAGAAAGGCTTAAGATTCAGGAAGGCACAAGCCTTGTGTTTCCGCTATCCACCATGGGAGCACATGTATCGGATTGTCCAAATCATACGGTCGGAAGAATTACTCCTTTTAAGACACGGGGAGATGTTGCACTTTCAGGAACTTTTGGATATGAGCTTGATATAACTAAAATACCTGCTGAAGATAGAGCGGCCATCCCGGGGCAGATCGCAAATTATCACAAATATAATGAACTTGTGAGAAAAGGAGATTATTACAGGCTGGCTTCCTACAGACAAAATCACGAATATGACGCCTGGATGATAACCCAAAAGGACGGAAGAAAAGCTCTTATTACATATGTTCAGGTAGTTGCATTTCCGAATGGAAAAAGGAGAATAATTAAACCTAAAGCATTAGACGATAGCCGGATATACGAAATATGGCAGGATGACAACTATGCAGGAGCTGCAAAGGGCACAACCCTTAAAAATGCAGGAATTGCAGTTCCGATACTTAATGGTGATTATCGGTCAATGCTTATATATTTGGTTGCGAAAGAATAATGAAGAGTCAGAGGTGACATATATGCCAAAGAAAATAACGATGGCAGATATTGCGGCAGAACTTGGAATCAGTACAGTTACTGTTTCAAAGGCCATGGCCGGACAAAAGGGCGTAAGCGAAGAAATGCGTAAGCGCATCATGGAGATTGCGCAGGAGAGAGGATATCAAAAGACTTCTCAATCCAAAGAAAACGGTGATTATAAGATAGGAGTGCTGATAGCTGCAAAATATATTGGTAATATAGATTCATTTTATGGTCATATGTATCAGATCTTTTCAGCCAGAGCTGCAAAAATGGGATGCTTTACAATGCTTGAAGTGCTAAGCGATGATGACGAGAAAAAAATAGTGTATCCTAAGCTGATAGGTGATGGGAATGTGGATGCAGTAGTTATCATGGGGGCACTGAATGAGGACTATCTGGCTATGCTGGATGAGAAACTTTCTTCTCCGACCTTCTACATGGATTTTACAGACAGAAAGCATCAGAAGGATTCTGTTATCTCCGGAAGCTATTACGGCGCTTATATTCTTACCAACTATCTTTTTGACAGAGGCCATCGGAATATAGGGTATGTGGGAACAGTGCTTGCAACGCCTTCTATCACAGACAGATATTTGGGGTATACCAGAGCTCTTATGGAACATGGTGTCTCTGTAAATGATGATTGGATACTGAATGACAGAGATCCAGGCAATCAGGGTATTGATCTGGATAAGAATCTAAAGCTTCCAAAGAAAATGCCGACGGCTTTTGTGTGTAATTGCGATCTTGCAGCTATAAGATTTATAAATTACCTAAAAGAAAAAGGTTATAAGGTTCCTCAGGATATCTCGGTAGTCGGATATGATGATTTTATTTACTCAAATAGCAGCGATGATATAGGAATCACAACCTATAAGGTTGATATGGATGAGATGGTTCGCAGAACTTTGAAGAGAATCATTCATGTTTTAAGAGGTGAAAAGTACAGAGGTGGTTTGAGTATTGTAGAAGGTTGCCTTGTAGAGAGAGACAGTGTGAAGAGATTATCTTAATGATAATAATTGTATGACGAATTATTGAGCATTTTGCTATAGGTAAAATAACCAAAAGCAAAATGCTCTTTTTGTAGCACAAGACCGGCAAGCGAATGGATGCTTGCATACAAATTCATTTGCCGGTCGTAAGAACATGGAGCATGAAATGCGGAATGTTCGTGTGCGAAATCGAGTAGAAGTCAGCCTACTCGATTTTATTAGGTAAAAGCTAGGTAAATAATAGGTAAAAGAAGAAGTAAAATATTGACTATTTAAATAATGATGATAGAATTAAAAAAGCTAAAATATTTGATTTGATGAGGTAATAAAATGGCAAAGTACAAAATGATAAGTGAACCACTTGCAAATATTCCATGGCAGGAAGGACCTGAAAAGTTTGATGGGGCGCCGGTCTGGAGATATACAGAAAACCCTATTATTGACAGAAATCCGGTTCCGGGAGTGGCAAGGATTTTTAACAGCGCAGTAATGCCCTATGAAGGAGAGTTCATAGGAGTTTTCAGAGGAGAGCAGACTAACGGAATTCCATACATCTACATGGGTAGAAGTAAGGATGCAATCCACTGGGAGTTTGATAGCAACAAGATTCCATTTGTGGATAAAGAGGGAAAACCATTTATGCCACGATATGCCTATGATCCACGACTTGTAAAAGTTGAAGATACTTATTACATAATCTGGTGTCAGGATTTTTACGGAGCATCCATAGGAATGGCAAAGACTAAGGATTTCAAGACTTTTGAAAGGCTTGAAAATCCATTTATACCCTACAACAGAAATGCAGTTCTTTTCCCAAGAAAAATACATGACAGTTTTATGCTCCTTTCAAGGCCATCAGATTCAGGACATACACCATTTGGAGATATCTTCCTTTCAGAAAGCCCTGATATGGAGTACTGGGGACATCACAGGCATGTTATGGAACGTTCACCTGAGTGGTGGGAGTCGGTTAAGATAGGTGGTGGTGCAGCACCTATAGAAACAAGCGAAGGTTGGCTTCTTTTTTATCATGGTGTGAGCGGTACCTGCAATGGATTTGTTTATTCAATCGGCGCAGCAATTCTCGATATTGATGAGCCTTCAAGGGTTAAGTATCGATGTGAAAACTTTATCCTTACACCTGAACAGTGGTATGAGGAAAGAGGTTTTGTGCCAAATGTATGCTTCCCTTGCGCTACTCTTCATGACAGTGAGACAGGAAGAATTGCAATTTATTACGGAGCAGCTGACAGCTATGTTGCCCTTGCTTTTACAAGGCTTGATGACATAATTGATTATGTAAAAGAACATTCTGTTGTTCGTGAAAGTGATACAGAACTTGGTATCAGATAAGGAAAAAACATGATTTCGTTTGATAGGGAAAAGGCAGTAGCAGGCCTTGGCGATAGTACAAGATTTTCTAAAGCTTTTACAAAATTGGAAAATGGAGAAGATGTGACAATATGCTTCCTTGGGGGATCGATTACCCAGGGAAGCCTTTCTTCTACGCCCCAGACTTGTTATGCTTACAGAGTTTATGAGTGGTTAAAAGAAAAATTTCAGAGCGCTAATATATCATATGTAAATGCAGGGGTGGGTGGTACTACATCTGTATTTGGAGCTGCCAGAGCGGATAGGGATGTTCTTTCATATGCTCCCGATATTGTCCTTGTGGAGTTTTCTGTTAATGATGAGTGCAATGAGTATTTTTTTGAAAGTTACGAAGGTCTTGTGAGAAAACTTTTGTACAGTGATTGCGAACCTGCAGTGGCTGCACTTTTTAACTTTTATTATCAGGATGGAAAATCAGCGGAGAGGATTCATTCCAAAGTTACAAGGCACTATGGGATTCCTGCGGCATCAATGCATGGAGCAATTTATGAGGATATTTTATCCGGAAAGATTGAGAATACAGAGCTTTTGTCGCCGGATGGCCTTCATCCAAATGATCTTGGGCATGAGCTGCTTGCAGGTGTGGTGACTAATCTTTTTGAAAGATTATATGAGAAAGGTAATGATGATTTCCTGGAAAAGAAAGATGATGGTACAGAAAAGAAAATGCCGCTTACCACTAATTCCTTTGAATTCGCAAAAAGACTTGATAACAGGAACTTTGAGGCTCTCCTTTCCGGGTTCGTTGTTGATGCTTCAGTTCAAAATGGTGTAAGTGACTGTTTTAAAAACGGATGGCTTGGAAAAAAGCTTCATGATAAGATCGTTTTTGAACTTAAAGATGAATATGAGTGCAGCGGAATTGCTGTTCAGTTTGACAGGACAATAAAACGCCCTGCGCCTGTGGTGTCAATTTGTCTGGATGGTAATGAAGATGAGAAGATCATAATTGATACCGCTTTTGATCAGACCTGGGGAGATCTTCTGGACCTTAAACAGTTGATTTTTCACCAGACAAAAGGTTCTCACAGACTTGAAATAGAGGTTATAGATGACAAGAATGGCATGGCTGTGCCCTTTAATCTGGTTTCAGTTATAATAAATGGTACAAAATAAGCGAATAACTGAATATTAATTAATATTTTTTTAATGAATCTCATTCCTTTATGTGAAGTATAATTAATGCGTTGTACAAAATACGATGTTAGAGTCAGAAGTCTTCACCTATGACAAACTTGCTTGAGAGTGGAAACAGACTTTATGGTTTGCTGTAACATCATTTGAATCTTATACAATTAAAGGGGGAGAATTATGATTGATATTCAGTATTTGTTGTGGTTGCAGGAAATCAGAAATGCAACAGGTGGGATTTTTGATGAGGTATTTAACGGACTTTCTAAATTTGCAGTAGATGTTATGCCGTTTTTGCCATTCATTATTTTCTGGTGCGTGGATAAGAAGTGGGGCTACCGCTTCCTGATGACTTTAGGAATTGGAGAGGTAGTAAACGGAATAATCAAGCTGACGGTTTGTGCATATCGCCCATGGATAAGGTCGGACCTTATAGAACCCGCAGGTGATTCCAAGACAGCTGCTACAGGTTATTCCTTTCCAAGTGGACATACCATGAGTGCGACATGTACATATGGTACAACATTTGCCTGGCAGAGGAAAAAACGAACATGGCTGGCTGTTGTATGTGCCGTTTTGATTGCGTTGACCGGCTTTTCAAGAAATTTTCTTGGAGTACATACTCCTCAGGATGTGGCTGTAGGTCTTATAGAAGCTTTGATTGTGATCTATATCGTAGGAGTGGTTCAGGAAAAGATAAATGGTGATGATAAAAAACTTGATATACTGTCGATAGTTGGAGTTATAGCAGTTATAGGGACACTTATTTATATAACTCAGAAATCATATCCTATGGACTATGTGGACGGTGTGCTTTTGGTAAATCCCGACAAGATGATGAATGATACTTTTAAGGCATGTGGCGCATTTATAGGTCTTTTGGTGGGGAGCTATCTTGAGAGGCATTATATTAAGTACGAGATACCGTTTGGATCCAAAAATCTTCCTGTTTTGGCGTTTGTTGGATTTATGATTTCATTTGGCTGGAAAGAATTCTTTGCGCCGGCGACTCTTGTTGCAGCTTTCGGCGGACACTGGGGGAATTTTGTGGCACGCTGCATTATGTGGTTCTTTGCAGTGGCTATCTGGCCTTTGGTTATTAGAAAAGAGTGTAATTGATTATTGATAAAAATATACTGCAAGCAAGTTAAAAGTAATAAAGAAAGGCATGAAGCGAAGTAAGCTCCATGCCTTTGATGTTTTAATGAGTTACGATTGCGATATCCTCGCGTTGGGAAATCTTATGCCATAAGCATTCTGAACATTTCAATTACCTGCTCTTTAGTTGCTTCTCTAGGGTTTCCAGGATAGCATGCATCGTTAAGAGCATCTGTAGCAAGCTGGTCAAGGTCTTCTTCCTTGATCTTATCAAGAGTTTTTGGTATTCCAACATCTTCAGATAACTTCTTAACTGCGGCAATTGCTGCGTCGCGGTATTCTTCCTGTGACATGCTGTCAACACCTTCAACACCCATTGCTCTTGCTACTTCACGAAGTCTTTCACCTGTATATTCGCGGTTGAATTCCATTGAGATTGGAAGGAACATAGCGCAGGCAACACCATGAGGTGTGTCATAATGAGCAGAAAGAGTGTGAGCCATAGCGTGGTCAATTCCAAGACCAACGTTAGAGAAGCCCATTCCTGCTATGTACTGGCCAAGAGCCATTCCTTCGCGCCCTTCCTTCTTGTTATCAACAGCATCTCTGAGGTTCTTGGAGATAAGGCGGATTGCTTCAAGATGGAACATATCTGTCATCTCCCAGGCTGCTCTTGTTGTATAACCTTCGATTGCGTGAGTAAGGGCATCCATACCTGTTGCTGCTGTAAGGCCTTTTGGCATGGAAGACATCATTTCAGGGTCAACTACTGCAACGATTGGCATATCATGAGTATCTACGCAAACAAACTTTCTTTCTTTTTCTACATCTGTGATAACGTAGTTGATAGTAACTTCGGCTGCTGTTCCGGCAGTTGTAGGAACTGCGATGATAGGAACGCAAGGATTCTTGGTAGGTGCAACGCCTTCAAGTGAGCGAACATCAGCAAATTCGGGATTTGTGATGATGATGCCGATGGCCTTGGAAGTATCCATAGAAGAACCGCCACCTACAGCAACGATGCAGTCTGCGCCTGATTTTTTGAATGCTTCAACACCGTTTTTAACATTTTCGATTGTTGGATTTGGTTTGATATCTGAATAAATTTCGTAAGGAATGCTTGCCTTGTCTAAAAGTTCTGTGACTTTTCCGGTTACCCCAAACTTAATAAGGTCAGGATCAGAAGCAACAAATGCTTTTTTAAAGCCTCTTGAAGTAATCTCATTTACGATTTCATTGATCGCTCCAGCCCCATGGTACGATGTTCCGTTAAGTGAAATTCTGTTTGCCATTATATAGTTCTCCTCCATTTTGATTTTTGCTCTGATAGAATCAGTAGCGTTTTACCTTCTGTTTATAATTATATCATTCAAGTGTGCCATTTTTATACGATTTTTGGAAGAAAAACATGCAAAATCGACCATGTAGGAGCGCGTTATCATTCATGGTTTAATGGAGCAATTCTCCATCACCGACCGCGCTCTCTGGAGCTCCTTGTGCAGTATAAAAACATAACTGCTCGTCGTTTCGTTCGCTGAAATTCATGGCATCCGGCTTGCATCACCTTAACTTCTACTTCGCTACAACTCGCACGGACCCCATGGGCCGTGCTCAGACAACGCTCCGTAAGAAGAAGCTAAGGGGCGAATCCGGATGCTCATGAATTTGGCAGCTCTCTCGAAGAGCTCGCATTTATGTTTTTATTACTGCTCACGTAGCACCAGAGAGCGCGGCCGGAGAATGAGATGGCTTACCTAAACTGTGAATGGAAATGGGTGTTATAATTCATTCGCATTTGAATGGCGGGCTATGGTATTATGAATGTGATGAAAGGGGCAAATAGTTATATTACTTTTGAAATTGCAAAGTGTTGCAAGACAGCTCCTTGTTTTGGAAAAGGATTGAAATGTTATGAGAAATGAATCGCTAGATTTTTTAAATATGATAAAGAATCAGAAAAGCAATGCGCGTAGTAAGACTGAAGATAGGAGCAAAGTGAAGACTACGGTGCAGGAGGAAGTTAAGGAGGTATCAAAGCCTCTTCCCAAGAAAGAATTACGTCCACTCACGAAGAGAGAAGAAAAGGAACTTCTCATTGCAGTAATAGATACAGAGACCAATTGGGATGATGTGGTCATGTCTATAGGAGTGGCAATCGGCAGGGCGTCTGATTTTAAGTGTCTTGAAAAGAAATATTATGTTTTTGACAGGGAATCCAGAAAAGGCGGAATGTACAGTTATGTGCTGCATATGCGGGATGTTCCTGAGGTTGTGTGCAGCAGGGAAAGAGCTATGGATGAGATAAAAGAGTATTTTGCTCAAAACCATATAGATATGCTCTTTGCCTATAATGCCAAGTTTGACTACAATCATCTTCCGGAATTAAAAGAGTACAACTGGTACGATATCATGCGTATTGCTGCTTATAAACAATATAATCATTCGATACCTGAGACACTGCAATTTTGTAAGACCGGAAGACTTAAAAGCGATTATGGTGTTGAGCCTATCATGAAAATGCTATCCGGGAACAGGAGATATTCTGAAGTTCATAACGCTGTGCTTGATGCAGAGGATGAGCTTAAGATTGTTGAACTGCTCAAGCAAAAGATTGATGTCTATGAATGTGCGCGGATAAACTGATGTGTTCGTAAACGTAGGGGCAGAAACAATCATTTATTGCGGGGATAGTGAGAATACGATTAAATTGCAGATTGGCAACTGTAATTCTTTATATAGTTGGATAGTTATAACATAAGTTGTTTGGCAAGCGAAAGGAGATTTTATGGCAAAATCAAAAGTTTATTTTACAGATTTCAGGACGGTTCTGGGAGTAAGTCTTACGGCAAAGCTTCAGAAACTTATCAAAATGGCCGGTATTGAATCAATCGACATGAATGGCAAGTTTGTGGCAATTAAGATGCATTTTGGTGAACTGGGAAACCTGGCTTATCTTAGACCTAATTATGCGAAGGCAGTTGCAGATGTGGTAAAAGAACTTGGCGGACTTCCTTTTTTAACTGATTGTAATACACTTTATCCCGGCAGCAGGAAACATGCCCTTGAGCATATGGACTGCGCCAATCTCAATGGTTTCAATACTGTGACTACGGGGTGCCAGATCATCATAGCTGACGGCCTTCGCGGAACTGACGATATCGCAGTGCCTGTACCCAACGGAGAATATTGTAAGGAAGCATATATCGGACGAGCTGTAATGGATGCTGATATCGTTATTTCTTTAAATCATTTTAAAGGGCACGAACAGGCAGGTTTTGGCGGAGCAATAAAGAATCTTGGAATGGGCTGCGGAAGCCGCGCGGGAAAGATGCAGCAGCATAACAGTGGACAGCCACATGTTATTACAGACATGTGCAGAGGATGTCGCAGATGTGCCAGGGAGTGCGGCTCAGAGGCTATCAGCTATCAGGACAATAAGGCATGGATTGATCCTGAGAAGTGTAAGGGCTGTGGCAGATGTATAGGAGCCTGCGCTTTTGATGCAATAGAAAATAATAACTGGGATGCGCCTCAGATGCTTGGAAGGAAAATGGCAGAGTATACTGCGGCAGTTGTGAGCGGGCGCCCGAACTTCCATATAAGTCTTATTACCGATGTTTCTCCAAACTGTGACTGCCACGGAGAAAATGACGCGCCTATCCTTCCTGATATCGGAATGCTTGCTTCTTTTGACCCGGTTGCTTTGGATCAGGCATGCGTGGATCTTTGTCAGAAGGCAGAACCAATCAGAAACAGTCAGCTCGGCGACAACATGGCTAGCGAGCACTTCCACGACCACGGCGATGTGTGGCACAACAGTAATCCTAATGTCTCTTGGGCTGAGACCCTTGAACATGCCCAGAAGATTGGAGTCGGAAGCCGTGAGTATGAGCTGGTCGTGATGAAATGATTTATAGTAAACGTTAGCAAAACAGCCGTTTACTAAAGATACTTTAATAAATCATATTGTAAAAAGGTCGTAATGTGTTCATGATTACATGATATACATTATGGCCTTTTTGTATTTAACATCAGTTATTTGTAATTGGAGAGTTTTATGTTTGGGGCTAATAACTGAACATGTTTATTATTAGCATTTTTTGCACAAAAAATGAAAAGTTTTCGCAATCATTTGATAAGAAAACGTGGGAGAGTATTGATATAATAAATAATGCTTTGGTTATAAGATACACAAGCGATTACTAATTAAAGGACATTTCAGTGCATACGTGATTTCAGTATTTGATAAAAGATGTCTTTGCTTTTGGGGAATGAATACATTAGCCGCATAAGCGGCTTGGAAGGAGAGAAATATGAAAATATATAATGTTACAGATCCTGAGTTTACAAACTACGGAAGAATCATTGAGGGATATGAGGAAGAGAAGAAGCAGATCGTTGAAGCATTAAGAGACAAGACTCCTATTCCGGAGGAAACAGATTATGTTGCTGAGGAAAAAGAGCTCCAGAGCCTTGCAGCAGCTGACTCTATTACAAACAGCCTTTTTGGCGGATCACCAATGCAGTTTGGATGGTGCAACGGTCACAACACAAAGCTCAACTGCCTTGAGTATCACCGCTCAAGCGAGATCAACTTAGGAGCAACAGACTTCATTCTTTTACTTGCAAAGAGAGAAGAAATCGTAGATTACAAGCTTGATTCCAGCAAGGTTAAGGCTTTCCTTTGCCCTGCAGGAACAATGATCGAAGTATATGCAACAGCTCTTCACTATGCTCCATGTCAGGCTCATAAGGATTCAGGATTCCAGGTTCTTGTAGGTCTTCCAAAGGGCACAAACGTTGGCAAGCCTGAGTTTGAAGCTCGCAATCAGGAAGACAGAATGCTTACAGCTACTAACAAATGGCTCCTTGCTCATGCAGATGCTTCTGAAGCAAAAGATGGCGCATGGGTTGGAATTACAGGCGAGAACATTGATATCGCTGCAGAATTAAACTAATTGCGACGATTGACGAAGCATATATTCAAAATTGAAATGCTTCAGTTTATTTCGAGATGTTGTTAACTAAGAAGGGGAAACGCATTTTACGCGCTTCCCTTTTTCGATTAATTTGTCTTTTTATCATATGTCAGAAGAATCTTTTTTGTAACGCTTATAGTAACGGCGTTTGGATGTCTCATGCAAAAATATAACAATTGGTTAGATTTCGATGAGATGGAAACGGCAGTATTTAAGATTTTACTTTTGATATCTGATCTAAGGAAAATAGCCTTTACTCTTTTAATAGTGTCATTATCCTGGCAGCGAAGCTCATTTTTTAGGACAAGAAGGAGTATCATGATATATTCCTTGTCCATTTGAATGTTTCCATTTTCAATTCTCTTATCTTCCAAAATATGTCTGTAGGTCTTGTCGGTAAGCTCAAGATTATCCATAAGATGTGGATCGTAGCCATGAATCATGGAATCCCCTACAAGCCTGTAATGGTAAAAATATCCGTCTTTTACAATAACAAGTCGCTGGCAGTCACATAAACAGGGAAGAGTGATATTGACATCTTCGCTCATCTTAATTTTGGTGTTGCAATATTTGATATTATTAAGCACCAGCTTCCTGGAAATCAGCTTCATACAGCGGGACATGGTAACAGGCCTTGATTCTTCACCAAGAAGACGGCTTCGGACATTATCGAGCGCAGAACCTGTATATTCCCCAGGCAAAAGAGCCTGCGTCTCCTTGCGGCGTTCACCGGCTTTTTCCACGATATAATTACTGGAAATAATCTCGCTGTCATTTATATTTAAAAGGGAAGAATTATTACAGTTTTTGTTGATAGCACTCTTTGAAATATCAGAATCTGAGTTTAAAGAATAATCTTTTGAAGATGCCTTATATTCACTGGTATATTTGTAGAGCTCCTCCATCATATTTGTGTCGATCCAGTCGTCACTGTCAAGGTAATTGACATAGGCAGCAGATGCCTTTTTGGTCCCTTCTATCCAAGCGGACATGAGGCCTCCGTTTTCCTTATGTATAACAACTACGCGGGAATCTTTTTGAGCATAGTCGTCGCACATTTTAGGACTGATGCCATCTGTTGAGCCGTCATCAATCAAGATTATCTCAATATCCTGCATGGTCTGTCCAAGGACAGAAGCCATGCATTCATCTAGATATTTGGCTGTATTATAAACCGGAATGATAACTGAAATCTTGGGTGTACTCATGATAATAATCTCCTAAATGGTTATATGGAATCAAAAATAAATCTTGTTCTTTACTTATGACACGACTTGATCTGTTATAAGTAACTTCTGTAAGTCTTAAACATTCGGAATTCGCACAAATGCAACTTCCTAATGTTTATCATGAAAGAATGAAGAGTTTTTGTCCCTGACATCATCATATTATAAGTCATAAAGGTGATATTTCAAAATAAAACCTTATTTATTCTTCTGCGCGGTGATTTTCTAAAACTCCTGCTTGAAGATAGGCCTCATCTCAGCGCTGTTCGAAACACTCGGCCTATCTTCAATCCGTCGTTTTGAAAATCATCCTGCTCGTCCGAGAACTGCTCATTTTCGGACTGACACCGCACCAGGTACACTGTACATCCATCTGTGCTATTACTCTGGGGAGTAAATGATATGTTATCTATGGCGATTGAAGCATAAAAATAGTTGCATTTATTGACCAGAGTAACAGCTTACGTAAGAGATAAGTTACGCGCTTAAACTTAAAATTAGCCTAAAAGATGTATGTACAATTTATGGAATTGTTAATGAATTGGAACTAAAGTGCAGAGATATTTTTGTGTGGAAGGTAAGGGGGATTTAAGGTAAAATAGACATATGAAAACTCTTTTGGAGGTGAAGGTATGGGTAAGGTTTTTCATGTGGATAAGCAGATTGCTAATAAGAATGTAGAGGATTCAGTTACTGAATGGACTAAGGTAGTTAAATATGATGATATTAACGCTGAGAACAGACTTTTTGGCGGAAGATTGATGGAATGGATAGATGAGGTTGCAGGAACTGTTGCAATCAGACATTCAGGAAATCCGATAGCAACAGCAGCTATCGACAATATGCAGTTTAAACAGGGCGCAGTTTTAGGGGATGTGCTTGTTATGATCGGTAAGATTACATACGTTGGCAAAACTTCCATGGAAGTAAGAGTTGACACATACGTTGAAGATGTCAGGACAGGTATGAGACATGTCCTTAACAGAGCATATCTTACAGAGGTTTGTATAGACCATGACGGAACACCTGCTATTGTCCCTTATGGATTGAACATCCGCACTGAGAATGAAAAGGCTGAGTGGGAGGGCGCTATTAAACGCCGCGAACTCCGCAAACAGCGCAGGATGGAAGGATTCTGATAAACTAAATAGAATAATTGCTTATAACCACTTTTGGCATGTGATGCCAGAGGTGGTTATTTTATTTACCATTATTTTAAAATTGTTTAATAATATTCTAAATGTTGTCATGTTATAATTTAGACGTAATATTGTGCACTGGGTAATGGTGGTATCTGTTATGTTTGCAAAGAAAAAGACGGCTAACAGAATAGTGCTTAAATTATTCAAAGGATTCAGTCTATGCGCGCTGATGGTCTGTGTTTTTTGCGCGGTATATTATATCCATAATATCAAGGCAGAAGGAAGCAGCGGCAATGGTAAGATTGTTCGCGTGGGGTGGTATGAGTCTTCCTACTGCTATACAGATCGATTCGGCCGAAGAACTGGTATGGCATACGAGTATCAGCAAAGGATTGCGGCTTATACAGGTTGGACATATGAGTATGTTAACGGAACATGGCCACAACTTTTGCAGATGCTTTCTGAAGGAACAATTGACCTTTTAAGTGATGTATCATACAGAGCAGACAGGGCACAGGTCATTTTATATCCTTCGCTTCCTATGGGAACTGAGGCTTACTATATTTATATTAAGGCAGGAAATTCAGAAATCACGCTTGATGATATTAGTTCCTTTGAAGGCAAATTGTTTGCGGTCAATAAAGGAAGTGCTCAGGAAAATCTTCTTAAGACTTGGGCTGAGAAAAATGGAATCAGCATAAATATTCTTGAGATAACTGATGTAACACCTTTCGAATGCATCAATATGCTTCAAAGAGAGGAAATTGATGTCTTTGTTTCAATGGATACTTATGGAAATAAGGATAATTGTGTCCCTATATGCAAGATTGGCTCATCGGATTATTACTTAGCGGTTAATATGGATCGCCCTGATCTTTTACGTGAATTGAACTATGCGATGACGACAATCCAGAACGAGGATCCTTACTATAATCAGAAGCTTTATCAGAAATACATATGGTCGATTAACGTAAGTAGTTTTCTTACTGATAAAGAGCTTGAATGGATTGATAAACATGGAACAATCCGAGTAGGGTATAGAGATAACTATCTTCCGTTCTGTACAAATACAGAGAATGGAACCAGTGGCGCACTCAAGGATTATCTTGCTTATGCGGCAGCAAGCTTGAGAAATGCAGATATTAAATTTGAGGCAATACCATATAAAACTACAGATGATTCTTTAAAAGCGTTGGAGGCTGGGGAAGTTGATGCTGTTTTTCCTGTTAGTCTTAATCCATATGACAGTGAGGAATTGGGGCTATTTGCGACTGAAGCAGCAATGACTTCTGAAATCTATGCAGTTATTAATTCTAAGAATAATAAGGATCTTTTTGCTTCTGAGGATATTACGGTTGCATTGCTTGAAGGAAATGTGAATTTTGATAATTTTGTAAAAGACTATTTTCCTGAATGGAAAATAACCTGGTATCCTACGCTTGAGGAAGTGTACAAATCAGTAGCTGTGGGAAAAGCAGACTGTGCCATGGTCAATGGATACAGAATAAATACAAACGACAGGCTCAGGAGAAAAAATAATCTCTCGCTCCTTGCAACAGGTGAGGCTATTGGATTTTCACTGGCCGTAAAAAGAGAGAATGGAACACTCTTTTCAATCCTTAACAAGGCAGTGACTCTTATAGATGAGCCAACTGTGGATACAATTTTGTCAAAATATGCAAATGCCAACGATAAGGTTTCATTTGGGGATTTTGTGAGGGACAATCTGGCAGCTGCTGTAGCATCTCTTGCAGTCATTGTATCTATTATTCTCTTATTGCTATTGCAAAAAATGAAGGCTGATAAGAGGGCAAGTGACAGACAAAAACTTATTTCAGCAACTGAGCTTGATCCTCTGACTAAGCTTTATACCAGAAACTTCTTCTTTGAATATGCTAATAGAATGTACAATGAAAACCCGGATTATAGGCTTGATGCCATAGTTATTAACATTGAACAGTTCCATATTGTAAATGCACTTTACGGATGGAGTTTTGGAGATACTGTTCTTAAGGCATTAGGTGATGAGATTGGCAGATTCATCGGTGAAAATGATGGAATAGCGTGTCGCTCACAGGCTGATCGATTTGATATTTATTGTAAGTCTGGTGTGAAATATCAGGAATTGTTTGATCGTTTCCAGAACAGGATAAATGATTGTTCACAGAATATAAATATTCGTCTCCGCATGGGAGTAATGCCATGGCAGGAAGGTATAGAGCCGGTACAGCTCTTTGATCGTGCAAGAACTGCCTGCGGTATGATACGTGGTGGGCTTCATTCAAGGATCATGGTGTTTAATGAGGAGATGAGAGAGCGGGAAATCCTTGACCAGAGGCTTCTAAATGACCTTCGCCGTGCGGTTGATAATAGGGAGTTTCTTGTATATTATCAGCCAAAGTATGATGTTCAGGTTGAACCTCCAACTCTTAAAAGTGCAGAGGCACTGGTTCGATGGAAACATCATGAGCTGGGAATGATACCACCCGGAGAGTTTATTTCTTTATTTGAAAAAAATGGTCAGATAGGAATGGTAGATAAATATGTCTGGGCGGAAGTTGCCAGGCAGATAGCTGAATGGAGGGATAAGTACGGCAAAGTCATTCCTGTGTCAGTGAATCTTTCGAGAGTGGATATTTTTGATCCGGATCTGGAGAATACGATAGACGGGTTCGTTGAAAAGAATGGTCTAAAAAGAGAAGATTTGCATCTGGAAGTAACAGAATCTTCTTACACAGACAATGCAGATCAGGTGGTTCATGTGGTGGACAGATTGAGAAATAAGGGCTATCACATCGAAATGGATGACTTTGGTACCGGCTACTCATCACTTAATATGCTTTCACAGATGCCTATTGATGTTCTAAAACTTGATAGAAGCTTTATCAAGAATATTGGAAATACAGGCAAAGACGAAAAAGATATCCGAATGGTAGAACTGATACTTGATATTGCGCAAAGCCTTAAACTGGCAGTGGTTGCTGAGGGAGTTGAAGATGAGAAACAGCTTCAGTTCCTAAAGTCCCGCGGCTGCGAATATATACAGGGATATTATTTTTCACCTCCACTACCTGTTGAGGAGTTTGAGAAAAAAGCATTTAAGAGCAATTAAAGTATAAAAAAAGCGTAAAGACATTGAAAATGCCTAAACGGAGTGTTAAAATTTTGTCATATGGCGAGTACATTTGAATATACTGCAAAATCCGTTGATTCGTATTCAAAGGCAGACATATATATGTATATGATGACACTTTGGAGCAGAAACAGGAAATTGCAGATATTCTTGCGCACAATAATACAAACGCGGAGGTTTTAAAATGAGTAAGAACTTTGATGATATTCTGGCAAAGCTTAAGACAGCTGAAAAGAAGAAGATGTCTGTTGCTGTAGCTCAGGACACACACGTACTTGAGGCTGTTAAGGTTGCCAAGGAGAGAGGAATCGTTGATGCAATCCTTGTTGGCGATAAGGAGCAGATCGAAGAAAAGGCCAAAGAAGTAAACATGGACCTTTCAGATTATGAGATCATTGATGTAAAGGATACTATCGAAGCTGCACGCACAGCTGTATCTCTTGTTCATGATGGCAAGGCTGATATTTATATGAAGGGTGCTCTTGAATCCAAAGATTTCCTTAAGAGCGTTCTTGATAAGGAAGTTGGACTTCGCACAGGTCGTCCTCTTTCACACGTCTGCGTTTTTGAAATTCCAGGCATTGATCGTCTTTTATTCCTTACAGACGTTGCTTTCATGCCATATCCAACACTTGAAGATAAGAAAGTTATTATTGAATATACAGTTGAAGTTGCAAGAGCTTGCGGCGTTGAATGCCCTAAGGTAGCTCCACTTGCAGCTGTTGAAGTTGTTAATCCTAAGATGCCTGTTACAGTAGAGGCAGCAGAACTTACAAAGATGAATGAGGCAGGCGAGATCAAGAACTGTATCGTTGACGGACCTCTTTCAATGGATCTTGCTATTGATCCTGAAGCTGCTAAGCATAAGGCTGGTGCTTTGGACAGAAAGATTGTCGGCGATGCTGATATTCTTCTTTTCCCTGATATTCACGCAGGAAACCTTACATACAAGACAATTGTAAGACTTGCAACAGTTAAGAACGGAAACATCCTTACAGGAACACAGGCACCTGTTATCCTTACATCAAGATCTGATTCAGTCGAGGTTAAGGTTAACTCAATCGCGCTTGCAGCTGTTGTTGCTGAAGATAAGAAAAAAGGAATACTGTAATCAAGATTTAAAATCAATTATACAGAGGAGATAGGAATCATGATCAAAAGTTTGATTATTAATCCAGGTTCAACATCTACAAAGGTTGGTATTTTTGAGGATGAGACTCTTGTAAAAGAGGAAACATTAAGACATAGTACAGAAGAAATCAATCAGTACGCAACAATCATTGATCAGAAGGATTTCCGTAAGAATATCATTCTTGATTTCCTGAAGAAAGAGAGCATTGATATCAAATCATTTAATGTAATCGTTGGAAGAGGCGGGCTTCTTCGTCCTATCCCGGGTGGCACTTACGAGTGTACAGACGCTCTTTTGGAAGACCTTAAAAAGGGTGTTCAGGGACAGCATGCATCTAACCTTGGTGGAATCCTTGCAAGAGAGATCGGTGATGAAATCGGCGTTCCTTCTTACATTGTTGACCCTGTTGTTGTAGATGAGATGGAGCCTGTAGCTCGTATTTCCGGTGTACCTGAAATTGAGCGTGTTTCAATCGACCATCCTCTTAATCAGAAGGCTGTTGCAAGAAGATATGCTAAAGAAATCGGCAAAAAATACGATGAGATCAGCGTAATTGTTGTACATATGGGTGGTGGTACTTCAACAGGCGTTCACAAGAACGGCAAGATGGTTGATGTATTTGCAGCACTTAATGGCGATGGAGCTTTCTCACCAGAGAGAGCAAACGGCATCCCTGCAAAGGCTCTTGTAGATATGTGCTTCTCAGGAAAGTATACATATGATGAGATGAAGAAGAAAATCGTTGGTGGTGGCGGACTTAACGCTTACCTTGGGACTAACGATATGAGAGAAGTTAACAAGATGTGCGAAGAAGGCAATGAAAAGGCAATTCTTGTTCGTGATGCTTTCATCTATCAGATTTGCAAGAATATCGGAGCTTGCGCTACAGTCCTTAAGGGCAAAGTTGACCAGATCATTCTTACAGGCGGTATCGCATACGGCCAGGTTATTACAGACGCTATCAAAGAGCGTGTTGACTGGATCTGCCCGGTTACTGTTTATCCTGGAGAAGATGAGCTTCTTGCACTTGCTCAGGGCGCTATCCGTGTAATGAACGGTGAAGAACAGGCTCAGAAATATTAATTGCCTTTCTGAACAATTTGATTTAGAAAAGCGTAGTTATTGCGTATCTTTGATTCAAAATTCAAGAATTTGACATAACAAAAGATGCAGTACACCGAAAATGTACTGCATCTTTTTTGCTTTCTGATTAATGAAAAAAGCTCTGTAAAGGATGTGCACTAGCGCCAAAGGAATATGTCGCAAGTAAGATTCTATCTTATCATTTTAGCTTGATATCATATTTAGTTCCAGCGGGTTCGCCCCTGACATTATATTTAGCGAACTGATTGGAAAAGTATCCCTGATAATTTTTCTTCGTCACCTCAGCCTTTCCGGTGACTACATCATCTACAAACATATCCATGCTATACTTTAAACTATACATAGAAGAGGCCATCTTCTTCATGATATTAATGGCATCTCGAGGATTATTTTTCATATAGTTTTCTATGTCATCTTCCCTGATACGAAGAAGAACAATATCATTATAAGCAATTACAGTATAAATTGCCGGCTTCTGAGCCAAAAGACCAAGCTCACCAAAAAAATCTCCGGTGGAAAGAATACCCAGAATCGCTTCTTTATCAGTGCCATAACCTGTATACAATTCAACACTTCCACGTACAATCTTGTACATGTCCATGTTTACTTCACCCTCATTCAGTATCACCGAACCAGCCTTTACTTCCATAATCATAGGCATAACCCTCCTTGTATATCAATGATAAACGATAAAACGACAATATTCAACATGATAAACGGATGTGAGTGTCACTAACAGTTCAGCGGGCAGCAGGATTTCTATGAACAGCCAGAAATACGCAGTTCTCGGACGAGCAGGATGATTTTCAAAATGAAGAATACAAGGGAGTCCGAATGTTTCGAACAGCGCTGAGATGAGGACTCCCTTGTATTATGAATTTATGAAAATCACCGCACAGACGAACACAAGTATTTCTGACTGTTCATGAAAGACAGCTGATAGATGGACTGTTACGAAATCCACATGGACTTTTTTGTCATTGTCGCGCCTTTGACAAGAAAATCCACTTTTTCTTAGTTCTTTATTCTGCTAAAATCAACCTTATGAGTAAACTAAGTGAAGACCTATATAAGAAAAGAATAAGCAGACAGTACCTGATTCTGGTCATAACACTAATATTCGTCCTGGCAACACTTGTGACCGGTTCACTCTATTTCAGGTTCTATAAAAACGACATAGTAAAGCAATCCGAGGCTAAAGCATACGACAAATACTTTGTCATGATAACAGGAAACTACAAATCCGATTTTTGGCAGTCAATATATAAGGGCGCTCTGGAAGTGGCAAAGGAGGCAAATATCTACGTCGATCTTCTTGGCGCAAACCTTTCCGGAGATTATTCCTGTGAGGACTTAATGAAAATAGCGATTGCATCCAAAGTTGACGGAATAATTGTCTATGCCAATGAGTCTGATACCATGACAGAACTGATAAATGAGGCTGTGGATAGCGGAATCCCTGTGGTGACGCTTTACGGCGACAGCACCCATTCAGAGAGACTGAGCTTTGTTGGTATTGGCGGATATAGTGTCGGCAAGATGTATGGCAAGCAGATCATTGATATTATCAAGGAAAAGAGAAGAGAAGATTTCATAGAATCTGATAATATCGATAACCGCACCAGCATAAAGGTGGCAGTACTTGCAAACGCTGATTCCCAGGACGCGGGACAGAATATCATCATATCTACCATGCAGGATACAATAAAGGATGAAAACGTCACGGACTCAGAGTTCGAAGTATCAATAGTAGCTGTGGACAATACTAATACTTTTTCTATAGAGGAATCAATCAGGGATATCTTTTTAAAAGAAGAGGTTCCTGATGTAATCGTATGCCTGAATGAGCTTAATACTGTTTGTACATATCAGGCAGTTGTTGATTTTAATATGGTTGGAGAGGTTAATATCCTTGGATACTATGATTCAGTGGATATAGTAAATGCAATTGACAGGGGAGGTGTTTACGCTACCATCTCAATTGATACCAAGCAGCTTGGAGAGTACAGCATTTCCGCACTTTTGGATTATTATGAGACAGGGAACACAAGTGAATACTATCTGGCAGACGTTACTCTGATCGACAGGGATAACGTGGCAGAGTTTATTCAGGGGGAGGACATTGATGGATAAATTTTTAAATCGTCCTCTTCAGACCAAGATCATCAGCGTCTGCGTGTTTGCCAACGTAATCATTTTCATAGTAAATATCTTTTTGATGCTCGGAATTAATAGCCTTTCCAACGACATGGAAATGGTTTATCAGGACAACCGTGCCTTGAATCAGCTCTCTGAGGCTCTCGACAATGTGCAGGATTCAATGACTGTCTATTTGAGCGCCAAGACCAGTGATTCTTTGGAAAACTACTATATAAGCGCTCAGAGATTTTCAGACCTTAGCAGTGAACTAGATGATAAGGTAACAGATTATTCTTTTAACAGAATTGAGCGAAATATCAAATATATGTCTCAGAGCTACTTAGAAAAAGTTGGGCAGACAATTGAGGCAAAGCGCGGGCGAAATGTGGAAAAATACCGCAATTACTATGAAACATCCACTGAATTATATAAAGATATTTCTCTTTATATTACAAACTTAAACCTTGAACTCTTTGCTATAAATTCAGAGAGTTTCATTGCTTTATTAAAAGCCTTCAGAGCATTTGAACTTGTGGGAGTGGCTGTGATGACTTTTGTTATGATAGGAAACGTAATAATCGTAACAAGCTTTGTCAAAGCAATGATAATGCCTCTAAGAAGGCTTTCGGATTCTGCAGATGAGGTGGCAGATGGAAACTTTGACGTTACACTTCCCGTTGTTACCTATAACGATGAAGTCGGGATTGTTATCGGCGCCTTCAATAAGATGGTCATCAGTATCAAGGAGTATATTGAGAAGCTCAAAGAGAGTATGGAAAAAGAAAGATATATGCAGGAAAAAGAGCTGATGATGGAAACTCATCTTAAGGATGCCCAGCTAAAATACCTTCAGGCACAGATAAATCCGCATTTTCTTTTTAATACCTTAAATGCCGGGGCGCAGCTTGCAATGATGGAAGGCGCAGATAAGACGTACGAGTATGTACAGACTGTCGCTGATTTTTTCAGATACAATGTAAAGAGCACAAACCATACCGGAAATCTGAGGGAAGAGGTTACTCTCGTTGATAATTATATACAGATTTTAAATGTTCGTTTTTCCGGGGATATTGGCTACGACAAACAGGTGGATGAAAGACTTCTCGACTACAAAATGCCCAGCATGATCCTGCAGCCAATAGTTGAAAATGCAGTAAATCACGGCATAAGAGAGATGATGGGAGAAGGCAAGATTCTTCTTAAAGTTTACAGAGAAGATGATGATGTCTGCATAAGCGTCATAGACAACGGTAAAGGCATAAGCGACGAGATAAAGGAAAAGATTCTTACCGGAAGTCTGATTCATGATGAGAACAGCTATGACAACAATGGAATAGCGATGGACAATGTCATTTCAAGACTCAGGCTTTTTGCAGGCAGAGAAGATGTTATAGAAATTATTTCAGAGGGAGAAAATAAGGGGTGCGAGATCAAGATACGTCTGCCCCTGGAGGGAAACACAGAATGTACAGAGTAATGCTTGCCGACGATGAAGGAATCGTAATAGATTCCATGAAATTTATTATAGAAAAAGAATTTGGAGGCGCCTGTCAGGTCGAATTTGCCAAGACAGGCCGAAAGGTCATCGAACTTGCTGAGAGCTTTAGGCCCGATATTGCGGTTATAGATATTCATATGCCCGGAATAAACGGCATTGATGCGATTAAAGAAATGAAGAATTTCTGCACCAATACTGTTTTTATCGTAATGTCAGCGTATGATAAATTCGATTATGCCAAAGAAGCCATTAAACTTGGGGTTCTTGAGTATATAACAAAGCCAATGGAAAAAATGAAGGTCATAAACGTTTTGAAAAAAGCCATGGCTCAGATTGACAGTGAGCGCGAAAAACGAAGTAACGAGCTTATGATAAAAGAAAAGCTTGAAACTGTTGAGCCTATCATCGAAAATGGTCTTATTTATGACATTCTTTTGCAGGAACACTTTGAAGAAGATATCGAGAGTTACAGGTCAATACTGGGGATAGAGGAAAACTACGGATATATGATGGCCATTGTCTGTGGCGATTCCCAGGAAGGCAACCACATGACCAATGCTATTGGAAGCTCTGTGAAAATTTCCGGAAAATATCAGGAAATCAGAGAAGGTGTAAAATCATTTTTTAACTGCAAGATAGGGAACGTAATGGCGAATAAGATTGCAGTGCTTATTCCATTGGAAAATGACAGCCTGGAATATAATGACAGAACAGAGCTGATTTACAGGGCAAGAGAAATGGCTAAGTATCTCCGTAAAAAGACTGACATTAGTTTCAGAGTGGGAATAGGAGGAGTCAAGCCCCTTCGCCAGCTCTCGGATTCTTATAAGGAAGCTCTTAATGCTCTTATAGATACTACCGGTTCAGTTGCCCATGCTGATGACCTTACCATAAGCTGTAATTATGAAGAGGACTACCCAAAGGCACTGGAAAAACCGCTGTTTGAAGCTGTCACAAAGGGCGATCTTAATGGCACCAGGGCAATCGCGGATAAATATTCTGACTGGATGTGCCAGAGAGCTAATGACGGCGATCTTATGTCCATGAGGCTTAAGGTTCTTGAATTTGCTCTTTACGCGGAGCACCTTGCCTATCAGAATGGCGGAATGACCTATCATTATTCCAGCAGGAACAACTATCTTCCGGAAATCATGGGGCTTAATACAACCGATGAATTAAAAAAATGGTTTATCGATAAGATAGAAAATGCCTGCAGGGACATTATCAGCAAGAAAGAAGAGCACTCCAACGACATAATGAAAACTGCCAAGGATTACATAGACAATAATTTTGAGAAGGATATCTCACTTGATAATGTCTCAAGAGTGGTAAACGTGTCGCCTTATTATTTCAGCAAGATCTTTAAGGAAGAAAATGGACTTAACTTTATCGAATATCTTACCAATGTAAGAATAGAGAAAGCAAAGAAACTTTTAGAGAATCCAAATCTTTCTATTAAAGAGATCTGCGCTTCCTGCGGCTATACCGATCCGAATTACTTCAGCAGGAGCTTTAAGAAAAATGTGGGGGTTACGCCGACAGAGTATAAGGAAGCGTTTACTGTAAGTGGGAGATGAGAGGTCTTAAGGTATGAAAAGAAGAACATCGTTTGCCGGGATGATTGCTACAATTGCAGCATTCTTCCTGCTTGTGGGCTGCGGGGCACAGCCGGTGGATACAGGGGCAAAGGAAAAACTTGATGATAAAAAAATACAGATTGGTATGTGCTTTGATTCTTTTGTTATAGAGAGATGGCAGCGTGACAGGGATGTTTTCGTATCTACGGCAAAAGAACTTGGGGCTGAGGTAAATGTACAGAATGCCAATGGCGATGAAATGCAGCAGAAAAAGCAGATAGAGTATTTCATCAAAAAAGGGATGGATGTTATCGTTATTATAAGCATAGACCCTGAGGCCATTGCAGATACAGTAAAAAAGGCGCAGGATGCAGGAATTAAAGTCATTGCCTACGACAGACCGATTGAAGGGGCTGGGACTGACCTGTATATTTCTTTTGACAATGAAAAGGTCGGTGAAATGATGGGGGAAGCATTCGTGCAGAACGGACTTACTGATGGAAAAGTAATCATGCTATGCGGCTCTCTTACTGATAAAAATGTTCCAATGGTTGAAGAAGGCTTTAAGAAAGTAATGGATGATAATGGAAATCAGGTTCTTGATGTTTATTATGCTGATGGATGGAGGGCAGAACTTGCAGGGAATTACATCTATGAGCACATGAAGCTTGTGGAGCAGGCTGATGCTATCATGTGCGGAAACGATGATCTTGCCAGCAAGGTTGTGTTTGCTCTTTCTGAAAAGAGACTTGCAGGAAAGAAGATGGTTGCAGGTCAGGACGCAGATCTTGAAGCGTGCCAGAGAATTGTTGAAGGAACGCAGCTAATGACAGTATACAAGCCAATTGAGAAGCTTGCGCAAAAGGCAGCAGAATCCGCTGTAAAGCTTGCAATGAATGAGGAGATAGAATCTGATAATCTTGATGTTTACGATGATGGAAAAAAAGAAGTGCCATATCTTAAGATTGATCCTATAAGCGTTACTGCGAAGAATATCGATGATGTGATAATTAAGAGCGGTTTCCACCTTAAAGAAGATGTGTACCTTAATGTTCCGGGGAAGTGATTATGAATTAACTGCATGATAATGGATTATTAAGCAGATAGTTCTTTAACAATGTCAACTTTAAAATTGGCAATTTGCAAACACTCTGGAATTAAAATCCAATAATGTGTAGTTCGATATAACGAAGATATATAGACGATGAGTAGCATTATATTAATATAATCCACCGTGCTGGCAAAAAAATGCTAGCACGGTATTTTTTTTATCTAAAATGTAATAAAAAATTGCTAAACATCGTAAATAATTGCTGATGTTTTTATGATAAATTGTTAAATGTAAAGAGCAGATGTTATTGCGGACCTGATAAAAGAACGCGATAACAACACATCTGACAATACCAAACAACTATATAGGGAGGATTTTTAGAAATGAAGAAAAAACTTTTAAGCGCATTCCTTTCAGTAGCTATGGCAGCATCATTACTTGTAGGCTGCGGAAGCGCAGGATCCGGAACAGAGACAACATCTACTTCAACTACATCTACTAAGACAGAAAGTTCTGGCGGCGGTAAAGTTGGTGTTGCAATGCCTACAAAGGATCTTCAGAGATGGAACCAGGACGGCGCAAACATGGAAGCTCAGCTCAAGGCAGCAGGCTATGATGTAGACCTTCAGTATGCTTCTAACGATATCGCTACTCAGGTTTCACAGATTGAAAATATGATCAGTTCAGGAGCTCAGGTTCTTGTAATCGCATCTATCGATGGTGATTCACTTGGAACAGTTCTTGCACAGGCTAAAGAAGCAGGCATCAAGGTTATCGCTTATGACCGTCTTATCATGAATTCAGACGCTGTTTCATATTATGCAACATTCGATAACTACATGGTTGGAACAAAGCAGGGCGAATACATCAAGGAAAAACTTGATCTTGATAACGCAGCTGGCCCATTCAACCTTGAGATCTTCACAGGTGACCCTGGTGATAACAATGCAAGATTCTTCTACGGCGGCGCTTATGACGTTCTTAAGCAGTACATCGACAGTGGCAAGCTTGTTGTTAAGTCAGGTCAGGTAGAATTTGACAACGTTGCTACAGCTAACTGGTCAACAGAGAATGCTCAGTCAAGAATGGATGCAATCATCTCAGCTAACTATGCTGATGGAACAAAGATCGATGCAGTTCTTTGCTCAAACGACTCAACAGCACTCGGTGTTACAAACTCTCTTGAAGCTAACTACACAGGTGAGTGGCCAATCATCACAGGTCAGGACTGTGACGTTGCAAACGTTAAGAACATGATCGCTGGCAAGCAGTCAATGTCAATTTTCAAGGATACACGTACACTTGCAGCTAAGACTGTAGAGATGGTTGACGCTATCATGAAGGGGACAGAAGCTCCTGTAAACGATACAAAGACATATGACAACGGAACAGGCGTAATTCCTTCATACCTTTGCGAACCTGTATTTGCAGATGCAAGCAACTACAAAGAGCTTCTTATCGATTCCGGATATTACACAGAAGATCAACTTAAGTGATAAAGGAATTCAAAGTCAAAAGATGCAGTGCTTGCACTGTGCAGCTTTTGACCTTGAAGACCGAACATACATGAGCAAGTAGAGCGGTAGCTCGGATTGTGAATGTATGTAGCATGACGAGAGCAAAGCGAAGTTATGCGATATCACGGAGAATATATAAATTGTGACGAGGCGGGGCGGATTCCGACCCGCCTCTTATAAGGAGAAAATTCTAAAGACAAAAAGGAGGAGGGCAAAGTGGAGCAGATAATCTTGGAAATGAAAAATATCACTAAAACCTTTCCCGGCGTAAAGGCGCTTGATAACGTTAATCTCAAGGTAGAAAAAGGTGAGATTCATGCGCTGGTTGGAGAAAATGGTGCAGGTAAATCCACACTTATGAATGTTCTTAGTGGTGTTTATCCATATGGCTCTTATACGGGCGATATCGTATACGATTCGCAGGTCTGTCAGTTCAATGCCATCAAGGATAGCGAAGCGAAAGGTATCGTTATTATTCATCAGGAACTTGCGCTTATTCCTTACATGACTATTGCTGAAAATATGTTCCTTGGAAATGAGAGAGGAACAAAGCTAAAAATAAATTGGGACGAGACCAATAAACTTGCAAGAAAATATCTTGATATAGTAGGACTTAAGGAAAGTACCCAGACATTGATTAAGGACATTGGTGTTGGTAAACAGCAGCTTGTTGAGATTGCAAAGGCTCTTTCAAAGGATGCAAAACTCCTTATTCTGGATGAGCCTACATCATCACTAAACGAAACTGATTCCAAGGCACTTCTTGATCTTATGCTTAAGCTAAAGAAAGAAAGAGGCCTTACATCAATCATTATTTCACACAAGCTCAACGAGGTTTCTTATGTTGCTGACAAGATCACAGTCATAAGAGACGGTTCAACTATCGAAACTCTTACAAAGGGAGTTGATGATTTCTCAGAGAGCAGAATCATCAAGGGAATGGTTGGACGAGAACTATCTGACAGATTCCCGAAGAGAGAGCCACATATCGGCGAGATAATGATGGAAGTAAAGAACTGGAATGTTTACCATCCTTTACATAAAGACAGAAAAGTTGTAGATGACGTAAATATCTATGTAAGAAAAGGCGAAGTTCTTGGTATTTCAGGACTTATGGGCGCGGGCAGAACAGAGCTTGCCATGAGTATTTTTGGAAAGAGCTATGGCGAAAACATATCCGGCGAGATTCGCATAAATGGAGAGTCTGTTCAGCTTAATACTGTAAGCAGCGCGATCAAGCACGGACTTGCCTATGTAACAGAGGATAGAAAAGGTAACGGCCTTATTTTATCAAACCCTATAAAAATCAATACAACATTGGCTAACCTTGATGATGTAAGCCATAACACAGTAATTGATAAGCATAAAGAATTTGCTGTTGCAGTTGATTATAAGGAAAAGCTAAAGACAAAATGTCCGTCAGTTGAACAAAATGTCGGTAACTTAAGTGGTGGTAATCAGCAGAAAGTTCTTTTGGCGAAATGGATGTTTGCAAATCCGGATATTCTTATCCTGGATGAACCTACAAGAGGTATCGATGTAGGCGCGAAGTATGAAATTTATTGCATTATCAACCAACTGGTAGCTGAGGGCAAATCAGTTATCATGATTTCTTCCGAACTTCCTGAGATTCTTGGTATGTGCGACAGAATATACGTAATGAATGAAGGTAAGATGGTCGGAGAACTTGATGGTAAGGATGCAACACAGGAAAAAATAATGACTTATATTTTACAGTCAGCTGGCTGATAAGGAGGAGAAGATGAATAAGGAGCAGATATTTGGTTTTTTGAAAAAAAATACCATGATCATAGTTCTGGTAATAGTTTTAGCATTTTTTGCATGGCAGACAGGGGGAGCAATCCTTCTTCCCATGAACGTAAGTAACCTGATCTCACAGAATGCATATGTGTTCATTCTTGCAACAGGTATGCTGCTTTGTATTTTGACAGGTGGTAACATCGACCTTTCAGTAGGTTCAGTAGTATGTTTCGTTGGAGCGATTGGCGCTATCCTAATGGTGAACTTGAATGTTCCTGTATGGCTCACAATTCTTACAATGATTCTCATTGGTACAGCAATCGGCGCATTCCAGGGCTTCTGGATCGCTTTTGTAAGAATTCCTCCTTTCATCGTAACACTTGCAGGAATGCTTGCATTCAGAGGACTTTCAAACGTTGTACTTAACGGACTTACAGTTTCAATCAAAGATAAGACAACATTCGTAAACCTCTTTGGTGGTGGCGCAGACTGCTATATCCCGGATTTCTTTGGCGGCGCAGATCTTAACCTCACATGTCTTTTCGGCGGAATTGTTGCAGCTATAGTACTTGTAGCTCTTCAGCTTATTAGCAGAAAGAAAAAACTTGAGAGCAACTACGACCTTGAGCCATTCTGGGCTTTCTGTCTTAAGATGATCGTTCTTGCAGGAGTTCTTGTTGTTTTTGCTTACAAGCTTTCACAGCACAAAGGTATTCCTACAGTTCTTATCTGGGTTCTTGTTGTAGTTCTGATCTATGGCTACATCACAAGCAATACAACAGTAGGACGTTACTTTTACGCAGTTGGTGGTAACGAAAAGGCAACAAAGCTTTCCGGTATCGATACTAACAAGGTTTACTTCCTTGCATACACAAACATGGGATTTCTTGCAGCTCTTGCAGGAATGGTAACAATTGCCCGTCTTACATCAGCTCAGCCTACATACGGCCAGAACTATGAGATGGATGCCATCGGTTCCTGCTTCATCGGTGGAGCATCAGCTTACGGCGGAATCGGAACAGTTCCCGGAGTTATCGTTGGTGCCGTTCTCATGGGCGTTATCAACCTTGGTATGTCACTTATGGGCGTTGATGCCAACATGCAGAAGGTTGTAAAAGGTGTAGTTCTTCTTGCAGCAGTTATCTTCGACGTAGTTTCAAAACGTGGCGGAAAGATGATCGTGAAGAACTGATGAATGTGATGGTCTGAAAGAAAAAGAGCGCAATTATTGAGAAATATTCAAGAATGCAAGATTCTGATTGTGAATAAAAAGATATAACATAAGCAACACTCCTATGGTTCAATCTGAGCATAGGAGTGTTTTACTATTTTGTGATAATTACTTTGATACTAATATGAAACAAAACTGTTCTTCTAAGAATGTAACTTATCTCTGATTGAAGACTATATAGTAGATTTTAAGTATGTTATAAGATTTTTTCATTCTATTGTGTTTAGATTTATGTCAATCCGAGTTAATATTTCAGGAAGGATTTTGACGGAATTGACCTTGTATCTCTCTCGAAGTGTTTCAAGGAGTTCTTTTTTGCCTGTGTTAGTCATCTCAATTGTGCTGCAGAAGATACATAAAGCTGAATCTGCAACCTGCCTACTAAACGGGTTCATTTGAATCAGAAGACTATCAATCAGTAGAGATATGCTTGAGAAAGCATCAGTTCCATATGAGGTAAAAGATATCTGTTGCAGAGAATAAAACTCCTCTATCTGTGAATAGTCTAAATCAGCAGTGTATAAATCCTGAAGATAACTGTTTGCTGTTTCTGTCAATGCTCTTTCAATGTCTTTTAGGTTTACAAGAAATCCTTCATCATCATATTTGTGCGCAGCTATACTGATTGGAAGGTTAGTAACTCCTCGCGTTATAAAAAGACTGATAGTATATAGATCACTGTCTGCAATATGAGACGTGATCGTTTCAGGGAAAACATATACTTTCGAATTCTTGGTATTAATTGGATTACGCCTGGCAATGCCATTTTTATTGTTCTCATGGGAAGAAACGATTATTTCTTCACCTTTCGTTGCATTCACTCTAATGTATACGGAAATTCTGTAATATTCATCAAGCATACAGATGGCATTTTCAAATTTTTCCTGTGAAATAATTTCTGAAATCATGAACGGTTGAATATGTTCAATATATTTCTTGATATATTCAAGCTTGTCTATTCCCACGTAGTCAAGATATTTGAAAAGATGCGTGTTTAGTCCTGATGCGTGCTCGGATTCATCAAGCCTTATTCTTTCAAGTTTGGCCAGACGTCGCAGACGCTTGCATAAATTCTTCTTTTTAGTCAGGTCATTTTCTGATTTCAGATTATTACCTTTAGTTTCGGGTATAATGCCAATCTTGTTGGTAATAATTTCATTGTTATCAGAGGGAAGATTAACATTAGAAGACAGATCGACATCGGAAAATAGATTAACAATGTAAGATAGGATTCTTTTTTGAAATGAAGAATCTCCTTTTCTAAAGAGTTCTATAAGCTGTTTCTCATCTCCGCTTAGATAATAGCAAGGATCAATATTTGCAGTGGTACTAAATTTATCATCTGCAGAATCAGTGCCAGTCTCATTGTTATCAAATAAGTCTACGGGTGAAAGATTAAGTGTCTTGCATATAATATTTATTTTCCCGGCAGAAGGATTAAACCCCTTCCTTTTCCAATCGCATATTGTGCTTTCGGCAATGCCCGTCATCTTTGAAAACTCTTTTTGACTTATTCCGCGTTCCTTAAGTATGGAAATAATCTTTTCACCAATCTGCATAGACCCACCTCGACAAATATAAAACTAAAATTCGGTTAATCGAATTATAAAGTCAAAGTGGTGTTTTGTCAAATTGTTAGTACTAGAAAAAGAGCATGCGTGTGTGCATACTCTTTTTAGTATTTAACTATGACTATATTAATGGGTACTGCTTTTAATGGTATCAAGTAATACTTAAATCCTCATCCAAATTAGATAAATCAATTTCATACATCTTATTGTCTTGCATTATCCGTTAACTCCTTTTCGAGTGAAGAAAAGTTTATGTTGAAGGTGAATTTTTGTGTGCATCCTCGTATTCAGCCAGGAGTTTTTCTTGATATCCAAAGTCATTAATGGCCTTTCGTATATCATCTTCACGTCCATTATCCTGCAACCAACGATAGAGATTGTTTACATATTTGGCTCCCTGACGTTGACCAATCACAATGCCTTGACTTTGTCCAATTTCAATCCCCTTCTCCAAATTTTCATCCGCAACAACATGGTAATAATCTTCAGCGGTGCATTCTAGAGTGCTCATATCAATAGCCTCCTGTTTGTTGGCGGTAAAGAACTCTTTCAGGACATTCTCAGAAATGCACTCATCAATTGCCTTTGTTACAGCTTTCTCGATGAGAGCTTTCTTATGCTTCTGATACTCATCCTTACCGTGAATTATAATCTGTTCGTGAGTATATTTTCTCACTTTTGATACAAAAATGGAATAGCCTCGAAGTGTTTCGCAAGACTCCATAAGCTGTTTGTTGCGTCCTTCATTGACGTTGAGTACAGTTACTACAAGCTCCATGCTTGGCGGAGTGACAGGTTTAATGAACATATCTGATAGACGATACTCAAATGAATCCGGAAGAGGAGTAGTTCCGTTATAGAACACAAAAAAACGCGGTGTTTGGATTTTTAATTGCGTGGTTTTATAGGTATCACTGATCTTAAAAAGCTTTTTGTAAGAGCTTGCAATATAGAACAGATCTCTAAGCGGGATGTTTGGACACGGAGTAGAGTTGTGCTCATACAGATTAATTTCATAATCCAGGATAAAAGATACATCGTTCTTCATTCCAAGAAATGTATTGCCGTTCAATGTACGAATGGTCAAATCATCCAGGTTTGTGTAATTGGTTTTGTTGATTGCATTGTATAGTTCAAGCAATCGTCTTTTGTCAGAATATAGCATCCTGAACACAGTATCCTTGTGATTCTTGTTGTTTAGTTTCATGCAAAATGAATCTCCTTATTATGTTATTTATTTCTGCTTTCTGTGAAAAGTGGCTGAAATGCCTGTGGTACAGAATGGAACAGATACCGCAAACGCGGACAAAGACTAGGTTAGCACAAAATTATTAAGATTTAGGTGTGAAAATTATTAATCTTTCTACAGAATTTGGAATTTTTAGGAATTAGAACAGATTACAGTGTTGAATAGGATGGAACTATATTGGTAATTATCATTGAAAAACTATTAATAGTATATTTAGATGCATTGAAAAATAAAGGATTTCAAATAAGAAATAGATTTTATAGGATAAAACGATGTGAGACATATTTTTGTTTCATATCGTTTTCTTTATTTCTGATTATAGAAAAACGCCTTGTTGAGCCGCTTGCTGACTATTTGAGCGTTCCGAAAAGTGTACTTTTTGGAACAGGAAAGTGGGTATGTGGTGAATATACTGATAATAGAGTGAGAGTACATTGTTTTAAGCCAGATTCACAAATATGCGAAATAAAGCTCAGCAATAATCAGTGTTTACAAAAAGTAATTGACATTATTAACGATAATGTAGATAATACATAAGGATATTAATAATAGAGTTAAATAGATATAGAGATATTATAAATATATCCGTTTGGCTGTTCCCAAAAGTACACTTTTTGGAACAACGAATATTATGAGATATTTGCCGGCTATCAGTTTAGTATTTTTTCTCATTCACATTTTAATTAACACTGAATGAGAAAACACATTAGTCTGACTGATCATGGCATGGGTGGAGATTATTGTGGAAAAGAAAAAGCTATTAGTGACAGCGTCTACATTCCCTCGTTGGGATAAAGATACTGAACCAAGGTTTGTGTTGGATTTGTGCAAAGCAATGTCTGAATACTTTGATATTACCGTGATGGTTCCGGCATGTCCCGGTTCCAAGGATAAAGAAATCCTCGAAGGCATCAAAGTAATCCGTTATCACTATTTTCCTATTCACAAGTTTGAAACCTTATGTTATCCGGGAGCAATTGTTCCAAGAATAAAGGAAAAGAAAATTCGCGCCTTATTGGTTCCATTCCTTTTCTTAGGGCTGTGGAACGCTCTTAGGAAAAACATAAATAACTACGATTTCGTTCATGCCCACTGGTTAATTCCGCAGGGCATTGTTCAGAGCTTTTTCAAAAAGCCATATATCGTTACGGGCCATGGCGGCGATGTCTGCTCACTCAATAAAGGCATTGTGCGTAAGCTTAAAATCCGCTGCATCAAAAATGCGCAGCACGTGACAGTAGTTTCCGAGCACCTCAAAGATAGAGTTCACGAACTTGTTCCAAATGTTCCGATTGATGTCATCCCCATGGGAGTAGACACCAGTGCCTTTGGACCACAGTACAGAGTAGAGAACTACTTTGGACAGGGTGATAAAAAAGTTGTCCTGTTTGTCGGAAGATTAGCTGAGATAAAAGGCGTTACCTATTTAATAGAAGCAATGAGAAATATAGATGCTCTATTAGTTATCGTCGGTGATGGACCGTTAAGAGCTGAATTAGAGCAGCAAGCATATACACAGGCGCTACAAAAAGATGAAAATGCCAAATTCCCTGATGAAATAATTAAGTTAGGTGGCAAGCGATTTGGAAATGTCGTGTTCCTCGGTGGAAAATCCCACGAACAATTGTCAACTATTTATGCATCAGCAGATATCTTTTGCATGCCTTCTATTACGACATCAAAAGGTGAATCAGAAGGTTTTGGATTGGTAATGCTTGAGGCTATGGCATCAGGCCTTCCTGTTGTAGCAAGCAATTCGGGAGGAATACCACAGTTGGTAAAAGATGGCGAAAACGGCCTTCTTTGTGAAGAGAAAAATGTGTGGCAGATTGCGGATAATATAGAGACTCTACTTGCTGACGCAGAACAATATCAAAAAATTCAGAAGAATGGTTTTGAGGCGTCAAAAGCTGGATCGTATGCAGCTAAAGCAAGACTATTTAAAAAGTGTTTAGATACAGAAAAAGAAATGGAAGGAATCAATTTAGTACTAGGCCATGACATTGATTCAGGGACTTAAGAAATTATCACAAAACAGCATATTGTTTGAGAAACTAGTTTACTGTGGCTTTTTGGTTTCTGGATTTATAAATAGATTTCTTTTCTTGATACTCCATTTATTGCCTATAAACAGGAAAAAAATTGTCTTTTGTAATATGAAGGGAATTCGTTATGGTGATAATCCAATGTATATATCAGAGCGTCTTCATGAAAAGAAAAGGGATTATGAAATAGTTTGGCTTTTAAATAAAAATGTTGAAATGGACATTCCTGATTATGTAAAGCGTGTTGATTATGGTTATTGGAATAATATGTATCAGCTATCAACATCCGCAGTATGGGTTGATTCTAATTTAAAAGATTTTGGTACATATAAGTCTCGAAAGCAATTATACGTACAAACATGGCATGGAAGCTATGGAATAAAGAAAATAGCACTTGATCTGGGAAAGAACTTACCAAAGTTTGACAAGGTTCTATATCCATTCAATTCCAAAATAGCTGATGTAATTGTTTCAAATAGTAAGAAAACATCTCAAATCTATAAAAGAGCGTTTGGTTATAACAAAAAGCTTCTAGAAGTAGGAAGTCCAAGAAATGACATATTTTTCAATGATCCAAATGAGATAAAAAATAAAGTTTTCAAATTTTTTGGCATAAGAGAAGCACATATTTTGTTGTATGCTCCAACTTTTCGAAGTGATTACAATATGGATTTCTTCAATATCGATATGGAGAGATTACATGAGGAATTAGTAAAGAAGTATGGCGGTGATTGGTATATCTTGGTGCGTTTGCATCCAAATAATCTTAAAGAAGCAAAACATATAAAATATAACGATTATGTCCTTAATGCTTCTGATTATAGCGTAATGCAAGAACTGTTGGTTGCTGCGGATGTATTATTAACGGATTATTCAAGCTGCATGTTTGATTATATTACCAAACCAAAAACATGTTTTATTTATGCTCCGGACTTGGATAAATACGAAAATGATAGAGGAAACTATTGGAGAATGAGCGAGTTGCCATTTCCGCTTGCTACAACTAATGACGAGTTATTTGATAATATTCGCAGTTTTGATAATGAAGAATATGTTCAAAGCGTAAAGAAATTACATGAGCTAGTGGGATCGTGTGAAACGGGTAGTGCAGCAGACAAAGTTGCGGATTACATAATTGATTTTGTTGAAAAAGGCAGAAAATAGCGGAGGAACAAAGCACAACATATCAGTTGAGCTTGGGAGAAAGATATGAATATTGCAGTGATTTTTGCTGGTGGAGTCGGAAGACGAATGCACACCAAAGATCTTCCAAAGCAGTTTTTGGAAGTATATGGAAAGCCGGTAATAATACATACTCTTGAAAAATTTGAGCATCACAAAGAAATCGATGCCATAGTCATAGCTTGTGTAAATGACTGGATTCCATATATGAATGAGCTGATAGGAAATTATCATCTCACTAAAGTAAAGAGCGTTGTAAAAGGTGGAGAAACAGGACAGGAATCAATATATAACGGTCTTGTGGCTGCCAAGGCAATTGCCTATGAAAAAGCAATAGTTCTTATACACGATGGAGTACGTCCGTTTATTACTGAAGAGTTAATATCAGATAATATTGCTTCGGTAAAAAAATACAACTCAGCTATAACCACAACTAAAGTTACAGAAACAATTCTTGTAGTAAATAGTGATTCATTGATTGAAGAAGTTCCAGAACGTGGTAATTCCAGACTTGCAAAAGCACCGCAGAGTTTCTACTTGGATGATATTTTAGCAGCACACGAAAAAGCAATTGCTGAGCAACGAAATGACTTTATAGATAGCTGTACTTTAATGCAGCATTACGGATACAAACTTCACCTGGTCGACGGCCCGATTGAGAACATCAAGGTTACGACACCGCAGGACATTTTTACAATGAGGTCGGTATTTGAGGCTAGGGAAATCTTATGCATGCAAGAAAAAACAGAATTTGAGGGTTCAAAATGATAGATTTAACAATAATAATTCCTCATTACAATACTCCTCTTCAATTGGAAAAATTGATTCAATCTATAAATGTTCATAACAATGTTCAGATAATAGTTGTCGATGATAATAGTACTGACAATTTGGGAAAACTGGAAAGTGTTAGACAAAAATATAGTTCATATGTTGAGTTTTATTGTAATAAAACAGGAATACAAAGTGCTGGGGCATGTAGAAATACTGGTTTAAAGCATGCAAAAGGCAAATGGCTAATGTTTGCGGATGCAGATGATTTTTTTATTGATTCATATTACGATACGATATCTAAATATTTTAATTCAGAATTTGATCAGATTATTTTTAATGTGACGAGTCAGTATTCCGATACAGGGGAAATTGCCACTAGGCATCTTGTGCATGCTAGAAAGATAAATGACTATTTAGGTAATCCAAGTGAAAAAAACTATTATCGCGTTATTAAGCGTTTTGCACCTTGGGGAAAGATGATAAGAAGGGCTGTTGTAGAAGAAAACAATATTATATTTAGTGAAACTTTACATAGTAATGATCAGTTTTTTTCAACGCAGGTTAGTTATTATTGCAAGCAGACTGTCATTGATGGAGCCATTATTTATTGCATAACTAGAGGGAAGAATTCATTGACAACTGTAGTATCGAAAACTGCATATATGTGTCATGTAAATGAAACGATAAAATGTTATTGTTTTTCCAAAAACAAATATTCGAAGAAAGTATTAGGCTATTTTAATTATAATGCGTTATTGATATTGTACGATGGGTTAAAAAGAGGGATAGATATTAAAACGTTGCTGTGGGCATTTATTAAATTGGTTAAAGGTGGAATCCCACTTATTACTTGTAATTATTTTAATCCAATATTCGTTTATACCGAGTTAACCAGTAATAAAAAACGATATGGTAAGGATAGAAAGTTTTTTGTAGAAAAATAGATGAATAAAAGAATAGATAGTTTACTAAAGAATAAAAAAGCATATATGTATATTATCGCGGTGATAATAATTCTTTTTTATTTGCCATGCTTTATGTATTCAAATATTCAAGACGGTGATGAATGGCCTTCGATAGCAGCTGTTATGAAGTTGGCTGGAATTGATTGGTCAGGCTCGATGGCTGCATATGGAATATGGCATGGATATGGGCATATTTTTTTTCTTGCTCCAATTATTGCATTGTGCAAAACATGGGTGCAAATGTATGCTCTGATTAGAGTTTACTCTTTAATAATATGGATTATTATTGGAGAGCTAGTTTTTATTTTACTTGATGAATTGGGGATGGACTTAAATAGTTCATTTGTTATATCGATAATTAGTGCTTTGGGAATATTGAAACCTGATTATGGATTGGGCTTAAGTGCTATGACAGAAGAATACTTAGGCTTAATACAAGTGATTGTGGCATTTTTATTCGTTAAACAGGCAAAGATCTCAAATGTAATAAGAAAATCGATAATGATAGGAGTCATATGGTTTTTGTTGGCATATACATTAACAATTCATAGTAGGGCGATTATTCTTATTGTTGGATTCGGGTGTGTATATTTTATATACCTCATTATGAATTTTGGGAAATGGGTATATAGTTCGCTGATTGCATCTTCATGTGGATTAGCGTTAGGAATGACAGTGTATAAATTATTCAACTCATGGTATAAACAAGCTGTAATGACCAATGCATCAGGTGGAACTGGGAGAATGCAAAACAATGCAAGCAACGTGTTAGCATACTCTACAAAGAATTTGTATTTAACGTTTCAAGGCAGGGGGGAAGTAAGCAGAATTGGAGAGCTGTTTTTATCGCTATTGAGTGGATATTCGTTGGTGACATTTGGCTTATTTACGGTATGTGTAGTTAGTGTATTTACATGTTTTTATGATGCTATAAAGAAAAAAATGAAGTTAAGCCCATTGATGGTTGCTTCTGCATGGGGCCTGCTTTGCTTTTTTGGAATGAATTTTGCTTATTCTCTAAAAAATTATATTGATATTCCTGGAAAAGGTAGGCTGTATTTATACTTACGATATGCAATACCATTTTGCATTTTACCGATAGTATTTGGATGTATGTGCTTTTTGCAATTAAAGAATTATAGGAAATATATTATATGTATATCAATAGGAATAAATTTGTTTTTAATGAAATCATTTTTTTTAGATGTGATTCCAGTACTTAAATCTTCAAATATGACTGCCTTGGCTAGCATATACAGATTATATTTGTATAATGGAGAAACACCAAGAGTATATTTTGGTCGCTTATTGGCATTGCTGCTAGTGGTATGCATGGGCATAATAGTGTTAAGAAAAAAGTATCAAATTATATTTATGGTTTTGGTATATTTAGTTTCTTCAGCAATATTTTGGGGAAGTGCAATATCAAAGCATGTAGAGAAAACAAGTATCGTTGCGAATGCAATAAATATGTCTAATATCGTTGTGAGTTGGGCGCATAACAAAAACATAAATGTTTATTGTTATACAGAACAATCATCTGCACCAAGTTATCCAAGGTTCTTGGTTACGATGAATCCAAGAGAAAATATTAATCCAATATCAGAAATTGAAAATATTGATGCAATAAATGGAATTTTATTATCTGATTATGATGGCTTGGAGTTAGATAATGGCAGTTTTTTTAAAATTGTGTTAGATGACAATGAGTTTTTGTATGCAACAAGTATAGACCTTTTAGACGAATGGTTAAAATATTATCAAATTATAGGATGAGAATACTATTGTAAATCTTGCTGTGTATGGAGGAAAACTATAGTAGCTATCTAAAACGAAGTAGGTATAGGGATAATCATTCTGTACAAATTATAATATGAAACAATAATCTGGAAAGGAATGTCAGTAACTATAAGAATGCTGACAAGTGAATTAGTTAGGTCTAATTATGAGTAGAATAATAAATGCAAGACGAAACATTATTTGGGGGGTTTTAAATAAGTTAATAAATATTTTAATTCCATTTGCTTTAAGAACGGCTATCATATATTTTTTGGGGCATAACTATCTCGGGCTAGACACACTGTTTAATTCAATATTGCAAATGCTTAATATAGCTGAATTAGGATTTAGCTCAGCTATTACTTTTAGTATGTATAAGCCTCTTTCAGAAAATGATACAGTTGAAGTATGTTCAATACTTTCTTTGTATAGAATAGTTTACAAGATCATAGGATTGAGCGTTTTGGTTATTGGACTAATAATGATGCCATTTTTGCCCAAATTAATAAAAAGTGGCTTGCCTGACGATGTTAATCTGTACTTATTATATTTGGTTTTTTTGATCAACACTGTTTTAGGCTATTTATTGTTTGCTTATAAAAAATCATTACTTTCTGCATGTCAGAGAGAAGATGTAGTAAGTAAAATAACAACGGTTGTTGGTATAATAAAGATTTTCTTTCAGGTATTGATTCTGCTGATTACTAGGAGATACTACGCATTTATTATCGCAATGCCAGTTTCAACGGTTATAGAGAACTTGATAACACAGTATATAGCCATGAAGATATATCCAATGTATACTCCTAGAGGAAGTATATCAAAGGAAAGTGCGGATGTAATAAAAACAAGAATCAAAGGATTAGTTATTAGTCGCTTATGCACTACAAGCCGTAATTCCATGGATAGTATAATAATTTCAGCTTATTTAGGGCTTGCTCAAGCCGCAATATACGGCAATTATTATTATATTGTAGCAGCGGCTCATGGAATGTTAACCACTATTACAAAGTCTATAGCAGCAATAGTGGGCAATACTATAGTTAAAAATACTCCTGAATCTAATTACAATGATATGTTATCTTTCGATTTTTTGTATATGTGGTTAGCTTCATTTTGTACTACGTGCCTAGTTTGTATATATCAACCATTTATGACAATTTGGATGGGAAATGAACTATTGCTTCCTGATGGAATAATGATAATGCTTAGTATATATTTTTATTCTTTATGCATGGGGGATGTAAGAACTACATACTACACAGCATGTGGGCTATGGTGGGAAGGAAGATATAGAAGTATGATTGAGGCAGCTTCTAATATTGTTTTAAATATTTTATTGGGTAAATTGTTTGGAATAGCAGGAGTTGTTTTGGCTACACTTTTCTCAATTATTGTGATTAATTTTGGATATGGAAGTACCATTATTCATAGGTATTATTTTAAAGGCATATCAAGCAAGACTTATTTTAAGAAACAGTTTTATTATGCTTTTGTTACCATAATTTCAGCATTTTTGTGTTTTAAAATTTGCTCTTTACATAGCGTGGTTGGTTTTCCAGCAATTATGCTGGATTTAGCGTTATGCTTCATGGTTTCAAATGCACTTATGATATTGTTTTATTTTAGATTAAGTGAATTTAAAAAGGGAATTGAATTAATTAGTAAGGTCGTAAGATTATAAAAAATATGCCGCGTAAATAATTATTGTGATGGTATATATGGAAATGTATTTTAACACTGGTAATGGAGATATATTAAAAAATGGAATTGTTTTATATAATTATGATTTTAATAGGCAGAGTATTATTACGAAGTTGCTAGTTATCTATTAATTATATCTTTGAAAGCATGGGGTGAGAATGAGTGAGGGATATTTCGATAGACAATAATATTGGTACATATTCTATAGCTAATATTAAGGAAAGCAATCAAGTAAAAGGTAGACTTTATTATATTGATTTTCTGAAATGTATTGGTTTGACATGTATTATCATCGCTCATGTTGAATCTCCAAGCTGGCTTATGATGTTAAGGAACTTTGACGTTCCTCTTATGGTGATATTGTCAGCTATACTTGCACACAAATCATATTTGAAGAATTCTAAATCTAAGACATGTGTTATTGATTATTTTAAATCTCGGATTAAAAGATTAGTTATTCCAACATGGTCATTTTTGGTATTTTACTTTGCATTTAAACTAATTGTTATAGGAAATATTGAGAGTGGAAAAAAAATCCTTGCATCATTTCTCTTGACAAGATATGGGATAAGATATGTATGGATTATTCTTATATATATATATAGTGCGATGTTGATTCCTGTGATAGATAAATATAAATTATCGATCAAAGGCATTGTTGTTGCAATTACATCATATATTATTTATGAAATATCGTACCATTACGGATTTGGTCTTAATGGAGGAGTACTCGAATATTTTTTGAATACAACTTTTTATTATATTGTTCCATACGGTCTAATTACATATCTTGGCTATAATTACAGTAATATGAATAATATAGCAAAAAAGGGCATTTTGGTCACGGCGTTTATAGCATTTATTATTTTTGCTACTTATTATCGAGTTTCAACTGGTTCGTTTCAGTTGGTACAAATTGCAAAGTACCCTCCCAGATTGTACTATCTGAGTTATGGGATTGCTTGTTCATTTGCATTATTATTGATTTGTGAACGGAAGAGCAGAAAAGTATACGAGAACAGGATGGTCACGTTTATATCTAAAAATTCAATGGGAATCTATTTATGGCATATACTTGTTTTGACTATACTTGAAAAAAGCAAATTGTCTATAGCTTGGTTTATTAAGTTGATTGTTGTTTATAGTGGGTCAATTTTTATTGTTGTGATAGTAAACCATTTAGGGGACTTTTTGGAGAGCAGGTATCACATTTCATATATTAAGTATTTACGCGGATAACTGATGGTTTTACAATTTATAAAATTGTGCCTTTTAGGATGTTAAAAAGTCAATCTAAAAGATAATAATGAATTTGAACAGAAAGAATTTGATGAAGTTGCTATAGGAATATTGGATGAGATTGTCTAGACTTGCAAAGATAATAATATAGAAATTCTTTTTTTACACTGCACCTTACCAGGGAGAGTTTCATTATTCAAATGCTACAAGAGAGTATGCAGAACAGAATGGTTGTGCATATTTGGATTTATTTGACTATGTCGATGAGATGGGAATAGATACTAAGACAGATTTTGCTGATAAAGGGCATTTGAATAATGATGGAGCTAAGAAAGTATCAGATTTCCTTGGCGAGTATTTGGTTAATCATTACGAACTAACAGACTTTAGGAATGTGCCGGATAATATATGGGCTAAGAAGAGTGAGTGAAATAGGTGAGGAGTACTTGAGACGGCTTTTGGAAATGACAATATGGAATTAGTATTGGTTTCGGTTGTAAAGAAAAAGACCGCTAATTAGCGGTCTTAAAGAAGAATTATTGATTTTGCTTTTTGTACTTTTCGAGTTCAGCTTTCAGTTGGGCGATGGTTTTTTCATTGTCAGCTATGGTTGAGTGCGCTGCATCAAGTTCTTCCTGAAGTTCATCAATCATGTATTTTACAGTGTTTTGGTCAAGGATTTGAAGCTCTTTTGAAAACATTTCTATCCCCCTTTCTACGTTGAGACATGTTTCATAAAGATCATCGTAAATGGCTTTGAAACGAGGATATTTCTCGATGAGCTGGACGATATATTCAGGTTCATCACATCAAAGGAATGTAAGCCATGCGTCAAGCTTATTCTTTATACCATTATTATGAAGATTGCTAAGGAAAATATCAACCGGAACTAAGATGAAATTTTCCAGAATGTTGACATTTATCCCAGTATCAGAAGTAGTCCTGAAGTTATGAATGTAACAGTCGGGGTGGTTATTAAAAATGCTTGGGCTACTTTCCATGAATACGATTGTATAGACTGGATGAACATCTTTTTTCTTAATGTTGAAATTTTAATAGTGGCTTTATAAATGGTGAGAAAAAGTAGTGAGATTAGTATTTAGAATAATATTGTCAGTAAATTCCATAATGCTTTTAGGTTTCTTCTATAGTCTTACAAATGTAAATGAGGTTAGAGATCTTGTGGCTCCTATGCTATGGTTGGGATTTTCTGTATTTATTTCTTTTTTGTGTGTTATATTAAGCAAACTACTTTCACATGACATGATTGAAGGTGGAATACAATCAGTGGAATTAGCAAATGAAGCATACTTGCCAGTATATTTGGGATATTTTTTCATCGGGTTTTCTATCACGAATATAATACAATTATGGATTGCAGTAATTGTATTATTTATTCTCTTGGTTGCGGCTCAGACAGTTTATTATAATCCATTTTTTCATCTTTTTGGTTTTCGCTTTTATTATATAACTAGGTGTGGTGAAAAGATTTTAGTGATAAGCAGGAGAAAAATACATGGTATAGAAGGGCTGTCTTTTTACGAGCTGAGAAGGATTAATGACTATACATTTATGGATATAGAAAAGAGTGACTAGTAAGATGGGAGTAATTTTCGCAAAGGTTAAGGATAAAGATGAACCGATAAGAAGACTTTTATATTGTGATGATTTATATAATATTGGAATGGTGATGTCATCTATAGATTATTCTACAGATGTTTTACTTGAAGATAATCAATGGTTTAAAATCGGTGATTTTTCAAATAAAGGTTATACCAATCATTTTATTGGGATTCCTGTTGATACTACGTATCCTGTTGGGAAAATTGATATAAATAAGGTGCAGTATATTTGTACATATCAGGAAACAGGATGCTATTTTTATCAACGAGTTATTAAGAGTCGAATTTTAACGAATACCAAACTATTATCATTAAAAGATGATGCTACGCTTATTGAAAAGCAGGATTACATTGTTTTGACAGATGAGCCAGATGCTATTTATTGCCAAAGTAAAGATACATTGTATTTTAAAGATATTGCTAGAATTACACCGATTTTTGGTGGGCTTGAAAAGCTTTTTAAAGAGGCAACAAGAGAAGAAGTTACAACTTTTGTTGATTCAGTACCTGTGGAACTAAATGGAAAATATGATATTGAACATATTGGAAAGCTAAATCGTCAACGTATCACTAAGGCAATGACTATTCTGGAAAAGCTGAATCAAGATGATAGGGAGAAAATTTTTACTTATACCAATGATTATTCAGGTTTATCTCAGAACTGTGGGAAGTTTGTAATATCAAATGAAGAGGAAATGAAAGCATTTTTATTCGGAATTGATCAGAGATATTATACTACTCCAATAGGAAATGAGCGTAGAGTGGCAAACTCTATAATAGCATTACCGGAAAAATGAAAGTAATGAACAAACTTTGGGATAAAAACATGAGTATTCGGCGTTGAAAAATGTTATGTTTACACTTTTTATGAGTGATATGGCGGCATAGGATATATGACACAATAGTGAAAATATTGATAGTTGTAGTGTACATGGCAAAGAAAAAGACCGCTAATTAGCGGTCTAAAAGAAGTATTATTGTTTTTGATTTTTGTATACTTCAAGTTCGGATTGAAGTTGGGCGATGATTTTTTTCTTCTCAGCGATGGCTTTATCTTGGTTAGCGAGGATTTGTTCCTTGTCAGCGAGGGCTTTTTCCTGGTTGACGAGGATTGTGTTTAAAGTATCAAGTTCAAGTTGTGCAGATTTAAGTTCATTCTTAGTTGCATCAAGCTGTTCCCGAAGTTCATCAATCATGTATTTGGCAGTGTTTTGGTCAAGGATTTGAAGTTCTTTTGAAAACATTTCCATACCCCTTTCTATGTTGAGACATGTTTCATAAAGATCATCGTAAATGGCTTTGAAACGAGGATATTTCTGGATGAGCTTGACGATATATTCAGGCTCATCACACCCAAGGAAAGTGAGCCAAGCTTATTATTTATAACATTATTATGAAGATTGTTAAGGAAAATATCAACCGGAACAGAAATTTGGAAGCATATTTGTTTTTATTCCGGTATTAGAAGTGGAGTGCAGTGAGAGGTATTTATCATATGCAAAGAAAAACTATTGAACAAGGAAATATGACGCTTCAGGAAATGCTGAGGCAGCTTCGGAAGGATGCTGGTAAGTATCAGGAAGATATAGCCAAGCTGATCGGAGTTAAGAGCGGCACGTATTCTGCATATGAGACTGGAAGGATAGTGCCTTCTGCGGATAAGCTCTATGCGCTTGCCAAGTATTATGATATTAGTGCGGATATGTTGCTGTCCAAGCTGATAAATGAAGAGAATCTTCCTTATAACTATAAGTCTAGTATTGGTGATAATAGTGGGAATAGCAATGATGGTGGTATTGCATATGGTGCTCCAAATGAAAAAGCGTCGGAACTTCAGAAGGTAAGAGATGATAACAAGCAGCTTGATGAGCTTGTTTACTATTACAAGAACCTCACGCTGAGCCAGAAGAAAGTGGTTTATGATTTGGCTAAAACATTGTATTCTGGCTGAGGTGAGGGAAAATTAGTGTTGTAACAAGCCAACGCTTTTATAAAAGTTGACCGGTGGGAATCTTTTTCGGTGACGTATACAACCAAGAGCATGCTCTAGAGAAATTGTATCTAGGGCATGCTCTTTTGGTTTATATGTAATTGTTAGTGTTTCTGTTTTTTGTATTTTTCAAGTTCAGCTGTAAGCTGGGCAATGGTATTGTCTTTATCAGCAATTGTTGTGTGCGCAGTGTTAAGTTCTTCTTTAGTAGTATCAAGCTCTTCCTGAAGTTCATCAATCATGTATTTTACGGTATTACGATCAAGGATTTGAAGTTCTTTTGAAAACATTTC
>NZ_FOKR01000039.1 GCF_900112195.1 Butyrivibrio sp. YAB3001
AATAGGTCGAGGGCTTATCCAAAAAGATAAGATGTATAGGGAAAAAGGATTTAGATTAGTCAGTGTTCGGTTTTGAAGGTACAAGTCAAGAAGATAATAATCCTCAATAGCTCAGTCGGTAGAGCATTCGGCTGTTAACCGAAGTGTCGTAGGTTCGAGTCCTACTTGGGGAGCTTGTCAAAGGAAACTTTGATAAAAGAAGGAAGACTGTTACTAAAGTATGAAACGGTCTGATGCGGCTCCGTGGTCAAGCGGTCAAGACATCGCCCTTTCACGGCGGTAACACGAGTTCGATTCTCGTCGGAGTCATTTATATGGTGACATAGCCAAGCGGTAAGGCATAGGTCTGCAACACCTTGAGCGACGGTTCAAATCCGTCTGTCACCTCTTTACCCATGAATATTTATATTCATGGGTTTTTTGTTGTATAATAAAGAAAATTGAATGTTGGGAGGAAATAAGATGGCTGAAGAAACAATGAATGATTTTAAAGATGAAATTGACAGGTCATTTAGAAATGTAAAAGAAGGAGATATTCTTGAAGGAACTGTAATAGACATTTCAGAAACTGAAATTACACTGGATTTAAGATATTATACACAGGGAGTAATCAGAGTAGAGGATTATAGTGACGATCCTAAGTTTTCAGTTTATAGAGATGTGAAAATTGGAGAAAATGTTTCTGCAACAGTTATAAGTACAGACGATGGTAATGGCAATATTCTATTGTCTAAGAAAGCTGCAAATCAGATTCTTGCATGGGATAAAATCAATGAAATTAAAGAAAGCGATGCATATGTCGATGTTGTAGTCTCTGAGGCTGTTAGAAGTGGCTGTGTTGCTTATTTGGAAGGCATTAGAGGTTTTATTCCTGCTTCGAAGCTTGACATAAAATTTGTTGATGATTCTGAGTTAGAAAGTTATGTAGGCAAGAAACTTAAAGTAAAAGTAATTACTTCGGAGAAAGAGAATAATAAATTAGTTTTGTCAGCAAAGGAATATCTAAAAGAACTTGATGACAAGCGTCGTGCTGATATTATTTCAAATATTGAAGTAGGACTTGTTACTGAGGGTGTTGTGGGGAGCTTGCAAAACTACGGAGCATTTATAAATCTGTCAAATGGAATGACAGGACTAGTACATATTTCTCAGATATGCAACCAGAGAATCGCTCATCCTTCTTCAGTTTTGAAGGTTGGACAGAAGGTCAAAGTAAAGGTTACATCAATAAAAGACGGCAAGTTAAGCTTAAGTATGAAAGCACTTGAGGATATTGCTGCTACTGAAATAACTGAAGAAAAAATAGAGTATGAAAGTGATGGAGAAGCGACAACTTCCCTTGCTGCACTGCTCAAAAAAGCTGGATTTTGAGAAAAATGCTCTGCCATGCAATTCGTATGGCAGAGCGTTTTTGTTGCTGAGGGGATTAAATCTTTTTTATTACAGTGTCGAAAGGCGCCAGGTTCTTTATGGTGACAGAACCTGAATTGAGTTTGACTGTCACGGATTGTTTTTCTGATGAATTATTTATAACTATCAACTTTTTGGAGGTTGGAAAGTAAGCACATTCGGTATAGATATTGTCGGTAAGAAAAGGCTGATCTAAAGGCATATCTGAAGCAAAAAGTAATAGATTTAAGAGAAAACGATTGTTTACTGTATTTGTTTCAAAGGAAGATAAATATATCCCCTTTCCCTTACCAAAATTATTAACTGTAAAAACAGGCTCTTTGTTATTATCAAGTAATACATGGGCTTTTCCGTCAGTTAAGTGAACTTTGCATTTTTGTGGTATAATAGTACCATTTGGAATAAGTCTTTCAACATGTTCAATTTCATATGTCCATTTTCCGTGACAGATCTTTTCAATCGTATTTTTGTCTACACCAAGCACTGAAGACATGCGGAAAACAGTGTCATGTCCTTCGACTGCTGATGGTTCATTTATACCTATGAATGAACCGCCGTTATATACCCATTTAGTTAGAACTTCTTCTATTGCTGGATTATTCCAGTTGTCACCTCCGCTCCACGCTGAACCGGCAATTCCTGCATTTATTATTACTTTGTACTTAGAGATATCTTCTTGTAATAAATCATCGAAGTCAATAAAATCTACATCAATTGGAAATCCGGATAAGCCTTCATTTACATGAATAAGATCGTTCATGTATGTTTCATGAAAATGGCCGCTAAGAGTCCAGCTTCGTATTTTTCCCCAACTGTGCAGAACTGCTATTTTCATGTCTAATTTGGCAGGCTCGCCCTCTGAGTGCAAATCACGGATTGTCCTGAATTCATTAGAAATCTTTGCTATATAGTCGATAAAATCAGGATATTTCTGTACAAGATGGAGATAGCCGCCAAGGCCTATACGGTCAATCTTGGACCTTAAAAGAGCACGTCTTGTATGCATCCAGTATTCTTTTGCATCCCTGGTAGGATTTCCTCCCGGAGCAAATGTTGGAAGCCCGCCAAGCCCAACGGGGAAAAGATAAGGATGAAGTCTTATTTCATGAGTTTTTACTTTTGCGCCTGCGCATAGCCTTACTTCATATCCTGAAAAAACACATTTAATAAGACCATCAAATTCAAAATCTTCAAACCTGTTACTGTAGGGTTCAATTCCTATCCAGCTGTCATCGTAAAATACATAGGCTTTTTTATTATAGCTATGAACAATATCAATCAGTTTACGACCAAAAGTGACGACAAATTCGTTGATGAAATCCATATAATCAAGCTGTTTTTTTGAAGGCGGCATATGGGTTACATGGAATGCACCTTTGTTTATAAAATCTTCTGCTGTTAGCTTGTAGCCGTATTTTTGAGCGAAATTGTCAAGCATTAGAGGGCTTACCGTAAAATCGTAAGAGCCCCAGTCAGTAAAAAGATTACGGTTGCGTTTACTGCTTCCCCACATCCAAACAAAATTGTAGAACATGGAAGTGAAACGAACTACAGTTGTTGCCGGATGTTCATCACACCATTTTTTTAACCATGTGATCATGTATTCCTGGGTCTTGGGATGTACAGGGTCTATTGGCATGAGATGTTCTTTATCCCAGTTATTGGTTGTATGGTTGTACATTGAGATTTCTTCCCAAATTCGATAGGCCATAAAGCTAACGGTATAACGATGCCAGGGGGTAACGTTATTAACAATTACATTCCCGGCTTCTTTTTCGAAAGTCCAAAAATTTGAACTGATTTCACGACCTGTAGTGCGGTCAAAAACCTGCCAGTACTTGATAGATTCAGGAGAATCATTTATTTGAAATTGCTGTTCAAAAAAATCATCTAATAAATGAAAAGTTATGTATTCTTCTGTTGCAACTTTAGGCTGAGTCATTAGAAAAGTCTGCTGAAGTTTATCAGTATTTTCTTTTGCCCAATCATTATGATCTCTTATGATGCAGATTGTTGAGTAAATGCCATAACCTGAATTTAGGATTTCATCAGAGAGAGAGGTGCCATCACTGTCTCTGATCATATCAGCGCCCCATTTTTCAGCAAGTTCTAATGTTAGTTTTTCATATCCAGACTCACCGGGTAAGGTGAATCCACCTCCGCATTTATTACTGTCCATAACAACCCCCATATTAGTCAGTATTATTGATGAAGCTCGTCGTATTTAATAAGGTGCGATAAGTACGCAAGAGCCAGACCCTGTCCCCATCCCTGAATCCAGTCTCTTGATATACCGCGATATCCATCTCTGTCATTCATTACAGCAGTACCGCCTGAAACATTCAAAACTCTGCCATCAGTTGATATATTAGCAAGAATACCCGGAGTGGATTTATTAATGTACTTGATATGAAGCGGATTACCCTTGTTGAGCATAGCAGCAGCAATTCCACAAGATGCAGATACTTCTTCGTAGGAATCTTTATCATCCAGCAGAGTTCTGTATAAACCATTTTCAGTTTGAAGTAGCTTTATTGATGACAGTTGTTCTTCAAGAGATCCAACAACATCCAGGTATTTAGGATATAAGTAGCATTTTGGAAGAACAATACCTACTTCGGACATTGTATAAGCAGCCCAGGCATTTGCTCGGCCCCAATAAAAGCCTGACATGTGATCCTTGGTTATATTGTTATAACCGTGATAGAAAAGACCTGAAGCAGGATCCTGTAGATACTTGATGTGCCAATAATACTGATTCAAAGCATCATCAATTAGTTCTTTGTCTTCAAGAAGAACACCTGCCCTTAACATGAAGAAGGCAGCCATGAAAAGAGTATCAGCCCAACATTGTTCAGGAAAATCATTATTTACAGAAACTGTATGCTGAAGAACGTTATCTCCAAATCTTAGTGCGGAGTTTTGAAGATAATCCAACTTACTCTTTATAATGTCCAAATATTTTTCATCATTTGAATATTCATATAAAGAAAGAAGACAATGCCCCATAGCGCATGTATTAACTGTCCATGATGGCAATCCGAGCTCGATATATTCATCTATTCTTTCCTTTAAAGTTTCTATATATTCCTTTTTACCTGTGGCGTAGTATGCTTCACATACACCGTAGTAAGCCACACCACCGGGCCAGTCCCAGGTGAGATCCATGCGCATTGTGCGTTTAACGATGGAATCTATAGTGCTTTCTATATTATTTTTTTCGTATATAAGTTTTGACATTATTATTCTCCTTGTAAAAAGATTCATTGTGCCATTTTGAGGAAATTATATTAGTGGATGGTTGAAATGTCTATTCAACTAGCAAAAAAAACTGTGCAATTTCAACTATTTGACTACAAAAAATGAATTAGGTAAAATAAACGCGTTCACGTACTAAAAAATATTTTTTCTGAATGTAACATAGGATTTGAGTAACGGATTGTGCGGAATACCTTGCACCGTCACTTTTTACCATTGATTACATCATAATAAGAATTTTTGGGGGATATTAAGATGGCTAAACCTAAAAAAACTGTAATAGAGTATAGGAATTATGAGCTTCCACTGAATTTTCCGGTTCTTTTACTTACGGGAGACAGGTGGCATATATCTGATGTGAAGTCTGGTAAATTGCACTTCCATAATTGCCTTGAGATTGGAATTTGCCACACTGACAGTGGGTATATAGAATTTGGTAATACGCCGGTTACTTTTAAAGCGGGAGATATGACGTTTATTTCTAGAAATGTTCCACATACCACCTATAGCAGCAAAGGAGAGGCGAGTCTGTGGTCTTATATTTTTATACAGCCGGATGAGCTACTAAAAGGCATGTATTCGGATTCTTCACCATATGCAAACATATTTGTGGATATGCTCCAGAACTCGCAATTGATCATAAACAGAGAGAAATATCCGGATATCTATTTTATCCTGAAAACAGTGATGGAGGAACTTGAGCAGAAGGGGATGAATTATCAGATATCGGTAAAAGGCCTGATGCTTTCTCTTTTCATGAAGCTTATGAGGATTTATGCGGAGGAATGTGGTAAGAAAAGTGATAATAAGGTTGCCCATGATAACGCAATAGTAATCTCGCCTGCGCTTGATTACATTAAGGAAAATTATATGATGAATTTTCCTATTGAAGAATTGGCTGATATGTGCCATTTGAGCCAGACGCATTTCAGGCGCGTATTTCACGAGATTATGAATACGAGTCCGTTAAACTATCTGAATACCACAAGGATTCTGCAATCCTGTATACTGCTTAGGACTACAGAGGAGTCTATTTTGACTATATCGGAACAGGTTGGCTTTAGGTCGGTGTCGAGCTACAACAGGCATTTTTCTGAAATAATGGGGACTCAGCCTAGTGACTGGCGGCATAAAATGGCCAGAGTGGATAAAGCATCCATACTTGAATATACAGGTTGGATGCAGGCACAAAATCTTTCAGATAAAAAGGATCGCTGAACGTAATAGCGAAAACGTTATAGTATAAAAGTGCACAAAAAAATAGTCTTTCTTTTGGGAATAAGCAACATTTCATACTAAAAATATTTTCTTAAATGGTTGATTATGCATAGTTTTTTTGACTAAGTGATTAGATATACAAACTAAATTATTTTAGGATTGTCATATAAAAGGGGGAGGGGTAATAAAAGTATGAAAAATATAAAAAACAGCAACGAAAAAGCTGCCGTTAAAACAAAAGTTTCCTGGCAAAGTGCACTTAAACGTGACTGGCAGTTGTATCTTCTTTTGCTGATTCCACTGATATTAGTAATAGTCTTTTGCTACGGAGCATATCCGGGACTTAGAATGGCATTTATGGACTACAAGCCGGCTAAGGGGTATGCGGGGAGTAAATGGGTAGGTCTTAATACCTTCAAGAAAGTATTCAAGGACGCAGATTTTACGAGAGCACTAAGAAATTCAGTGGCATTTAATCTGTTGGATCTTTTTGTAGGGTTTCCGATGCCTATTATCCTGGCACTTATCCTTAATGAATTAAGGTATAAGAGATTTAAGAAGGTGTCGCAGACAATTCTTTATCTTCCCCACTTTTTGTCATGGGCGATCATAGGAAGTGTTGCACTTACAATGTTTAAGCCATCAAGTGGACTTGTGAATATAGCTCTTATGAATGCAAACCTTATTGAACAGGGAATACCCTTTTTGAATGAGAAATGGCATTGGGCTATAACATACTTATTGATCGGCGTATGGCAGGGAATGGGATGGGGAACAATCCTATATCTTGCAGCGATTACCGGAATCAGTGGAGAACTTTACGAGGCTGCAATGATAGATGGAGCCAATCGTTGGCAGAGGATGCTTCACATTACTCTTCCCGGAATCAGAAGCACAATCGTAACACTTCTTATCATGAATCTTGGTCGTGTTATGGGAAGTAATCTTGAGAGACTTACAGCACTTGGAAATACTCAGGTAAAAGAATTCCAGTATCAGTTGGCAGTATATATTTATCAAAAAGGTATAAGCAATAACAAGTTTAGCATGGCAACAGCTGTGGGACTGTTTCAGTCTGTAATAGGCGTGGCTCTGGTTCTTTTGTCAGACAGGATTGCTAAGAAACTTGGCGAAGATGGCTTGTTGTGATTGGGGGATAAACATGGATTGGGGGATTAAGATGGAGAAGACTAAGGTTGCTCAGAGTGAGGAAAGTATTTCTTCCGGGGGAGCAAATGCTGTTATAGGCTTCAAAATAAGCGATGCGATAATGATGTTTATCATTGTTCTGCTGTGCGCGACTTGTGTTTTGCCATTTATTCATGTTGCTGCAAAATCAATTTCCGGTAATACAGCAGTAATGTCACAGTCGGTTTATTTTTGGCCGAAAGATATCACATTTGATGCATTTACAAGGGTATTTAAAGATGAATCGATGACGAGATCGATGATCTTTTCTGTATGGGTTACGCTTTTGTTCACATTTCTTGGTATGTTTGTGTGTACCTGCGCGGCGTATCCTTTATCTAAAAAAAGACTGAAAGGAAGACCGGTTATTACTTTTTTACTAATGGTTCCGATGTATTTCACTGCCGGTATTATTCCTTCGTATATTCTGTATTATCAACTTCACATTTTGGATACGTTTTGGGTACTGATTCTTCCGCTTATTTATTCACCGTATAACATGCTGATAATGAAGAATTATTTCCAGAGTACTATCCCGGATAGCCTTGAGGAATCGGCATTCTTGGATGGAGCTACAAATTTTCAGATTTTGTGGAAAATAGTACTTCCGCTGTCAAAGCCTATTTTGGCTACATTATCACTTTTTTATGCGGTTGGTCGTTGGAATGCATACGCTGACAATATGTATTTTACCAGATCTGCTGATCTTAAAATGATACAGTACAAGCTTTACCAGCTTGTTGCATCAGCTACAGAAGCTCAGAATGCATCTCTTGCTGATACCGGTGGAGTGGTTCAGTCTACACCTGAGGTATTACAGGCGGCATGTATCATGTTTGTTACTATTCCGATAATTATTATTTATCCTTTCCTTCAGAAATATTTTGTACAGGGGACAATGATAGGAGCTGTAAAGGGTTAAATAAAATGATTCTAAGCCGTGAAATCGGCATGAGAAGATAATTTCTTTTAAGGAGGACGAAAATGAAAGGGTTAAAGAAAAAATCACTATCTGTTGCACTGGCAGCAGCAATGGTAGCAGGAACAGTTGTGGGATGCGGCGATACTGGTGCAGATTCTGCTACAAATGAGCAGGCACAGCCGGCTGAAAAGACAGAATCTCAGACTTCTACTGAGACAACTACAGAATCAAAGGATACTGCAGAAGCTTCTACAGATACAGCAGCAAGTGAAGGCGGACTTACTCCATTTGAAAACGAGGTAACACTTCGTATTGCGGTATATGACAGAGGTGATGCCGGAAATGGCTGCTCTGATGTTGAGAATAACTATTGGACAAAATGGGTTCAGGAGAACTTTGGAGATAAGTACAATATCAAAGTTCAGTATGTTGGAATTACACGTTCTGACGTTATGACAGATTATGCGATGCTTGCTTCAACTAATACACTCCCAACTCTTTGTATGGAATATGATTATGATAAGCTTGCTACATGGGCAGCTGACGGATATCTTCAGCCTATTGATATTGAACAGTTTAAGACTATAGCTCCTACATATTGGAAGAACATGGAGGAGAATGGCCTTACAGGATATACCAAACTTGGTGATGAAGACTACATGGTACTTGGCAAAAGACCTTATGGTAACACAAACTATACTTTCGTAACCTGGTATCGTAAAGACTGGCTCAAGGAAGCAGGATTAAGCGAGGATTATCCTGCTACAAGTACAGATCTTCTTGCAGCTCTTGAAAAAATGGTTGCTAATGGACATGAATATCCTCTTAGCGGATCAAAGGTTTCAGGCGCGGGCGCAGATCAGAACTATAGCTTTAGAGATTATCCACAGGATGAGACAACATGGGCTACAACAGGCGACTATCAGATTCCGGCTCTTTCAACTGAGGCACAGAAGAGACTTCTTAAGTGGAACAATGTACTATACAATGATGGATACATTAACCCTGAGTATTATTTAAGAAGCGCTGACGATGTAAAAGCTGATTTCACAAATGGCAAGGCTTTCCAGTGGTCAGGATATGTTTCATCTACTATGGATGTTCTTAATTCTTTCTATGAGAATAATCCAGATGCAGAACTTGGCGTAGTTGTATGCGATAGCAAATTTGTACAGGATACAACATGGGGCTCAAGCAATGCTTTCCGTCCTAACAATATCTTTGGCGCAATGGTTGCATTTGCAAACAATGCTACAGAAGACGAAGTTAAGGCTGGTGAGATGTACCTTGAGTGGATGGCTCAGGATGAGAATCTTTTCACAATGACATGGGGCATCGAAGGAAAGAACTTTAATTACGATGAGAATGGCAATCCTGTAGCAGTTGGTGATCAGTCAGGTCTTGAGGAACAGCAGGGACACAACAACAACGTTGACTATTGGATGGTTGTAACAGCTTCTAAGTCATTTGGTGATATTGAAAAAGACATCAAGGCTATCAATCCTCAGGGACTTCCACAGGATTTCTATGAAGACATCCTTGCAAACTACAAGGGACAGCTTGCTATTTACGAGGCTGGTTATGCAAATGTTGACTGCCTGTTTGGTGGCGCACTTGAATCAGTTACAGAATATGGCACATCACTTAAAGAGGAAGTATATCCTGAATATCGTGATAAGCTTGTAATGTGCAAACCTGAAGAGTTTGATGCTCTTTATGAAGAATTATCTCAGAAATATCTTGAAGCCGGTTACCAGGAAGTTATCGATGAGAGAGCTCAGATGCTTAATGATGGAAAGACTACAAGACTTCAGTAATTGAAAAACATAAAACGGTGAATGCGGATTTCGCGTGAGGGAGATGAGAGATTGCTCAAAAAGGGCAGTCTCTCATTTTTTGTTGCACAAGACCGGCAAGCGAATGGATGCTTGCATACAAATTCATTTGCCGGTCGTAAGAACATGGAGCACGAAGTGCGGAATGTTCGTGTGTAAAATCGAGCCTACTCGATTTTAGTAGAATTATCGTGGTAAAATAGTTATTGGATTATTTGAGAGTTATGAGTTGCCTATTCGGGTGGAAAGGGGATTTATGGACGATCAGGTTAAAAAATTGAGGGAAATAATAGAACAGTCGGATAATATTGTTTTCTTTGGCGGTGCCGGAGTTTCCACAGAAAGTGGAGTGCCGGATTTTAGAAGTGAGGATGGGCTATACCATCAGCATTATAAGTATCCGCCGGAGCAGATTCTTAGCCATACCTTTTATGAGAGAATGCCGGAAGAGTTTTTCAGGTTCTATAGGGATAAACTTCTTATCAGCGGAATAAAGCCCAACAAGGCTCATTTGAAACTTGCAGAGCTTGAGAAAAAAGGAAAACTTAAAGCTGTGATCACGCAGAATATTGATGGGCTCCATCAGGCAGCAGGCAGTAAAAAGGTTTTGGAACTTCATGGCAGCGTTCACAGGAATTATTGTGAGAAATGCGGCAAGTTTTATGATTTTGATTTTATGGCTAATTTCGATGGAATACCAAGATGCGATTGCGGCGGAAGGGTGAAGCCTGATGTGGTCCTTTATGAAGAAGGACTTGATATGGATGTTGTGAATGAATCTGTGAATTTTATCCGGAATGCAGACGTACTCATAATAGGAGGAACATCTCTTGCTGTTTATCCGGCTGCAGGCCTTATAGATTATTACAGAGGAAATAAACTGGTGCTGATCAATAAGTCAGCAACACCTCGCGACGGTCAGGCGGATCTGGTTGTTCAGGGGCCTATCGGAGAGATTCTGGATCAGGTTTGAGATTTTTGTAAGAATGTAAGATAAAAATATACTGTGTATTGCTGAAAAGTTTAAGCGTAGTATATAAAATTGATTGAGTTAAAAATGCTATGCTTGATATATAGCAGCAATTGTTTACGGAGAATTTATGGATTTTCAGGTTGGAAATATTATAAAGCTGAAAAAACAACATCCATGCGGGAGCTGTGAATGGGAAGTGCTTAGAGTTGGCGCAGACTTCCGACTGAAATGCTTGGGATGTGGCCATCAGATAATGCTTCCAAGAAAAGATGTTGAGAAAAATGTAAGAGGAAAAAGAAATTCGGAATAATAAAAATAAATGCTTGCATTATTGAGTGGAATGTGGTAACATACCATTCTGTGATAAATTCCTTGCTGCACTAATGAAAAGTGTGGCCAGAGACCAAAAGGAGGTAATAAATAGCATGAACAAATACGAATTAGCCGTTGTTGTTAGTGCAAAAATCGAAGACGATGCCAGAACAGCAGTCATCGAGAAGGTTAAGAAGACTATCGAGAAGCATGGTGGTCAGATTACTAACGTAGATGATTGGGGTAAGAAGAAGCTTGCTTATGAAATCGAAAAGATGACAGAAGGCTTCTATTATTTCATCCAGTTCGATGGTGAGGCAACAACACCTGCAGAAATCGAATCACGTATGCGTATTATGGATGGCGTCATCAGATATTTATGCGTTAAGAACGAGGCCTAAATAAAAGAGGACGAAAATATGAATAAAGTTGTATTATGTGGACGATTAACAAGAGACCCCGATGTAAGATATTCTCAGGGAGCTGAGCCTTTAGCAATAGCTCGTTATACACTTGCTGTTGATAGAAGAAGAGCCAGAAGCAATGATCAGAATGAACAGAACGCTGATTTTATCAGCATGGTAGCATTCGGAAAAACCGCTGAATTTGCTGAGAAGTACTACAGAAAAGGTACAAAGATTATCGTTTCGGGAAGAATCCAGACTGGTAGTTATACCAATAAGGATGGAGTTAAAGTTTATACAACAGAAGTAGTTGTGGAGGAACAGGAATTTGCAGAATCTAAGAATGCATCTGCCGGAAATGGCGGAAGCTTTGGCTCAGATTTCTCAAATAATGCACCTGCACCTTCAGCAGCAGGGGATGGCTTCATGAACATTCCTGATGGAATTGATGAGGAGCTTCCTTTCAATTAAAAATGGAGGTAAATTATAATGGCTTTTACTAAGTCTGATAAGTCTGATGCTCCTATGAGGAGAAAAGGCGGAATGCACAGAAGAAAGAAAGTTTGCGTTTTCTGTGGCAAGGATAATGTAATTGATTACAAGGATACAGCAAAGCTTAAGAAGTTCGTTTCAGAGAGCGGCAAGATTCTTCCTAGAAGAATCACAGGAAACTGCGCTAAGCACCAGAGAGAGCTTACTTCAGCAATCAAGCGTGCTCGTCACTTGGCACTTATGCCTTACGTAGCTGAGTAATCTATATAAGGAAAATAAGATTTTTTTAAGGCACTTTTTAGAAGAGATTCTAAGAAGTGCCTTTTTGTGTGACATAAAAGCGATAATTCATGTGATATTCTTTTATCGTGGCTTGAGTAAAGAAGAAAAAATATAGAATATAGTTCTCTGTTATAATTAAAAACATATAATAAAATTAAAATTATTTAATATTATATGTTACATTATCCCTTTTTGAATGATATAATCTATTTCAGAAAGGAGGACTTATGACAGCAAAAGAAGTTTTACGAGTGCTTCAAATAACAAGACCAACTCTTACCAAATATGTCAAAGAAGGAAAGCTAAAAGTAACTGTTAAGGGTAATGGTAGATATGACTATGATGTTGATAGTGTTTACAAAATGTTAAATAAAGATATTGAACGAAAAACATACCTTTATGCCAGAGTATCAACACCAAAGCAGAAAAAGGATCTTGAAAATCAAGTGCAGTTGCTAAAGAACTTCTGTTTCCAGAATGGCTATATAATCAATGGAGTCTATCAGGACGTTGCGAGTGGTATCAGTTTTGATAAGCGAAAACAGTTTTTTGAGTTATTAGACGAAATTCTTGCTGGTAAAGTCAACAGGGTAATCATAACTTATAAAGACAGATTATCAAGAGTTGGTTTTGAACTGTTTACATATTTATTTAAAAAATATGGATGTGACATCATTGTAATAAGTGAAGTTGGTTCAGAAAAACTTGATAGTCAAGAAATTTTTGAAGAAATCATTAGTTTGTTGCATTGTTATTCTATGAAGCTATATAGTAACAGGAAAGCAAAAAAGATTAAGG
>NZ_FOKR01000040.1 GCF_900112195.1 Butyrivibrio sp. YAB3001
CTATGCTGAATCAGCACTACATGTTTCCAAAACAGTTGGAGATTTGGCTGGACCCTGCGGATTTGCAGTGTGCATGGGAATCAGTAGACTTCTTTATGGAAAGTTCGGTGAAAAAGTTGATCTGACAATTTTCATGATGGCATCCGGAGTAATGTGCCTTATGTGTTATCTGGTTGCCGGACTGGCAAATATACCATGGGTTGGATTGATTGGATGTGCATTATGCGGATTTTCTGTAGGTATAATGTGGCCAGGTTCAATTAGTATATCATCACAGATACTTCCAACTGGAGGTACAGCAATGTTTGCACTTCTAGCGCTCGCAGGAGATTTAGGGGGAGCAATGGGCCCTGCTATTATTGGAAGTATATCTGAAAAAGCGGCTAATAATTTGCAGGCAGGAGTATTGGCAGGTATAGGTTTTCCTATCATTTTAGTAATTTCAGTGTTCTATATTCGAAATAAGTATCGATAGATATTCAAATTGGTGGAAGTAATATAGCAGGCAATATCGTCATATTATAACCATAGGTACTAACTATTCTGGTAGTATGATTATTCAATATTTCATAATGATGATTACTCTTTTAACGAGCTGCAGGTAGTAAAGGTCGCCAATGAATTCAATGATCCTGAACTTCTCAATAAAGTTTGGGTATATGATGATGGCATAGTTAAGGGAATGATACATCTGGAGGGAAAAGAAATTTCGGAATTATATGTAGATTACTTTTTTTGGAACCAAGGCATAGGAGCCCAATTGATAGAGTTCGCAAAAGAAAAATATGATAGCAGATTCCTATGGACGCTGGAGAAGAACAAAGAAGCTATTCATTTTTACAAGGCACATGGATTTAATCTCAACGAAAAAAGACAATTAGAAGAAGGCACACCTTAATATATCGTGATGCTAGAGCGAGACTGAAACTAGGATTATTTTTTAAAGAAATAACAAAGTTGCCACCAACCGCATACAGTAGCCCTGAGCTTCCGTCAAAGAGCAGAAAATCGTTATTGCTTATGACGAGCACGTGTCAACTGGTTATTTATGCGTTTTTTTTAGTTGTTCACGATATTCTGTAGGTGTTAGTCCATAATTTTTTTTGAATAGATAATAAAAATAAGATATGTTCTGAAAACCGCAAGCTTTGCTTATAATTGCAAATGAATTGTTTGAACAATCCATTTCATGTATCGCATGACGAAGACGGAGTTTGTTGATGTATTCTTTTACGGTCACTGAAGTATTCTTTTTGATAATGCGATGGATATAGCTTTCTGATACACCGCAGCATTCAGCAATTTGGCTGACATTTTGCAGAGTGGTATAGTTTGCGTCAATATAGTTTATGATTCTTTGGGCGCTGGATGTTTTGACATCACTAACAAATAAGCTGCTATCAGCGCAGTATTTCTTTTGAAATTTAGAGAGATCTATCAGTATTTGTGCAAGAAGCAAGTAGGATGACTCAGAAGTATGGCTCATAGCCTTATTCCAAGTAAGAAGTTTTTTTCTGTAATCTGCAGGAATGAAGATTATTGGTGTTTTAAAGCATGTTAAGTATGTGGAAACAATGTTTGGCTGAAAATATCTATCCAAATACTGCTTTTAAAAATGAATGCAGAGACCTGAGTAATCAGTATTTCCTTCACTGCGATGAGAAATATTGCTTTCAAATAGACATGCAAATCCTTCTTTCACAAGATGTGTGGTATTGCCAATAGTAACAGTTCTTTCTCCGGAAAGCAGTATATATATTTCATAATGGGTATGGTGATGCGAATAAGGCATAGACCATCCTTTTTTTGTTTCTTCATAGGACATTTCAAAGTTTTCATATACAAATGTTCGTTTATCTGCCATGGTATCTTTCTCCTTGTATTCATTGTATTCATTGTAGCAATGAGTTCAGAATAGCTCAATCAAAAAAATAATAGGTTCAGAATAGTGTATTTCATCATGAAAAGTAAAAGACTTATGATATAGCCAGAATATTTAAGATGGAGGCTATTTCGATGCGAAAAGAATTAATTAACGCAGCAGATAAATATCAAATGAATTGGATAGAGGGAGCTACCGAATGGGGAACAGTAAAGATACCATCACAGATTTCAGTTGATGTATGCTGTCAGGATGAAGAGGATATTATTACAGAGAAATATCTTTTTACTAATATCAGTGATAAGCCGCTTTTTACATCTCTTACGGATATTGGTATTTACACACCTTTTAATGATGATTATTGTGGTTCTGATATTTGTACAAAAATGCGTTGCCACACACATATATATTGTGGAGGAGAGATGTCTTATGTAATGGCTCTTCGCATGGGAGGTGAACCCCCTCACTTGGGGTTGGTACTGACAAAAGGCAGTCTTGCCGGATATAGTGTGGAGAGAGACCTTTCTCGTATCAGTAATGACAGGGGCGATTTTATTATGCATCCAACACCTCAGGTACTGAATCCGGGGGAGTCCTTTGAAATCGAATGGAAACTTTTCTGGCATCAGGGGAAAGAGGATTTTTATCAAAAGATTAATCAGATAAATCCCAGATATGTGGATGTACAGGCAGATCAATATGTTGTATTTGAAGGGGAAGATATAAAGATTTATGTGGATGGTGAAGAAAAACTTTATCAGAAATCTGAAAAACAAGGAGTACATACATTTTGCTTTGAAAAAAATGGGGTAAATGCTAAGTGTGCAGTTAATGTATTACCTGCGTTTCAGGAGCTTATAAAAAATCGAGTAACATATATTGCGGAAAAACAACAGCTTCATAAAGAAAATTGTCCCTTGGATGGTGCATATTTAATCTATGATACAAAAGAAAAACATATCTATTACCGGGCAGAGAATGATTACAACGGGGGACGTGAACGTGTCGGAATGGGTGTGCTGATGGCGGCCTATTTGCAAAGATTTTACGATGAAAAACTGATGGATAGTTTGAATCGGTATCTAGCATATGTGGAAAGGGAATTATATGATGATGAACATTCTTTAGTAGCCAATGATTACGGATATGACAATCATTTTCAGAGATTATATAACTATCCGTGGATGAGTTTGCTTTTCATAGAAGTATATCAATTGAAAAAAGATATAGACTACCTATACAAGGCATATAAGGTGATGAAATCATTCTATGAGCAGGGTGGTGATCATTTTTATGCAATTGCAATTCCGTTGGAGAAGCTTATGAAAAATCTATGGGTAGAAAAGATGTATGCGGAATATGAGGAACTACTTCAATATTTTCGTAATCATTGTGATACTTTCATGAAAAATGACATTTTGTATCCTGCTCATGAAGTTAATTATGAGCAAAGCATTGTTGCACCGGCGGCAAATCTATTATTGGAAATGTATTTGCTTACAGGAGAAGAAAAATACAAAGATGCCGGAAAGCGTCAATTGGAAATTTTAGAGTTGTTTAATGCTCGTCAACCGCATTATCTTCAGTATGAGGTTGCAATTCGTCATTGGGATGGTTATTGGTTCGGTAAAAAGAGGCAGTATGGTGATACGTATCCGCATTACTGGAGTGCTCTTACAGGAAATGCTTATAGATTGTGGTATCGCATTAGCAAGGATGAACAGTATGATAAGATGTCGGAAGCTTCTTTGAGAGGTGTGCTCAGTTTGTTTTTTGCGGATGGCAGTGCCAGCTGTGCGTATGTATTTCCGGTAACAGTAAATGGTGAGCCGGGGCAGCGATATGATGATTACGCGAATGATCAGGATTGGGGAATGTATTTTTATTTGGTTTCGCAGTGCCATTCATTTCAATAGCTACAGGTATGATGAACCAGACAATCAATTAATGAAACGTTGAGAGTGGTTTATATTTCAGTTTAAAATGGTTGTTATTTGCTTCACAAGCGGTGCATAATCTGTATAAAAATTCAGTATTGAGAATGATCAAGTCAGATTAATTCTGCTTGACAAAATCTTTGGTCATTCTGATAATAGAAAAATATCAACTGAATGGCTATAATAATCATAAAGAAAGCAACGTACGGCATAGTTATTGTAATTGTTTTATGAGCCGATATAGATGATGAGGAGGTGTTTATTATGTTGAAAGAAATAGCATACACAATAAGACCCGACAAATCAGAAGAGTTTCTTAAGAAGCTATACGCTACGGCACCAAGTAAAGAAGATTGGGAAAGAATAAAGAAAGAGTCTGAAGTACTTGATAAAGAACGACTTGATGCTTTGTTCGAGGACGATGGTAAATGATATTTGAATGGACATCCTTGAACAATGTCACTTCTGATATTGTTGATAAATTTGACTGTGGAGAGGAAACCTTTAATGATTTTCTTAAAGAACAGGCTAAAACATGGATGTCAGAAGGATATGCTGTTACATATGTTGCGGTTGATAAGAATGAATTAGAGGCAGGTAATGTCCAGCGTATTTATGGCTATGCCGCCGTTAATTCCACAGGATTGTTATACAAGAATGCAGATAAGAATAAGTATCTATCTTGTGCCGAAATAAGAATGTTTGCTGTGGCAAGATCATTGCGAGGAAAAGAAGCTGTTGATTTAGATGGTGTGAGATACAGCTACAAACTTTTTCAGGCATTGATGCAAGAGCTGTATTTTATATCGACTACATATATCGGTTTTTGTGCAGTTACCTTAAATGCAAATGATACGGGGCTTGGATTGTATAAGAAATTTGGCTTTATACAGTCTGATCAGTATATTCCGCCTGATGAAGAGGAAAAAATCGATATTGAGAATTGTACACCATTGATATTCTCTTTCATGGATGTAAATGCATTGGTAACATTATTTTCATAGTGATTTAAAGATATGAGGAGTTTCGAGATACGAAGCTCCTTTTTTCGTGGATTCTATCTAGACAAGTGCCCATATAGTTATGATTCATTATAATGACCTCAGAAGGAGGTACATTACCTATGATGAATCAGGAAACTATTAACTTTATCTTGCAGAGAATGGTAGTATTTCTGGACAATGCTCAGATGCTCAAGCTAAAGGATATCCTGGACGAGATAGCCAGGCAGGAAGACACAACCCTGTTGACGAAGAGTTCTGAGGAGCTTCTGGAAATGTTCCTCGCTACCAAGAGACTGGAGGGCAGGTCGGAAAACACACTTTTTCTCTACCGCTTCAATATAGGAAAAATGCTTGAAAAAGCCGAGAAGAATGTTTGTGTCATGAATACTGATGATGTACGCAGCTATTTGTCTTCTTATCAGGAAAACAATGGTGTGAGCAAAGCCACAGTAGATAACGTAAGAAGAACTCTGTCCAGCTTCTTCAGATGGCTAGAAGATGAAAACTATATTTTCAAGAGTCCAATGCGCAGAATCCACAAGATAAAAACATCAGTTACGGTTAAGGAAACGTATTCGGATGAGGAACTGGAACGTCTACGGGATGAATGCAAAGCTCTCAGAAACCTTGCCATAATAGATATGCTAAACTCTACAGGGGTGCGCGTTAGCGAACTTGTTAATCTCGATATTGATGATATCGATTTTGAAGAGCGTGAGTGCGTTGTTCTGGGAAAAGGCGATAAAGAACGCATAGTCTATTTTGATGCAAGAACAAAGATACACCTTCAAAAGTATCTGAAGATGCGAAATGATCCAAATCCAGCACTGTTTGTCAGTACAAAGAACCCGCATCACAGATTAAAAGCGGGTGGAGTGGAAATAATGCTAAAGAAGATGGGGGATAAGACCAATGTAACCCACTGTTATCCACATAAGTTCCGAAGGACTATGGCTACAACTGCAATTGATAAAGGTATGCCGGTAGAACAGGTACAGAAATTACTTGGTCATGATCAGATCGATACGACCATGCAGTATGCTATGGTTAAGCAGAGCAATGTGAAGATTTCTCATAAGAGATATATAGGATAGCGTATATAAATTTGGCGTCACACAATTGTGGCGCCCTTTCTCTTCCTGTATATATTATACCACAGATAAACACTGTATTTAAAACCTTGCAGTATGACATTGGCATCTGGGCATGGATGTATATATATTGCTATGGTAATATTATGGCATATGGTTCTTTTTTACGGAATCATATGCCATTTTTATGTTGTTTGGAGTAATACAGGTATGAAAGAACGCTTTATAGGTGAAATAATAAAAGAACGCCGTAAAGAACTACACCTTACACAGGCGCGGCTGTGCGAAGGAATATGCGAACCAACAACTATTTCAAGGCTGGAAAATAATGAGCAGACACCATCACGCAATACAGTGAGGGCATTACTGCAGAGGCTTGGTTTACCAGATGACAGATGGTATTTTGCTGCAGTTACCGGAAAAGAGTTGGAGCTTGATAGGCTTCATAATGAGATAATTTCCTACAATATACTATATGAAAAGGCTGATGCAGAGGAAAAAGCTTCAATTAGGGAAAAAGCAATTGCTGCTCACAATGAGTTGGAAAAAATAAGTGATAAGGATGATTCCATTTCGCAGCAGCTTCTTGCTAGATCCAAGGTTATCATTGGGAAAGAAAATGGTGAGTACACTAAAGAAGAAAAGCTTTCTCTTTTGACAGATGCGCTGAAAATAACTCAACCAGGATTTGATATTAGTAAGATAGATTCCGAATTATTCGATTATGATGAGGTTAAGCTTATCAATCATATAGCTATTGCCTATTCGGACTTGGGTGAGCATGATGAGGCATTAAATATCTGGAAGCAGTTGCTTATCAATTTAGAACGAAGATTTGACAAGATTGTTCCAGTGAGGACGCAGCATACTTTGATCCTTGTTGGATACTCCCGCGAACTGGGAATAACAGGTAAGTATGCGGAAGCAATTGAATATGCACAGCAAGGAGTTGACATCTGTCTGAAGTATGGCGTTTACCAAAATCTTCCAGCATTACTCATGATTCTGGCTGAATGCTTTTATCAAGTTGGTTATACAGAGAAAAGTAAAGAACTGTTTACAGAATCATTTTACCTTTGCAAAGTTGTCAAGGATGAAGTCAATAAGAATATAGCGGCAGATAGCTTAAAAGAATATTTCCAAATACAGATAAACTAAAGGATATGAAAATATCGTATTGTGAAAAACTTTCATGATACGATATTTTTTTATAAGATCATTTTCTCTATACTTAAGTAATGCGTAATGTGAATAGAGCAGACTAAATGATTTTTGGGAAGTTCTTCTATGGAAAAAATACAGAAAATGATATCCGAAGCGTGGGCATTGTTTGATGATGAAAAATATGAAGATGCGCGGAAGTTGTATCACAATTGCTATGAAACTATGTCCAAAGATAATCTGGAGACAGAATCATCCATTTTGATGGGACTTATTTATGTAGAAGCTTTTTCTAAAAACTATGAATTGGCGAGGAATTATGCAAAAAAGCTTATTAGTATTACATTGAATGAGGACGATAGACACATATATCTACATCAACTTGGAATGGTTGAGAGGATGGCAGAGAACTACGAGACTGCATTGGCTATTTTTGCTGATGAAGAAAGTATAATAAAAACAGCTTTTCCAAATGGATATGATAAACTCTCAGCCAATATGTATGAACAAGGATATATAAATTACAAAATTGGAAAGTTTTCTGTGGCAAAAGAACTAATGGAAACAGCTGTAATCCTGGCTGAGCAATCTGATGATCCTATATGTAAGGCTTGCGCATATAGAGGCATGGGAGAAACATTATCATCTTTAGATTTTGGCGATAAGGCAAAAACATATTACGCAAAAGCCATCGAAGAGTTTAGGCAAGCAGGGGATATGAAAGGAGCTCAGGAAGTTGAGGAAATAATGAAATGATGAGATTGCTGGAATTCTATACATTGGAGTCCTTGGATTTTTCGAAGTTAATGGAAGTTTATCGTGAAAGTAATGAGGATAATGTTTCATATTTTTATCCAGAAGAGACTGATCTAGATAAGGGACGTCATCTTGTGGAACAGAAGTTCTATGATTATTTGAAAACTGGTTTTTACAATAAACCGGGAAATAGATATTATGTCCTTGAAGACAATGGGGAATGGCTATCAGCTATCCGTCTTTTTCCCGTAGAAGGCAAAGAAAATACTTTTTTTGCTGAAGCACTTGAGACTATGCCCTCTCAAAGGAGAAAGGGTTATGCAAGAAAAATGATGGAACTGTTATTTGAAAAACTTGGAAGTGAAGGTTTTTTCGAAATAACAGACACTGTAAATAAGAGTAACGAGGCCTCTTTGCGGTTCCACTTAAACTGCGGATTTGAAATATTTAAAGATCCAGCATGCTGTGTGCTGAACGGGAATGTAGATGAAAAAGCCTTTACCATGCGCTATGTGGGGAATTTAGTAGCAGTAACATCGGATATTGAAAAATATGCTGCATTTGCACGTAAGATTAACGCAGACAGAGATTATTCGCAGCCACTCCTAGATTCCAGTAAAAATGCTTAAAATATCTTAACAATCTGTATATAAAGAATGGCTTTTTGCTTTGTTTGGAAAAAGGTATGATAGTTCATAAGCTGTCAGAAATATAGGATATTGGAGGAAGATGTTATGGCATCATGGATGGTACATTTAAGAATTGCGGATATGCTCCTTGATAGGGTTAAAGATCTGGATGAAACTTTTTTTGTGGTTGGAAATATAGCACCTGATAGTGGAGTCCCAAACGAAAATTGGTCTGCGTTTACACCATCAGGAGATGTGTCGCATTTTAAACCAAAGGGCACAGATAAGAGAAATATAGATATTGACAGGTATGTTAGTAAGTATTTTACAAAAGATTTAATAAAGAATTACTCTAATAAAGAATTCTCATTCTTTTTAGGATACCTGACACATCTTTTGACAGATGTTGAGTGGGCCAAGATGGCGCGTGGCCCGTGGGGATGCAGTGAGGAAAACGCTGCCAGAGAAGGCATGTCTCTTAATGATTATATCTGGAAGAATAAGGAAGACTGGTATGATCTTGATTTTCTTTATTTGGAACAACATCCTGATTTCAGGGCGTTTCATATTTATGAAGATGCAAGAGATATTAAAAATGAATTTATGAAAGAATTTCCGGTCGATGCCTTTGAAGACAGGCAGGAGTATATTTGCGGCTTTTATCACAGTGACAATCATGGCGATCTTCACAGAAATTATCAGTATCTTACAAAAGAGATGTCGGACAAATTTGTCGATGGTGCTGTAGAGACAATAATGACGATAATTAAACCGATGATTGGATGAGGCGACAAGAATCACTCTTTTATTATGTTCCAGGATAATTTTTTTGAAAGGAAAAACATGAGTAGTCAATTAACCAATGTCATTTTTGTTAGACACGCTCAATCCGTATATGGTGAAGATGATAGGATCAGACCGCTAACGGAAGAAGGCCTTGTTGACAGAAAAATAGTACTTGAGACGCTTAACGGAAGGACAATTGATGCCTTCTTATGTAGTCCATATAAAAGAAGTATCGATACGATAAAGCCTGCAGCAGATTTCTTTGGAAAACAAATTGAAAAAGATGAGAGATTAAGAGAAAGGAAAGCAGGTAGTTTTGAGGCTGTACTTCTTGAAAAGCGATGGGAAGACTTTTTCTTTGCTGAAGAAGGTGGAGAGAATCTAAAATCCGTACAGGATCGAAATATGGATGCATTTGCGGAATTTCTTTGTGAGTACGAAGGAAAGACAATCGTTATAGGGACTCATGGTACTGCACTTAGTACAATCCTTAATTATTATAATCGGGATTTTGGAGTAAAAGACTTTTTGAGAATTGTTAACTGGATGCCCTATATTATTGAAATGAAATTTGAAGGGAACCGGTTACTTGGCATTTCAGAACTATCATATGTAGATAAAAGTAAAGGAATATAGGTTGAAAATATAATGAGGATAAGAGGAAACTGATAAAAATGGATATTCGAGAAGCTGATATAACTGATATTCTGGAAATCCTCCGATTGATAGAAGCTTCCTATACACCATATAGAGATTTAATAAAAGATATCGACATTCCGGAATATTCCTATGAGGAAATACATGAATTATTAGCGGAGTCTCAAAGCGATATATGGATCGCGGTGGAAAAAGGCAAAATAGTCGGTATGGCTGCAGGAACGGAATTCGGACCATGTTCATATCATCTTAAAATGATGTTTGTTATAGGGGAGAGCCAGCATAGAGGCGTTGGAAGTGCTCTTTTGGAGTCATTTGAAAAGCGAGGAATTGAACGTCATTATTCCCTTTTAACAGCAAATTACCTGGATTGGGCAAAGTGGAGCGGATTATTTTATAAAAAGCATGGGTACAGGGAATATGTTGCGGAAGATGAAAAAACATGTCCGGATATTAAGAAACAGGCTGAGTTTTTGCGAAAAATCGGGAAGCTTAATAATGGTGATAAACATCTAATTTGGAAAATGAAATCATAAAAACGAGCTATGATGAGGTCACTGGAGACATAGGTGAACATATTAACTTTCAGTATATCTGATGAAAGGGGAAAAATTTTTATAATGGCCTACACAATGACGCATATATTGATTGCAGAAAAGGTTCTAGAATATGCCAATTGGCCTATTGATTATGCCACATATATAGTAGGAACAATTGCACCTGATGCAGTTCATGCAAATCATAATTATTCAAGGGGATTGAAAGAAAAAAGCCATATTTTTGCGGAAGGACTAAAATGGGGAGAGGTAACAAGAGAAAACGAACTGGACGAATGGCTTGATAGCATAAAGGAATTTTATAAAAATAATTATTTTAAGTATGATAGAGATTTTTTTCTAGGGTACATAGTTCATGTTCTTGCAGATATATGCAGTTGTAGAGAAATATATGCCCCTTTTTACAAATCATTAACACAAGATGAAATGGAAGAGAAGAAAAAGCAGTTTTCTCTTGAAAGTTATTGTGTAAATTACTATTTATTCCGCGAATATTCCAAGAGCAAAAACTTGGTGGATGTACTTAAAGGAGGCAGATCTTATTCGATATCGGGCGTCTATGATGATTCAGTATTCGAAAACAGAATTAAACAATTATTTGATTTTGAGTTTAAAAGCTGGGATATAGAATCAATTGATAAGAATAGTATCTGCACGATTGAGAACACTATGGCACTGATTGAAAAAGCTCCCCAAATAATAAAGAACGTATTTATTGATGATTTTTATAGTAGCCAAGAAGAATTGGCTATCGAAGCATGATTTTCTGATTCGCAAAAATAATAAAATTTTAAATTTGCGAAATAAACAAAAATACTGATAGTCGATAATATCGGAAAAAAATATGTTTGACAATCTGGTCTAGTCAGACTAGACTATAAATATAGTTTAGTCTGACTAGACCAGGAGGAAACGGGTATGGAACTTGAACTTGGGGCAATTCAACTTAAGTTTGCAGAGCTTGTGTGGGAAAATGAACCTATACCATCAGGGGAGTTGGTAAAGCTTTGTGAGACAAGATTTATGTGGAAAAAATCAACCACATACACTGTAATAAAAACATTATGCGAAAAGGGACTTATTCAGAATAACAATGGAATAGTCTCATCTATTATTTCTAGAGAGCAGTTTTATTCTGCAAAGAGTGAAAAGTTCGTTGACGATACTTTTCAGGGGTCTTTACCTGCGTTCATTGCAGCATTTACCACAAACAAAAAATTAACAACAAAAGACATTGATGAAATTCAAAAGATGATTGATCAGGCAAAGGAGGAAAAATGATGGATACCATATTCTTGACGCTCCTAAGCTTATGCTTGCCTGCAAGTATTCTGATCATAATAGCTATCCTTTTCAGATTTGTATTTAAGAAGGCGCCCAAATGGCTTATGGGGGTAATGTGGACTATTGTAGCACTGCGACTTATTATTCCATTTCAG
>NZ_FOKR01000041.1 GCF_900112195.1 Butyrivibrio sp. YAB3001
CTTCATGAGTATGTATCCTTTTGAGCAGTCGAATGAGATATTTAATTGTAAAGGTTCAAAGGCTATGTACTTCGGTTCATAGCCTTGTTTCAATAAATCAGGATTGACTTACTGAAACAAGCCTACGAAAATGAGCTGCAACTCCGGCAGGAATGTGATGCTTCTGAACTGACTGCGCCGTGCAGGAGGAGAAATCTCCGAAAACAATTCGCTGAAACCTCCTCCCATAATTCGCCGTTTGACAACCTGATGCATGACCACATCAGTTGTGTGTTTACCACACCATTCGCAAACACCGGCGCGCGCTTTCCGGTTTCGGACAACTAAAAAAGCGCCACACACGACCTTGAGGTTTTGGTCATGTGGACGCTTAAATCTATAAGAAAAGTGCTAATGTCGGTCGAGACGAGACAAAACGAGTCAATTTCGGTCAAGACTCTTGTAATATGGTTGCAATATCACCATCAATACATATACTTCTATCTGCAATTTCCTCTGGGCAGAATGATTCACCATAATTTAAGCAGGCATATATCGCTTTTTCATTTGCCAGCGTCATCTGCCAGAACGGATACTTTATTATTACGGGCGTATTAGCTCCTACTCCCAATTCAAGATAAAGAACATGAAGATTCTCATGTCTGCGAATAAAATCAGAATATGCTGCAGATGCCCTATGCCATCCTTCATCTTCGACAAAAGAATCATCAGCTCTCAAATTCATAGTCATATCAGAGCCGTCATCAGGACACTTTGGAATCAGCTCAGAAGGAATTTCCATCAGTAGCTTACCATCAATCGGTACCTGAAATACTCCCTGATCATCTCTTACAAAACCTTGTGTTTCCATAGCTTTCATTACCCATTCTTCATTATCAAAGGTTTTCTGAATAGCAGGATTCACGCTCTGAAACAAACCATAATCACCCTGAGTATAGAACAATCTTTTCTTGTCAAAACCTGCTCTTTGAAACTGGTGATCTACATTTGTTGTGATAACAAAATAATCCTTATCGGAAACTATCTTAAGAAGATCCCTATACACTGGCTTTGGAGCATCAATATATCTGTTAAAATAAATATGTCTTGCCCACCAGGCCCAGCGGATTTCTTCACTTGGAAACGGATAGAATCCACCTGAATACATATCTCTTATTCCAAATCTTTTGGCAAAGTCATAGAAGTATTTTTCAAAACGATTGCCGCTATATGTTAAGCCAGCAGATGTTGATAGTCCCGCTCCTGCTCCAATGACAATTGCGTCTGCTTCCTTGATTTCTTGCAAAAGCCTTTTTATTTGCTCTTCTTCGCTTCCCTTACCATAGGACATGCTTCTAGTAAAGTATCTCACAGCATTCATTCCTTTCTCTATAGTTTCCTGATAACTATTAGGCATATCATCATATAAGTTTTTCATAAATGGCCTTATCCTCATCTTTGAAAACATTAAATATCACTCTTTCTACCTTACCAGGATTTTCACGAAACCATTCTGACACAGTCTTAACGGCAATCTCAGCTGCTTTTTTGTTAGGAAAATGAAATACTCCTGTTGAAATACAGCAAAAAGCAACGCTCTTCAAGCTATTTTCAGCACACATATCCAATGTGTTTCTATAGCAGTTCTCCAAATCCTTTTCCAATTCAGGAGTAAGTTTGTACTGTACGATTGGGCCTACTATATGAATAACTTTCTTTGCCGGAAGATTATAAGCTTCAGTAAGCATTGGAACTGCAGTGGGCTGTTCATAGTCTCTTCCATATCTGATCCTAAGTTCATTCATCTTCCTGTTGCACTCGGCTCTTAATTGCACTCCTGCAAAAGTATGTATGCAGTTATCTATGCAAGTATGCATCGGTACAAAACAGCCCAGCATCTGCGAATTAGCCGCATTAACAATAGCATCCACCGAAAGTCTTGTGATATCCCCTTGCCAAATAGAAAGTCCATCCCTGATAACCGGGATGTCTGATAGATTCACCACACCCTTTTCAGCTGCTCTCTCTAATAAATATTCATCCTGTACTTTCATTACATCAGAGGACAATTCTTTCGGCATACGGATATTCATAAGTGATCTTAAGATTCGTCTTTTATCTTCCGTACTATTTGGCGTCTGTATTTCCTTATATTCATCAGAATCTGCCTTGAATCCTTCTACAAGATAATCAAGACGTTCTTCCTGTGTTTTATTATCAGACATATCACACCCCTTTAAAAAACTCTGAAGTAAATACCTCAGAGTCTCACGTTTACGCTTCTTTTGCCAACAGTTCCTGCATTCCGGATCTTAAATCATTAAGAGTGTATTTTTTCATCTCTGATTCCATCGCTTCCTGGATGTTTTTCAACTTATCATCCAAAAGTGAATGGATATTCCTACCAACAGGGCACTCTGGATTTGGTGATTCATGAAATCTAAATAAATCTCCATCCTCCAAAGGCTCAATTGCCTGATACACATCATAAAAAGTTATATCTTTAAGATCTCTTGTAAGCTCTATTCCGCCTGTTCCTCTGATAACATTTATTAACCCTGCGTTCTTAAGCTGAGTAAGTATCTTTCTAATGATGACTGGATTCGTATTTATACTGGCTGCAAGAAAATCGCTCGTTACCTTGTGTTCATCTTTAAATGTATCCACACATGTAAAAATATGAAGTGCAACCGTAAATCTGCTTGATATCTGCATTTTTAATTCCTCCTGCCATCATTTTACTTCGTGGCAGATGTAGTTGCAATGGTTACATTAAAACTTTCCGTTTTCATTAGCCCATGTAGACTTATCAGCTAATGTCTCCATTACATCCCAGTGCTCTGCGATAAATCCGTTCTCAACACGGAACAGATCGTAGTAGGTTGTAGGTACGCCGCCAAAGGTTCCTTCTGAGCAGGCAAGAGCATAATCTCCATCTGCAAGAACCATATGAGTCTTGTTATAAACCATTGAGATTCCCTGCTTAGCCATATCTTCAAGTGCAGCTCCAAGACCTGAAAGACCATCTGCAATTGAAGTATTATGCTGGATATATTTATCTCCATCGTAGTAAGAAGTGAGCTTGTCAGGATTCTCCCCACGAAGTACATCGCCTACAAATCCAGCTACAACCTTACGTGTCTCTTCCTTATCTACATCTTTCTTCTCAAGAGTTCCATCAATCTGAGTATGTCCTGAAGGATTAGGAGCTGCCTTGTCTGCCAGATTATCCCAGTGCTCTGCAATCTTACCGTCTTCATCGAATCTGAAAACATCGAATCCGACCTGCTCTCCTGCTCCTGCAAAATTATATACTGTCTGAAGAAAAACCTTATCTCCATCCTCAAATGAACGAATGTTATTAACTGTTGATTTTACAGGTGCCTGTGCAAGTCCTTCAACTGCTGCTACAAATGCATCTGCTCCTGTACCAAATGCCAGGTTATGCTGAATATAGCCAGGCGCCAAAAGTTCCTTTGCCTTTGCTGTATCTCCTGATATGAATGTTCCGATGAGTGCTAATGCTTTTTCCTTATTTGTCATGATTATTTTCCTTTCCGGGCTCTGCCCTGCGAGGTAATTATCCTCGAATGTTAAAAAGTTCATTGTTGTAACCGCTGTGATTGCATCTGATGATGTTAATATAGCACCGTTTTGATGTAATGTCAACGGTTACATCTAAAATTTTTCAAAAAATTTCCAGGTGCAGATAAACACCTGGATTTAAAGAAAAACAACTATTCAATAATTGATAAATCATTATATTCTAGCCAATACTTCTTTTAGCATACCAATTCTTTCTGCTCCCCAAATGGTTAAGGCTTGAGGAACCACTGCAACGATGATACCTACAATAAGTCCTTGCCATCCAAGAGATGCAGATTCATTAATAAATGAACAGATACCATACAATACTGTCATCATAGGTTTCCCCTTTCCTTCTCCATCTGTACTTTATAAGCAATTAATCGTAAGTAATGATACCAGTCACTAGAGAGATAATCTGCTCATCCTCTTCAAAGTGATTATCCCTCAAACCAAATTCTTCCATAGCTCCATAGTTGAAGGCTTCCTGATTATCTAGTATAAATAAATTGTTCTCTATCTGACTGTTGTAATGGTGTTAATGTAACGCTCATATTTGCAATATTCCTCTACTTTCTGGCTACCAAATGCATTCTAAAGTTTTTAGCAGCTTCTAAAGAATCAACCTTCAATTCTGCGTTATTGCAAAACAATTTGATTTCACTTAATGAATAAGCTTTCACATCACCATGTCCAATTAGATTTGCAAGTGGCATCTCTGTATGATTCATAAGCCAAAGGATGATTCGTGGTGCTGTGTAATCCTGTAAAATGAGTCTTCCACCTGGTCTCAATACTCGCTTCACGCTATCGAAAAATTTCTGTGGATTCGGGTAATGATGAAAGCTGTTGGAGCAAATGATAACATCAAAGAAATTCTCATCAAAAGGTAAGTTTTCACAGTCTCCAACCACCCAATCTACACCGCTGAGATTCTTAGCCTTTGCAACTTCAATCATTCGAGGAGTGATATCTAACCCAGTGTAATGCTTAGTTGCATCCTGCTCATGCAAAAGAGAAATCATTGGGCCGGTACCACATCCACAGTCCAATAAATCCTGATAATCTTCCTTTGAAAGCTCCGCTGCAATATATGGATAATCGTCTTTACAGATTTCGTAAATACCAGCCTGCTCAGATTCGTATATATCCGCAGCTTTGGTAAACTCTTTAATTGTTAAATCCTTGTATTCTTCCGCTGTCCTCATAATAAAAAACCACTTCCCTATCATTATATTTTCTCTAGCTATTTCTTATTCTTCTGACATTACGATTCATCAAATATCTTCCAAGATGCCTGTACCCAAACGCTTTTAATGGCGTCATCTCTTGATGATGTTCTACAAGCAAATCATCAGGACAATCATATGCGCCAAAATCTTGATTAATTCCTTCACTTTGAATGTAAGTATTATTCTTATTGAAATCTAAAACAGGATTATGAAAATCCTTAACTGCTACACCATATCCGCAGAATGCACCTGTACAATCTGCAAACCTTTTCTGAAGCTTATTTACATAAGACTTATCAAGTATAAATGCTTCCAACTCATACCAATGATCTTCAAAGTACACTTCTACCCAACTATGAAAAACATTTTGTGGCGCATTTTTATAAACAAATCCAGTCATTGCTCCTTTTTGCAATTCTTTATTGATAGTAAATCCATGAACTCGACAAGGAATACCACAGGCACGAAGCAACGCCATAAACAACGTTCCTTTTGTGTTGCATTGACCATAACCATCGCTAAGAACTTTTGATGCCGGGATATTGTCGTCAACATTGTATCCAAAAAGTATTTCATCCCTTACAAAATCGTAGATAGACTTTAAGCATTCATACGTATCTAATCCTTTCCATCCTCTATTTTTGATCAGATTTTGAATACTCTCATCTGAATAATTTATCATTCGTGTTTCCTTCAAGTATCTTTCCATGATGTCTTCACCCTCTCAAACAAACGGATGCCAATTAATTCGAATAAAATTTTTTTCATAACACTAACCTACGCCTCTACATCTTCTAGTATAAAATTCCTCCAGCCCACAATTAGATGTTCCATTGCAGGTTTCATATATTTTAGAGCTTCACTCTCATCTTCGAAATGTGTCAAAGCATGAACAAACGACATTACTGACAAGTGTGATAACCAATGAACCATATAGTAATTTACACTCTTACCTTGAACTGATTTAGCATATGTTTCCGCCAAATCACCAAGTCGTGATTCTACTTGAGATATTAGATCCTCTACCACATTTTCAAATTTTGATCCGGCAGATTTTGACATCAGAAGTACCACTGCATCATAGTCCTGATATAACGTGTGAACCAACTCTTCAACAAAAGAATCATGGTCTCCAATCTCATGCATATGAGCAGCAAAGCCATCAGATGACATTTCCTTCATATGATTGCTAATCGTATGCATAACGTTTTGATACACATTCTCTACTAAACCGATAAGCAATCCTTCTTTATCTCCAAAGAAACAATAAACTGCGCCAGTAGTTACTCCAGCTTTGCTGCATATTTTTCGAAGCGAAGCATTCTGGAAACCCTTTTCCATGAATTCTTCTTTTGCGCTATTTAAAAGTTTTTCTTTGGTTCCATTATCTGTTTTCATATGTCACACCATCGTTTTTCTTTTTTGATAACACTGTTACGTAACACTGTTATTTTAATCTCAATAAATTATACTGTCAATGCAGGAACGAAAAAAGGATCTCAAATTTAATATTATTTACATATTTTTTCAATGAGACAATGTTATGGACACATTGCGGAATACGGAACACACGATGAGCTTATAAAGATTCCGTCAGGAATTTATGCGGAAATGTTTGAAGCTCAGGCCAAATACTACAGAGACGAGATTAGCGCTTAAAGCATTGTGCCCACTTCATAAGAAATAATTAATTTGATGTATCTTCAAAATAGAAAAAGACTGTGCCCTCTTTTTTAGAAGGCACAGTCTTTTGACACTCACATCTTTTTAATTATTTAGAAGACGATTAATCTCATCAACCATGTCATTGATTGCACTAGCCTGCTGTGCAACATGCTCAGTATTTGTAGCATTATTTCCAGCCATGGTACTGATAGCCACAAACTGCTCGTTCTCACTTCTGATACTCTCTGCGATATTCTGGTTAATCTCAACAGTTTTTTTGATGATTTCTGACTGGCGTTTATGTGCCTCATTCATCTCTTCAATTGCATTAACCGAATCATTCAACATTGTAGTCATTTCACTTATGTCGCCAAATACTGTCTTAAACTGTTCATTCTGTTCAGCAAGCTTATTGGCATTTATCTCAACCTGTCCTGTAATCTCTTCTACGTTCTTCTGAACTCTTTCAATTATTGCACCAACGTCCTTAAGTGAGCTCTGCGTGTTTTCTGCAAGCTTACCAACTTCAGTTGCTACAACAGCAAATCCCTTTCCAGCATCACCCGCTCTTGCGGCCTCAATTGAAGCATTAAGAGCAAGAAGGCTTGTTGATGACGAAATTCCCTGAATAAGTTCAAGCGTTGTTCCAATTTCATCTACTGCCTTTAGAAGTCTGTCTGCAATATCTGTTGTAACTGCCATAGAATCAGAAACTTCCGAATTTATTCCCTGAAGATCATTTAATGATTTCTCATTTTCTTTTGACTTCTTAAGAAGGTTGTCAGATGTCTTCTCAACAGTCTCAACATTTTCTTCTACAATGCTTGCGCAATCATTAAGCTCTGACAAGTTTGCCATACTCTCATCTGCTTTACTACCAAGAATATTACTGTTTTTAACAAGCTCATCACTTGTTGCTGATAACTCTTCTGCTGAAGCGCTCTCACTTGATGAGATATCCAAAAGAGTTGTTCCTGCAGTTACCATCTTGGAAGATATTGAACGAACAGCATCCATAACACCTGTAACACGCCTGTTGTTCTCTTCAAGCTCATCCTTTTTGGCAGTAATCAAAAAGTGTGAAACAAAGAATAAGAACATTACAAGGCCGGCTAACGAAAGCACAAGGCCTACAACACACATGATTACATCTGTAATAAAGAGTTCGTCTTTTACTGGCAAAAGAGCTGTGCCTCTGACAAACCATGCAATAAACATAGAAACAATACAAATACTACCGGTAACGGACAGTAGCTTAATATCCATAAAGAATCCGATAAGTATCAGGAAGAAACATAAAAATCCCCAGAATGTTCTGGTCGGAACCATGTAAATAATGTAGTTCCACTGAAGGATAAGAACAACTGAGCAGAAAATCTTTCCTATTTGAAGTTTTCCATCTTTTAAATATCCATCTTCATCAAATGAAGACTTAAGAATCAGCATTCCTGTAATAAAGAAACACACATCCATGATACTGAAAATTATTACTGCGATCCAAGGGATAACCTGATAAAAGCCAATTATCTTTTCTACTATGAACATTGCTGTAGCAAACATACAGGCCGATACCAGTGCAGTAATACCCCATTTAAAAACCGCAGACAGGTATACTTCAAAAGCAGATTTTTTATTCATTGATAATTACCTCCTGAGATAAATGGTTTATGTTAACTAGATTGCTACAACTATTTTACTAAATTCCGCAAATTCTCATAAGTAAATATCTCTGAAATTATTATTAAAAAACTCTGCGTTGAAATGAATTATTTATTTCACCTTGTATTACCTGTCTTTCCGGTATTTAATTGCATGCAGCATTACTTCTTACATATATATAGAAGGTGGTTTGTATTTCCAAGAAGCTCTCTCTTTTCACAAACACAAAGACAGTGGTACCAGTCACTGTGAAGAAAAGTTCGCAGTGACTGGCACTTTTATCAGACTTTGCGCAAGCGATCACGGACGTTTTTTTCTCTTACAACTGAACCTGTACAGGGATAATAGGCATGAAGAGCGTGACTCGGTAGGTCGAAAAATAGAACGTAAACTAGGTGGAGGTGGAGGTATAGTGAAGGCGTGGAGTAGGCTGAGTGGAAACCGTGAGTAATGAGTAGTCTTGAAGGGATGATGGAGAAAAATATTTCGTAGGCAGGTCGTAAGCGCATCAACGAAAAAGTGCGCCGATTCTAACAGTCGAGTTGAAAGCTGAAGGGCGTTTTTATGGGCAAAAATAAAAAATCTAGGCACTGCAAAAAGTGCGAAAAAAAGCCACTGTTAGATGTAGCAGTTGGGTTAACCACAATTCTGACCAATTTGGTTATTCTGATAACTACACTACTACTGTATCTCTATACAGTGGCACAATAAGATTTTTAGGGAATCCGCTTTTACAGGGATTCCCTGTTTGCCTATAACAAGAAATAGCACGTAAAGATTTGATACGTGCTATTCTTCTTGTAAGCATACAAGGATTAGTCAATCTCGCCATTGAGCTAATCAAAAATATGATACACTAATTTCTTTTTGGGTGCTTGCTTTTTAAGCACCCTTTTACCCATACATATTATACTTCTTCAGTGGCTCTGACGCAATACTTCTTGATACTTCTTGAATTAAGCTATTACTAGATTAAGCACACAAACTATTTATACCCTAGTTTGTGTGCTTGCTTGTGGTAATAGTGCCACAAAATAAAATTTGCAAGCGGTAAAACCGCAGAAGGAGATTATATCATGCCAACATCAACAAAAAAGTAGATTTTTTCAAGGCTTCAAAGGAACTCACTGAAAGAGTATCAGAATTTATGACAGTAAAGGCTTTCACTGTAACAACAAAAGTACGTAGAGAAGCAATTATCGTTGAAAGAGATTCAGCTGTAGAATCACTTGAAAATGTTGCAAAAGCTACAGGCAAGGATTATTCCGAAGACATTGAACTCATTAAGAATAATGCGACTGAAAAGCTTGCTGAATTAGACGCTACAGAAGAAGCACAGGCACGATTTACCTTTACAGAACTTGAGAAAAAGCTTTATAAGGATTATTACAAAAAAGCACTAATAGCATCTTATATACAAGGTATAACTTGCGACCTTTAAGAGCAAGTAAAAAGCCTAGCCTGTCAAAGGACTATGCTTAAATCAGTGGCTACATCACTATAACTGTAGGGCTATAAATAGCCAACTACCAACATATCTCAAGGAGGTGCTTTATGAATTTCTCTAGTAGGAATGGTTTAAAAAAGCCTGATTATGAGAAAATCCTAAGGATTATCTGCTATATTGTGCGTATAGTAGACTTCATCCTTAGGATAATTCTCAAGTAAAGCAATGTTTTAAACCATAGGCTAGAGCCATACAGTTCTAGCCTTCCCTACTGAGATAATAACACATTAGGAGGATTTCTGTCTATGCACAAAATACTTAAAAATTCAAAAGTATCAAAAGAATTAACAGTAGTGCCAAAATCTTTAGGCACAGGATTACAACTATGCTTGTTAATCTTAAGCCTTATATCTCTATGCGTTACGGTTTTAGAGATAATGGATTTAACAGACTTAGATGCTAATGAATAATCATCAACACAATTACAAGGCGTATAAACCTTCATCGGTTTATACGTTATTTTTTGCCATAAAGTAAAAAGGAGATAAAACAATGCTAGATGTTTATACAAGCGATATTCAAGATTAACTAGAAGAATAGATAATAAACTTGAGATTACAGAACGTTTTGAAAAAATCAAAGTGACAAGAGAAGAACATGAGCAACTTTTAAATATGCTTATTGACCTTGTAATTGAAAAAATCATCTATCCAGAGTACATAAGCTGTAAAGCTTGCTAATGCTTTGTAGGCTCGAATTTCAGACCATAATTCCAATTCGGGATTGTGGTTTGAGGTTTGTGTCTAAAAAACAATGAAAGAAGGTGATGCCTATGATTTCCGATTCTAACTTTAATAACAAAATTCAGAAACGAAAACCGAAGCCCTGTCAGTGGGGCGATAATACACTGACCATCTCAGCAGTAGAGGGATGTAAAGAACAGCCGCCTATGTTATCAATCGCATAGAGTTCCCTCAAGTAATAGGTGAAGATTGTAAAAACCCGTTTTAGATTGGGAGTCTGAAACGTAAAAAAGCCATAGCATTATCCCAAAATGCAATTTAATGAAGTACCGTAGCTTAAGATACAAGTGCGCATAGTATCTGTAAAACGGAAGTCAGAATATATATGATGGCTTAATTATTGATGATCCTCGCAGGATTATACTCAGCCTTTAAATTTGTAATTGTAATACGAATTTGAGGGCTGAAATATGGTTCTGTAAACCATAGACACTATCACAAAAACAAAGGAGGTAGTATAAT
>NZ_FOKR01000028.1 GCF_900112195.1 Butyrivibrio sp. YAB3001
GTTATTTCTGTGCTGTAATAAACCATCTTTAGGTGTCCATTCAACTGGATTTCATACAAGTTTCTACCGTCCATGAAATGGGATTGTATACATGCTTAGTCTGTACACAAATATGGGTTTTTACCTTCTATACAATGTCCATTGTCCAGAATCATTCCCCTCATCCAGTTGTCCAGAATCAGGGATTTTACCCCTTTGACATTGTATGTAAATGTGGATCCATCAAGCAGTTTTACAGTTCATCATAACATCGTTTGATGCAGACTGAACTTTTATTCCCTTTGTCTTAAATGTCCACCTTATAGGGTACATTTTAAGTCGCGACAAGTTGCCACTTTCAAGCTCCTCATCAAGTCTATCATAGATATTTTTATACTTTTCAAAAAATGCTTCAAGACGTTCCTCACTGTCATTAACGTCCTTGAGTTCTTCTTCATAATTGAATATCAAAAATGGTAAAAGCATATACACTTCCTTATCAAAAATGTCATCCTCAGTAAAATCTGACATTTTTACTAAAGGTACATTGTAAGAAACTGTCTTACCTCCAGGCATATCAAGTTCTATAATTGCTTTGTCAGGTGCATTATCTGCCTTTTTAAGAAGCAACAGACCTGAGTTAGGAAAATTGAATCTCACTTTATAGCTACTACTTTCGTTGTTTTCCTTAGCAATCTGCGACGAATACTCAAAAATTCTTATGAGTATCTCGTCACTGTACTTTTTACTCTCACATTCCAGATGATATCTTTTTGTTATACCATGCCATATGATTTCAAAAAACGAATCAGTAATTCTTTTATCAGTTGCTTCGTCCTCATGTTCTACAAAATGTTCATTGCGTAGTCTCTTGATAACCGCTGTTGAATCATATTTTTCTTCAAACATCAGGTTAACAAAGGGTATCACGAGATCATCGCATACTGTTTCCATGGTTCTGAAAGCATCATCATATGCTGTGTCAGAATATAATGGATTATTCTTTTGTTCTTCCATTTTTTCTCCTCTTTGTGAAATATAGATTACAATTTCCACATGTCGGATAAGAAATTAGAATACTGCCATGAACGTAAAAAGAATACAAAACTGTAACCAAACTACATTATAATCTGTACACACATGGGAATAATCTGGCGAAATGCCTGAATCCTTTCATGAAGAAACTGCTTAAGTATAGTATCACGATAGGATTCCAATGTAAAGTAAATTATATTTTAAAGGTACATTTTTCCCTCGTCAAACTATTATTAGATTCTCTGTTTTTACATCTATTAACATTTCCAAATTAGTCCTCGCCTCACTTTCATACATATCCCCGGAACTATAACATCAAGCGATGGCTCATCCATCATAAGATCATGTTCCTGGGGAGTATGGATGATTGTAAGTTTGTCTATGTTGCAGTAGTTCTCATAATTTCCTGCTTCGTAGCCCATCATATAGGTCCAGTATCTGTAGTTCGCACCGGTTATGCCGGCAGGTATCTGATCCGGCTTAAAATAGATGACATTGCCGTTAAAAAAAGAAGGTTTATGGTGAAGAAGATCATCAGAGACATGAGCTGCGTTGTCAATCAATACGTCCAGCATGCCGTTTTCTCTGATTTCTTCGAATAGTGGGCACGTTTCATAGTAATCTCTGCTGATTTCATTAAACATACTTTTGCTCTTTTTTTGGATTTCCTCATTTGAGATTGCATGGGAATCCAGCATAATAAGATGGCTTATCTCATCTCCCGCGCTTTCGAGCTGGCAGGCCATTTCGTGGGCCACGATGCCTCCATAGCACCACCCGCCAAGTATATACGGACCCTGTGGCTGATACTCTTTTAATGTTTGAATGTATTTAGCAGCAATATTCTTAATCCCGTAGACAGGATTTTCATGATGGTACAGATTATAAGGTTCGATTACGGCAAAAGAAAAAACATCTCTGATTCTGTCTGCTAATCTGTAATAAACGCCCCCATCCGAATTAGCTGTATGAATAAATACCAGTTTCGGCCCGCTGTTTTCTGAATATATTCTTATATCAGGAACACTCTTTGTAACAATACTGTTCCCCCTAGAAAATCCATATACATCAGCCGAAGTTTCTCCAACATACGGCTTCTTTGCATGACCTTTACTGCTGAAATCATTCCCCATCAGATATATCCAATCGCTTATAGATTTATCTGACGGGTAGTATTCCAAGAGAAGCTCCATAAGGCGCGCCACATAACTTTTAAGTTTCTTTTTTTCAACGGCCAGCTGATAAGAAAGAATATACAGAAAGCTAATTTTCCTTCCGGATTCATTACTATGAACAAGGACCACTTTCATCATACTGCTATACTGCGGATCAAAAGGCTCATGAAGGAATTTTGCACGCAATTTATCTCTTTCTTCCCTGTCAAAGGTGTCCATACTGATGAGCTCCATAGGAATTCTTCTATCGGTGATAACCTGCTGTATGACCGATAATACCTTGCGATACACAATAGCTGACCTAAGTTCTTCGTTTTCTTTTGCAACAATATCCAGCGCTTCCCTTAGATGCTCCGGTGAAATAATGCTATCAACCTGCAGCATGAGTGCATTCATATAGTCACTGCGATCCGGATAAAAAAGCTGGTTAAAGAGAATGTCATCCTGTCTTGGAGATATCGGCAATACCTTTTCTATATTTTCGCCTCTCTCAAAAAAATCCCTGCGTATTGCTTCGTATTCTTCCGCGGACCAAAGCTGCTCATAGGCCACTTTAGCCTTATCTGCAATCTCTTTGAAATTATCAAGACTTAGGATATCAGCTCCACTTATCTTAATGCCCTGTTTGCGAAGCCGCATTGAATAATCCATGGCAGATATGGAGTTGCCGCCAATCTCAGTAAATTTATCACCCACACCGATAAAGAAATCCGTGCCAAGTGTATCCTCAGCTGTATAAATAACCCGTGCCATTACTTCGCTATCAGGAACGCCATTAATAATTCGCTTTTGCTTTGGTTTCGGAAGCTCTTTTCTCAGAATCTTCCCATTGGCATTTCTTGGAAAAGCATCCATTCTCACCCAGATATCGGGAATCATATAGTGTGGAAGATACTGTGAGATTTCAGCCTTAAAAGGCGCTGCATCAATCTCTTTTTCTGACTCATAGTAGCAGCAAAGATGCTCAGTTCCATAGATATTTCTTACTACAACCGCCACCTGCCTGAGCGCGTTTATCTCTAATTTTACAGCCGCATTGGCAATCCTATTCTCCACTTCTCCCGTCTCAATTCTGTAGCCCCTGAGCTTGACCATGTTGTCGATTCGTCCGAGAAGTTCTATATTCCCGTCTGGCAAAAAGAATGCTCTGTCTCCTGTGCGAAACCATATCTTCCCATCAAGTTCAGCCCACTTCTCTTTACCAAGCTCCGGCTGTTTATAATATCCCTTTGCCATATAATCAGTAGAAATAAGAAGCTCTCCCGCCTCCCCTGCTTTGACAGAATTAAGCACTTCATCAACAATCAGCGTTTTTGTATAGGATGATGGAGCGCCGACAGACATGCTCTCTTCACCACCGAATGCTTTTCTGGAAAGAATTCCTCCTGTTTCTGTGCATCCGTATGAATTAATCAAAAAACCGTTCTTAGATAACGGCCTGAAATTCTTAAGTTTCTCTCCCCCGGTAAAAATACAAATACCGTCAAGGTCATAATCTTCAACAAAAATTACCGCAAGGGATGATGGCATGAAAATATGAGTTATCTTTTCTTTTTGCAGAAAATCATAGAGATACCCCATATCCTTTTTTGCCTCATCCGGGGCAATACATACTGTTCCACCATGTAATATTGTCCCCATAAGAAACGTCTGAGTGGCAATAAAAGAAAATCCTGACATAATACCACACCTGGTATCTTGATTTAGTTCCAGCCCTTCATAACTCTTGATATACTCCGTCATGTGTAGAAGCATGCCCTGTGTATGAAGAACTCCCTTAGGTTTTCCCGTTGTTCCGGAAGTGTATAGCAGCATGGCAGGAGAATCTATGGAAATCTCCCCGCTGCAGAAGGGCATTTCATCAATCGTCTCTATCTCATCAATAAAAATGACTTTACTCTCCGGAAAACCAAGCTTCTTTTTCTCCCAAAGCTGTCTTGTGGTCAAAACAGCCTTAATATCTGCATCTTCCAGAATGTATTCCAGTCTCTTTACCGGATATTCATCGTCAAAGGGAACATAAATGCCACCAGCACATAAAACTGCAATTATCCCCGGAATCACTTCTTTTCTATACGGAACATAAATCGCCACTGTATCTTGTTGTTTGATTCCAAGCGCAATAAGCTTATGAGCAAGTGACGCACTTATTCCCATAAGCTCTTTATAAGTCATACTCCCAAAGCTGTCCAAAGCAGCTGTTTTCTCGGAATATTCTTTTGAATGCTCAATCAAGTATTCATAAAACAACTTCATAGAGGTATATTTATTATCTCTTTATTAAAAAATAATCTGGCAGATACATATTAATTATACGCCAAGACACGCGTAAATCTAAATGTTTTAATGAACAATCTGTGGCATCACTTTTGACCTTTGCATCATAAATATAAAAATAGCCCCTCCCGACTATCTCGCGAATTTCCTCTGAACATAAAAGAAAGATGCCTCCCCTCACACAAGGAAAAGCATCCATCTTTTATCATATTTTTAGTGAAGAAAAATATTACTGCAAAGTAAAGCTGCACTCACCAATTGAATATGTTGTAGTTGCAGTCCATCCTATAACAACTTCATCATGAGCAGGAATCACTGCACTCTTTACTCCTTCCTCTTCAGAAAGCGCAATCTCAACAGGCTGGCTTCCGTTAAGCGTTGCAGTAACTGCACTATCTGTTGCATTAACGATTGTGCCTGTGATAGCAGCTGAACCATCTAAAGCTGCGATTGTAATAGTTTTATGTGAGTAATCAATCAAAAGGATTGCATCAGCAGCAACAGTTGACTCACCTGCCCCAAACTCATAAGAACCCGCAAAGCTCTCTGTAACAAGCTGTTCAACCTTAACCTCGAATTCCTGAGACTGGCCAAGGAATGAACCTGTAACTTTCTTAGTGCCTGTTGTTGCTGAATCGAATCCGTCATAGTTAAGACGGCCATTCCAGATAGATTCTTCAGAACCATTAGCGCGAACTGCTGTAACAACAAGTTCACCTGCATCAAACGCATCGCCTGTGTAGAAAGTGCGAAGCTTTGAAGAATCGATTGCAATGCTCTGTGCAGCAGCATAAGGCATACCGTAAATATTGATATTACGTGTGAACATACCGCCTGAAAGACCAAAGCTTAAGCTTGCCTCAAGTGTATAATCGCCATGCTCTGTATCAAAGATAAATACATCAGCATCTTCACCGCCTTCAACATTTACTGCGCGTGTAGCACCTGTAGAATCCTGGGTTCCGGTGATATGAACTACGAAGTTTCTGTCTCCGTTTTCATCATGGTTGTACCAGTATCCATATACATACATTACCTGACCGCCACCAACTGAAGTAGTAGGACCTGAGAATGTACCGTACATAGAACCATCTACTGCGCAATACATATCAAGGCATGCAGGATCAACGATTGTGCTGAATCCTTCTGTGTACTGACCTTCAAAGAAGTAAGCAATCTCCCCGTTTGCTTCCTTAGCTTCCCAGTCATCACGTGAAATAGCTGCCAGTTCTTCGATAGACTTACCTGCAAAACTGTTATCTGAAAGATTCATGCTATATGGATCTTCAACATCTGATGAGCTTGCAAGGACTTCTGTTGCAGGAGCCACATCTACGAATGAAAGTCCGAAGATTGCTGCACATGCAATAGCTGCAAGAACTCCGCCTGTAGCAAAATCCTTAGCAGGCTTAACTTCTTCCTCAACCTTTGTCTGCTTCATAAAGCAGGCAATTACACAAAGAAGTGCTGCAACAAATGTGCCTGCCATGTAAAATACGCAGAGTGTTGGATTTCCACCAGCAAATGTTACATGGTTGATAACATCAGCAAATACGAAATAAAGCTGTACTACTACAAGATAAAGAGCTACGTTGTAAATAACTGCCTGGATAAAAGCGCCAAAGCGTACAGGCACAAAAAACATTACTATTGAAATAACGGCACCAACAAGAAGTACCACTCCGGGCATAGTGCCTGTGTGACCAAGAGGTGCTGCCACCTCCTGAGTCATCAAAAAGCAAATCCCAGTAACAAGCGCAACCAGCGCAGCTGCCAGGCAGAAGTAGCTGCCAATGGCTTTATTTTTTAAGCGTTCCAGCATCGATTCCACCTCCATTAATTCTGTTTTCCTAAAGCGCCTACAGTTTCTTTTGAGAATACCTTTGTATATGTGTGAAGTACATACATAACAATTGCAGCAACCAAAAGAGCAATAACTGTTACATCAAGAACCCTCAAAAGAATCTGCCACCATGGTGCTGCGTCAGAAACAACGATTTCTTCTGCATCTGCGCCACCCATTGAGGACTTGAGCATGATGTAGTACATATAGCGGTTAGAATCAAGAACTTTCTGAAGGAGATCTCCATCGTCAGTATCATTGATCAGTTTTTCAATTGCAGTAGGTCTTGCTGTATCAAGACAGAAGATGTTGTTACCTGCCATGAGCATTTCAGGAGCTGAAGAATAAGCAGATGCTGTAAGAGCATCATCGATTATATATCCATCATATTTCCACTCATCACGAAGGATGTGCTGAATACCCTGGCTTGCTGCTGCATACATAACACCGATACGGTTGTAAGCAGTCATAACACCAAGAGAATCGCCCTCAGCAAGTGAACCTTCGAATGCTCTCATGTAAATCTCACGGATAGCCTGTTCGTTAGCATATGTAGAGATACCCTGTCTTCCTGCTTCCTGTTCATTTAAGAAGAAGTGCTTAACTGTTCCGATAAGGCCCTTTGTTCTCATACCATGAGATACATTCTTTGCCGCATAGTAGCTGAGTACGCCGTCTTCTGAGAAATACTCTGAAGTACGTCCTGAATATGGGGAACGAAGTGTGTCTGCACCAGGTGCATACGCAATCGGGATAGAAGCATAAAGCGCATCTTCGCCGTACATCTGACCAAATCTTGTCTGTACATCATGATCCCATGTAGCGCCCACGATAGGAAGTGTTGCCCATCCTGTGCAGTTACGACGGTCTCCGTACTTAAACTGACCATTCATACCTTCAGGTCCATCAACGATTGTGCATCCTGGTTTATTTACAGCCTTAACTGCTTTGATTCCCTTTGAATCACCCATATTGATAAGAAGCTCAGACAATGTAAGCTGAGATAAGAAGTCATCCCACTTAGGATCGTCAAATGCAACACCCTTCATATCGATGAAATCGATCTTCTTATCAAGTTTTACTCCAAGTTTAAAGTCTGAAACGTGCTTGGCATCAGCAGCCTTAACGTATGTCTGCATGTTGAGTCCGTCATAAAGCTTACTGTTTACTGTGATTTTTTCCAAAGTTGTTGGATATGTAGCATCCCAGTCTGAACGAGAAAGATATGTGATCTTCTCATTGTCATCAACCCAATAGTTTACATCTGCATCATCAAATGTATTAGTAACTGTTACATCGCTATTGTAGCGGGATTTGCTATACTTTGCTGTATCAACTTCTGTATTAGGAGCTGTCCACTTTGCAGCAGCCTCAGTGTTTCCTGCTACTACATTTCCTGCTTCATCTGTAAGCTTTCCTTCCACATCAGCGCCGCATTTAAGTGCAAGCACGTTGTTAAGAGCATCATGCGCGCCATTACCAACTGCAAAGTAATAATCACCTGCATCAAGAATGTATCCCTTTGCGCCGATTCTGTCATAAGAAGCGATGAAGTAGCCAGGTACATCGATCTCAACAGTCTCTGATGTTCCTGCAGCTACATCTATCTTGTCATAACCAAGAAGCTGAATGGAAGACTTCTCAACGCCGTTCATCACATCATATTCTGTATATGGAGACTGTCCATAGAGCTGAACTGATGCCTTACCATCCATGGCGCCTGTGTTGCTGACTGTTACAGTGGCTTTAAATGTATCTGAAGCCTCATCATATTCAAAATTGTCCATATGGTAATCATATGTTGTATATGAAAGACCATATCCAAATGGGAAGCATACTTCATCAGCATAGTTCCAACCTGATGCAGAAGCCTTAGCGCCTGCAGCTGAATCAGCATTTCCCTGGCCGAGTACTGTATCTTCATAACGAGTTTCATAGTATCTGTAACCTACATAAATACCCTCGTTATAACTTACGAAATTTTCACCGGCTTCACGAGGTGCATAAGTGCCATAATCATACTTGTGAAGTCCGAAGTTTTCAGCTGAAGGAGCTGAAAGTGAATTAGCTGCAAATGTTGCAGTTGTATGACCGGAAGGATTAACTTCACCTGTCACTACTCTGATAGCGCCCGGCATACCATAGAAACCGGGATTTCCAACCCAGAGAACTGCATCTACATCATATTCTTCAAGCCAATCCATCTCTAAAGCAAAAACAGAGTTTAAAAGAACTACTGTCTTGTTAAATTTACCTGAATCCTTGATGCTCTTGAAGATTGCCTTCTCATTGTCATCAAGTTCAAGCATTCTCTTGCCCTTGTCGTTAGTCATTGCAAGGTCGTTTCCTTCTGTAGCAAAACGGGAAAGAGTTACAAAAGCTACATCACCATAGGATGCATATGATTTTTCCAATGCAGATGTAAAAATAGAAGAATCGTATTCTCCCACACTTGATACGCTTCTTGCCTCTGTTACAGGCGCTGCATTGTAAGCATCAAGAACTGTCTGGTTTACGTTAAAACCTGCTCCCTTAAGTGCATCAACAGGAGTCTGCTGAAATTCTTTGTTTGTTGAAGAGCCACCTGCTGTACTACGGAATACAGGATCAATGCTTCCGCGTCCAAAAGCAGTTACATTGCGCTCAGAATCTGATAATGGAAGCGCATTGTTTTTGTTATAAAGAAGAACGCTTCCCTCTGCCTCTTCCTGTTCACAAAATTCATAAGCTGCCTTGATATATTTAGAGTAGCTGTCATCTGTAAGTGTTCCGTCTTCTGAGAACTCAGTTCCACCATATGTGGCACCGGAGCCTTCAATACCTAGTGCGTGGTTGATCTCACCTTCTTGCTGGAAGGCAATTGCAGTTCCTGTATAAACAAGATTTGATAAAAGAACTGCAGAACCTGCAAGTCCGAGCCAAAGCCCTGACTTGTTAGAACTTTTCTTTTTCATCCTTAACCCCATCTTTCCTCAAATAATCGTCAAAAATGCTCTCTCCCATATATAAGGTTGTGCACCACCCACACTTGGAAATGCATTTCGTGAATACTACTAAATACTAACCGAAGTGCATTTTACAATTCAACAAAATGGCATAATTGTATAAAACCAGGTCATAATTTACACAAAAAAAAGAAATCGAAATGGATTTTTTACATCCAAATCGACTCCTTTTTTATCAAATAGCACTTATTCTACTGTAATATTTTCACTAGAAGGAAGGGTTATTAGCAGGTAGAATATTTCATTTTCAACAAATATATGTGCATTTCCACCATAAATCTCTGCTGTGTTTTGTATACTTTTTACACCATAGCCATGTTCCTTCTCATCAGGCTTAGTGGTAACAAGGCTGCCGTTTTCATACTTTGGCCTGTTTGGCGTATAGTTTTCAACTCTTATAACAGCCATGTTCTTCTCTTTATGTATATCAAGGACTATAACTTTTTTGGCAGGATCCGACACCTGTTCCAGACATTCTATGGCATTATCCAGAGCATTTCCAAGCATTGAATAGATATGATAATGCTTGATATGCTCAAGGCACCCTGCATCAGCGGAACATATCAGCTGTATTCCGGCCTCATTACATTTCGCTGACTTCTGGGTAAGCGTGATATCAACCGCTTTATTGCCGGTAAAATATCTAAGATTAAGCTCGGCCATCTCTTCTTCAAGCTTACTTCGCTCTTCATCAGAAGCTTTTGTGTACTGCTGTTTAATGTCATGATAACGGATATTGATTATTTCCATATCCCTTTTGGCCTGCTCATACTGCTCTTTATCAGACTCAAGAAGCTGCGCCAGTATCTGATTTTCCTGCTCAAGCTGTTTAACATTAAAATTCGAAAATTCCAATGCCAGGATTGCAAGGGCAAATAGAATACAAAAGGCATTGAGGCACAAATAACTTGTAAGATAAGATTCCGAGTTTTGAGGAAAACCGCTTTCAAGCAGAGAACTTAAATATACCGCCGCCACCAGGAATACCCCGGAGTACACTACAATTCTGACATTGTCAAACTGCAGGTCTCCCTTTTTATAGTAAGGTCTCGTATATTTAAAGAAAACGACCACCGCGATCAGAATAGAAACCAGAAGAAGCGATGTGATAGCAAAACCGTAGCCTGTCAGATTTCTTTTCATCGAAACAGGCACAACCAACATATAGGTGAGTTTGCTTGAAATATGCTGAATTGCATAAGAACAGGTTGTATAAAAAATCGTATGGATTATCGTACATTCAAAGCATATCCATATCAGCGCAAATATGAGAACTGTATAAATCAAAAGTCGAATCTTGCTCTCGACACTAAATACTTCGCAAATTTCAGCTACCGCAAAAAATGAGATTATTCCAATCACAAATTTAGGTAAAAAATTATCTCTCTTATGTCCCCAGGGCATGAACAACAATGCCGCAAAGAACATTCCAACCGGCACCTGCCTGGCAAAAATATACTCCATTATTGACATGGATCTTCCCATCCCTTCTTAGCCAGATATCTTGAAAATGCGTCCATAAAGGACTCCTTGAAAGTGCGTCCTATAGGAAGAAGTTCCTCCCCTATATAGACGTTCATACGACTGACCGCTGTCACACTTTTTATATTCACCAAAAAACTGGATGAGCATCTCCAAAAGCCATAGGGCGATAGCCTCTCTACCGCATCCTGCATGGTTCCTCTGTTTTTAATTACAATCCTGGCACCAGTGGTGCTGTCCTTCACATTATATAAAAGGTAATGCTGACGAACTTCAACATAGTCTATGTTCGATGCATTCACAATCCTTGAAATAGTGCCATCCTTAAGCACAAATGTCGTATCAGCCTCTTTTTTATGACGACTAAGATTCTTTTGTATTGCAGTAAGAGCCCTGTCCATGGTCAGGTTCAGGATATAGGTCTGAACAGGCTTTACCATAAATCCAAGCGCTCCTACAGTATAACCATTGATGGCAAACTGCTGCAGATTGGTGCAAAATATGATGACCACCTCATGGTCAGTCTCGCGAATCTTCTCTGCAAGTTCCATCCCTGACATACCGGGCATATCTATATCCAAAAAGAGCATGTCAAAGCCTTGTTCACCGCCATCGAGGAATGCATGCGCACTCTCATATTCCTGGAGTTCATATTTAAGTATGTTTTCCGCAGCGTATTCTTCAATTTCCTGCTTTAGGCGCTTACGGGAATCCATGTCATCATCAACAATGCCAATACGTATCACAAATTACTTCCCCTCTTATTGCCTTGCAGCCTTTCTTGCCTTCTTATCTGCATACATTGCTTCGTCAGCCCGGTCAAAGAGCGACTGAAAATCCAGAGACTCATTTATCACACCGGTGGCGCTTCCGATACTTGCAGTAATTTCATACTCCTTTTTTCTTACAGCTTCCTTTTGCTGAAGTACATTTTCAATTCTGCTTCTCACCGTATCAGCCGACAGATAGATCTCCATATCGGTCAAAAGAGCGCAGGCAAACTCATCACCGCCATACCTTGCGCAGATACCATTTCTTGAAGCCAGATGTTTGACCGCCTCTGCCATGTTCTGAATAGCAAAATCCCCCTGTGCATGACCAAACATATCATTTATATACTTCAGTTTATCCATATCAATTGAAAAGATGGTCAGATACTTACCATAATTGTCTGTATTCTCGATTATCTTCTTTACTTCTGCCAAAAAGCCGCGTCTGTTGTATATCCCCGTAAGATAATCAATTATAGAGTTTTGCGCTATCTCATTCCTTATGTCAGCGAGCTTTCTGTTCGTTACCACAGCATTAATCGCAGAGGAAAGAAACATGCCAAACTCCTCACACCTTCGCACATCCCTGTTCTTGGTGGCCTCAGATCCACACACAAGGTATCCGAAAACCTGATTTCCCGTATGCAAAAGACGAATGAGCAAAAGGCTGTAATTACTGTTATTTACAATATCATTAAACCCCGGAATAAATTCCGGCTCATCGTAAGAACTTCCGATGCCTGTTCTCTCACCGTCTTCACATCTGAAAAGTGTCGTGTATCTATGCTTATCAATGCCCTCTATTTCAGGTGCCAGAAGATCTGAAAAAACACCTACAAACTGAAATTGCCTGTCCCATATCCACAAAGTCTGTGTTATTATCCTTGAAAGTTCGCAGACAGATTCCAGAACTGCGGCCTGTGACATAAGACTATTAATACTGTTTACTGCCCAGTTTACATCGTAATAACCGGCTGAAAGAACCATAATATCTTTTGGCGCAAGAATATCCCCGGACCTTCTACATCCACAAGACTCCCTGAGCTTAAGGACAAAATCCACATCATGATAGGACTCTTCCTTAAGATCAGTGCATTCCTTAATGAGCCTTATGACCATCTCTGCCTCATCCGCGTAATCCGGAGCCACAGTAGTTATGGATGGTACGTTGTAGAGGCCGCTCTTTATTCCGTCAAACCCTGTAACAATCACATCTTCAGGAACCTTTATGCCATGTGATATCAATTCATCCACACATGCAATGGCCATGTTATCATTAGCACATACTATTGCATCAAACTCATCCCCTGACTGGATAAAGCTCTTCGTTGCAGCTCTGGCAGGCCTGTCCCAAAATTCTCCATATAAAAGCCGATTTTCCTCAAAAGGAATATCATTTTCAGCAAGTACCTCTTTATAGGCACAGATTCTCTCCTCAGAAAAATGATCTCCCTTGGGTCCCGCAATCATATTTATCCTGCGGCAGGAATGAACGTCTATAACGTGCCTGACAATCGCCTTGAAACTCTCCTTATAGCACATGGAAACGTTAATCCTTTTGGGAAGATACTTCTCCATGGCAATAACAGGTATCCCTTTTCTTCTGCCTAGTTCATTTATAGCCACAACCAGATAATCATTTTTGATAAATTCAAGCTGCACTATAATAGCCTTTATATCAAGATGTCCACAAAGTTCTATAAGCTTTAGCTCACAATTATCCCTATCCTGATCCCAGACAGTAGTTTCAGAAAAACTAAACGCCAGAATAAAAAATCCCTGTTTACGCCCTTCTTTTTCCAGCTCTCGTATGAAATTGCTGTTTTTTTCCTGGTCAATCATTCCACCCATGAATGCGATCAGTTTTTTCTCTTTATCCATAAGCAGGCATTTTCTCACATAATACAAATGAAATCCATAAGTTGATCCATGTACTCGTACCCTCAAACTTCAATAAAATCAGTCTACAAGTTCCCTTATCTTCTCCCAACTCATACAGCGTGTATAATTCTCCCCGGGGAGTTCACAATCCTGATTCCAGGGTCTGTTATAAACCATGACCTTCATATCAGGAAGATGGTCAAAAAACTTGAAAGCCATTGGTGAATCCTCAATAGCATAATCGAATTTCATCTTATAATAGTCTTCAAGTTCCAAGTTAAACTCGCTGTTCTTTATAAAGGAATCTCTTCCATACTTATTAAGGCAATAAAGCTTAACACGCTCAAGATTATGTTCATCGAGCCATCTGCGGGATGGTTCATAAGCGCTGGAGGGACGCCCGGTTATAATAGAAACCTCATGTCCTTTATCAATAAGTTCATTGAGCACAGCAGATGCGCCGGGTGTCTCCTCATAAGAAAGAAGCACTTCCGGACGATGTCCCTCAAGCATCAGCTGTTCATATTCATCATCTGTAAGACCAAAAGACTTCTGAAGATTAAAAAAACGTACCTCTTCATAGGGAACGTTTTTCCTAAAAAGTCTTGAAGCAATTCCTGTAAATGCTTTGGCTGTTTCACACAGACAATCATCAAAATCTACGTAAAATTTCATCTACATTTTTCCTTTTCAACATCAATAATACATTTAAGCCAAAGCACATGGTAACATAACTGATTCTAATTTTCCATAAAAAGTTAATAATCATTCACTCTGATATCTGTCAGTGCAACTATATCTCCGGTCAGCGCAACATAAACCTCAGTATTGTCATCATTTATCGTGGTCGTGTTTTCTATCGCAATTCCAAGATTCTCCGTCTCAGTATAGACTTTATTCCCCTTTTTATTTATAAGCACTTTGCACTCAATGCCCTCTTTGCAAATCTCCTTCCACTTATCCCAACCGGGAAAAGCCTCTTTTTTCTTCATAGAAAAGCTGTTGTGGGCGGCAGGGTCATCCCCTTCAATCTCACCATTGATCTTTATAACTGCATACTCCTTGTATCCTTCGCCACCAACTTTTCCATCCTCAGAGTAAAAGAGTACGATATATGGGCAATGCCATACCAATCCGGCAAGTGGAAGCGTCATCGAATGGAAATTGATCCTCATTGTGTTCTTGATCTTTATTCCATTGGTATGCGCTGAACGGTATTTATCTACCTGAACATTCTTTACATCCGACTCTATGCGGTCTATAAAGCTTATCCTATCAGCGATTCTTTCTATATCTGCTTCACTGATCTTCTTTCCGGTGTCAATAACATTAATATCCTGAACTGTACAATTTTCACCGGTAAGCGCTAAATAGGCTTCTTTTGTATTGTCAGAAAGAGCAACCAGCACCTCAAATTCACCATGTTTGCTCTTCATGATAATCTGCATATGGTCATCTAACTTAACAGTGCTTATCTTATAGGCATTTTTGCCCTGTGCAAGCTCATCACCTGCATCTTCTGCAAGTTTAACCTCCATATTTCTTACATCTCCTGTGACATAATGCCCATCAAACCATACTTCTCCATATTCCTGGTAATGAAAGGCATCAATAGCCTTTGGATTATCGTGAAAGTGCCCATCAAAAGAATCAAATAGTATAATGGACGGCGCCGAAAACTGTCCGCTTTTCAGTTCATTTTCTTTACATGTAAAGGATATTTCTGTGATTGCATCAACAAAATGAATGCCATGAGTAACCGCATCCTTATACTTATTACATACAAGCTCTTTTTCTATTGTATCGTCTGTAATCTGCTGCCTGCTCTCTTCATCGATTATCTGCACCATGATCTGAGCATACTCCGGATCATATAAAGTCCCTTGAGCTTCAATAAACTCTTCCCTTACGATAAGATACGGCAGCGCCTCGTGATATTTTCGCGCAGTTGTCATTGTGGCAAATGCATCTGCCACAGCTATAATTCTTGCCGCATCCGGAATTTCTTCACCCTTTAAGCCCTCCGGGTAGCCACTTCCATCATATTTTTCGTTGTAATACTTTACACCTTCTTTAATATATGGATATTCCAAAATACCGGAAAGTATGTCACCTCCGATAATAGATTTCTTTTTTACGATAGCTAACTCTTCCTTAGTATATTCCCCTTCCTTTTCAATAATGCTGTCAGGAATTCCTATTACCCCTATCTCATGAAGGAGTGCCGCATAGTATACTTCTTCACATTTTTCCGGATCTTTTCCGGAACGCTCTGCAATTTTTCTTGCAAGATTTGCGACCTTTGTAGAATGCCCCTTTTTACTAATATCTTTCTTTTCAACAACCTTCACAAACGCCTCTGCAGTCTGGTCAAAAAGGCGCTTAAGACGCATCTCACCCTCTTTGAGTTCTCCGATTTCAATCTGGTGAGCACGGACAACTTCAGCATTAATATCAAGATAGGTAAAGATATATAACGATAATGAAACACAAGCCATCGCCATATTCACTATCGATACTCCGTATTGAAAAATCTGGACTATGCCCATTATTATTGGCACATAGATGTATAAAACAAGAGACAGATAGATCAGACTTCTAAACTTCTTTTTGTATTGCCTAATAACTGTATACTGTATCAATGGGCAAACGATCGGAATAATATAACTTATCAAAAAGCCACTACCCCTATGATAAACATTGTACTCATCAAAACTATAAATAAAACCGGTAAATTGTGAAACAATCACAAGGAGCATACCTAATAAAGAGCCTATAGTCACAAACTTGATCCTTACCGGTATCCTTCGCACCTCACTGTTTTCCATCAAAAGGTTCATCAGATACAGATTAAAACCAAAAACTATTCCTGAAGTAAAGAAAAAAACCGCAAAATTACTGACTCTGACCATAACATATGCTGTCCTGGAAACATCTCCCGAAAAAACGTACGCCATACGGTCAAAAAGCAGTAAGAACCCTGCTATGCATTCCATGTTGATAAGAATCAGTCTTCTCTTTCTTTCGATTACCTTTGTAAACAAAAGAAGTAGCGCAAACGAAAAGCAGGCTGCCGAGAGCGAAAGCATGATATCCAATTGGTAAGTCCTGATAAAATCAAACATTTATCTTTACCCCTTGACGCTATTAAGCACAAAAAACTCCTTCAATTTTTCCAAAAGCTCATCCTTTTGGATATTTTTAAGGAAATACCCCTCAGGTCTTAGCGATACTACCGCCATAACGCTTTCCTTATCACTCTTTCCGGTCAAAAAGATTACCGGAATACTGCTGGTCTCTGCATCACTTCTAAGCATTTCAAGAACCTGTGGTCCGCTTGTTACCGGCATCTCATTGTCCAGCAAAATTAGGTCAACCTTATTCTTTCCAAGATACTTTATTGCCTGAAGCCCCGAATTTGCCATAGCCACTTTATAATCGTTCTTAAGCCATTGCCTTACAATTGTAAGATAATGGGGATCATCATCAACGATCAGAATACTTTTCTTAAATTCTCCCGAATCAGACTTGTTAAAATAGTCATTAATAGACGAAACAAAATCTTCATTGTTTACCGGTCTTGAAAAAGTCTTATAGATGATTTCATCAGTTACAAGCCCGGTAACGTAATTTAAGTCTATCTGTTCTCCTATAAGAATAAGCTTTCCGCTTTTTTCCTCAAGACTATCAACAAGGAAGTGAAGGATGTCTTCCTTTAGCTTAATTGTTTCATCCATATATATCGCCAAAAGCGATACATCCTCCATCGCAGTATTAATGTCGTCCACATTGAAAGGCACAAACTTGCAGTCAATCTGCGAAGCTTTTACCTTATCCATGAGCGCACGCAATATGAATGTTTCTTTTCCACCCGTAAATACCATTTTTTTCTTGAACAATAAGTTATTCATAGTCATGCCTTTCCTTAGCAATTATTGATCAGTGTTTCCATTCCTTCCCAATCAAATCGTTTCATCATTTTATTTAATTCATTCATTACTTCCGCATCTTTTTCCGGAAGTGTATATTCTGCAAGGCTGTTCATGATCATTTCCACCGCGTCATAATCCATCTGCGGTATAAGATCATGTAAAGCATCATAAGCATCCTTTAGTTCATCTTCAGGAATCATTCCCTTTGTCTGCTCAGGAGCAGCATTCGCTACAAGTCTGGAAAGCTTTTCCTTATATTTTAGATACTGCTCCAAAAGAGCATCAACATTTTCTTTGATAAAGTCTACGTTCTTATCGTTACCTGCTTCTTCAAGTCTTGCGGCAAATTCAGATAAAGCGCCGGCCCCTATAATACGCGCCGAACTCTTTAAAGCATGCACCTTGATAGTAAATAGTCTTATATTCTCGCTGTCGAAGGCATCTTTTATGACCTTATAATTTTCATCTATAGTATTCAGGAAAAGATCTAACGAGAAGATATAATTGGATACTCCTCCGGAGTTCTGTATTCCTTCGTCAACATTTAAGCCTTCCACTTCATTTATCCAAAGCATATCCTCCGGTAGTTCTGTAAGTTCTTCCGCGACATCATCCTCAGTTGGTTTCTCCATCATACTCTCCGGTAAGTGCTTCATTATAGTTTTTTCAAGTGTTTCACAGTCAACAGGCTTTGACAGATAACCGTTAAAGCCCTTGGATTTATAGAACTCTTCTCCTGCTGCCGCATTAGCTGTAAGCGCGTACACAGGAAGGTCAGGCGCAAACTCGCGGATGACTGCAAGTGTCTCTATTCCATCCATACCGGGCATCATATGGTCTAAGAGCACGACATCAAAATGATTATCTCTTATCTTATCTATCGCTTCCTGACCATTATCTGCTGTGGTCACAAAAACTTTCGTTGCCTTTAAAAGTCCCTTTATTACGTTAAGATTCATCGGAGTATCATCTACTACAAGAATATCCGCATCCGGCGCAATAAATTTAGGAACATACGGTCCGCTGGTCTTGCTCTCGTCATGCTCTATAAACACTCCAAGAGCACTGTCATCAACAATCTTCTGATTTAACGTAAAGATAAATTCCGAGCCTTCGCCATAAACACTTTCACACCACAGATTTCCCTTCATAAGCTCTGCAAACTTCCTGGAAATATCAAGGCCAAGTCCGGTTCCCTGTATCGCACTGTTTTTTTCTTCATCAAGTCTCTCATAAGCGGTAAAAAGCTTCTCCATGTCTTCAGCTTTTACGCCCATTCCGGTATCTTTTACAGAAATGCGAAGACTTGCTATATCGTCCTTCCTTTCATCCATTGATACAGATAACGCAAAACCACCTTCTTTAGTATATTTTAGAGCATTTGTAAGAAGATTTAAAACAACCTGTTTGATCTTGCCTGCATCACCATATAACCTTTTGGGAAGTATCTCATCTATTACCACATCAAATGTAAGACCTTTTTCTGTGCTTCTTGAGCGGATCATGGATACGATGGACCTTAAAACTTCCTGAGTATCATACTCCTGTTCTACCAAATGCATTTTTCCGGACTCAATCTTGGACATGTCCAAAAGGTCATTAATAAGACTCAAAAGAGATTCTGCTGCATTTCTTATATCAAATGAATAGTTCATTATCGACATAAAATATGTCTGCGGGACATTTGTTGCATTCTCTCTCATGATCATTTCATTCATGCCCATGATCGTGTTGATAGGCGTTCTGATTTCATGGGACATATTCGCCAAAAACCTTGTTTTTGCTGTATTTGCTTTCTCCGCCTCTTCCTTTGCCAGTCTTATCTGATCATATTGTTTTCTGATTATGGTTGTCCTTAGAGCTGCCCATCCTATCAATCCGCCAATTATAATAACTATTACAAGACCCAGCATTTTTACTGCAAATAGTTCAACAGGTCTTGGTGCTTTTTTAATATCATATTTTTGGTCCTGAAGGACCTCTTTTGTCATATTGTCAAGAACCTGAAGATGAAGAACATAGTTTCCATATGGAAGATTTGAATATTCCAAAGGAAAAAGCTCCTTTCTCCTGACAGTCATGCCATCATCCGGTCCGCCTTCAAGAAAGACTCTTACCAAAGGATTGTTTGTTGTATAATCTAAAACTGCGACATCAATCTGGATACGCCCCTTCGATGCCGGTATCTGATATACTTCATTTTCATCCTGAGGTACTAATTCTTTATCACAATATATGCCTTTTACAGTCAGTAGAAGATCTTCGCTTTCTTCATAACAATTATTAAAACTAACTTCAACAACTCCTCCTCTTCCTGCAATATAAGCATTTCCCGTCACATCTTTAACGCTAAAAGAACCATCTGTTATTGAATACGGTAACCCATTGGATAAAGTATATAATCTATAATCACTAATCTTATCCATGAGCATTTCATTTACTTTTATGCAATAAATGCCGTAGGAAGACAAAACCCACGCAAGATCATTATCATCAAAAAATATCTCATAATTGTTGTTACAAGGGAATGAATGCAGTACAATCGCTGTCATTCCGTTTCTCATATATTCAATGGAGTTGGAGGTGACGATCCACAGCATATGATGCTCGTCATCTTTTATTATACGTCTTATAACATCACTACTAAGACCATTCTCTCTCCCGATTTTCTCTATTTTTTCATTCTGTATTGCATAAATACCGTCTCCGTCTGTACCTGCAAGAATGATTCCCTCATTTGTTTCCATGACAGTTTGAATGAGTGTATTTTCCATACCATCATTTTCAGTATAGTTGTGTGTTACTTTTCCATTTTCAATAACTGCCAGACCGTTTGTCGTACCAACCAGAATTTTCCCATCATTTGTATCGTAAAGGCACTTTATCTGATTGCCCGGTAATCCATCAGCAGTGGTAAAATTTGATATCTCACCAGCCGATGAATAGCAGACTACGCCCTTATCATGAGCATAAGTCCCAAACCAAAGATTTCCCCTTATATCTGAAGTAATGCAGCGTATTCGGGAATCCTCAAGATATTCCGTTAGTTTATTATCAATTATTCTCCTTCTTTTACCAAGAATCTGTAATCCACTATCTGTCCCAATATAAAGATCATCATTATACAGATATGTTGCATATACAACGCCCTCAGGAAGCCCTGCTTCGTAAGTAAGATCTATGAAGTTATTGGCAACAATCTTCATTACTCCCTGAGTAGAGGATGCAAACCACATATTTCCCTGATAATCGGAAGTCATCATTTCTATTCCACTATTTAGAGGAACATTCCTGATAACATTAAAGTGATTCTCCTCATCCAGATAACCTATCGTACTGATTGAGGCCACCCACACTCTTCCACAATCAAAACTCATCCAGTGCACACCGGAAAGCGGTGATACCAAAATCCTATCCATTTTCTTTGAATCATCGCCAAATTCACCATAATATATAGTATTTTCTTCGGTTCCAAGATACACTTTTCCGGGTGTATAAGGATCTGCCAGAATAGTCGATATTTTTTTCATTCCAAGTTCGGAACTGGTATATACCTCAGTAATCTCGCAGTTATCTATCGCAAAAATAGTTCCACTTGTGGTCTGACCATAAATTCTGCCCGCTGAATCACTATCGAGCTTAAGCACTCTCTCATCTGATATCTTTTCATGCAAAATAGGATGTACCACTAAAGAATTATCAATATAGCATACTCCAGCTGTAGTACCGATAAAAATATTCCCGTTTGAATCTTCTGTAAAAATACGGATTGATGATGAGGGTAGTCCTTCTTCATAGGTAAAATGTGTTCTTTGGTCGCCTTCAATAAGCACAACTCCATTATCGTTTGTGCCTACCCAGATTCGCCCTTTGCTATCTTCAAAAAAGCCTCTTGCACTTGTAAGTCCTTCACTTGTATCAAGCTGCTCAAAAACCGAGCCGTCATAGCGAAGCACCCCACTATGGCCGCCAATCCAAATATATCCGTCACTGGTACCAAGCAAAAACATAGCGTCGGATGTCGGAAGGCCATTTTCAGCATCATAGATCTCTGTAGTAAATGATGCGTCTTTAATCTGGCCTGTGGCAGCATATCCGCCGCCAATCCTTGAATAATCCGTTTTAGGCGCTGAAACCTTAAGCGGCGCACTCTTGGCTTGTATCGCAAATAGACTGCATGCAATAAAAGCTGCCATCAATATACTGTTGAAAAAAATCTTTTTCACCGGCAACCTCCATTCATACATATTGATTGTATTTTCTAAGAACTACTTTTACTTCAGGAATTGAATCCATCAATACTTCCACGCATTTAGGATCAAACTGTGTTCCAGAGCCTTCGCTTATTATCGCAAGCGCTTTATCCAAAGGGAAAGCAGGCTTATACACTCTAGGTGAAGTAAGCGCATCAAAAACATCTGCCACAGCCATAATTCGCGCAGAGAGAGGAATAACTTCTCCATGAAGTCCTTCAGGATACCCTGCTCCATCCCATCTCTCATGATGGTAAGCCGCCATATTTCTGGCTTCTCTTAAATAGCTTTCGCCTTTTACTGTATTTATTACTTTTTCTATAATCTCTTTTCCCGCTGATGTATGAGACTTCATGATTTCAAACTCTTCATCAGTCAGCTTACCGGGCTTATTTAGAATCTTATCTGAGACATTGATTTTTCCAATATCATGGAGCGGTGCGCTTCTTACTACATCCGACATGAATTTGTCGCTTATTTTCTCATGATAATAACCCTTTTTATGAAGTCCCTCGACAATAATCCTGACATATTCCGATGTTTTCTGTACATGTGCCCCGGTATCTGAATCTCTGTTTTCAACCATGTCCGCCATCGTAATAATAAGTCCATCCTGCATCTTCAAGGTTGAATCAGAAAATCTCCTTATGCTGCGGATTTTTTCAGTCTGCTTTAAAGCCATATCGCATATTGTGTAATACATCTTTTCAAGCTCATCACCGGTACGAATATCAATAGAACGCATCTGCCTTACAGCTGTATCCAGTTTGGCCTGATCATCTCCGGCAGAAATAAAATTCTCCACGCTCATTGCAAGACTGTTTATTGGATAAACCAGACCATATCCTGCAGCCCACAATGCAATAGCAATAATCACAATAAAAAACGATGACATAACCAGAATTACACGTATCAGGAAGTCCCATAAATACCTTGCCATATAATACAAAGAAACTTCCGCCACAACATATCCCCTGCAAATACCATTATCATCATTGATCGGGCATGACGTTGTCAAAAACCAGCCTTTCATAGAACTCATCTCTATAGGCTCAACTTCTTTTCCTGCCAATAGTTCTTCTTTATAGGGTACAAACTCCTCTTTAAAAGGCACAACATCCCCTGCAGAAAGAGCCTTTTCCTTATCTGAATTCAGATCAAACACCACATGAAACCCATCGCTTTGAACCTGAAAAACATAAAGATTTTCAACCCCAAGAGAATTATTTCTGATTTTGTAGAGCATCTCCTCTGTTTCTCTGTAACCCGAAGCAGCTTCTCCTTTGCTGACATATTCACTTATCGCATAAGGACTGACTGTTTCTGCTGCAAAAGAAGCTGCATTCTTCGCACTCTGCGCTTTTTCATTCTTGGCATTATCGTAATAAAGTCTGATTCCAACAAAACTCATTATCACAGTAATCGCCAATGCACCTGCAATCAGCATAAAAGCCATTCTTGTTCTAAGCGGATGACTGGTATTATTACTAACTACGTTAAAGCTTTTAACCTCTTCGGTTGATAATGGTCTTTGCTTCCAGCCGCTATTTCTAACTTTGTCACAGATGTTTTGCGGGATAATATACGCAAAAAATAAGGCAATTCCGATAGAAATTCCCTTATCAATAAGATTTAGCACTATACTAAGTAAAATATGCAACGTAAATTTACCAAGGCTTGTATTTGCGCTGAAAACCTCAATAAAAGCCTGGATAGACTGCATCTGTATTTTTTCTAAAAAGAAATGTTGTATAAGCGCACTAAGAATTCCGCTTAGAGAGCCAACAACAAGAATATACAAAATAGTATTGGAAATTTTCTTTAAGGATTTTTCCCTGATAAACCAGGCTGTAACAATTGCAATAAGCGCATTGACGAAACCAAAATATATTGTTTCATGGCTTATAAGCGCACAAAATACATTGCTCAAAACTGCAGTGGTAATACTCGGAAAGATACCACCAACCACAGCAACAAGCATAGTTCCCACTGTATCAAGATACACAGGGAAACCAAAATTGTACGTGATAAAGAAAAATAATGCATTTATCGCCACACCCAGGACAGTAAACAGCACACGCAGAAAGCTGTCATGAGTTGATTTTTTTTAAATAAATTTCAAAGCCTGTCCCTCCATAGCGCAATGAAAAAACAGTGATTTATATGTATTTTAGCACATTTTTAACCCAATAAGTTCTGCTTTATATTCGTTTAACCGTTTTTTAATAATCAAATGCAAAAACATCTTTTTTTCTACCAATAACCTTTTTGCTTTAGGTTGTCAACAAATCCTCTGATATACTCTTCTCCTGTTTCCGGCCAATATAATCCCAGGCGTCCCAGGACACTTGTAGTAAGAGAATTATCACAAATATCAGCCCTGATCTGCACTGTATTATCGTTTGTTTCATAGGTCTTAAGACTGCTGACTTTATCACGCATCTTTTCATCTGATAAATAAAGATCAAGCTTTTGATCAAATATTTCAGTATCAACATAGCATATCTTATAACCTGCCTCATTCATGCATCGGATCACATCACCGGTAAGCGCCCTATGCGGATTTATCGGTATAAAGCAAACACAGGCATCCGGCGTTTTAGAAAGTAGCACTACAGCTTTTGCAGCCACATCAATCGGTGAGAATTCTATCTGTTCAGACATTATCTCATAAGGAATCATTCCCAAAGCTCCATAGGCTCTGAACGTATTCATAGAATTATTCGTCATATAATTTATCTGAAATTCCCCATCAGTTAGGCGCGGCGCCAGATTACCCATACGAAGCACCTTTGCCCGCAGCCCATGATTTAATATTTCCTCGTATACATAGCGCTCTGCCATGAATTTAGAATGAACATACTGATTATTATCAATTATCTGGCCATTATAAAGAATATGCTCATCAAAGTGATAATCTGAAGATAACTTCCCTGCTTCCATACTTCCGGCAATACTTCCCGTAGAAATATGCACAAGCCTTGCATTATTTTCCTTGCACCAGGTCACAATATTTCTTACTGAGTCAACATTTGTGCGCTCAATCTCATTTTCCCTCGCAAAATGCTTCACACTGGCTGCACAGTTAATTACCTGCATATCCTCTGATTTTGCCTTGAATGAATTAAAAGAGCCTGCATCAGTAGCATCCCCTTCTATCACAAAAATTCTTTCATCAAATAAGCTTTCATAAGCATTGTCAAAATAGTACTTTAAAATGCTCTGAAGCCTCTGAATGCCACTTTTATCATGCTTCTTTCGAACAAGACAGTATACTTTCGCATCTGTATTCTCAATAAGTTCATAAAGTACATGGCTGCCCAGATACCCGGTTGCGCCAAGCAGGAACACATCATTTATAGTAAGCTCTTTTCCTTCCTTAAAAGCACTTATTGTATTCTGAGAAAGAAGTTCATGAATCCTGCTGTAATCGTAGTCATCTGTAATATTTTCAGGAATACTTAAAGAGCTCTCAGATGGCTTTTTTTCAATATTTTCAATAATGGCCTGTTTTTTCTCTGCACCTATATAGTCCGCCATAGCTCTTGGAGTAGTATATTTAAACACATCATTATAAACGATGCTATAGCCTGCTTTTTTAACAGCAACCACCACTTTCATCGCCAGAATAGAGCTTCCTCCAAGTTCAAAGAAATCATCTTCTGCGCCCACTTTATCCGCTCCAAGGGCTTCTGCAAAAATGCTGCATATTTTCTCTTGAATCTTACCCTTTGGCGCCACATAACCTGCCTTTTTATACACAGGCTTTGGAAGAGCTTTTTTATCTACTTTCATGTTGACAGTCAGCGGAATCTTCTCAATCTGCATAATGACCTGTGGCACCAGATATGCAGGCTTTCTGTCCTTTATAAATTGTAAAAGAGCAGATATATCCACAGCTTTATCACTGACTACAAAGGCAGCAAGATACTTACCACCATTTTCATAGTCATATGCCTGAACTGTAACATCACGTATCCCATCAAAACTTCTAATGACAGCTTCGACTTCTTTTGTCTCAACACGGAAGCCCCGTATCTTGACCTGTCCGTCCTTACGTCCGACAAATTCCACATCGCCATTTGCCCGGTAGCGCACAATATCTCCTGTATGATACATTCTAAATTCGTCAAAAGGACATTTTTCATATACTTCACTTGTCTTATCGAGGTGATTTAAATATCCCCTGCTTACCTGAGGGCCTGACAGGCAATACTCTCCTGCTGCTCCCTGAGGCAATCTGTGGCCTGTCCTGTCAAGAACATATCCATGAATAGTAGCCATAGGTTTTCCGATAGGGATATTGGGCTCCCATTTTTTAATAGGAAATAGGCTTACTCCACAGCAGTTTTCTGTTGGACCATAGCCATTTACAACCCTGTATGACAAATCCGATACATCAATAGCAGGAAGCTTCTCCCCGCCAACCACAAGCATTCTAAGCGACTGTGAACTCGGATAGTTCTGCACAAACTGAATCCCCACCTGGGTAGTCAATAAAAGCGCCGTAATGCCTTCTTTTTCTATATAGGCCGCCAAAGCATCCAGATTCATCCTATCCTCATCAGAAATCAGATAAACTGTTCCACCATTTAACAAAGTGCAGAATACATCTGACATATTTACATCAAAACCAAAGGAAGCATAGGCCGCAATTCTATCTTCCCTTGTATAAAAATCGTTCCTGACTCCATGTGCATAAGAAATCATATTTCTATGCTCAATCTGGCAGCCCTTAGGTAGCCCTGTTGACCCCGATGTATAAAGCACGATAAATAAATCTTCAGGGGACAGACCACAAGGCTCTACCCCAAAATCCTCCATGGAAAAGAGCTCGCTTACTGTCAGAACTTTTCCATTATATTCATCCACAATTCCTTCTAGGTCATCCTCTGCTAAAAGAAGGCTCGCCCCGGCATCATTCACCATAAAGTTCAATCTGTCCTTCGGATAGTCCGGATCAAGGGGCTCATAGGCAAGCCCGGCCTTAATAACAGCCATAGGAAGCAAAAAAACATTCTCATTTCTATGGACCAGTATCGCAACAATTTCTTCTGAAAGATTTCTTTTACCTGCTTCCCCTACAACAATATGGTAGATTTTCGCAGCCAAAGAATCCGTTATTTCATCAAGTTCTTTATAGGTATAGGATTTATCCTTATATACTGCCGCAATCTTTTCAGGGAAAAGAGCTGCAGTTTTCTTAAACGCAGAAACCACAGTATCTTTTTTATCATAATCCAGATCCCACGGAAGATTATAACTATCAAGCACCTCCCACTGCTTTGGCCCGGTTAGGCTTATTTCCGAGAGAATGCTGCAGCTTAGTAGTCCTCTGACTACGTTTTCCATACTATCTGCCAGAGAACTCATCATACCTTCACTGTAAAGTGCGCTGTCATAGGCTATTGTAATGTTTGCATTATCCAAAGTCCCATTAATGTATATAGCTACAGGAATCTTTGCTAAATCAAGATCCAGTTCCTTCACTTCAACACGACCTTTTTCTGTGTGATAATCATTTATCACCCCAATCTGATAGGCAAACGAAACCGCAGGATGAAAATCATACTTGCGCGCAAGGCGGCTAAAGGGATACTTTTCGTGTTCTATGGTTTCAGAAAGATTCTTGGCAACACGGCCTATGAAATCTGATATCTTTTCATCCTTGTAAAAAGACATAACAAGGGGCAGCGTATTTACAAACATTCCCATGGAGCCAGAAGTTTTGACATTGCTTCGTCCGTTGGAAACGGTTGCAATAGCCAGGTTATCTTCACAAACATATCTTCCAATGACAATATACACAGCAGCCAGATACACCGCAGCCGGTGTAACACCTAAGTTTTGCGCAAATTCTTTTACCTTTTTTAGATTTGTTGGCACATTAAGGCTCTTTTCAGTATGCTCAGATTTTTCCTCATAAATATCAGGGAGCAGCATCACCGCTTCGGGCACTTCTTCCATCTGCCTTGCAAAATATGCTTCATCCTCTTCATTTATGTGTTCATCTGAAACATAATCATAATAGTCGTAGTATTCTTTCTCCGGCTCTTTTCCATCAAGCACCTCGCAGAGTTGCCTAAAGAATATATCCATCGATGTGCCATCACTGATAAGATGATGCATATCAACAAGAAGAATCAGTGAATCGGCCCTTAAAATCTCAAACCTCACCAGCGGTCCATTCTCAATGTCAAAAGAACGCACGAAGGATTTTTCGTAGTCTTCTATTTCTTTTTCTGAAATATCAGTAACTACAATATCATGATAAAATCCTTTCTTTTCATCCTGAGAAACCTCAGCAAATATACTATTAGAAGCAGTTTCTGTGCTTTGCTCCTGAATGATCTCATTATCTGCATTTGTCACAAAATTGGAAAGAATATATGGATGTGCGCAGATGACCTTATATATAGCATCTATTAGTTCCCTTACGCCAATTCCCTCAGGAAATCTCAGCGCAAATGGCATATTGTACTGCACAGTGCCTGGATTTGCCTGACATTCCGCATATATGCCTTCCTGAATAAATGAAAGTCTGCAAGACTTCTTAGATTTACTGCCACTTTTACTCCCTATTTCTGTTACTTCGCTATCTTTCTTTATCCCAGTATCTGTTGCTTTACCGCCTTTCTTCCCCAAAAGTGCCGACAGAATCTCATTTTCAACGCTAAGTATACTTCCTCCACTTATCAGCCTTTGCGCGCTTATCTGAACACCATATTTTTGATATACCAGCAAAGAAAGCCTGATTCCTGATATCGAAGTAAGCCCAAGGTGCTTAAATAAATCAGTGATCCCGAATTCTGATGTACCAAGAATTTCAGAAACCATTGATTTAAGTTCTTTCTCCAATAAGTTTAAAGGCACAACGCTATCTTTTTCCCCAGCGATTTCTTTGTTTGAAGCAGATGGCTTTGGTAATGCATTTTTGTTTACTTTTCCATTCTGAGTAAGCGGTATTCGTTCAATCTGTATTATTGCCCCGGGCACCATATATGAAGGCTTTTTCTCACGCACAAAATCACAAAGAGCTGTTTTATCCACCTCTTTGTCGCTAACAATGTATGCAGCGATATTTTTTTCTCCGCTTGACTCATTTTCATAGGCCATAACAGTAGTATCGATAATTCCCGGAAACTTGCGGATAACTTCTTCAACTTCTGAGAGTTCAACCCTATAGCCATGTACCTTTACCTGACCATCATTTCGCCCAATAAAATCAAGATTACCGTCCGGCAAAAGTCGTACTATATCACCACTGCGATATGCGCGTCGATAATCCTCATTCTCGCTAAAAGGATTAGTTATAAATACTTCTTTTGTCAGTTCAGGTCTGTTAAGATAACCGCGCCCAACACCCTTTCCGGCAATCAGAAGCTCTCCAGGAACATAAGGCGGCAAACGGTTGAAATCCTTGTCCACCACATAGCACTTACAGTTACTGATCGGTCTGCCGATAGGAATCTTCCCATACCAGGCTGTAACAGGCATAACTGTAGAAAAAATCGTGCACTCAGTGGGGCCATAACCATTAAATAGTTTGGGCTGCTCTTTATCTATAGCAACAGGAACAAGTTTTTCGCCACCTGCCGACAAATATTTAAGCTTTGAGTTCTTGGTCATTTCATAAAACTGTCTGCAAACCTGCGTTGTCAAAAAGGCATGAGTAATCTTCTTTTGCTCAAACCATTTTTCCATTGCAACAAGGTCAAATCTTATCTCTTCCTCCATGATGCAGACACTTGCTCCGACAGTCAGTGCCGGGAACATATCCATCATGCAGGCATCAAAACCAAAGCTTGCATATGCAGCAACGCGGCTGTTTTCATCAAGTTTATAGTAATCACGATACCAGGCACAGAAATTGGAAATATTCCCATGCTCAAGCATCACTCCTTTTGGAGTTCCCGTAGTGCCTGAAGTATATAACAGGATAAAAAGGTCTTTTAGCGAAATTGCTTCTTTAGTATCGCTGCAAGGAAGATTCTGGATATCACAAATAAAAAGCATATCCCCACTGTAATCAGGAACAAGTTGAGCCATATCTTTATCTGCAATCAGCAATTTGCTACCTGCATCTTTTATCATAAAAGAAAGTCTATCCTTAGGGTAAGAAGCATCAAGCGGCTCTAAAACTGCTCCTGCCCGTAATACGCCCAATGCAGCAATCGGCATATACTCGCATCTTGGAATCAGAACAGATACCACATCGCCCTTGCCAATCCCCCTATCTGCCAAGGCTCCCGCTATACGCCCGGAAATATCCATCACCTGGCTATAGGTAAACTCTTTTTCTTTATAAATAACTGCTTTATTGCCTGGAAATCTCTCTGCAACATCAATAAAACAAGATACGATATCTGATTCAGGAAAGCTTTCTTTTGTTTCATTAAATGCATCCATCTCTTCTATATCATGTTCATCAGCTAAAGAGACTTCATCTAGCCTTTCTTTTACCAGAAATTGGAAAATGCCTTTCTCAATGCATCTAAGTAGCCTACTAATATACTCTCCGCTATAGATATCTTCCCTATACTCACCGGTAAAAAGAACCTTTCCATCCTTTTCAAAGACATCAATATGAATAGGCGCTTTTGCTTCGCTTAGAAAAATAGGACATTCTATCGCCGGCTCGCCCGCAATTACGCAGGATTCTGATGTTTCTCCCTGATAAGCAAATATAATATCCGGTAAAATATTGTGCTCATGTGATATCTCCGCAAAAGTGTAAATGTCATTATCCATGGAATCTATAAGCTGGCGGCCTACTTCTGACACAAAAGAAGTTATCTTCTTTTCTCTGCCAACCTTAAAACGCACAGGAAAAGTCTTTACAAGCATAATTACCGCCCGTTCAAGCCTTGAATCATTTCTTCCGTTATAAATCGTGGTATATAAAACATCTTCACTGTAATTATATTTGCTCATCACAAAGGAAAATACCGCATTATAAAAGGCATTTTGTGAAAAGCCGTGTTTGCCACAATAGTCAGTTATCATTGCCGTATCAATTTCTGAAGTTATGCAAAATGTCCCTAGAGCCTTCGTTTTCCCATATACATCGCCCTCAGGCAGCATCTGAAATTCAGTATCCGCCAATAGATTCTCATAATATGCTTTTGCCCTGTCATACCGCTCAGTTCCACGAAGTTTTTCCTCGTAAACAGCAACATCAAAGCCTGTAAAATTCTCTTTTTCCGGCTCTTTACTCTCATAAGCAGAATTAATATCCTGCATAAAAACAGTATTGCTTGCTCCATCAAAAATAATGTGATGAAAATCCATAAACAGATAGTTCCCTGCGTCAGTCACATATATTTTCAAGCGGTACAGGCGCTCTCCTATCATCTTAAATGGCCTGACCATATCCTTTGGCAAAGACCTGGTCTCAATTATCTCTACAAACGGCTCTTTATCATCATTTCTTTTAACAAGAACGTTCCCTTTCTCATCATAAATGAGATGTGCGCTAAGATATGGATGTGCATAAACACATTTGCACAGTGCTGCCTTAAGCCGATTAATATCAACCTTATCTGAAAGATGGTATAATGCCGGAATATTGTAAATTGTTGTATCTGGATGCCAAAGGCTCTCCGCAAGTATTCCTTGCTGTGTCTGACTTAACGGATAAACATCTAAAACTTCGTATTTTTCCTTCTTCCCATGGCATAATAAAGATTTCTCAATTGCCTCGACAGTTGGATTTTCTCTTAGGTCATGTACTGTAAAAATCGCCTCAAATTCTTTTGCAAGAAGAACGACAAGACGAATCGCGCCCAAAGAAGACAAGCCTGCATCATATAAGTTTGTCGTAATTCCGAAATCTGTATGTCCCAAAACCTTTGAAACGCGGTCAAATATCCTTTTCTGAGCATCGTTTTTCGGCGGAACAAGCTCATCCTTGCTTATCACAGGTTCAGGAAGTGCACTCATATCAATCTTGCCATTTTTCGTTGTAGGAATATCGCTTAATTGCACAATGGAAGACGGCACCATATAATGTGCCAGCTTTTTTGAAATAAATTCTTTCAAGCCAGCTACTTCTATCTGCTTAGCGGCAGTAAAATAGGCGCATAGGATATCTTCTCCCGCATTATTCCTGCGCACGGTCACACAGCTCTGATTTATGCCGGAATATGAATTAATGACCGCTGCAATCTCATCAGGCTCTATGCGAAGGCCATGGAACTTAATCTGATTGTCTTTTCTCCCAAAAAACTCTATTTCACCATTTATAAAGCGCGCAATATCGCCGGTTTTATAGGCTCTGTCCCCCTCTATCGTTATGAAAACATCACTTGTTTTATCCGGCAGATTCATATAACCTCTGCAAACTCCACTACCTCCTATCACCAGCTCGCCTGTAGCAAATGGAGGCAAGACATTACCAAAACCATCAATGATCCACGCCTTAACATTAGCTGCCGGCTTGCCTATAGTAATGTTTTCTGAACTTTCTACCATCTTAGACAAACAGCTTATTGTCGTCTCAGTAGGGCCATATCCATTTATAATAACTGCATTCGGGCTTACATTCCTGATTTTAGCGAAAAGAGAAGGTGGGAAAGCCTCGGCTCCTATATCATATAGTTTGATTCCTCGAAGTGCCTCAGATGCCTCAGGAATATCGAGTATATTTAAAAGAAATGACGGTGTGCAGGTGATTATATCCACCTTTTGAGATGTAATAACCTTGAACAATTGCAAAGGATTCATTATTTCATCCTCCAGAGCCATGCACAAGGTCTTCCCACTTGTAAGAGTCAACCATATCTCCATTATGGACACATCAAAAGAAAGTGCCGAGATAGACAGCGCCACATCGCCGGCTGATACATAATTCAAACATTCATTGTTCTTGGGGTTAACATTCAAGAAATTGCAAAGATTTCCATGCTCAACCATTACACCCTTCGGATTTCCTGTGGAACCGGAAGTATAGATGCAATACGCCAGCGCATCAGAAGGAACATCGATATCAGGATTATCACATTTGCCTTCTTCCATAAAGTCTGATATCGGCATAAATGTCCATTTTTTATCAGAAAATGACGCTTTTCGCCTGCTATAGATTTCATCTGTAGTCAAAAGATATTTGCTGCAGGAGTCCGTCATGCAATAATCGATACGGTCATCCGGATAGTCTGAAAGCATAGGTAAAAAAGCTCCTCCCGCCTTCATTATCCCAAGCTCTGCGCATACCGCATCTACGCCACGAGGAAAAAGGATTCCAACCGTATCATCAAGTTTTATACCTTTAGCAAGTAAAGCATTAGCAATACAGTTTGCCCGCCTGTTTACTTCTTCAAAGGTTATCTTTCCATAAGAATTGACAAAAGCTATTTGATCCGGATGCTCTGAAACCTGCTTTTCAAATAGCTTGTGGCAAGGCATAAAAGGGACATAGAAAGCCGTATCATTAAATGCCCTTATCTCTGCCATCGCATCAGCACTTAGAATACTTACTTCATTGAGGCACTCCCTATGCATAAATTCCAAAGCAGCCTCTTCCATTGAAGCCACAAAGCTCCTCATAAAATTCTCGCTGTAGCGCCCCGCATCATAATCGCATTCAAAAGTAGCCTTACCATCAATGATATATACAGTAATGCCAAAGCTGCTCTGTTCCCCATCAACCGGAAGTAATCTAAACTTTGCAGGTTCACCGCCCACATTATTCAGTGCAAATCCATCCCCCTGATAGGCAAACATAATATCCGATGAAAAGCCAAAAGACCTGGAAATATCAACAAAAGAAAAAACATCATTTGCTATGTTATTCTTAATCTGTTCATTAATTTTTAGAACAAAATCAGTAACTTTCTCGTTTCCATCAAACTTGCAAACAACTGGCAAGGTCTTGACCATCATTGCAACAGTTCTTCTGGTACGAGCGTCCTTGCGACCGTTATAGATTGTTGTATAGACCGCTTCATTTTTATTATCATATTTTGCCAGTACAAAGGAAAATACCGCATTGTAAAAGGCGCTCTTCTTAACTTTATTCTTTTTACACCACGTAGAAATTACTCTTTGATCCAGCTTTGAGGAGACGACCTTGCAAAAGCCTGCTTTTTCAACTCCAGAACGGCTATCCCCTTTAGGGAGCATGTCCCTGTCCACATTTGAAAGAAGCCTTTCGTAATAATCCTTTGCAATAGCATATTGCGGACTTTTCCGCTCATCTTCTTCATCCAAAGCAACATCGAATCCGGAATAAGTTTCAGGCTCAGCATCTTCCCTGTTATATAACTTATTTATGTTATCTATAAGAAGCACTGTGCTTGTGCCATCAAGAATAATATGGTGACATTCTATGTAAAGATAATTCTTATCCTCAGTAATGAACAGACTTGCTCTGCATAGCTCACCACCAAGAAGCTTAAACGGCTTGACCAAATCCTTTGGAAGTGCCTTACCCCTTATTATTTCTGCCTCCGGCAGTGGAGGCTCACCTGGCTTTACTTTGTAATTACCCGTTTCATCTGCAAAAATCCGGATATTCAAGTACGGATGCGACGCTATTGCCTTATCTACTGCCTCTTTCAACCTGACCATATCTATTTTATCGGACAATTCAAATAGCGCAGGGACATTATAAATTGTAGAATCAGGATGCTTAAGTGATTCAGCTAATATCCCCTTCTGCGTCTGGCTTAATGGATAATCAGTATGAAAATCATAGGCCCTTAAGTTCATCTCGCCCTGCATTACGCAAAACCTCCCGCATCCAAAGTTACAATAATCCGTTTAAAATATATCCATCTACAATTATACTATATATTTTTGAACGGAATCACACAAACGAGGCACTTACTGCTGTGTCATCATTTGTCGATGTACCCTCATCGACGCTTTCTTCCGCCTTGCAGAATTTAGATTTTATCTAAGCAATATAGTTGAGAAATATAAAAACAACTACACTAGTACTTATTTCTGTCTGTGCAGCAACAACATATGATATCTTGAATGGATCATTCAAGATATCAGCAAACAAGCCAGTTAAAGTCGACTTACGTCGAAGGGCTTGTTTGCATACTGAATCATATTCACACGCTTCTCTGACAATACTTCTTTTTCAACAATAATATAGCAATAATAATTCGTCCAAATTTCTTCCAAGCATATAATAATTCTTTGTAAATAATGCATACTGACATTACTGTCTTATAGCACTCATTATATTAACAACAGACAAAACGTTATTGAACACACAATAATCATAATTTCCCTATTGAAAGCATTTCTATGTTGTTGTATCATACATTCTTGCGCAGATTTTTAAAGAAGAAAAGGAATGTTTTAGGAATATGGAAAATCAATTATATTCATACGAAGAAGCATGCAAGCTTATTCAGGACAAAGAACTGAAAATGACTATGAAACGCGATGACGATTATAATACTATCTGTCAGTTTGGCGATAACGGTTCAATCTTAAATGTGAACACACTATTATTTAACAGATACCAGCTCCATGCTACAGAAAAAGATTTTAATTCTCTAAAGAGAATGGCCGAATCCGAAAACCTTGCTATTCTTTTGAGAGAAAATGATAAGGACGAAATAGAAGATGTTATCACAGGCTATGAAGAAGTCGGAAGTAAGGCAATTCTGTTTATTAAAAATGGTAACAGACTTTTGCAGTTAAATGATACTGACAAGAATTTGCCTCACGAGATCATTTTCTTCACCAATGAAAATCTTGACCTCGTTCTTGAATGCCTCTGTGAAAATGATTCATACAAACCAAAGCGCGCTGTATCTGCACCTGTTGTTAAGATTACAAAGGTAGTAGAACCTGAATTAACCGATGATGAGATCAAGGAAACTTTCCCTGAAGGAAGCACTGTTTCACATACCAAATACGGTCAGGGAACAATCAAGAGCGTTTCAGCAGGAAAGATAACTGTAGAATTTGAAGATGCATCTGAGAAGATACTCTCAGCTAAGATCTGCATTAAGAATAAATTATTGGCGTTAGTGTAAATGAGTTTTGTATACAAGCATCGTCTTTGTTTATAGTAAAATAATATGTATGATAAGAAAATAATGTGATAAGGATGTAAATCCCAAAATCATCTTACTACAGTAAGGCATGCTGATCATTAATCATGCGATTATCTACATAAGTACAAAAACTATAAAATACACGAATAATAAAAAATATAGAGCTGCAGCACTCAAAAATTAGTGCGCAGCTCCATTTTTTATGTCATTTTTACTTTTTCTTCTTAAATAATAGTAGAACAGCCGCCACAGCTGCAGCAAAAACTGCTATTATTCCAACAATCAAACCTGTATTTTGTGAGTTTGACGATTCACTGACATTATCAGATGTTTTTTCACTGTTTTCATTTACACTGTTATCTTCTTTTTTATCTGTTGCAGAAGCGATTGTCTCATCACCCTTTGTGAGAATAAGCGTAGAAATCGGTGCAACAGATACACTACCGCTTGCAGTCTCAAGTGAGCTGTTTCCTGCCTCTGTTCCCTTTACACATACATTCCAATTTCCTTCAGGAAGCTTAACTGTAGTTTCGCTCTGGTTAGGATTAAATATCAGGAGTATGCTCTCTGCATTTTCGCCTTCAACTTTTCTATCAGCATTATCCATGCTAAATGCAATAACATTTTTATCGAGCCCTTCAATAGCAGAAACTCTGCCTGCCACCTCTTCAGCTGTGGATAATCTGCACAAACCATGAGCTTTTCTGAACTCAATCAGACCTTTGTAATACTTAAGGTTAGTCTGATATTCAGGAAGGTCAAGATTTTCCCATTTAATGCAGTTTATTGCATCTCCGGAGCTATAACTGTTAGAATCATAGGTTCCATCTTCTTTTTGCTTGGTACGAAGTATCTCTTCTCCGGCCTGCATGAAAGGAATTCCCTCAGCTGTCAAATAATATGCAGCAGCAAGGTTGCTCATCTTTACCCATGAATCCCTGTCTAAATCAGTTCTTGCAGTAGCTATTCTGTCAATAAGAGTGTTATTATCATGGCAAGAAGCGTACTGTACAATCTGTGAAGGTTCTTTGCTCCAGCTCTCCTGTGCCATAAAGGATGAAGTCATCTGTCTTTCTTTTCCTGTGGAACCGGAGGCCCAGCCAGTTTCAGCAGTATTAAATACGCTGCCCTTAAGTCCATCACGAATATTGTCATTAAAGTATGCAAATCCCGGTGTCTTTGCTGATGACTGCTGAGTAGCAAGTGTCACATTTTCTTTTGTAACATCAGTATTCATGCTCCAGCCTTCACCATAGAATATCACATCAGGATGAGTCTTATGCACCTCAGAAACAATCTCATTTATAGTATCTGTATCCAAAAGACCAACAAGGTCAAATCTAAAGCCATCAATATGGTACTCATCAGCCCAATAACATACGGAATCTACAATATACTTCCTGACCATTGTTCGTTCTGAAGCTGTATCATTGCCGCAGCCTGAACCATTTGAATAAGATCCGTCTGCATTTATTCTGGAAAAATATCCCGGAACAAGACGGTTAATGCAGAAATCTTTTCCGCTATAAACGTGATTGTAAACAACATCCATAACAACTGAAAGTCCGTTATCGTGAAGGGCCTTCACCATCTCTTTTGCCTCTTTAACACGAACTTCCCCATGATACGGATCCGTTGAATATGAACCCTCAGGAACATTGTAGTTCACAGGATCATAGCCCCAGTTAAACTGCTCAGAAGTAGGAGCGTTCTCATCCACAGAGCCAAAATCATAAAACGGCAAAATATGAATATGTGTTACGCCAAGATCTTTTAAATAATCAATGCCGGTTGCCTGTCCGCCCGCTGTCTTTGTTCCTGTTTTGGTAAAAGCAGTGTATTTACCGACATCAGCAATTCCGCCTGCCTCAGAAACTGAAAAGTCTCTTACATGAAGCTCATAGATCACAGCATCATTAATCTTCTCTCCCGCATGTGGATTAGTATCTTTATCCCAATCAGCAGGATCGGTTGCATCAAGATCTGTAACCATAGCGCGTTTGCCGTTAACGCCGGTAGTTCTTGCATAAGGATCACATGCCTCCACATTAAGTCCGTCAATCACAGCTGTATATGTATAATAGGTTCCTGCCAGGTTCCCTGCGACATCAGCTTTCCATGTGCCATTTACATCTGATGTCATTTCAACTTTTTCTTTTAAGTTATTTTCCCATGGATCTCCTGTTTCGTACAGATTGACATATACCGCCTCAGCAGTTGGCGCCCACACACGAAAGGCTGTTTTTTCAGCGCTATACGTTGCTCCGAGATCATCTCCATCGTATGTATACTTATCCTCAAATTCTTTTGTAGAATAAACGATTGGCATATTTATCTCATATTCCTGGTTTTCAAAGCCAACGCGATAATTTCTGTTAAATTCAAGTTTTTTTTCTATCGTAAGATCATAGTAATATTCGCTATCTGACACTTTTTCCGCAACTTTAACTTCATTTACGCCAACTTCTCCAAGTCTTCCGATAACATAAAAGTCTTTTTCCTGATTCTTTGAAAGTTCCCCTGTAAAAAGAACTGTAACTGTATTCTTGCCATCATATACTGCACTCTTTAACTTAGTTCCGGTCACGACATCATCTCCATATTCTTTTACTGCGCCTTCCACACCAGATTCAACATAGGCATGAACTGTTCCTGAAACAACCTCTGAAAGATCAATAAACTGGTCCATATCAACATCTTTGGTCCAGTCCTGAGTTCTGACAATATAGCCAACCTTGACCGCTCCTGCCGGAACAGACAACGTTGCTACCATATCACCATCTTCTTCCTCTAAAGGAATTCCCTGACCTTCACCGCCTTCAGGCCACATCCAAACATCCCATGGAGAATAATCTCCATCTTCTCTGTGATAATGCAGCTTCAAAGTAACCCCTTCGTCAGCCCTTGCGATTATCACGGTTCCAAAACCCGGCATCACTAACGCAAATATAATTGCAACTGCCAGTATCGAAACCAATACTTTTTTCACACACTTCACCTTACAACCTCCCCTTTCTCTTGCATAAAAGTAATCCTTCAACTAAGAAAACGTTTTCCTTAGTTTTCATTCTACTACACAAGAATTATGTCGTAAAGCGATATTTTCACTTGTTAGGTAGCACAGAAAAATGCGCGAATTAGTTACTGCTCACTTGCTATCAGCTCGCTCCAGTAACTAATTCGCGCATTCATTCCAATTCGACTTCGTAGAAGGAATACGCTACATCCTGAATCTTTTTTTCACGAAATGCCCAGCATAGTGTACATTTCTGTCTGAACAGTAACAATTACGCCACAAATCATTTCAGAGATGTTATATTTGCACCTCTCAGAGTACAATACATGTTCTCTCCTTCCATATATGTATCAAAAGTTCCGATAACACATATAGTATCCCCCTCAGAAGGATAATCATCAGGATAAGAATAGTCCTCTGTCAAAACAAACTCTATTCCTTGAGAACAGCAAGCCATCGCATCCGAAATAAAGCATGCAAAATAGTATTTCCCGGTACTTTCATCCAGATACGGAACAAATTGCCCCTTCATTTTCACAGTCTTACCTATATAATTTTCCGGATTTATCATCATACTATATACTTCCGAATATACCATAGTACTTGATAGGGCAGTTAGATCAACATCAATATCAGACTTCTTATCTTTTCCAGTATTTTCTTCAGGTCCTTGAACATCAGTAATAAGTTCATCATCTATGCCCACATTCGATTCGCCTATTACTATTGAAGAATCAGAGGAAGAATCAGAATCATATGTCATATCATCGGTATCTATTTCAGAATCATCTATCACCGCTTCATCTACAACTTCATCATTTGAACTACTTTTTTTCTCAGCATCCGATATTTGCTGGAACAAGACTTCTTCAACGCTGCTACTTTTTGCATATTTGCCTCTATCTTCGCTGTTTTTTCCGCATCCCATAGTAAAGAAAGACGTTGCCAGAATAATAAATATGAATGGCAAATTCCATTTCGTATTGTTTTTGCTAATAATCACTTTATTTCTCATGCCCGCGCTCCCCCGATTAGCATACCTGAAAAATAGCAAATCACAAATGCCACAACATCCACTGCAACTATAGTCGAACCCACAGGTGTTCCTGCAAGAATGGATATCATCATACCAAAAAATGCGCAAACAACAGATATAATTGCAGAAAACATCGTTACCATCTTAAAATTGTTGAACAAACGCATAGCAGATAGCGCCGGGAAAATAACAAGTGCAGATATTAAAAGTGATCCTACCAGATTCATTGCAAGCACGATAATAACTGCGATCACAACCGCTATAAGAAGGTTATATGTATCCGCTTTTGTGCCAACCGCCTTAGCAAAGTCCTCATCAAAGGTCACTGCAAATATCTTGTTATAGAAAAGAATAAAGATCAGAACCACAGACACAGATAATATCGCACAAATTAGAACCTCTTCTTTTGTCAGTGTAAGTATCGACGTTGATCCAAATAGCGTACTGCATACGTCTCCTGTAAGATTAGATGATGTTGAAAAGACATTCATAAGTAAATATCCGAATGCAAGCGCTCCAACCGATATCATTGCAATAGCTGCATCTCCCTTAATATTCGTGTTTTTGCCTGTTTTTAGCAGTAGCACTGCACACAAAATAGTTACCGGTAAAATAATAAACATCTTGTCAGTCATATTAATTACAGTAGCTATAGCCATAGCACCAAAAGCCACGTGGGAAAGTCCGTCGCCAATAAAGGAAAACCTTTTAAGAACAAGTGTAACTCCAAGAAGGGACGAGCAAAGTGCTATCAGTACTCCAACAATTATTGCATACCTCACAAAAGGATACTGCATATACATAATGATCTTTTCAAGCATAGTTCTTTTCCTCCACATGTTCAAAGTCAAAAAGGAACTTTTTGCCGGCACTACTTTTCAGATATTCCTCTTTAGAACCAAAAAACACTGTTTCTCCCATATGTAAGATATGACTTGAATATTGGACTGCTGCAGTAATGTCATGCGATACCATAATGATGGTAATCCCTTCGTTATTGAGTTTTTCAACCAGTGTGTACATTTCCGATGTAACATTCGGATCAAGACCGGCTACAGGCTCATCCAGAAGAAGAACTTTTTGTGTTGCGCACAATGCTCTGGCAAGTAATACCCTCTGTTGTTGCCCTCCTGACAGGTTTCTGTACGGTCTGTCTTTTATGTCAGTTATACCCATACGCTCCATGTTCTGCATTGCAAGCTTCTTTTCTTCTCTGTTATAAAATGGCCTTAAGCCGCAGCGTCCCTGGCACCCTGAAAGAACTATCTCCCTCACAGCTGCCGGAAAATCTTTTTGAATCACGGTCTGTTGCGGAAGATAGCCGATTTCATTCGCTTTAAGCCCATCAGCAAATTGAATTTGCCCACTTATAAGTGGCACTAACCCCAACAAAGTCTTCATAAGAGTCGACTTTCCGGATCCGTTATCACCAACAATACTTAGGTAGTCTCCTGAATTCACTGTGAAATTAAGTTCTTTTACGATTGAATGTTTATCATATCCCAAGGATATATTCGCTGCGGTTATCAAAGCCATGACAGATCCTCCTGATCAGTTTAATGCTTCCGAAAGCACCTTTAAATTATTCTCCATGATTTCCAGATAACTTGAGCCATTCTTCACATCTTTTGAAGTGGTAGCCTGCATCGAATCCATTGTGAGTATCTTTTGGTCCTTGTTCTGTGTATTCTGAATGATTGTCTCTGCAATCCTATGATCAGGTCCTTCAATTGTCATTACCGCACCCAGATTCAACTCATCGACTTTGTCTGAAAGGAATGTTATTGTCTCAAAACTAGCCTCTGTCTCTGCTGAACATCCCACAAAAGCAGCATAATATGACAAGCCATAGTCATCAACCAAATATCTGAATGGGAATCGATCTCCAAAAAGAACTGTTTTCTTGGCTGAAGCAGAAACAGCGTCCTGATATTTTTTATCAAGTTCATTCAACTTAGAAATGTAATCTTCAGCATTTTGCTTATATTTTTCCGCATTATCTTTGTCTACTACCTGTAGTGCATTTGAAATGCTTTCCGTAAGTTTCACCGCATTCTTAAGCGATAACCATACATGCTCGTCGTATTCTACTTCCTCCTCTTCTTCACTCTCTTCCTCTTCTTCCTCACCCTGCATTCCTTCTACAATCTCCTCTTCTTTTACACTATCTCCAAGAACATCAAGAAGATTTATAACAAACATATCCTTATTGGTAGATTCCTTAAGCGCATCTTCCACCCACTCATCTGATTCACCACCAACGTATATGAAAAGATCGCAGTTTGAAATTTTCATAATATCCTCAGCTGTTGGCTGATAACTATGAAGGTCAACACCGTTATCTAAAAGCATTGTCACTTCTGCATTGGCAGAATCCTTACCAATGACATTCATTACCCAATCGTATTCAGGGAAAATAGTAGTAACAATCTGAATCTTGTTACCAGCAGCAGAACTAGATTCACCCTTTAATCCGCATGCAGAAAGACAGCTCACCATTAAAATAGCAGCCAAAAGAACTGATATATATTTTTTCATAATTAAATTCCTCCGTTATTTGTTTGATTTCACAAAAAACACCTGTAAAAACTGTACGCAAACACAAACCGAGCATGAAACATGCTCAATTTCCGTACAAAATGCCCAATGCATGAATGAATATAAATCCACATCATCCTTAAACACATCGGAATCCATCGACAACTGATGACAGTGAAGCAGATTTAAATTTTAGCAAGCATATAGTCAAGTTAATATAAAACAGCTGCACTAGTCATACAAATGCATACACAATCAGAAATAACCATATATTACCTCAATTGTGCACACACCATTGATAACAGAAGATATTTAATTATTCATTCTCACTTTTGCGGAAACTAACGTATCAGAAAAAACGATACAATAAGAAATAATATAAGAACCAAAAATCAAAAATACCGGAACAAATGCCACCACTGCAAATAATGTACTGCCTCCGGCGCCGTGCAGGATATTCTCACACTGCTGTATACATGCACAGATTGGACAGTTCTCACCGGTGCAATCATGGTCAACGTGAGAAACAATAAAAATTGCAGAGAACAAAACAACAAAAAGCACCATGACAACCATGATACCTGCAAGCGCCCTATTTACTTTTGTCCCTGCACCATTTATCAATACTTTTCTCCATGTACAACCAAGACGTTGTTCCAAACACTAATATATTCATTCCGATTTGGAATGTCAATATGGGTAAATTTATGATTTTATAATCTTGCAAAAACTCCGTAAACCCTATATAAGAGTTTTACGGAGTTTAGATCATCCTCAATATTGCATTCCACTATTCATTTTCGATTTATACCAGTGGAGCAAGCAAGGAATAAATCATAAGGAAAACGCAAACCACACCAAATAATACTGATCCAATATTGAAAAATGCCAATGATGATAGTTCATTCATTGATACTTCATCTCTTGCTTGTTCAAATTTGATATCTCTCTTTATAAGAGTATAAATAATGGATATTACTCCAAGTACATACATAGTATAGGAAAAATACTTGTAAATCTCAGGTGCCAAAGGATATAGCACCGAAGATGAAGCGTTCACTATCATATGCATTATTATTGTCAGATAAATATTCCCTGACCGTACATAGATATATCCCAATATCAGACCAATTGCAAATGCATAAAAGAACTGATAAATATTGCAATGGAACAATCCAAAAGCAAGTGCAGAAAAGATAATCGCTGTAAGTTCACCATATCGGCGTGCTCTGTCTATAATAAGTTTTCTAAATACCAGCTCTTCAAATATAGGAGCAAGAACAGCTACCATTATCATCGTCAGTACACTTTCACCTGTAACCATGCTTCCAACAAAAGTATTTTCTGCTTTACCGCCTGATACTATAGCCGCAACAAAATCACTAAAGTATGAAAGTGCAGCAGTTATAGGGAAAATAGCAAATATTGATCTAATATACTGGCTACCTGTTACATGACCTTTCACTTTGGCAACAGAATCATTTGTAAGCTTCATAACAAATGCGCATAGAGGGCATGCAATAATGTACATTGAAACAATATTTATAATAGCAAAATATGTTTTGTCACCATAGACAGCCATTAAATCCATCTGTTCACGCGCTGATACCATACTTGCTATAACATTTCCAACAAATCCGCCAAGAATATTAGCGCCAAGTACTAGTGTAAGAAGGGCAAATCCAATTACAGTATAAGTCTTTTTGGCTTTATCCACTCTCTCATAATAGACACTCTGAACTATCTTCTCACTATCAGAAAGTTCATTTTCCACAGCTTCAGAATCATCTGACTTTATAGTATCTTTACCGGTTATGGCTGCAACGATTTCTGCAAAAATACCTTTTGTACCTTTTTTAAATAATCGATTCTTATATACTCTTCCCGTAAGAATTGCAAGCATAACAGTAAAAAACAGCAGCAGCAAAATGTAAACCAAAAATTCCGCAAGACCTATCTTACCTGCAAAAAGATCCCCGGGCAGAACGAACGCTGCTGACACCGGTATAATTCTTATTATTGCCAGTCCCAATTTTGAATTATCTGTAATACCAGGCACATACATTGCTGCAAAAAATCCTACAAGCATTGTCATCATTGACATGGCATTGGTTTGATTCAATTCTTCTGCTGTTGCTGCAAAAGAAGCATACAAAGCTGAGACAAAACAGTAAAACAAGAATGCAGCTAGAAATGCCAAAACTGTCAGAATCATTATCACCACAAAATTATGAGAAATGCTTCCTTCAGGCAACATATTCACAAAAGTAGAAATAATGTCTTTTCCCCTGTTTCCTGCAATATTTACTATGAATACATTACTTATTACATAACCTGTTGCACCGCATAATAACCATACAAATAACTGTATAACGGCTTCACAGAAGATTGCTATTACCTTTCCAAAGATTATTCCGGAAGACCCTGTAAGTGTCAGGAGATACTCCATGAGTTTAGATGTCTTCTCCATACTTACAACCTGTCCAATACTCTGACCATAGATTATTACAAGGAAATATAATAGTAGTATGACAACTGTCGGCGCTGCATAAGAAAAGAAAGAAAGCTCTTCTTTTTCATCTGCTTCTTCCGCTTCGACAACTTTAGCTCTTAGGTCACCAATTGCCATATTCAGCTTATCTTCAGAAACGCCGGTACTTTTAATCTTTGCATTTTCTATAGTTTCTTCGAAATCTTTACAAAAACCTTCAGCATCTTCACTTCCTATATTACTTGCATTTGGAATATAAACCGTTAGATTACAATTTTCTTCATCTTCTTTAATTTCCAGAACAATTGAATAATTTGCATTATCTCCAAGAAGGCTAGAATCTGATACCGCAGCCTTGGCATCAATGCCCGAAACCTCACTGATGTCTAAATACGGATAATCATCTTTATGCTTATCAATAAAACTCTTTGTATCAATTGATAATCCCGTTTCATTTATCACATATACAGCCTTCAGCTCATTCACCTTAGCATCATCATCAAAAGCGCCTGATACAAAAATATTAGTAAGAGCTGTTACCAAAAGAACAACTATGCCTACCATTACAGTTGACATTGTATATTTTGTGCCCTTAAGGGCTTGATTTAGAGTAAATTTAAATACCTTAAGCCAGTTTCTCATTCGACCACCTGCTTTTTCATAAGTGTAACTATATCTTTAAATTTTAGTCGATTGCCTTGGAATAATAGCATAGACTCATATACTGTTGCTGATAAAATGTATGTGACAACTACAGTAATAATCATGACAATAAGGGCAATCAATCCTTCCAAAATCCCAATTTTTCCTGTCAGTATAAGCGCAGGTGTCAAAAAAGCTCCGGTCAGCGGACATATCGCGCAGAAATCCTGAAATATTCCCACTTCACCGGTAGTAAGCATCATGATAACAAGAAACATATCCGCATAAGAGCATAATAACATCAAAAAGCTATAGAACTTCATAGCATCCTGCAGCTCATCAAGCTTCGATACACTTGCCCCGGTAAGTGCTCCAATTATTGTAAAAAGAATGACTCCCGCCAGGAAATAAATGACTGCAACAATTATTTTTGAAACAGTAATAGTCTCCCAAACGGAAGAAACCACAACAACATTGCTTGAAGATGTGCTTGCAGCCATATTATCAGACACTAAAAATGTGCAAAAAAGCTGTGACATAAAATAACATGAGTAGGCTGATAAAGTTGTAATAACCGTTTCAAGTACTCTCGCAACAATCTTACCGGCTAATAAAGCCATAGGCCTTGTTCCAACCATAAGATATTCAATAACTCTTGAGGATTTTTCCGTAGCAACTGAACTTGCAACATTACCAGCTGACAGATTTATGAACATAAGTACAATCATAAGACCTACAAGCATGATAATATATTCACTTAATGAAATACCTTCAGCATCCTCAGATAAAGAACCATCTTCAGCAGCTTTCATGACCGTAACATTAAAATCTTTTGAAAGATATTCATAATCCTTTTCGCTCACTTCAAGATTTTTTAGAATTTCTTCTCTGTAAAAAGACAGATATTCTTCCTTAAAACCATCAATAGCTGCGCTTTTCACATCAGACTTTTTTGAATGAGCAATAGTAACATCAAATCCAACTTCACTATCATATTCTGTTTTGATAACAATATTATTCTTCTCAGATTCTTTCGTAAGCTCTTTTACTGCATCATCATAGGACAATTTACCATCTGTTATAAAAGAAACATCAGAATACTTATCTTTCTTATTAAAAAGCTTATAATCTATAGCCAAACTGGTGTCATCATAAACATATATTGATTCTATCTCAGTTTTTTCAGCAGCATTTTCTTTAGCATTTTGCTCACCCTTTATATTTCCTACTATTACAAGAATAGGTGTAGTAAAAAATGCCAGGGCACACATTATTATAAGAAATACTTTAAAGCTGGACTTCTTGATTCCTGTCATAAATTCAAACAAAAAGACCTGCTTAAATCCCCTAAAATCACTTTTATTCACTTACAACTTCCTCCATCTTGTTCCCCATTGGATTCTGTGCATTATCTTCCACACCCTTACCAACACTTTCAATGAAAATTTCATGGAGTGAAAGTTCTCTAAGTTCGAATCTTACGACAGTTCTGTCTTCTTCATTCAACTGTCTAAGAAGATTCTTAGCTTCCATCTCATTCTTTACCTTGATCTGGATTCCTGCAGGTGTATCATTAATAACTCTAAGTCCAAGCGCACTGATAATATCTGAAATATCTTCATCGCACTTAACAAAGAGGTTAACTCTTCCATATGATTTTTTAATCTCATTCAGATTTCCCTGAACAATTGCTTTTCCTCTGTTAAGGATAGTAATATCCTCACAAAACTCCTCTATTACAGGCATCTGATGAGATGACATGATAATATATTTTTTCTTTTCAATTTCTTCACGAATCACGCTCTTAAATAGTTCGGTATTAACAGGATCAAGACCCGAAAGCGGTTCATCCAGTATCAAAAACTCAGGATCAGAAATCAAAGCAGCCATAAGCTGTATCTTTTGCTGATTACCTTTAGACAATTGCTCAGCCAAAGTCGGCTTAAACTTCTTTCCCTTTTTGCGCTCAGGGAAAAGATATTCCATAACTTCAAGCCTTTCTCCCCAATATTTGATTCTCTCCATAGCAACGTCTGTTGACAAACCTTTTAGTGATGCAAAGTATAAGAGCTGATCCATGATGGGATACTTTGGATACAAACCTCTCTCTTCAGCAAGATAACCAACATCCACTTTACGTGTATCAAAATTCTCTCCATTTAATAGGACTTCTCCGTGATCTTTTGCAAGTATACCCAAAATCATACGTATAGATGTTGATTTACCTGCACCATTAGTTCCTAGAAGCGCATACACGCCAGGTCCATCAAGTTTAAAGGAAAGGTCCTCAACTACCTGCTTGTCACCATATTTTTTTTGCAAATGTTTTACTTCAAATGACATGAAATTTTCCTCAACAATCTTTCTTATAATTTGACTTACGAATTTTGATTATATCAAAAAATACAGAAACCTCCAACATAAATGTATATACAAATGCCTTAATTTATAGTAATTTAGCAGAAACCATAATACAATTTTATGAAATCACCCTAAGAACAACAAAACATACTCTCCTCCATAGCAGATTGCTTATTATGTAATGGATATTTCCGCACAAAAACAAGCTGCAGACTTATATTCCCTTTAAGTCTGCAGCTTGTATCATCATTATTAATATGAAAAATGCCTAGAGTCGGAATCGAACCAACGACACGAGGATTTTCAGTCCTCTGCTCTACCAACTGAGCTATCTAGGCATAAAGTAATGAAAAACTATAATTATAACACTATGACTCCGACGAGAATCGAACTCGTGTTACCGCCGTGAAAGGGCGATGTCTTGACCGCTTGACCACGGAGCCGCATCAGACCGTTTCATACTTTAGTAACAGTCTTCCTTCTTTTATCAAAGTTTCCTTTGACAAGCTCCCCAAGTAGGACTCGAACCTACGACACTTCGGTTAACAGCCGAATGCTCTACCGACTGAGCTATTGAGGATTATTATCTTCTTGACTTGTACCTTCAAAACCGAACACTGACTAATCTAAATCCTTTTCCCTATACATCTTATCTTTTGGATAAGCCCTCGACCTATTAGTACACA
>NZ_FOKR01000042.1 GCF_900112195.1 Butyrivibrio sp. YAB3001
TTACTATATTTCAAGAAGCACAAAGATAACGCCGAAAGTCAGACAATTCAAGGCTTTCGGCGTTGATTATTATTGTTATACTGTCAAAGACAGGAATATAGATAAATAATTAATAAAACGGAAAATAAGAAATCAGCCTCCAAAAGAGACTGATAAGTATAACGCTCCATGCTCTTAGTAGTGTTATGTCTGAATATAACCCTTCCAAAACATTCGAAAATTCTTTAAATGATTAGGATTTAAAATCCTAGAATTATACCTTTAGAATTATGAAAACTTAATACAGAGCTTTTAGAACACCCAGGTTCTTTGACAAAAGACTCTCTGGGTGTGTCGGATTAACCTAAAGCTGTAAAATGTTCATTTCCAAGAAAGCTCACAACCATAGGCTTTCTTTTTTGATGTTTTTTACAAAAATACAGATTTAGCTTAAATTTTTAAAGCTACAAATTGTAAAAAGCCGTACTTTTAAAGATAAAACTGTAAAAAGCCGAACCTGTTATACTTATTAATGATGCTTTAATCCAGAATCATTTAATTTTCTTGAGTTGAGGGGATCTATCGCATATTCTACTCTTAAAAACGTAGTAGTTATATTTTTGTATGTATATTATTTGAGATTGTTTTTTGAAAAGACTATGGGAAGAGGCTTGATATGTTGAAATATCATGTAACTACAGAGCCAGAGAAGCGGCTTATATCTAGCTGGAAATATGATGGAGATTACGCAATCTATAATAGTATTTCCTATGAAGATCAGCTTTCAAGCCATTCAGGATTTGGAAATCCAAGTAATAACTACTATTCATTTTGTGATGGTCCACTGTTAGTAGGGTATATAAACCTAAGAGAAAAAGGAACTGAGGTAGTCCTTGGAGTAGGAGTTCATCCGGATTTGTGTAATAGAGGATTTGGAAACAAAATTGTAAAAATGACATGTGAATTATCTAAATCTCTTTTCCCAGGAAAACCTGTTTATATAGAGGTTCGAACATGGAATGAAAGAGCAGTGAAATGCTACGAAAAAGCGGGCTTTCATATTGAAGGTGAACCATATGAGAAAACAACCCCTATAGGGAAGGGATTGTTCTATAGGATGCAAATTTAGAGGAGTATATATTTCATGAACAGTATTGTTTTGGGAGATCGCACAGAAGAAACAGTAAGGATATACTTTGAACAGGCCCAGAAAACTTCAATTAAGTCTATGCTTCCGCAGAAAGCTACTACTGTAGAGGAGGCGATAGCCGACTATCACGAGACACTACTTCCAACTGCAACCAGCTATGGAAAAACTATACTGGCAGATGGTACGTATGTAGGGGATATCTGGTGCTACTGTATAGACAAAACAGACACACCCAATGCAATGTTGAGCTATTGTGTGTTTGATGAATCAAGTTGGAATAAAGGGATTGCCACAAGTGCTACATTACTATTTCTAAAAGAAATAAAGAATAAATATAATCTAGAGTCCATCGGAGCATTCACTTTTTCAGATAATCTGGCATCGATTAAAGTGTTGGAAAAATCAGGATTTGAATTGATAGAAACCTTTGAAGAAGATGGCAGAGAATCAAAATATTATCAAATAGGTCTTTAATGTGGATAGGACAATGATAAAGGAAATGTTAAATGGAAACAGTAATAATCTCATTTAATCTATAGCATTGTTATACAGACTTGACATTGAATTGATCGCCAATTATACTTGGTACTAATATTTTTCAGAATTGAGAGACAACTATGGCACACATTATTCTCGTCGATACAACAGCAAATCATTTTACCGAATCCGTGAAATATAATCAGTTTCAGGGATTTGATTTTGATACAATCGATGAGGTGATGCACGAATAGAAGTATTATTAATTCAGGTATATTGAGCCTCATCAAACAATCAACAGTTTGGTGGGGCTCTTTTTATACAAAAAATATAAGGAGAGCGTAAAGTTATGGAAGAGTTAGTATTGTTGGAGCCAAGTAGTGCTTACTATGATCAAATCAAAGAATACCGCCAGGAATTTCTTGAAGTAGGGGATTCCATGGATGGTACAAGTTCCCTTAGGGAATATGAGAAACCTTCGGATTGGGTGGAGCATATCAAATTATACAGCAGTAAGGAAACAATCCCAGAAGCAGGGTACCGGCCACATTATTTTTGTGTGTCAGAAAAAGTGACAACAGACTTCTTGGAATGATAGACATTCGCCATGAACTTAGTGAATATCTGTATAATTTCGGTGGCAACATAGGATACTCCATACGTCCATCTGAGCGCAGGAAAGGCTATGCCAAAGAGATGCTGCGGCTTGCGCTTCCATATTGCAGGGATGATTTGGGGCTATCAAAGGTTATGATTTCCTGTATCACCGGAAATGAAGGAAGTCGTAAGACAATCATTGCCAATGGCGGAATATATGAGAATACCCTGCACGAACCGGATGAAGGCATAGACTTGGAGCGTTACTGGATTTCACTATGCTAAACAGTTACTGGGAGGATTGGAAAATATGCTTATAAAAGACTTTGAATTTACGTTAAAAGACGGGAGAACCGCGATAATACGAAGCCCTAAAGATGAAGACATCCAGGGCGTTCTTGACTATCTGTATATTTCATCAGGTGAAACAGATTTCATTTTACGTTATCCTGAAGAATGCACAAAGTACACTGCAGAAGGGGAAAAACAACTATTTGACAGGATTAATACCGCAGACAATGAAACCATGCTGGTATGCATAGTTGGTGGGAAGGTTGCTGGCAACTGTCAGATAACATGGAGCAATGGAATAAAGACAAGGCATCGTGCACACGTTGCCATTGCTTTGTTAAAAGAATTTTGGAATCTGGGAATAGGAACCAGATTATTCCAAGAGTTAATCCGAATTGCAGAAGAAAATGAGAATATTCTTCAGATGGAACTGGATTTTGTTGAAGGGAATTCCCGCGCAAGAGCATTATATGAAAAGATGGGATTCAAAATAACAGGAGTAAAACCAGATGCAATACGTCTAAAAGATGGAATCCTTTTGAACGAATACTCGATGGTAAGAAAAATGTAATACGATATTGAAAACCTTAAGAAAGCTCATGTTTAAGAGCTTTCTTTTTTATTATCTTTACTTTTGGTTTTGGCGATTACAAGACTTTTGCATCATTTGGCAAACGGAAACAAGCATTAAAATGGTCGCATTACCGTCAACAATATCATGTAAGGAGGAAAAAATGTATCGCTACGAAACGCCAATTGAAAAACCACGCAGTTCCAAGTATGGTAGCAACTACTGGATATTCCAGAGCCGGAAGGTACGCAGAAGAGTCGCAGTGTTCTCAAATCTTGAGTATGAGAATATCCTCACTCTGGAAATGAATCCCGAGATAGAGTAGTACTGCGAATATCCACTTGAAACAAAAGTATTTGTCGGAGGAAAGGAACAAAACATTTTATTTGATACCTGGGTAAAACATACTGATGGCAGGGAAGTATATCAGGAGTGATTTTTATAATGGCGTACACACTTTTTAAGGTTGTAAAATTAAAAAACGAATCAGATTTCGCAAAAGTATTCTCAGGTAAAATGAAGGAAGTGTAAATTATTTTAAATGCTGGGATCATATAAAGAAACAAAAATAATATTATGAGAACACTCATCATGTGAGAAAAGATGGAATAATAGCAATCTGGCTTCATTTTGAATATCATTATGATAAAAACAAAGTACCAGTTGACGCAGAAAATGGGAAACGGTAACAGAAGCATGGACTATAGGACATTTATTCCGAGGAGAAGAATACCTGTTGCTTAAAAAGACCGATAAACAGGAAAATCTATATCTATACGATAGAGTGTTTTCTTTGCATGATCCGTCTTTAGATGGAAAGCTTGATTTTTCGGGCTTTCATGGAAAGGCTGAATGGATGGCGAGTATACAGAAGATGTATTCGTCGCACATGAATTCGGTTTTTGGGACTACTGCACCTGAACAAGCAAAATTAGCTTTTATCAGTGACGGCACACGTAATAGCGGAGTTGACGATAAGGGATTTCCTAAACCTCTCCCGGATGAAAACATCAATAAATATTATGAGAGAGTTAAAGCGTACAATGTAGATAAGAATAATAAGAGAAATAGGCAGATAGATGATACCAGAAAATTACGAAAAGAAAACGAAAAACTTAGAGAGCGACATAGAAATGATGTCCTTGAGTTAAAACGATATGAGAAATTAGAAAGCATCTTAAAAGCATATCCGGATTTCAGGACACTTAATGCAGTTCTTTCTGCAGGTGAAAGGATCCGAACAATACACCAGTATTATAAAGACCAGGATAACAAAGAGACTGTTGATTATATTGGTACACTACTAAAGTACGGACAACTGATACTGGATAATATGCGCAAGCAGGAAAAACGCTCATCTGAGTGACTTCTCCAACATACAATTCCGTGAATTTCTTATTACCGAACATAGATTATGATTGTGCTTCTTTTCAGACTTTTATCATATATTCATTGTTTAATCCATATTATTGCGATAAAATTATGAGTATAAGAAAAATGCTGCAAACAATTTTAATCTGTTTTATTATTCAAGGATTCCGCCTATGTCTGTACAGTCATGTAAAAGATGTCATATCCTGTTTCAATATTCAGAAACAGGGCCACAGCTCTGTCCAAATTGTACTAAACAAGATGAGGCAGACTTTGATGTTGTAAGACAGTATTTAAATGAACATCCATTTTCATCGGGGCAAGAAGTTAATCAAGCAACCGGGATCTCACTTGAATCAATCCTAAGGTGGCTTAGAGAAGGACGCCTTATTTCGCTTGAAATGACTGGGATTTTAAAATGCGAAAACTGTGGTACTCCTATTTTTAGCGGGAAATTTTGTACTGAATGTAGATATAAGCTAGTCAAGGACTTGAAAGGAATAGCTGCACCAAAATCTGAAGAACAACCTGTCCAAATGCAACCCAAACAGGATGTGCATGGAATGCAGTTTATGAATAAAGACTAAATATACTGGATTAAATCAAAATATTTTTTCTATGTTAAAAATGCATTCAAGCCATATATACTTGAATGCATTTTTTAATAATAGCAGTTTTTTAGCTTTTTACCGTAATCAAACCGAATGCTTGTCATCATAGGTATAAAATGCTTTAAGAATAATCGGTGTTAAGATAGAACTAATAACTATCAAAAGAATAACTGCTGTAAAATATCTACTGTCTATAATTTCTGCTTTAAGGCCTCTTTGAGCAACAATCAAAGCGACCTCTCCTCTTGTCATCATTCCGACTCCAATTTTTGCACTATCAGACAAGTTATAACCCAAGATTTTTGCAACTAAACCGCAACCTATTACTTTTCCCAATAAACCTACAACAACAAATGCAAGGGAGAAAAATAAAATTGTCATATCAATTTCCTTGAGGTTTGTTTGTAATCCTACGCTAGCAAAGAATACAGGACCAAAAATCATATAGGAATTTATATCCATTTTTCTATCAATATACTCAGAATCATCAAGAGAACTCAGTATAATACCTGCAACATATGCTCCTGTAATATCCGCTACTCCAAAGTACCTATCCGCAGCATATGAGAATACAAAGGCTATTGCCATACCGATAATCGGGATTCTTCTTGTATGTGGCCACCTTGCCACTGCTTTTTTCATGATATATAAAATTATTATTCCAACAACAATAGAAACAGCAAAGAAAAGAATCGTTTTTAAACATACAATTGCCGTATTAGAATTTGGATCCTTCAACCCTAATACTGCTGTAAGAACAACAATTCCAATTACATCATCAATAATTGCCGCACTCATAATTGTTGCGCCAACTTCTGAAGAGATTTTTCCAAGTTCCTTTAAAACCTGCACAGTGATACTGACAGAAGTTGCAGTCAAAATTGTACCGATAAATAGCGCATGCGTGAATTCCTGACTACCAGGAGCTGCAAAACCATAGAAACTCATGTAAAGTATTGTTCCCAAAATAAGAGGAATAGAAACACCTGCGCATGCAAGAATTGTTGCTTTAATGCCAGATTTTTTTAAATTATCTATGTCGGTTTCCAGTCCAGCACTGAACATCAGTAAAATAACACCCACTTCAGCCATTCCAGACAAGAAATCATTTATAACTACTAAATTTAAAAGAGTAGGACCAATTATCAATCCTGCAATAATCTCTCCAGCTACTTGCGGAGCCTTTAGTTTTCGGGCAACTATTCCCATAACTTTAGCTGCAATCACTATAATTGCTAAATCTCTCAGTATACTTAAAGTATCCATCTTATCTACACTCCCTAATAATAATAGTTGAGAACAATGCTTATTATAGAATCAATTTGCTTGTTGTCAATTTGTATTTGATACAAAAAGATACTCACATTCTTTTTTTATATCGTCATATTAGAATCTTTTCATTATTCAATTTCATTTGTAAATATGAGTATCCAGTACTGTCATTGTTCTGTAATTCATGATTCATCTGCATATTAACAAAAAAATCCATAACCCCTACGGACTATGGATCTAAGAAAAATAACCTATTAAAACTCTTTCTTGACTTGTACCTTCAAAACCGAACACTGACTAATCTAAATCCTTTTCCCTATACATCTTATCTTTTGGATAAGCCCTCGACCTATTAGTAC
>NZ_FOKR01000022.1 GCF_900112195.1 Butyrivibrio sp. YAB3001
GCAACGTCCTGATAGACTCCATTGATTATATAGCCATTCTGAAAACAGAAGTTCTATAGTAGCTGCACTTGATTTTCAAGATCCTTTTTCTGCTTTGGTGTTGATACTCTTGCATAGATGTAACAGTTTGTTTTCTTGTTCTTTGCCATACTTGCATCCTTTCAAAAAATATCATTGACAATCCCCTTAAGTCCCCTTATTATATGACTTAAGAAATGGGTTTTTTACTGAGTAAGGTCTTCGGACTGGAAAAGGTCGCTCGTTTCTTTTTTTATGTTCATAATGTCATAAAGATACTTTTTCCCATCCTTTGCGTGTCGCAATATCATCGCCACATGAAAAACGTTATATCTTTCTACCTCTCCATTTTCAGCAAACACAGGTAGTGCAAACCGTGATTCATATTTATACCAGCCATATTTTGCATCCTGCTTATGCTTTGTCTTGGAATTATCAGTATGCACCATGTTTGTAGCTGTATTTATTAGTTCCGGCAAGCCTTGTGCTGCATTAGCCTTGGCTTTTTCATTTGCTCCCTTTAGAATATTGGTATATTCAGAATGCGTATACTCGTCTGGAAGATCTGTTCCAATATATACAACCTCATTAGTTTCTGCTATTGTGTAAAACTCGCCAACATACTGTCTGAGATATTCTTCAACATCCCCCCATTTTATTCCCCGCTTTCCACGAAAAATGATGTCATTTATCATAACAACATTATGTCCCAACGCATCCTTGATTACTGAAACATTTCTTGAATTACTTTCTTTTTCCATACTACATTTTCCAGAGCTTTGATTCCGCCCTGGACTCCCTTCTATTTCTTTAATTTACAAAGCTCATTATAATAAGCCTTGTATCGATAAGCAGTTCTTCTGCTTATCCTGCCTTCAGCAACAATCTCCATGATTGTCATTCCACTCTCAAACTTGATCACAAAATCGTTATATGATTCCATCCAGATAGCATCATGTTTCTGTCTGCCGGCAAACTTACGTCCCCTGTATTCTTCCAGTTCAGCCTTCAGCTTTGCATTTTCATCTTCCAGTTCAGCTATTCTCTTATAAGCTTCTTCCAAAGTGGTTATCATAAACGCCTCCTATGCCAAATGTTTTATGGCACAATTATAATATCATGTGCACAGAGTGTCAATTTCTCATTGACACTCTGCGACACTTTAACTAAATCATGCAGCTTTGTTCTTGTTGCCTGAATATGCCTGATAACAATAGTTTTTCATCATTTCTTCTTCATATGGTACTTCCACTACCTCAATAATTATTTGTATTCCCATGGCATCAACAACATAATCATGATATGCTTTGCATAGATTCCTTTGTATCCTTGGGTCGATTTACCTTCAATGGAAGCATTTTTCATATAGGTGATTCCCAGCTTATCCGCTCTCTGTCTTACTTCCTTTGAAAAAGAGCTTTCTGAACGAATCTTCACAAGGTTATCTTCACCCCAGCGCCTATATGCTTCATATAGGTATTTTGTGGTAGTAATCGCATTTTCATCAAAGACTATATAGCCATCTGATTCAAAGAAATCCATGATGCTATCCTCATCTCTTCGCATCTCAGCCTGGTTCTTCACTGTCCGGTCACTTATAGTTAAAGATATCCGAAAGCAGCACAAGAGTGATAAAGATACCGCCACAGATACCACTGTAGCAGATAGAGAATGATGAAAATAAGGGCATACCTCATTATGCCCTGGTAATATTGGCTGAATATTATTCTGTATCACTGGACTATCTTTTTGATAAAACTGAGACCCGCAATTATGCACATAATGAAATTGCAGACTTGAACTTAACTGATGACGTTATTGAACTTCTGAAAAGTGGTGTGATTAATAACAGGTTGCTTGGAGAAATGATCTGTCATCCTGAGTTTAGAAAGTTCATGGCAGATACAGAGATTTTTGTTGACGGAATAGCTTCTCAATCCATACAGTCTATAAATGCTTACGCTGACACATTAAGAAGATCCAAGCACTATAAGCAAGCAATAAATTCTAAGAAAAACAAGAAGAAACACAAGTAATTTCATAACAAAAATAATCGGCCTTTATCCCACAATGAACTGGATAGAGGCCAGTTTTACTAATATTTTGTCATTATTCTAAACAAGCCGGAATTTTAAAAATTAACCCATACATCTATTCGTCCTTCATTGGAACTTCGAAGATAGACTCGAATTTTTCAGCAATCGTTGAAAAATCAATCATATTTTCCCCTACCCAATGCTTATAAATCAATGATTATATCCAATACCTGCGAATCGGCTCATCATCACCATCTATAGTAACTGTGTTTTCTAGTATCCCACCGCATTTTTCTATGGTTTTCCATGAAGCAGTATTGCTTTCGTGAACCCCAAGTAATACTTTGTAAATTTTCTTTGCTTTTGCCTCTTCAAGCACCATCTTAAGTACTTCAGTTGCATATCCTTTTCTTCGCTCACATGGACGGATTCCATATCCGATATGTCCCCAAGTATTTAAGCCTTCAAATGTCAAATAATGTCTTAAACTCGCTGCCCCTACTAATCTTCCGCTCTCATCGATTACAAAAAACGAAGTTGTAGCACTGAACCTTTCATCGACGATTCCATGCTCGCAGTTATCAAGCATTCTTATATACTTTTCGAATTCTTCTGTGGAGTCAAAGGGCTTATCCAAAAACCATGGCGCAATCTGTGTTCCGCTATCACACCATTCTTTCATCATCTCGTTGAACTGATCAAAATATACCAAATCAGGCTTTGCCAAATATAGTCTCATTTATCCCTTAACCCTTACCTTGTCGAATACAGCTTGAATATCTTCCTTCGCCCCTTCAAATTTTGGCCACGCATCTATTCCATCATCTCTTTTTCTGGGGATTATGTGAATATGGAAATGAGGTACAGACTGTCCGGCACTTTCGTCACTGGCATTAAGCAAGTTAATACCGTCATATCCACAATGATCTGCCAGATGATTGGAAACCGTTTTTACGGTCTGCGCAACGGCAGAAAGCGTATCTGCATCACAATCCAAAATGTTCTTACAGTGTTTCTTAGGAATAACCAGGATATGACCATCGACATCCTTTGCTATATCCATAAATGCTAGCGTTTCATCGTTCTCATATATTCTTAGCCCCTGTATTTCACCAGAAGCTATCTTACAAAAAATGCAGTCTTCCATTTTCTATCTCCTTCATAAACTGGATTTATTGATCAAGCATTATCTCAAACGCTATGATCGATTCCTCATGCTCACCTATCATCTCTACAGAAATCTTTCTTACTGTAGTTTGAAAGCAATCGTCAATAGTCTTAACGTATTCATAGGCATTGTCTAGCTCTTGCCTGTTATCAAGTTTGCCTACAGTCATATGAGGAATGTAGGATAGTCCAAGATCATAGTCCTTAAAGTGGCTCGAATACAGCTCATCATGAACAGTTTTTATGATATCTTGCCCCTTTTCTATATTCAGAAAGAGATAATTATCATCTGTTTTGCTAAAGCCGTGTAATACAAGTTCAAAAGGGCCTACATCCTTTAAGCTTCTTGTCAGTTTCTCCGCTAATTCATCATTAGTCATTTCCGATTCAAAAGGAAATACAATAGTGATATGAGGACGAACAAGCTTTGCTAAAGGATCGTACCGATCCCGGATTTCGTTTATGATTTCTATATTTGAAAATTGTGGAAATATCATTATTGTTCTTAACATTTTTATCCTTATACATGTTCCAATCTATTTTTCACAAAAACTGCTTGCATTTATCAAAATGCATTCCTGAGCAATTATTTACTCTGGCAATCACCGGTTCAACATCATCAAGCTTGTACCATTTGAGGTCATCCACTTCAACTGAATTCACGAACTCGCTCTTGTTTACATAAGCTATAAACCCTATCATAATAAGCTGCTTTGGCTCAAAATAGTAGCTGGATACATACTGGCATCTGGTTACCGTCTGGCCTGTTTCCTCTTTTACCTCTCTGGCGACAGCTTCCTCAATGGTCTCACCCTCTACCATATATCCTGAAACCACGGTCCATTTGTCTTCCGAGATATAATTTTGCTTAAGAAGAAGAATATCATTGTACTCATTGACTACAAGCACTTCAACGACCGGCAAGGGATTTCTACCGTAAATTCTTTTACAAGAAGGGCATATTTTACAATCATCATCTCCAAGCTTGATATCTTCTACTTTATGGCCACATTCAGCACAGTATTTAAACTGCATTCCAAATTCCTCCTGATGTCATCGTATGTTGATTCTTTAATTATTATCATTTTTGTCATACTCCTTTATAATTTCCTTCATTCCATAAACTTCCCCATCATCACAAAATTACTTACAGGGTAGAAACCTAAATTACTATAAAAATTTATGTGTCTATCATCGTTTACGCTGTTCAGTTCTATTATTGAGGCATTATTCTCATTAACTACTTTTTCTAAATGCTTTAGAAAATCTGTTCCATAGCCCTTTCCCTGATGCCCCACAAATATCACTATTTCCTCGAGAAAATAGCCTCGTATATCATCATATTCCTTAAAATATCCCATAAGATATCCGGTTATATTATCATCCTGATCTGTTTGGATCATGCACATAGAGTCTTCCATCGTTAAGACCTGATGAATTCTCTTATATGCTTTTTCATATGTCCAACAGCACTCTTCAACAGTATTGTAGTATTCAATGTTTTTCTCAACTACATACTGAAGGTCATCTACCGTCATTTCCCTGTATTTCATTTATTCAAATCTCCGTTAATTTTGCCTTCTTCATGGTCTGAGCAAAGCTCTCATCAACATGCTTTATCGTTGGTACATGTATAAAAACAGCTCTTCCATTAAACTTCTCTAGAATATTCCAATATGCTTCGTTACAAAGATACGCCGTTGGTTTCTCCGATATGATGGTTGGAATACCTGCACAGTTTATGGCTTCTGCAAACTTCTCCAAATCTAGTTTTGAAAAAAACTTGATACCATTCTTGGCTGAAACTCTTTCAATTCTTACCGCTGTGCTCAATTCCTTATCTACACCAAACATTACAATTTGATTATATTCACCACTTATAGAATCAATATCTTTTTTTCAGCCCGGTAAAAGAATTAGTAAGAAGCAGATGCTTAGGAGATAACTGCTCAGCTAGCATGCAAGAAGTATTATTTTTTCCCTTAAATCCCAAAAATAACGTATTATTCACCGCTAGCTATTTTCCTTACATTGTATTTATTTATCTCAACACATTTTTTATCAGCATCAAACTCAACAATCCATGGCATTTCAAATCTTATCTTTTCAAAATCCTCATAAATAAATGCTCATCATCTTCGCCAACCTTATAGGCTCCGTTATTTAGCATTACCTTTTGGGATGCGATATTATTCTTGTTGACGCGCAGGTAGATTTCATCTTCAGGCACGATCTCTTTTGCCTTTAAAAGAGTTAATCTAAGCCCTTCCGTTCCATATCCCTTGCCACGATACTCCTTTGAAATGCTATATCCTATGTGACCCGCGCCTTCACGAAGAGCGTCGGTAAGGTGATGTCTTATCCTAAACTCACCAATTAGTTTATCTTCATCCCATAAGTAGTAATAGGTTTCAGGTACAAACCAGTCAGGCATATCAACCGGGTTTTCATGAGAAATCTGCTTAGGAAGAACTTTTTCTTTATACTCATCAAAAGAAACTCCATGATAAGAATTGGTTAAACCATTCTCGTCTTCCGGTAAATTCGTTGTATACTCCCACTGTGCTTCTACATCTTGTAAGTTAATCTTTCGAAGTTCCATACTGCTCACCTTTCACCATTATAAATCGCGCACTAAATAATCATAGCATAGCAGGGCTTTCCAACATACACAATAGCTACAATCAAGTATTCCCGAGCAAAATTTAAGAGGCACTCTATAAAAGAATGCCTCTCTTTCGTCAAATCATCTTAAAATGCCTAAGCGCTTCTGTGATAGCCTTCTCTTTCTCTGGTGTAATTCCCGGTTGTCTACTATCATCTGACTTTGGCTTATTATAATTTTCACGTAACTCTATACCGTTCTTTCTTTTTACCTGAGCGATATTAAGGTTAGTTACGTGAAGCTGGTAATTTTCCCCAACCCAGTCTCTAATCTTATCATACGTAGCTTTTGTTTCTGCACTGGTTTCATCGAGCTCATCAAAGTCAATCTTTATGCGGATATGCTCGTCTGGTTTTTGTTGGGACAAAAGCACAACCGTCTCTAATATAGAATATGTGTTTGTTTTTGTTAAATATTTCATGCTGTCAATTATACTCAGCTGTATTTCTGTTTTTATTTCGTTTTACAGCGTTTCTCCACTTGGAGATTTCCTTCTTTTTAGCATAGTTTCTCCTGTTCTCACTTCCAAGATTCTTGTATAGTTCATATCTCTCCAAAGACAGCTCTCCTGATTCTATAGCTGCTTTTATTGCGCAGCCCGGCTCAGTATCATGCTTGCAGTCACTGAATCTGCAGCATTTCTCAAGTTCAAGGATATCCGAAAAAGTGCTGTCGATTCCCTCATCCATTTTTGCCATTCCAATCTCACGCATACCTGGGGTATCGATGATAGAAACGCCGTTTTCAAGAACAATAAGCTGCCTGTGGGTTGTGGTGTGCTTTCCTGTTGAATCGGACTGCCTTACCTCATTTGTCTCCATTACCTCTTTTCCTGCGATGGCATTTACAAGGGTTGATTTCCCTGCACCTGAGGAGCCCAGAAGGCATATGGTGTTGCCCGGTTCAAAGTAGGGTTTCAATTCCTCCATGCCGATGTCATACAGCGCAGAGACCGCATGAACTCTTGCCTTATCCGATATTGACTCAACCTCTCTGATATAGCGACCTATGTTGTTACAAAGGTCAGCCTTTGTGAGGATCACCACAGGCACAGAACCGCCCTGCAGCACCACGCTGGCGTATCTGGCTATTCTGTTGTAGCTGTAGTCCTCGTTTAACGAAGTGACAATGAATGTATAATCTACATTGGCCACCATATACTGCATGACTCCGGTTTTGGCCTGATCCGGCCTTTCCAAAAAGCTTTTTCTCTCGCAGACGGTAGCTATTGTTGAATCCCCAATAGGGTTATAAATAAACTCAACAAAATCCCCCACCACAGGAAGTTTTTCTGCGTCCTCCTCATAAAAACTCCCCTTAAGTTTTGCCTCAATTTCTTTTCTTTCAAAAAGAATCTTGTAGCTGTTTTTTCTTACTTCTGAAATCCTGCCTTTGCTAAATGTGTTTGTAATATTATTCATTTCTGCTTTTTCTCCATTTTTTCCAAATCATTTACGTGTTCAAAGTTATCCAAAAAGATGATTCAAGAATCCATATGGAGACCCGGTGTGGGATTTTGTGCCGGAACAGGCATTGAAAATGGCTGGTTTTTCACATAAGAAAAGCCGTGACAAATACGCCACGGCTTAGAATACATAAATTAATGTCCCAGGAAAATTAAAGGGCACAAACCGAGGTCTTCATAGGATATGTGGTTACAATCATCATTCTTATTGCACTCATTATTATGATTACCTCGCTTTCTTTTAGATTTTTAACTCTTATTAAGTCTAACAAAAATACGGTTTTTAGTCAATATATGAGTCAGGAAGAACCGTTACCATTCACAGTCAATGTCATTTATAATAATATCTTCTCTGTTTGCCTTCTGTAACTTGATGCTCATAATTTTCTCCCTCTATATCAATTCTTTATAAATATTTGAACAACATGATTGGAATAGCCCATAAGATCAGGCCTTTCAGCTGTTGCTATTAAGTACTGAATCCATTCAGTATATGAGTCTTCGGACATATTATTTACAGCTTCTCTGATAACCTGTGACAAACCATCCTGAGCGAATCTTGGGCCTTTTGATACAGGTAAAGTCGTCAGCACCTTATCTGTCAGTTCGTCAATTGAAGCTATAGTATGCAGAAGAATTGAAGATCCGGTATTATCCGTAACAAACGCTGTATCTCTTTCATATCCTATTTCATTTATTTCTTCCGCAGGATTTTCACTTTGGAAAATATACTCTATAAGAGGAGCATCCTGAAGGACAAAAGCCACAAATATTGGTGCACCCTTCCTTGCCACACGCACGGCTTCTTTTATCGCAGCAACTCTCTCCTGAACATTTTCAAGATGGTAAATTGGACCAAGCTCCAGTACAAGATCATAGGTATCATCTGAAAAGTCACGCAAATCCAATGCATTGCCTTGAAATACATTTATATTTTGTCTATCCCGAAATAATTCTTTCATCCTTGAAACGTTGTCTGGATGTAAATCAATAGCATCAACATTAAATTCTTCATCTGCCAAAGCCTTCGTATATACACCGCATCCAGCGCCAACATCTAAAACCTTTGCGCCAGGCTTTAGGTATTTGTGAATATAATGCTTTGTTAATATGAATTCAGTTTCATTAGCTTTTGTGTAAAATAAACGATTCTCTTCAACAGCACCTGAGTACTGCCTCAAATACAGTTCTTCCAGTTCCTTTCCTTCCAGTCCCATACTCATATTCTCCTTTTCATGCACAAAAAAGCACATCAGTAAGATTCAAATCTGCCTGGTGTGCTTTTCAAATATCATCATAAGAAAAATCTACACAGACAGATAAGACCTATTGGCTTACAGCTGTGTAATAATCCTAGCTATAAGCGAATATGTCTATACATCATCTCCATGTAGTTATACATATAGCGCTGGTCCATATGTGCTCCTAAATTGATTATATTGATAGTAATAATATAGCTACCTCAATAACCTGTCAATTATTAATTATTCAAGTCATCCCTAGATACTTCAATCTCCACATGCTGCTTAGCGTCCTTGAGTTTGGACAATAAGCATACCGTCTCAACATGCGTAATCATCTATGTTTGCATGTACATATACGGACTAGTACTGTATACCCCGTTGAGGAACATAGAAATTATGGGTGTTAAAAACACTAGGCAAATGCATTTTTCTGCTATTTATTGTACAGGATACATCTTCCCTTTGTACATACGGATGTATCCGTCCCCTAAGTATGTACAAAGCCAGATTCTGCCCTCGTTTGCATTAAAGATTTATGCAGTGCGTAGGGATTTATGTTTCCCAAACGTTACTCCCCACCGAAGACTTCATCATAAGACATTGGTTTAGCCTCCCCAGTTGCCATCTTGTGAGCATCATCCAGCATTTTCTCAACTGCAGGCCTTACTTTCGCCTGTCTGCTCTCAAGTTCTTTTTGCAGCTCCTGCCCAGAATATCCCACTTTGATGAGTTCTGAACGGATTTCTTTTACAAAGTCGCCATTAGTATCAGTCATAGTAATAAGTCTCCAATCCTACAGGTCGTGAATCTCATCTTCCAATTCATTAAGGCAGTTCAATATGCTATCGAAATCAGGATAGACACCATAGATCATATTCTTCATAGCTGAATAATCCGCTCTTACTTCTTCCATAATATAATCCGCAGGAATCAGCTTAATTTCTTTGAGTGTCGCTGTTTCATAATGCGCACTCTTGGCATAATAAAACTTCTGCTTGAATACAACGTCTTTCTGCAGTAATTCCTTACGAGCAAAGGCAGATTCTTTCACCCAGCTATTTGCCATACTATAAACATCATATAAGTGCCTTGCATATCTTCTAGGCAGAACCTTTCCTTGCGGAAAATTAGCCATCTTATGAAGTATTGTAAGTTTCTCCCAGAAGGTTCGCTCAACATCTATTGTCAGAATATCTGTTGTTTTCTGTTCAAAAGCATTCGGATACTCTGTTGCTACAAAAGGCTCAACTCTGGTTAAATGAGATGGCATCCATTCAGCCAGTGGTCCTATCTCTAATCTGACTACAGGCACTAAATAATCCATAGAAAAATCTCTTGGATATTTAAAATTCACAACCATAGGATCATTGGTATCAACTTCCATCCAATCTCCCTTGCCAAGTTTTAATGCTAATTCTTTATTTAAAGTTGGAACCAGTTCTTCACTATAGAATAAAGCCGCATGAGCATTTATTTCCTTGTTATACTGGTCCTGTTTTGTCTTTGATCTCTCATCCCAAGGATTAGTATTGTCTGTCAGTTTTCTCCAATCCAATATTAGGTCGATATCTTCGGAAAATCGCTCTATAACATGGTAGGACTTTGAAAGACTTGTTCCTCCCTTAAATACAAACGCATCCTTATATATATAATCATGAAATAGATGGTCCAGCATAAAACACACCCAAAAATCCTTTTCAACAATAGAAGGATGCATTTTCATTTTCTCTGCTGTACGAGAAAAAAGGACCTCCCTGTCCTCTTTACTGAGTAATGATACATTTCTCACCTAATACATATCTCCTTTATTACTTTATATATCCACGCTGTCGTAGTTATTGCCTCACAAAGTATAATTTCCTTATACGCCTTTGACAGCACATTTGATAATCTTTCTGTATCTTCCTGCTGTATTTTATCTTTACCTATATACTTAATTGCCTGAATGACAGCTATCGTAATGAAACTTTTACCAGATATTTCCTTATTGGCACAATGCTTAAACTCAACCTGATACGAACCAATTTCATATTTACGATATGGGCCATCACTTATATAACTCCAGGTATTAGGTACCTGTGTAGATAAATGCAGAAAATTTAAAGCCGTCTCTCCTGAAGGAGCAATAGTCCAGTTATATTTTCTAGCAATAGCTTCTGCTACTTTCTCAATATTAGGAGCACTATACTCTCCTAATAACTTACTGTAAGACGGCTTGTCATATATTCCCTTTATGACCCGCCTGATTGTTCCAGATTCACCAAGCCTCGATAATGCCTTGTTGGTAGGATCTGTTCCAGCAATATCAATAAAATCTATAGCCGAAAAAGCATAACCAGAGCCGAAATTCTCTATTCTTTTTTCTATTTCAATCTGATATTTTTCTCTCATCTTACATTCCTTTCGTCAGATAAATTATATAGTTTATCTGACGAATTTGCAAGATTTCTCACTATTTTCGCCAGATAAGTTGTATAGTTTATCTGACGAATTATCACGTTTATTACATAAAAATCGTGACAATAATAGAAAAAACATACTTCAATTCAGTTATTCGGAATTTCTGAACAACTGCCAGAGAACTTAATAATCTGTTTCACCGACACAGGATAAAAGTTATTTGCATCCACTCCGACATCATACCTGAGCACACCTTCGTTCCTGTTCTGCTCGTTATAATCCATTCTCGCATGTATGTGCCCATGTAGCTGAATACTTCCGCTGTTTTTCTTGGGCCATGACAGCATAGGATAATGCATAAGTGCGAAATATCTTCCATTAAGTGAAACCGTCATGAAATCTTTTATGTCTTCAAATAATGCTGGATCATATTTTTTATCATGATTCCCATTTATCAGATACTTCTTGCCCTTCATTCTAGCTATAACACTGTTGACTTCATCGACACTCATATGGTGGCAAATATCTCCTAGAATATAGACAGTATCATCCTTACCGACAACTGCATTGTAGTTTGTAAGTAGTATCCGGTTCATATCTTCTACAGATTCAAAAGGTCTGTTCTGCATGGTTATGATGCCTCTATGCCCCAGATGTAAATCACTTGTAAATATATCATTGGCAATCCTCTAACTCCCTCTGACGTAAAGCATCATAATAAGCCTTGTAACGATATGCAGTTCTCCTGCTTATCTTGCCTTCTGCTACAATCTCCATGATTGTCATGCCACTTTCAAATTTGACAGCAAAGTCATTATATGACTGCGTCCAAGCTGCATCATGTTTCTGTCTGCCAGCAAACTTACGACCTCTGTATTCCTCAAGCTCAGCTTTCAGATTAGCATTTTCCACTTCCAGTTCACTGATCCTTTTCAGAGCATCTTCCAAAGTGGTTATCATATTTACCTCCTGTGCCAAAATTTTTATGACACAATTATAGCTATTCAAAAAGAGAGTGTCAATTTAATATTGACCCCCTCCATGAATCTATTCTTATTAACAGGCAGTTTATTATTTAAAGAATTTCATTAATCCTTCTGACTTCGTAAGGATTCCTTTGAGACAATATGTCTATTTCCAGCTTTTCTCTAAGATAATCCTCGTATTGTTCTCGTAATCTTATCGAATCCTCCTTTTCCTGTGCCTTTACCACCTTTATCTTCGGAGATGCTGATTCCGCCGATAGATTGATTAGATTGGTATTATTAAAATCAGTGTTGTTGTAATTAGTATTATTAGTGCATGATTTCCATGAGTCCGGACCTGTGATTATCACATTTCTAGATTCATGATTTTCATTAGTCTCAGAATCATGATTTTCATGAGTCTGAATTATTCTTCTGTCAGGCCCATAGTCATGCAATCCGGTAGCAAAGTCCTTTACATAAATTTTTGTTGGCTTACCCTGACCTTGCTTTTGTCTTTCTATTAAACCGGCTTTATCTTCCAGCTCTTTTAGCATCTTCGTTGCTTTCTGATTAGCACAATGCATATCTGCCATAATCCGATCCAATTTGTAATAAATAAACACTTTGCCATCTTCATCAAGCCATCCATTTTTTGCTGAAAGAGATGCTCTGTCCAGCATTAAGGAGTAGAGAATTTTAGATTCCATCGTTATTCCTGCAAATTTTTCATCCGTAATCAAAATCTTAGGAATCTGATAAAAAGCAAATTGATCTGCCCCTCTACCATAAAAATAATCAAAATCCACTAGCGTTCCTCCTTTCTTAGATTTGGAATAAAACAAAAAAAGACGCCTAACCCACAGGAAATGCTGTAAGTTAAGCGTCTTCCGACGATTCTTATTTTGTTTATATCAGACATATTCAAGTAGCGCACTACTGTCACGACGTAGGCTCTATTTTTGCACCTACTGTCACGAGTTCGACAGCTACAACTACCCGAATATACTTTTTCATGTGCTTTCCACGCTCAGAATAATCAGTCTTATCAAACGTGAAATGCTCGAAAAAGTACGTAAATTCAAGGATTTCTATTAGTTCACTCTTGTGAGCAACACTACCGTCTCCACATGGCTCGTCCATGGGAACTGATCTACTGCTACTGCACGGGTCATGGCATAGCCATTACTCTGTAATATCTCAAGATCTCTTGCAAGTGATGTAGGCTTACAGGATACATAGATCATATACTTTACGCCATAATCAATTATCTTGCTCAAAGCCTTAGGGTTTATGCCATCGCGAGGTGGATCAAGAATAATGAGATCCGGTTTTTCCTCAATATCATCAAGTACCTTAAGAACATCGCCTGCTATAAATTCGCAGTTGTCCAAATGGTTTAATTTGGCATTTTCCCTTGCTGCTTCAACTGCTTCTTCAACTATCTCAACACCAATGACCTTTTCAGCTACAGGGGCAAGGAGCTGGGCAATTGTGCCAGTCCCTGAATAAAGGTCATAGATGATTCCGTCCTTATTTATTTTTTTCTGATCATAGAGACTTCTGATATAGCTTCTTACTGTCTGATACAACACTTCCGCGCTAAGGCTGTTGGTCTGGAAGAAAGAAAAAGGAGTAATCCTGAATTTCAATCCCAGAAGATGTTCATAAAAGAAATCCTGACCATAGAGTATTTCTGTTCCTTCATCTATAACAGCATCTGCAAGTGAATCATTTTTCGTATGAAGTATTCCGGCAATTCTGCCATCAAGTGTCAGTGATAAAAGAGTATCTTTAAATCCTGATAAGTCATGCTCTTCCTGAGTGGTTGTTATAAGATCAACCAATATATCTCCGGTCCTGACTGCTTTTCTTACAAGAAGGTGTCTTAGATATCCCACCTGCTTCATTCTATGATAAAAAGAGATTTCTTTTTTATCATACATAGGTGAAAAATAATCAAGTGTAGCAGATAAGATTGCCTTATAGTCATCATCTACTATTCTGCAGCCACTTACGGTAACAATGTCATAGAAGCTACCTTTTTTGTGCATTCCAAGACATAGAGGTCCACCCATAACTTCATCGCCGAATGTAAATTCCATTTTATTTCTATAGGAAAATCTGACAGGACTGGTCTTGATGCCTTCCCAGGTAAAACGTTCTTCCTGCCTGTCCATTGCAGGTTTAAGAAGTGCTCTTACCTGCTGTTCTTTAAGTCCCAGTTCCTTGACATAGGGCATAGTAAGGTAGCTGCATCCACCGCATTTACCAAAATGAATGCAAGGACTTTCAATAGAATCAGAGGGTTCCTCCAATACTTCAAGGAGTCTGCCCTCTGCTCTGTCTTTTCTTACTTTTTGGATCTGAATAGAAACCTTCTGATCAGGAAGAGCGCCTTTTACAACTACCTTTCCCTCTTCAGTTTCTACTATTCCCTTATTTGGGAATTCAACCCTTTTTACAATTCCTTCAATAATATCTTTTTTCTTCACAATAAATCTTATCTTTCTTTAATTGTCTTTTTCGAAGTCTTCGTCATCAAAATCATCATCGAAATCGTCGAAGTCATCGTCGTAGTAATCATCCTCAAATGCAGGTGTCATATATCTATACACCAGATATGCGATGATTGCTACTGCTGAGATAGAGCCAAGTACAGCCAAAGCCCAAAGGATCACGTTGGAAGGCTTCTTAGCATTAGCTGCTTCTCTTTTGTCGAGTAGTTCATTAATACGTGTCATTTCAATAATGTCATCAATCTTTGATTTAACTTCCATGGTAACCCCTTTCTCATAAAAAATGTTTATCAAATGCATCAAGCATTCAAAGCTGATTTTATAGCAAACGCAACTATGAATTCCCCCTTGCCGCTTGCTATAGCATACTACAAAATAAGTATATCATATATGAATAAATAATTTAAGGAAATGCTTATTTCCCCGTTTCCCTTAGATTTTCTTAAGCTTTGCAAAAGCAGCATACATGATTTTCTGACCACAGTTATCAAACTGAACCGTGACTTTATAGTCTCGTTCCCCCTCTTCCAGCGCAGTAACTGTTCCGACGCCGTATTTAATATGAGATACTCTGTCTCCGGCATCATAATCAGGTTTTCCCATCTTTACAGGCATTCCCTTGGAAATACCAGTCAGGCTCCCTTTGGTATGAGTCTTTGCCACACCTGCTATGTAAGGTTTGTCAGCAGGCTGAGCTCTTTTTACAGGTTTTGCAGGTTTCGGTGTTGCCTTTATTCTATAAGTGCCGGCAAGACCTGACCTGTCACCACTGCCTGAAACAGATGATTTTCCGGCGGAAGTCTTTTTAACGCCATTGATATACGAAGATTTTATTCCAAAACCGCCATTTTCAGAAGATGTACTGCCATAATCACCCTTCCTGTAGTCATTACTGTAAGCAGATTTTCCCTTTGAATAAAATCTTTCAACGCCTTCATATTCATCAATGCTGTCGTCATCATCATAAAGAAATGCTGGCCCATCATAACCCTTATCTTTATCCAACATTTCATCAGGTATTTCCTTGACGAAGCGGCTAAGAGCATTATACATGGTCTCGCCCCTGACCATTCTGCGCTTTGCAGCTGTAAGCGTAAGACATTTCTTGGCTCTTGTTATTCCAACGTATGCAAGTCTTCTTTCCTCTTCTATTCCTTCCGGATCAGAATCTTCAAACTGCAACGTCATATAGCTTGGGAAAATACTTTCTTCCATACCTGCCAGATAGACATGCTCAAACTCAAGTCCCTTTGCGCTATGCAGTGTCATAAGAAGAACTTTTTCGTTATCACCGCCTATTTTATCTATATCGGCAACCAGTGCTACCTCTTCCAAAAATCCTGACAGTGTAGGATTTTCTTCTTCGTTGTTTTCTTCATACGCAGCAATCTTGGATATAAGTTCGTCGACGTTCTGCGCTCTGTCATTATCTCCGCTGTCATCTTCATCATCCAGAGTTTTAAGATAATCCATATATCCAACTACATCTATAACATCCTTCAGAAGTTCTTCAAGAGAATATGTTTTCATCTTGGTCCTGAAAGCGCGTATCATTGAAACAAAATCTTTCAATTTGCCTGCGCTTCGGCTTACAGACATGATCTGATCTGCCTCACATAATGCGTCGTAAAAACTGATATTGCGCTCATCAGCATAGTTCTGCACATAATCAAGCGTAGTAAGACCAATTCCACGCTTGGGCACATTGATGATTCTTTTTACAGCAACATCGTCCTGCCCATTATCAATAGTTTTGAGATATGCTAAAAGATCTTTTATCTCTCGCCTTGAATAGAAGTTAGTGCCGCCAACTATATCGTAGGGTATTCCTTCGCGAACAAACTGCTCTTCTATAAGTCGTGACTGAGCATTGGTTCTATAAAGAACTGCTGTCTCATCATAAGTCAGTTTGCCGCTGCGTTTAAGTTTTCCAATATCAGTGGCTATGAATTTAGCCTCATCAAAAGCTGTATCGAGCTGTTTTAAACGGACTTTTTCGCCTTCTTTTTCATCCGTCCAAAGAGCCTTATCTTTTCTTCCGCTATTATGCTGGATAACGGCATTTGCGGCATCAAGAATCTGCTGTGTTGACCTATAATTCTGCTCAAGCTTTATCACAGTCGCATCGGGGTATACCTTCTCAAAATCAAGAATATTCCTGATATTAGCGCCTCTGAATCTGTAAATACTCTGATCATCGTCGCCCACTACGCATAGGTTTCTATAGCGATCCGCAAGCAATCTTATAAGTTCAAACTGTGCATTATTTGTATCCTGGTACTCATCCACCATGATGTATTTGAATCTTTCCTGGTAATAGGTAAGCACCTCAGGTTCTGATCTAAAAAGCTCAACAGTCTTCATGATAAGGTCATCAAAGTCCATTGCATTGCTCTTTTTGAGCGCATTCTGGTATTCTGTGTATGCCTTGGAAATCTTAACCTTTATAAAGTCATTCTGAGTAGCAAGCGCATATTCATTGGGATCCACCAGATTATCCTTACATTTGGAGATGGTTCCCATAATCTGCTTAAGCTTAAGCTGAGTGGTCTCAAGCTGATATTTTTTACAGATATCCTTCATTACTGCTTTGGAATCATCTGTATCATATATAGTAAAATTATTGCCAAATCCCAGCTTATCAGCATATCTTCTGAGTATTCTTACACAACTTGAATGAAAGGTCGAAACCCAAATGCTCTCAGCGCCAAAACCAACGATTTTATCAACACGCTCTCGCATCTCGCCTGCTGCCTTGTTGGTAAAAGTGATTGCCATGATGTTCCACGGATTAACATTACATTCATCAATAAGATACGCAACTCTGTGAGTAAGCACTCTTGTTTTTCCTGAACCGGCGCCTGCCAATATTAGAACAGGGCCGTCAGTCTGTAATACCGCTTTTTTCTGTTGTGTATTAAGTGTATCGTAAATTCCCATTAAAGCTTATATCCTTTTATTTCTTTTCCTTTTGTTTCTCTTTTCCCTTGCCTGATTCTTTTGCCTTTTTTTCTTCCTCAGTTATATTGTCGAGAATCTTTTCTATCAAAAGTTTTTTTACATATACGTCATATGACAGCTGAATAATGAAAGAAAAAATCTGCATTTTTTTCTTTTCATCATCACTTAAATTTTCATCATCAAAAGTCTGTGCTGCCTTATCAAATTTATATTTTAAATCTTCTATGATTGGTTCCAAGCCATCTCCCTGAAGCTCATATGCCGCTTTATATATCTTGGAAAGATTCAGCTCATCATCACTGATAAGAAACCTTTTTTTCAATGGTTCTATCAATGTCTGAATATCATTTATAGACAGAACATTCTTTAAATAATATATAAAGATAAGCAGAATCAGATGATCTTTGGAATACTTCTTCCTCACCGGAGGCGGCAAAAGATTATTCTTGGCATAATTATTTATCATGGTTTTAGTAAGTATCTTATCTGACTCCGGATGACGAGTGCTTTTCTTTAATCTTTCATCCATAAATGTCGTAAGCTGATCCATATATAGATCGATATTCGGCATTTCTTCCACGGAGATCGTATCAATTCTCCCAAGAGAAGCTATTATGCTGTTTAAAAGATCATCATTATCAATCGTCATCGAATTACGTCCCCTTTAATTGACATTACTTTACCTTATTATCTCTTGCCATCTGTCTCATCTCAACCGCATTTTTTATAGTTGCATCCGTAATTTCTTCCCCACCAAGGAGTCGTGCCAATTCTTTGGTAGAAGCATCCTCAGAAAGAGAATAAATACTTGTAACAGTTCTTCCATCAGAAAGGCCTTTTTCAATCATAAAATGCGAATCTGCCATTGCTGCTATCTGTGGAAGATGTGTAATGCAGATTATCTGATGATTTGCTGAAAGCTCGCCCAGTTTCTTGGATACCTGCCAGGCAGTCTTACCGCTGATTCCTGTATCAATCTCGTCAAAAATAAGTGTGCTTATATCATCTTTATCTGCAACAACGGTCTTAAGCGCAAGCATTATTCTTGATAATTCACCACCACTTGCTATCTTTTCAAGTGGTCTTAGCTTCTCTCCGGGATTTGTGGAAATCATAAATTCTACGCTGTCATATCCCTTCGAAGTAATGTTATTCTCATCAGTGCCAATCCCTATTCCAAACTTCACATCAAGGAAATTCAGATCAACAAGTGCCTTCGTCAATTTGTCAGTAAGTCCTTTTGAACCTTTTTTCCTTATATCTGAGATTTTTTTGCAAAGATTTAAAACAACCTCTTTCTGCTCAGAAAGCTCATGTAATAATATGTTCCTATGAGCATCGAGGTCTGAGAGGGTATCAAGCCTTGCCTGCTTCTTATCAAGTTCAGCAAGCACAGACTCTACGCTGCCACCATATTTATCCTTAAGATGATTTATAGTATTTAATCTGTCTTCAACCGTCTGGAACTCTTCGTCATCAAATTCAAGCTCATCAATATAGTTAGAAAGTGAATGATTGAAATCAGTAAGAAGATTCTCCACATCAGACAGCTGTGACAGAAGGTCTTCAAGTTCCTTGTCGTAGCCTGAAACCGATGACAATTCTCTTACAGCCCTTCCTATCATATCTGAGGCATTCTCATCCGATTCTCCAGCACCGATCAGAGAATAAGCCATTCCTGCTGCCTCTGAGATTTTACGGCTGTTGACCATTTTGTGATAAGAAGCTTCCAGTTTCTCATCTTCACCTAAAACCAGCTCAGCTTCTGCAATCTCATTTACTTCAAATTCCAGAAGTTCCTGCTCACGCAATCGTGAATTCTCATCTATGGAAGTCTCATCAAGTTTTTTCTGTATATCATTTAATTTTTCCAGATTCTTTTTAAGCTTATCCGGAAGGTCTTTTAGTTCATTTATGCAATACTCATCAAGAATCTCAAGATGTTTGTTCTTGTGAAGAAGCTCCTGATGGTCATTCTGACCATGGATATTTATCAGCACATTTGAGATATCTTTAAGCTGTTTGGTAGTAACCGTCTCACCGCAGACCTTTGAAACGCTTCTTCCCTGCATTATCTTTCTCTGGATGACAACTGTTCCATCCTCTTCCACAGGAATATCCATATCAGCAAAAAACTTCCTTTGGCTGTCATTTTCAAGGCCAAAGGATAGTTCAACAAGTGCATATTCTTCTCCGGTTCTGATTAGCCCTGCATCGGCTTTTGCACCTAGCGCCAGATTAACTGAACCGATGATTACCGACTTTCCCGCGCCGGTTTCTCCTGTTAAGATATTAAGTCCTTTAGTAAATTCAATCTCCTGCTCTTTGATAAGCGCTAGATTTTTAACGTGTAAACTGTATAACATAATTCCTCATCTTTCTGTCAAAATGAGAACCCCGCCTCGACTCATCAAGTCATCATTTCCCTAAACTTTTTCATAACCTTTGCCGCATCATCATTAGTCTTAATGGCCATCATGATAGTGTCATCACCTGCAATACAGCCAACAACTTCCGGAAGGTCAATGGCATCAATTGCTGCAGCCAAAGCCATTGCCATACCGGAAACCGTCTTCATTACCAAAATATTCTGAGCGATATCCATGCTTACGTAGCCGGCCTTTAACACGCTGACATATTTATCCTGCATAGCATCTTTATCAGCAGTAGAATAAACGTATTTTTGTCTGCCATCTTCCGTTACCTGCTTGGTAAGTTTCATCTGTCTTATATCTCTTGAAACTGTAGCCTGAGTAACATCATATCCTTCGGCTTTTAAATAACCCGCAAGCTGCTCCTGAGTCTCAACCTCATGTCTGGCAATGATTTCAATTATTTTGTCATGTCTGTTTTTTTTCATTTTCAGTTCACCCTCATGCGAACACTCATTATTATTTATCGAATTTTTTTCCTAATACCTCTAAAAAGCTCACTCTGTTGAGCTTAATTATCTTCGTGGTCTTGTTCGATTTTTCTATTTCAACCCTGTCGCCCGTCTTAAGGTCAATTCTTCCGCTTCCGTCAAAATATGCAACAACCTCTTGTATACTGTCATCTCTTCCTTCCCTTATAACAAGGGATATTCTGGTAGCATCAGATAATACCATGCTTCTGGTATTAAGCGTATGCGGACAGATCGGAGTTATCAGAATCATATTTGCAGAAGGTTCAACAATCGGTCCTCCTGCAGACAGGCTGTATCCGGTAGAACCGGTCGGCGTTGATATTACGATTCCATCTGCATGATAATTACACAGAAAAAGACCGTTTATATATATATCAAAATTTATGGTCTGAAACGATGACTGCCTCGTTATAACGATATCGTTCAGCGCAAAATCATGTTTGTCGCCCGTCTCACCATAAAGCATCATTCTGTCTTCAGTATCAAAGTTTCCTTCGATGAGCCTATTTAATGCTTCATCGACACCTGTTTTTTCTACTTCTGCAAGATACCCCAAAGTCCCAAGATTCACGCCAAGAAGCGGAATATCCATATATGCTGCGCTCCTTGCAGCCTGAAGCATTGTGCCATCTCCGCCAAGAACAATACAGCATTCTGAATCCTTGGGAATCTCACTCACATAATCTCTTGCAATATCATATTTTACAGAATTGGCAGATATACTATCTGCAACCACGCACTGTTTTCCATGCATCTTAAGATATTCCATGATATGCGTGGTCATGGACAAATCCTTATCCTTACTCCTGTTAGTAACAATACAAAAATGATCCATAATCACTTATCAAGACTTCCATGAGCTCTCGCAACAGTATCTGAAATAAGCTGCTCCATCTCCGGCTCATGTGAATAGCCTTCCCCACTTTCCGTTATCGCCTTCAAAGTTTTTTCACCCTCTGCTTCAGTAAGATCAGAAACCCTCTCATTCATATCCGGATTTTTTCTTATATGTACAAGGTATTCAATATTTCCTTCCGGTCCCTTTATCGGTGAATAATCAAGATGTAAAACATCAAAACCTGCCAGATGGACAAAATCCACTATTCTGTGAACTACTTCCTCATGCACCTTAGGTTCCCTTACTACACCTTTTTTACCTACTTTATCTTTGCCTGCTTCAAATTGAGGCTTGATAAGACAGACCATTTCGCCTCCGTCCTTGAGAAGTTTCCTTGCAGGAAGCAAAATCTTTGTAAGTGATATAAAAGAAACATCACAGGAAGCAAAATCCAAGTCATCAGCAATATCGTCTCTGACCATATATCTGAAGTTTGTTTTCTCCATGCAGACAACTCTGTCATCACTTCTGAGTTTCCAATCAAGCTGCCCATGTCCGACATCCACCGAATAAACCTTAACTGCGCCATTCTGAAGCATGCAGTCAGTAAATCCTCCGGTAGAAGCTCCAATATCCATACAAACCTTGTCTTTTAAAGAAAAGCCAAAATTATTAACGGCCTTCTCAAGCTTTAAACCGCCACGGCTCACATAAGGAAGTGAATCTCCCCTGACTTCGAGATTAACTATCTTGGCTTCCTCAAAAGTAGTCCCAGGTTTATCTTCTCTTTGTCCATTTACAAATACGTCCCCTGCCATTATGAGGGTTTTAGCTTTTTCTCTTGAAGAAGCAAGTCCTCTGTTTACTAAGAGAACATCAAGCCTCTCTTTTTCTTTTGCCATAATATGTTCCTTTATTTCTTTATCTCTTCCATGATCCTCTCAGCAACAGAATCAGCATCCATCCTAAGTTCTTTTAACAATTTATCAACACTTCCATGAGTAACAAACTTATCCGGGATTGCTATCTGTAAAACTGTAGCATCAATCCTATTTTCATCTATATAATTTCTGACTCTGTCGCCATAGCCACCTATAGCAACATTCTCTTCCATGGTAACAAAAAGTCTGTGCGTTTTACTTGCCATATGAATGTATTCAGTATCCATAGGCTTTACGAATCTGACATTAACAAGTGAACACTTAATTCCATTATCCTTAAGAATTTCGCGGGTTTTCTCAGCTATTCGAACCATGCTGCCCACTGCAAGAAGACAAACATCTTTTTCCTCATAGATTGATTCACATTTGCCCATAACAATAGGAGCTCTGAACTCTTTAAGTCCATCATACGCATTCCCTCTTGGATATCTCACTGCAGACGGGCCATTCATATCCACTGCAAACTTGAGCATATCTGATAGTTCCCATTTGTTCTTAGGCGCCATGATATGCATGTTCGGCATACTTGAAAGATATGACAGGTCAAATATTCCCTGATGAGTTTCTCCGTCACTTCCCACAAGTCCTGCCCTGTCTATAGCAAATACAACAGGCAGATTCTGAAGACATACATCTTCTAAAATCTGGTCATATGCCCTTTGTAAAAATGAAGAATACACTGCAAATACAGGCTTATAGCCGCCTATTGCCATACCTGCAGCAAAAGATACTGCATGTTCCTCAGCTATTCCGGCATCCACAAATCTGTCCGGATACATATTGCGAAATCTTTTCAGACCGGTTCCGTCTGCCATAGCGGCTGTGATGGCAACAACTTTTTTATTTCGTGCGCCAAGTTTGCACATAACGGTACTGAAAATATCCTGATAATTAGCTGTTGTTCTTGGCTTACTTGGAAGTCCGTTTTCAACAAGGAAAGGCTCTGTACCATGAAAACGCGCAGGATGTCTCTCTGCGGGTTCATACCCTTTACCCTTTTTGGTCATAACATGAATCATGACTGCCTTTTTAACCTTTTTGGCTTCCTTGATGGTTCTAATAAGTTCAGTAGTATTATGACCATCAACCGGGCCAAGATAGGTGATACCGAGATTTTCAAATACCATTCCCGGAATAAAGAGCTGCTTAAAACTATTCTTGGCTTTTCTTATGCTGCTTACCACCTTAGGACTTGAATCCTTAAGCTGTGCATAAACGTCTTCCTTAAGAGTAAGATATCCCTCTGCTGTGCGGACATTATTGAGATATTTCCTCATTCCGCCTACACTCTCGGAAATTGACATCTCGTTGTCATTTAAAATAATGATAAAATTAGTTTCAAGCTTGGCGGCATTATTTAAAGCCTCATAAGCAAGACCGCCTGTAAGGGAACCATCTCCTATGACTGAGACTACTGTATAGTCTTCACCCATAAGGTCTCTTGCTTTAACCATTCCAAGACCTGCTGAAATAGACGTTGAACTATGTCCTGTATCAAAACAATCCGTGTTTGATTCACTTCTTTTCGGAAAACCACTTAATCCACCATATTGGCGAAGCGTGTCAAATCGATACTTTCTCCCGGTCAGAATTTTATGCGTATAACACTGGTGTCCAACATCCCATATAATCTTATCTTCAGGCAGATCAAGAGCAACATGAAGAGCCATTGTAAGCTCAACTGTTCCAAGATTTGAAGCTAAATGCCCGCCTGTCACTGAAAGATTTTTTATAAGAAAATCCCTTATTTCCTGCGCAAGTTCAGGATACTGGGATTTAGGAATATCCTTGATATCCCCGGTTTTATTAATCTGATCAAGAAGCATTTTCACGCCTCCCCTTCTGCTGTTACTAACAATTGCCTTCCGCAATCAATTTTTTCTATAAATCAGGTAGTCAAAAAGTCTGTCTAAAAAAGAATTCTTAAATCCAAGGCTCTCAAGTATTTCTGAAGCTTCTTCCGACAGTTCTTTTACCTTTTCCCTGGCTTCGTCCATTCCATAGAGACTTACGTAAGTGCTCTTTCCGTTCTTTAAGTCTGAGCCTATAGGCTTACCAAGCTCTTCCATTGTGCTTACGATATCAAGTATGTCATCCTGTATCTGGAAAGCAATACCGACATTACTTCCAGCCTTCTCTATAGAAGCTACTTTCTCAAGACCAGCTCCACCGAGAATAGCTCCTATCATAAGGCTTGCCTCAATCAGAGCCCCTGTCTTGTTCTCATCTATATATGCAAGCACCTCTTTGGACTTGTTGTCATCTAAATCTGTATTCTCTGCCATGATGTCAGCGCACTGTCCGCCCACCATGCCATTAACTCCGGCTTTATTCGCCAGAATCTTCAACGCGGCAAGATAACGGTCATCACACTCTCCATCATACGCAGAGAGCTTTTTTCCCTTAATGGCACCTTCGAGGGCAGTCTCATATGCCAGATTCAAAAGACCGTCTCCCGCAAGAGTTGCCATCCCGGCTCCATAAACTGCGTGCGTGGTTTTGCGCCCGCGCCTGTACTCATCGTTATCCATAGCTGGAAGGTCATCATGTACGAGAGAATAGGTGTGGATCATTTCCATTGCCACAGCAAATGGAGCCACTACAGCTTCATCTGCATCTTCTCCCGCAAAAAGCTTATATGATTCAAGCATCATGACTGGCCTTAACCTTTTCCCACCTGCCATAAGACTATAATTCATTGCTTCCAAAACCTGCTTTGCGTAGCCTTCTTCCTTAGGTAAAAAAGCTTTAAGCAAAGCCTCCACATGAGCAGCTTTGTCAATAAGAACTGTTTTAAAATCATCACTCATGGTTACTCAAAATCCTCCAAAGTGCCATTCTCAGCAATCATCTGAACCTTTTGTTCAACCTTATCAATCTCATCATGGCAGTATTTCAAAAGTTTCATTCCCTCCTGATATTCCTTAAAAGAATCCTCAAGAGTAATCCCTTCATCTTCCAGTGCCTCTATCTTGGCCTCAATAAGGGCGAAAGCCTCTTCAATGGATATCTTTTCTTCGTCTTGCTGTTGTTTTTTTCTTGCAGCCATTAAATAATCTCCAATGAATAATATGATATAAGGGTAAAAGAAAATTATGCCCCTTACTGTAATCTTTGTTCTACATCAATTACTGATGCTCTGATAACACCATCAGTCACATAGACTGAAAGTTCATCTTCTGCCTTAATTCCCTCTATGCTGCGGATATTTCTGCCGTCCTTATCAGACACATACGAGTATCCGCCCTTTAATCTGTCAAGTGGAGAAAGGCCTTTAAGCTTTTCAATATTTACATCCAGTCTGTGCCTAAGTTCAAGAATTCTCTTAGCCATATTATCAGACAGTTTATCCTGATATTGATCAAGTCTTATCAGTCTGTCCTTAACACGTCCCATAGGACTAAGAAGCCTTAGCGAATCCCTGCTGTTTTTCTCAAGCATCTTATAACCGTCAAGCTTTCTGCTGATCAGCTTGTTAAGTGAGTAGGAATAATCCTGAATGTCCTGTATTAATCTATCGTATTCAAAAACTGCAAGCTCAGCAGCAGCGGATGGCGTCGGTGCCCTTCTATCTGCCACAAAGTCTGCAATTGTAGTATCTGTTTCATGTCCAACTGCTGATATTATCGGGATAGGGCAATCAAAAATAGCCTGTGCAACTATCTCCTCATTAAATGCCCATAAATCTTCTATAGAACCTCCGCCACGCCCAACAATGATCACATCTACATCTTTTTGCGAAAGCGTATGAATTCCTTCGACAATGCTCTCAGCAGCCTGATCACCCTGTACGATCGCCGGATAAAGAATAATCTGAATATGTGGATTTCTCCTGGTAGCGACATTTATAATATCCCGCACCGCTGCTCCCGTTGGAGCTGTTACTACGCCGAGAGTCTTTATATAACGAGGAATGGGCAATTTATACTCATCTGCAAACATGCCCAATTCCTGCATTTTCCTTTTCAGTTCCTCATAGCGCTCGTAAAGAGCACCTGCTCCATCAAGTTGAATCTCCCTTGCATAGAGCTGGTACTTCCCATCTCTTTCATATACATCAATACTGCCGGTGACCTTTACCTGCTGGCCTTCCTGCATATTAAACTTAAGGCCTGCCCTGTCACCGCGAAACATTACACAGGCAATAGCAGCGCCGGAATCCTTAATAGTAAAGTAAATATGTCCTGACGAATGATATTTACAATTGCTCACCTCTCCTTTAACAGTAACTGCCTTTAAAAGAAAGTCCTGAGCAAACATATTCCTGATATATGCATTAACCTGTGTGACTGTATATTCACTGCGCAAATTTAGCTAACACTCCGTTTACAAACGCAGGAGAACCATCCTGTCCAAATTTTTTAGCAAGCTCAACTGCCTCATTGATTGCAACACCTGTCGGTACTGAGTCATCATATCTGATCTCATATACAGCAAGCCTGATGATAGTAAGATCAACCTTGGCCATACGTGATGTAACCCATCCTGTTGTGGTCTCGTTGATAGCCTTATCAATTTCTTCAAGCTTTGAAGCTATGTTCTCATATTTTTCTCTGACATAATCAGCGTCTGTCTTTGTAAACTCTTTATCCCCTGTAGTAGTAAAGAGCTCTTCCTGCTCAGACATTTCATCAATTGTGTTAAACTCTACTCTAAACAGCAGCTGAAAGACCTGCTCTCTAAGTTCACTTCTGTTCATATCATCCTATCCATTCTAAAAAACTTAAGCCTTAGGCATTGTAATGCCTGCTATTCTAATGTTAACATCGGTAACTTCAAGCCCTGTCATATTCTCTATTGTTGATTTGACACGGGTCTGTGCCTGCTGGCATGTTGCCGGAATATTGTATCCATAAACCATCATAAGTGCCAGATCAATTTTTACTTCAGATGAACTAAGTAAAACTTTGGCTCCCTTAGTAAGGTTCTTCCTTGTAACCTTTTCCAAAACATCGCTTGTGTAATTACCAGCCATAGCTGAAACACCATCAACTTCAAGTGCAGCTAAAACTGCAATTCTTGCAACTACATCATCAGCAATCTTAACTGATCCAATTTCTGCTAATCCTTTTGCCATTTCAAACTTACCTCGTTATCTTCTAAAAGATGCATATATATCATAGTATAACATAATTGCAGGCTTGATTAAACCACGCTTTCAATTATCAGGCGATCCAAAAAATAATCGTATTGGTGTCTGCAAACGTAGTATATGAAATTGAAGAGTTCTCACCCTGCAAATAGTTAAATACCAGTCGCTGAGTGATAAGCTGATCAAACAGCTGATCATATACATTCTTGCTGGCGCATTTGATTATAACATTACTGCTTCCATCCTGATATCTTCTGCTGAACAATTCCCCTACAAGAGCAAGCTCCGCAGAAGTAAAATATTCATCTTCCCTGACATAATAATTGTCTTTAAGACTATTGCATACCGGCATGTATATTACATCTGATATGGTGTGATTCTTAAGCAGTTCATCGGTTGTAACATTCAGATAATCATAATTCACAGCAGGAAGCCTGGTGGCATCAGCACTTTCACCATTTCCCACCTGGTAGGATGAATCTCCCCATGTCACATCAAGATAATAATATGCACCGTTACACTCAACCAGATTCCAGGCGTGACTTACGCCCTTTGACTTCTTAGTATCGACAGTCCCGGTAACAAGTGTGCAGTTAATTCCAAGTTTGTTCAAAAGATATTGTGCTGCCTTCGAATAACCGTTGCAGACACTTTTCTTATTTATGAAAACCGAGCAGATATTCTGATTATCCTCAGCCTCGACATCATACTCAGTATTATTTATCAGATACTCATAAATATACTTAATAGCATAATATTCATCAGAAGATCCCGGTGCTCCGGACAGACATTCATTTGCAGCTTTATCTATTTGCTTTTGTTTGATTGCAACTTCATTTTCGTTGTAAATATAGCTTCCGGAAAATGTTATGTTCGTAATCACATCGTCCAACGACAGATAATTTGTATACTTATAACCATCCACATAAAACAGTTCCGGGTGGTCGATAAGCAGATAATCAAAGACAAGGTCAAGGGCTTCATCACTTGTAGTAGAAACAGGAACATCCACCGCCATATTCTGTATGATTATCAACATCTCAGCGTACAAAGTCTTGCCCGCCTCTGTAAGACGCTCATAGGCATATAATCCTTTTTGTTCCCGCTTAACCAAGTCAATACTATTATCAGTAAGTCCGGCATCAAGCCTTGCCTGCTTCATATCCTCATTAAGACTCGACTCAGATATGTGCATATAAGAATCGCTAAATAGTTTATCCGCAATACTCTCATCAGAAGTCTGTTCATCACTTGTAACACCTGAAGATGTAGCATCAGTACTATTCGTGCCACTATCTTCATCAGCCGCTGAACTATTATTGCTATCAGATGGCTCTGTGCCTGATATATCCTGACCGATACCATTTTCTGCCAAAGTATTATCTTCGGTAGAAGCATCCTTCATGCCAAGGATTTCCAGATACTCATCAACGCTGGAATAAGCGCAGCCTGAGAGCATGCATATCATAGTTAATATGCTCAGCAGAATCGCTATTTTTTTCTTAGCAAAACAAACTCTCATACTGCGCCTCCAACGTATTTTCTTTCTCATTCATTGTTACATGAAACCTACAGTAAATGCATGTTTCTGCAATATCTTTTATGCGTGTAAACAATATTAATTCTTTTTGAACTCAGATAAAATAAGTCCCTTGTTTCTATCCATAGTCATGCCAACGCTCCACTCATTAATAAACAAAAGAAGTGGTCTGTCATGCATATCTTTAATCTTCTTCATATCTGATGTTCCAACAAGTGTAGACATATCAACGTCTTCATTATCAACCCATCTGATATACTCATATGGAAGATTTTCAAGGATTATATCTACATTGTACTCACTTTGCAGTCTAAATTTCAACACATCAAACTGAAGAACACCTACAACGCCTACAATTATCTCTTCAAGACCTGTATTGTATTCCTGGAAAATCTGAATCGCACCTTCCTGAGCAATCTGAGTGATTCCCTTTACAAACTGCTTACGTTTCATTGTGTCCACCTGACGTACTCGCGCAAAGTGCTCAGGCGCAAAAGTAGGAATTCCCTCATACACAATATTATCCTTAGGCATGCATACTGTATCGCCTATTGAGAAAAGACCCGGATCAAATACACCGATGATATCTCCGGCATAAGCTTCACTCAGTATCTTACGCTCATCAGCCATAAGCTGCTGTGGCTGTGAAAGTCGCATTACTTTACCACTCTGTACATGCTTGACTTCATTGTCGGCATCATATCTTCCGGAACAAATTCTCATGAAAGCAATTCTGTCTCTGTGAGCCTTGTTCATGTTAGCCTGAATCTTGAAAACAAATGCAGAAAAGTCTCTATCAAGAGGATCTACCTTTTCACCATCAGAAGATGTACGTCCTGTAGGAGGAGTAGCCATCTTTAAGAAATGGTGCAAAAACAGCTCAACTCCGAAATTCTGCAGTGCTGAACCAAAGAATACAGGAGTAAGTTCACCGGCACGAACTTTATCGATATCATATTCAGTGCCTGCGCCGTCAAGAAGCTCAATTTCGTTTACAAGCTTATCTAAAGCTTGTTCTCCAACAAGTTCATCGATTGAAGCCTTGTCATCGAGACTTATATGAGTTTCTTTTCCCTCTTTTGTTCCCTTCTGAGTTTCAGAGAAAGTTACGATGTGACCTTCTCTTCTATCATAAATTCCTTTAAAATTCTTACCTGATCCAATCGGCCAGTTCATCGGACATGTTGCGATTCCAAGATTATTCTCGATGTCATCAAGAAGATCAAAAGTATCCATCGCATCTCTATCCAACTTATTGATAAAAGTAAAGATCGGAATATGGCTCATTGCACAAACTTTGAAAAGTTTTCTTGTCTGAGCCTCAACACCCTTACTTGCATCGATAACCATGACAGCAGAATCCGCTGCCATAAGTGTTCTATATGTATCTTCTGAGAAATCCTGGTGTCCGGGAGTATCAAGAATATTTATGCAACATCCTTCAAAATTAAACTGAAGAACTGAAGAAGTTACTGAAATACCACGTTGCTTCTCAATTTCCATCCAGTCTGAAACTGCATGTCTGGCTGTTGCTTTTCCCTTAACGCTACCTGCCATATTAATAGCTCCACCATAAAGAAGGAACTTCTCTGTAAGAGTTGTCTTACCTGCATCCGGGTGAGAGATTATGGCAAAAGTACGTCTTTTATTTATCTCATTAATTGTTTCTTTTGTATTACCCATTTCTATAATCCATTCACTTATCAGTCTTTTGTTACAAATATGAGGTCGGCATGATAACCATTCCGACCCCACAATCATTAGCACCTAATCAATACAAACTGCATCAGTTCTGTGCAACATCCTTCATAGAGAAGCTGATTCTGCCCATCTTGTCCTTGCCAAGGCATACAACTGTAACTGTGTCGCCAAGTGTAAGAACATCCTCAACACGATCAATTCTTTCTTTTGAGATCTTGCTGATGTGAACCATGCCTTCTTTTCCAGGAGCAAATTCAACAAATGCGCCAAATTCTTTGATACTTACTACTTTACCGGTAAATACCTGACCTTTTTCAAAATCAGAAACAATAATATTGATCATATCAACAGCCTGCTTGATCATATCCTGATCTTCACCGCAAACTGAAACCTTACCATCATCAGTAATATCAATCTTAACGCCTGTACGAGTGATAATCTCGTTGATTGTCTTTCCTCTCTGACCAACAACATCGCCAATCTTTTCAGGGTCAATCTGAATGAATACAATCTTAGGAGCATACTTGGATACTTCCTTACGAGGCTCTGCAATAGCTTTGCTCATGCACTCATCCATAATAAACAATCTAGCCTCACGGCACTGCGCAATAGCTGTCTCAACGATAGGCTTTGTAAGACCATGAATCTTAATATCCATCTGGATAGCTGTAATACCATCTTTTGTTCCGGTTACCTTGAAGTCCATATCTCCAAAGAAGTCTTCAAGTCCCTGAATATCTGTAAGAACGATGAAATCATCATCTGTATCGCCTGTTACAAGACCGCAGCTAATTCCGGCAACCATCTTCTTGATAGGTACACCTGCAGCCATAAGAGACATACATGATGCACATGTTGAAGCCATGGATGTTGATCCGTTAGACTCAAATGTCTCTGATACGCAACGGATTGCATAAGGGAATTCTTCAACGCTTGGAAGTACAGGAAGAAGTGCTCTCTCAGCAAGTGCTCCGTGTCCGATTTCTCTACGTCCTGGGCCTCTTGATACCTTGGTCTCACCAACAGAATATGCCGGGAAGTTGTACTGATGAACATATCTCTTATCAGCAGCAAAGTTATCAAGTCCCTCTACCTTCTGAGCTTCAGAAAGTGGTGCAAGTGTTGTTACGTCGCAGATCTGTGTCTGACCACGAGTAAACATAGCACTTCCGTGAACTCTTGGGATAAGATCTATCTCAGCAGAAAGAGGTCTTATCTGCTTGATCTCACGACCATCTGGTCTCTTGTGATCTTTAAGGATCATCTTACGAACAGTCTTCTTCTCATACTGATAAATAGCTTCTCCGAGGATTGCAAGCCATTCCTCATTATCAGCAAACTTCTCTGTAAGTCTGTCTGTAATATCAGCGATGTTAGCTTCTCTTGTCTGCTTATCATCTGTAAATACAGCCTTCTCCATCTCTTCCGGAGGAACAACTTCCTTAATTGCAGCAAAAAGCTCTTCAGGAACAGCACAGCTTGTATATTCGTGCTTTGGCTTACCTACTTCAGCAACAATACCCTTAAAGAATTCGATAATCTGAAGGTTTACATCGTGTGCCTTGTAGATAGCTTCCTTCATCTTTTCTTCAGGAATCTCATTAGCGCCAGCCTCGATCATGATAACCTTCTGTCCAACAGAAGCTACTGTAAGCTTAAGGTCACCTGTATTCCACTGTTCCTGTGTAGGGTTAACGATGAGTTCTCCATCGATCATTCCCATCTGTGTCATAGCGCAAGGGCCATCAAAAGGAATATCTGAAATTGAAACAGAAACAGAAGCACCAAGCATTGCTAAAAGCTCAGGTCTGCACTGAGGATCAACAGACATTACCATAGTCTCGATTGTTACGTCATTTCTATAATCCTTAGGGAAAAGAGGACGCATAGGACGATCGATAACACGGCTGGTAAGAATAGCATTTTCTGAAGGCTTTCCTTCTCTCTTATTGTATCCTCCCGGGAATTTGCCTACAGCATAGAATTTCTCACCATATTCTACTGAAAGTGGGAAGAAATCAATTCCGTCTCTTGGCTTAGCTGACGCTGTAGCTGTACAAAGAACTGTTGTATCTCCATACTGCATGAATGCGCAACCATTCGCCTGTTTACCAACCTTGCCAACCTCGACCTTAAGTGTGCGGCCAGCCAGTTCCATTGAATAAGTTTTTACCATTTTTTCTCCTTCGCTCTGCTCATCCGCAGTCCTTCATCCACTTTTTGAAAAAGCCATAATGAAACAAACTCTGACTAAAAAAAAGTACTTCAGGCGCGTGTGCAGTTTAAACATATTTGCATCATCTATAGAAAAGCGTAAATACGCATATTCTCTTAAAACATAGAAAGACGGAACAGGCTGATTCTCATCAGCCTAATCCCGCCTTTAATGATTCTAATTACTTTCTGAGACCAAGATCAGCGATAAGCTTACGATAAGCTTCGATATCCTTCTTCTTAAGATATCCAAGAAGGCTACGTCTCTGACCTACCATCTTAAGAAGACCTCTTCTTGAGTGGTGATCCTTAGGGTTCTTGTCAAGGTGAGCGTTAAGCTCTTTAATTCTCTCTGTAAGAATAGCAACCTGAACTTCTGGTGAACCTGTGTCGCCAGCCTTTCTAGCAAACTTTCCGATAACTTCTGTTTTCTTCTCTTTTGTAATCATGTTCTTCTCCTTTTCTTCGCAAGTGTAATAAATACACTGCATACATTTACATGAATCCGCCTCCTACACAGATAAAGGATGGAGTATCCAAAAACCGTGTAAAGGTAATTCTAACAATTTCTGTTGGCACTTTCGTCACCAACTAAGTCATATTAGCATAGAAGCCTATATATGTAAAGTATTTTTATAATTCTGCGTTTATCACCGGCTGACAAATTTAGAAAACTTCCCTTGAAAAATAATCCTATTTTCTGACAGGTAATGTTATAATCATTACTGTATGTTTATTGTGGAGGGTTTTAATGAAAAAAAAGATATCAATTGTTGTTTCTGTTTACAATGAGCAGGAAGTGCTCAATCTTTTTGTAAACGCCTTTGAAAAAATAAAAAACAAAATCCAATGGGATTATGAACTTATATTTGTTAATGACGGAAGTAGTGATAACAGCCTTTCTATATTAAAGGAACTTTCTGATAAATATCCGTATATTAAACTGATTTCTTTTACCAAAAACTTCGGTCACGAAGCTGCCATGATCGCCGGAATAGACAACGCAACCGGAGATGGCATAATATGCATGGACGCTGACCTTCAGCATCCTGTCGAGTGCATTCCTCAGATCATTTCTGAATTTGATAAAGGCATAGATGTAGTCAATATGATAAGGACCGAGAATAAATCTGCTGGTCTTTCCAAAAAAATTACTACATTTTTATTCTACCGCGTTGTAAACATTCTATCCGCCAATGATTCGTTCAAGGAAAATGCCTCTGATTTTATCGCAATAAGCAAAAGAGCTGCCGACGTTTTAAGAAAAAACTACCGCGACAAAGTCCGTTTTCTTAGAGGCTACGTTCAAAACATGGGCTTTCCTTCTACAACTATCACCTATGTTGCTCCGGAAAGAGCTGCCGGCAAAAGTCATTACAGCCTTATAAAGCTATGGCACTATTCCACAAATGTCATTGTTGGATTTTCGGATTTTCCACTTAAAGTCGGCGGTTACGCAGGCATTGCTTCTGCGCTTATCGGCGTTTTGGTGATCATCGATGCACTTTTAACCTATAAAAAAGCCCCAAGCGGATATGCAACTATAATCGTTGTACTGTGCTTCATGTTTGCGGTCTTATTCGTCATTATTGGAATAATCGGCAAATACCTTGCTGTTCTATTTTACGAATCCAAAGACAGGCCGATTTATATACTCGATGAAAAAATAGGATTTAACGGAGAAGAAAATGATTGAATTTCATGCTGATGACTACGGAATGTTTCCGGCTCAGAGTAAAAGAATTATAGATTGCATAGATAACGGTGCCATCAACAGTGTCAGTGTCATGCCCAACAGTCCATATCTGGATGAATGTATGAACATGCTTAAAGGCAAAAAAGTTTTGATAACAGTTCATTTAAATCTCGTTCAGGGCAAACCCCTGACAGATTGTAAGCTCCTTGCACCAAATGGAGAATTTGATATTTCCTTTGGCAAACTGCTTGTCATCTCCTACCTGCCTTTTTTGAGAAAAAAGTACAGAGAAGAGATAAAAAAAGAATACATCGCTCAGATCAGATCAGTACAGAAGTATCTTGATAACCAGCATTTTCGCCTCGACTCACATTGGCACTATCATATGCTGCCAATCGCTTTTGATGCGATGATGGATGCTGTCAAAGAGACCAAAATAGATGTTGAATATATAAGACTTCCTGCTGACAGGATATCTTTTTTCTTTAAAGGCAAAAACAGAGAAAGAATAATTCCTATCAACATCGTTAAAGTTCTTATCCTGAATACCTTTAGACTAAGGGCTCGCAGAAAATACGGAAAGTATTTAAACAATCTGGAAAAGAAAGATTTCTTTGGTGTAATGTACTCAGGTAATATGAATAAGATCAATACCAGATTCATCCTTGAAAACATCTTGCCAGGCAAGGATTATGAAATTCTTTTCCACCCGGGAAGTGTACTTGAAGAAAATGATATTGCAAATCTTACAAATCCCGGAGACAAAGAATTCCTGACCAGCCCAAAAAGAAAAGCAGAAGCTGATGCAACCACATCAGTCTGCTTAGAATTTTAAAGCAATAACGAATATGTTCTTACGTATAATTGCAAAAACACGCATTTCTGGGAATTAATTTCATGCAACAATGAATGAAGTAAGCAAATAGGCCTCAAAGCAGTCGATTTCAAATGGCCTATTTGCATAACATCCTTAGATTTTATAACCAAGAATGTATATTCTTTCTATCTAATTGCAGCCTCCAAATCATTCTCAATCTGAGCTTTAAGCTGTTCTATGCTATCAAACTTCATTTCAGGTCTGACAAATTTTTTCAGGCGAACCTCTATCATTTTGCCATATACATCTTCATTAAAATCATAAAGATATGTTTCAACTCCAACCTGATTCGAAGAAGAAACAGTAGGTTTTCTTCCAATATTTGTCATTCCGTTGTATTCTTTGCCGTCTATCTTTACAATACTGCTGTAAACGCCAAAGGGCGGCAATAATTTATTGGCAGAAGGCAAAATATTTACAGTAGGAATTCCTATTGTGCGTCCCAACTGTCTGCCATGCTCAACTATTCCGCAAACACAATAGTCATTTCCAAGAAGTCTAGTAACCATTGGCATATTTCCATCTGCCACCTGGTTTCTCACTCTTGTGGAGCTTACTTCCTCCCCATCGAGCATAACTTTATCTATGAGACATAATTCAAAGCCCAGCTCTTTGCTTAAGTTTTTGAGTAAATACTGATCTCCTCTTCCCTTATCGCCAAAAGAAACATCTGTACCTGCCGCTATAAAATCAGCTTTTAAATCTTCTACAAGAATCATCTTAACAAAGTCTTCCGGCGGAGTTGCAGCCGTCTCCAAGGTAAGCGGAAACTCCACCAGAATATCTATCCCAAGTTCCTCAAAGGCCTTTCTTTTTTCATTTCTTGTAAATAGTTGTCTTACAGGATGTCCAACAAAGAATTCTTCCGGGGATGGTTCAAATGTAAATACAGTTGCCTTTAAACCATCCTGTTTCTGATCCGTGATGTATTTAAGGAGCTTTTTGTGCCCAAGATGAATCCCATCAAATTTGCCTATCGCAATAGCTGTTTTATCCTGAATATTCAGTTCATCTAGTCTTGTTATGATTTGCATACTTCCTATTTCTTCCTTACATCAAATAAATTACTTCTCAAAGAAAAACTTATCCACTTTAAAGAGCTTTGTCCTTGAGTCATATTTATAAATGCCAAAAAATGTATCATCAGAAGCATATACTCTGAACTGATTTCCATCCTTAAACATTTCATCGGCATAATCTATATCATTTACCCCATCAGGGTCCTCATTAAGGACATTGTTTTTCCTGAAGCTATTGCCATTTTCAAGCAGAACTCTTGCATTATCATCCACATGGATAGCATCCAGATCCCTGAAAATAAACTCCGGAGATTGTATTACGCTTTCAATAGTCCCGGCATCTCTCATTTCTTCAACAGTCTTAAGCTTTATTGCAGTATCAAGAGCAAATGCGCCAACTCTTGTTCGTAAAAGATTCTGCATTGCAGCTCCGCACCCAAGCCTCTGGCCTATATCATTGCACAAAGTCCTGATATATGTTCCCTTTGAGCACTTCACTTCCATAGTAAAAACATGCTCATCTTCAAGATGTGAATCATCCAGTATTGTTATAGCCTCTATATGCACTCTTCTTGCGCTTCGCTCAACTTCTATTCCTTCGCGGGCAAGTTCATAAAGTTTCTTACCATTTTGTTTGATAGCTGAATACATAGGAGGAATCTGATCATAATCTCCCGCAAAAGCCTTAACTGCATCGCGAAGTTCTTCCTTAGATACATTTACAGGCATCTCTTCAAGTACAGAACCTGACATATCCTGAGTATCTGTTGTAACTCCCAGGCGGCATTCTGCTATATATTCCTTATCATGATCGGTAAGCATCTCTACAAGCTTGGTTCCTGTTCCCAGACACACAACTAATACTCCTGACGCATCAGGGTCAAGGGTTCCGGTATGGCCTATCTTTTTCTGATGCAATATGCCTCTTAGCTTAGCAACAACATCGTTTGATGTAAAACCAGGCTCTTTATATATATTTATAAGTCCATTGTATTTATTCATGGGCATTTCCTTACTATTCGTAAAATAATCTCTTCTGTCGCAATTGGAAAAAATAGTCGCAAGATGAAAAATCCTGCGACCATAGTGTTGTTACTGAATCATATTCTCAAGAAATGCACACCATAATGCTCATTTTTTGTCTAATCAGTAACATAATGTTATTATTCGGTAGCGTACAACTGCTGATGAATATATTTTGAAAGATTGTTTATTACGTCATGTGATGTGCCATTTACAGTGCATCCTGATGCTCTTACATGGCCGCCGCCTCCCATAAGTTTGGCAACTTTTGAAACATCCACAGCACCATTGCTTCGAAGGCTCACTCTGTAAAGAAGAGGTTCTTCCTCATACATAAAGATTGCACAGTCAACGCCAATGGTCAGCTGAAGCTGATTTACTATACCATCCAGGTCGCTTCCCTTAACTCCGTAAAAATCCATTGTCTGTCTTGAAACAACAGATACAATGCATCTGCCATCCATAAGAAGTATACTCTCCAAAAGAGCTCTTCCTAAAATCTGATTCTGTAAATATGTCTTTTCATAAAATACATGATCGATAAGACTTGTAAAATCAAAGCCATAGGAAACAAGTTTTCCAGCTGTCTCGTATGTCTTCTGAGATGTACTGTTGTACTTAAATACACCTGTATCAGTAACTATTCCGGTGTAAATAGACTTTGCTATCTCAGCGTCCATCTTCTCTTCATTTACACAATCATAAACAAGTTCACAAGCAGAACTTGCAGTAGGAACAATATATGTAATATCTCCTGTTCCAGGATTGCTTACATGATGATCAATATTAACTGTCTTCTTGGCTGCATCAAAGAGTTTCTCAGCTCCACCAAGTCTTCCTTTTTCACAATCTATGCAGAAAAACAGATCAAAGCTTTCTACATCTGTTTTAAAGTCATGATTGATCTTATCTGTATCTTTTATAAATGATAATTCTTCCGGAATGTTCTCAAGGAAAACCTCTGCCTTAACATCCGGATAATTTTTGGTGATATAAAGATAAGTTCCCATACAGGAGCCAACGCAATCGCCATCCGGACGAACATGTCCTGCGATACCTACAGTCTTAACTCCTTCCATCAATTCATCTATCTTCATTTTCAACCTTCTCTTTCTAATCTGGAACTACTAATTATTCTCAAAACTATTCCAGTACATTTTCAAACTGACACCAAACTAAATTCCCATGAAATCAACAATAAATATTTGCTTCCAGAATTATATTAAACAACGCATCAATCAGAAAAGCATGTACTTATTAAATATCCTCTTCATCGTCCTGCTCGGGTTCTTCTTCGATTACTTCTCCACGAGCTGCTCTGGCCTCATTGTCCTTAGCTGTTACTTCTTCAATCTTCTTGGACATATTGATAGCATACTCAATAGAATCATCCATGATAAATCTGATCTCGGGAGTATATCTCATATTGAGCTCTTTTGCCAAAGTACTGCGCACATAACCTGCTGCGCTCTTAAGACCTTCTTCTGTTCTTAATCTGTCCTCATCATTTCCCATGACAGTTACCCAGACCTTACATGTTTTAAGGTCTGGAGCAACTTCAACATCCATAACAGATGTGAATGGACTGATTCTTGGATCTTTGCTATAACGAAGCGCCTCAGAAATTACTTTCATGACTTCTCCGTTGATTCTTTTATTTTTATTACTGTTCTTACGCATCTTATTCTCCTACGTAATTTACGAATCTAATGAAACACTGATAAAATCAGCCATCGTCCGTAACCCGCACTGCGCAAACCATAAAAGCCTGCTTATACTTTTATTACTGTCTTGGAACTTCAACCATCTCGTAAGCTTCTACCATATCACCTTCATGAATCTGGTCAAAGCCATCAAATACAAGACCGCACTCGAAGCCTTCCTTAACATCCTTAACATCATCTTTAAATCTCTTGAGTGATGCAAGATCACCTTCAAAGATCTGTTCACCATCTCTGGTAATTCTAACCTTGCAATCTTTCTTGATAACACCATCCTTAACGAAAGCACCTGCAATGTTACCAACCTTGGAAGCCTTGAATATCTGACGAACCTCGGCATGACCTGTTACTCTTTCCTCATAGATAGGAGCAAGCATACCCTTCATAGCATATTCAATCTCTTCGATTGCCTGATAAATAACCTTGTAAAGCTTGATCTCAACGCCTTCGTGTTCAGCCATGCTCTTAGCAGTAGCATCAGGACGAACATCAAAACCAATGATGATAGCATTAGATGCAGCAGCAAGTGTTACATCTGATTCAGTGATGGCACCAACACCGCCATGGATAACCTTAACAACAACTTCATCATTAGAAAGCTTAAGAAGACTCTGTTTAAGGGCTTCTACACTACCCTGAACGTCAGCCTTGATAATGATATCAAGTTCCTGAAGTCTGCCTTCCTCGATCTTGGAGTACAGATCATCAAGTGACATCTTAGCCTTTGTCTCTTCGATAAGGTCTTTCTTGTGCTGCTGAAGGTAAGTATTTGCATACTGCTTAGCCTGCTTATCTGTCTCGTGGCCAAGGAATACTTCACCGGCATTAGGTACATCTGAAAGTCCAAGAATCTCAACAGGCTGTGAAGGACGAGCTTCCTTGAGCTTGTTGCCCTTATCATCAACCATGGCTCTTACTTTACCTGAGCTTGCACCGGCTGAGATAAAGTCTCCAACATGCAAAGTACCTTTCTGTACAAGTACGTTTGCAACAGGGCCACGGCCCTTATCAAGTCTTGCTTCAAGTACAAGACCTCTTGCCATTCTGTCAGGATTAGCCTTGAGCTCTAAGATATCTGCTGTAAGGATGATTGTCTCAAGAAGGTCTTCAATACCTTCGCCGGACTTAGCAGATACAGGTACAAACTCTGTAGTTCCGCCCCAATCTGTAGAGATAAGACCATACTCTGTCATTTCCTGCTTAACTCTGTCTACATTAGCATTTGGCTTATCAATCTTATTTACAGCAACAATAATCTCTACCTCTGCAGCTTTTGCATGGTTGATAGCTTCAACAGTCTGAGGCATTACACCGTCATCAGCAGCTACTACAAGAACTGCGATATCAGTAGAATTAGCACCACGCATACGCATTGCTGTAAATGCTTCATGGCCTGGTGTATCAAGGAATGTGATCTTCTGATCATTTACAGATACGGTATAAGCACCGATTCTCTGTGTGATACCACCAGCTTCTCTATCTGTAACACTTGTCTTACGGATAGCATCAAGAAGTGATGTTTTACCATGGTCAACGTGTCCCATTACGCAGACAACAGGTGGTCTCTTCTTAAGTGTTTCAGGATCATCATCTTCCTCTTTAAGGAGCTCTTCAATAACATCAACCGGAACTTCTTTTTCACAGATGATATCATACTCGATAGCAATATTCTCAGCTTCTTCGTATGAAAGCTCAGTATTTACTGTAGAAATCTGACCAGCCATGAAGAGTTTCTTAATGATAACTGATGGCTGCATCTTCATCTTTTCAGCAAGTTCTTTGATAGAAACCTTCTCAGGAATAGAAATAACTTTGATCTGCTCTTCAGGTTCTTCCACTTTCTTGACCTCAGGTTTGATAAATCTTCCAACCTTTTTGCTTCTTGGCATCATTTCTTCCTGCTCATAAGCAAGGTCTTTCTTATTTCTCTTATCCTTCTCCTGACCCATGCGGCGTCTTTCTTCATCTCTGTGATTTCCGCCTTCTTTTACAGGAGCATCAGCAAATCCGCCTCTTTCATTTCTGTCATTGCGCTTGCCATCGAACTTTCCGCCAAATTTATCATTCTTACCGGCAAACTTTCCGCCGCCCTGCTGACCTTTGAAACCATCTTTATTATCACGTCCGGCAAAGCCATTCTGTCCGCCATCTTTGCGGAAACCGCCATCTCTTCCGTTATTTCTGTTCTGGAATGAGCCGTTTCTGTCGCCTCTGTTAAATCCGTTATTTCTCTCGCCATTTCTGTCGTTATTGCGGTCGTTGTTACGATCATTATTTCTGTCATTATTGCGATCGAAGTTTCTCTCGCCGTTTCTGTCATTATTTCTATCGTTATTTCTGTCATTATAACGATCGTTATTTCTTTCGTTTCTCACTGGCTGATTATCTCTGCTTCTATTCTCATTTGAAACATTCACATTCTTAACAGGTGCAACATTTTCTTTCTGCTCAGTAACTTTAGGCTGAGTCTGTACCTGCTGCTTTACTTCTTCCTGAACAGGAGCCTGTGGCTGAACCGGTGCTTCCTTCTTAGGTGCAGGAGCAGTTGTCTTTCTGATAGGAGTATTATAACTGTCAAGCTGTGATGGAGCAGTTAATGGCTTAATTGGGTGATAAGCATTCTGTGACTGTGCAAACTGCTTCCTCTGGCCCTGATTATTGCCGTTTCTGTTGTTGTTATCACGACGCTGATTATTTCCATTATTGGAATTAGAATTAGCATTGGCATTTGAATTATTATTCTGATTACTAAATCCACCCATCTTGGAATTTCCGGCATTTGTAACCATAATAATCTTTTTCTTCTTCTTTGGCGCATCCCCTGCTGGCTTCTGTTCAGTCTTTGCAGCCTTGCCCTCTTTTGTAGCTGCTTCCTTATCAGAATCAGCTTTTTTATCATCTGCTTTTACTTCAGGGGCAGATGCCTGAACATTTTTACTTCCGCCAAAATGTTTTCTTGCCAACTCAGCATCATTTTCTTCTATAGAACTGTTCGAACGCTTCGCCTCAACGCCTTTTTCCTGCAAAAAGCTTAAAAGCTCTTTTCCTTCACATCCAAGCTCATATGCAAGATCGGATATTTTAATTTTTGCCATTACATTTCCTCCATACTTCTATTAGTAGAAAGTAAGTTCTTCCGAAGCGACTGTGCAAAGCCTACGTCTATGATAGCCAGACTTGTTCGAACATCCTTACCAATTGCATGCCCCAATTCCTCCTTGTTGCCAAAAAAGAATATGGGCACATCGTAGTAACTACATTTATCGTTAAACTGTTTTTTGGTGTTATCAGAAGCGTCTTCACTTATGATAACAAGTTCTGCAGTATGTTTGCGAATTGCCTCAAGAGTAGCAAATTCACCACTTTTTAGCTTCCCCGCTCGCATACACAGTCCTAATAATGAATAAATCTTATTAGAATCCAATATATTAGCTTAGCTCCTTTTTTAATCGATCTGAAACTTCTTCAGGTATCTGTGATTTTAATGACCTCTCAAGACCTTTATTCTTAATGGCCTTGGTCAGGCAGGCTGATGAATTGCAAATATATGCACCTCTTCCGTTAGCTCTTCCTGTAGTGTCAAGTATAATCTCATCCTCTGGTGTCTTCAGAATGCGGATCATTTCCTTCTTTTCTTTCATTTCTCCACATCCGACACATTTTCTCATTGGAATTTTCTTTTGCATAAATCTCCAATCCGAATTCTATGTCTAAATATAGTCAGTATGAATTATTCTTCGGCGTTTTCTGAGCCCTCGGTGTTCTCTTCCTCGTACTCACCTTCCTCATATTCGCCTTCTTCATACTCATCATAATCCTCATCATCAAGATAGTCTTCCATTCTGAATCCAGGAGCATCCTTAGCCTGAGTCTCACTCTTGATATCAATCTTGTATCCTGTAAGTCTTGCAGCAAGTCTTGCGTTCTGACCTTCCTTACCGATTGCAAGTGAAAGCTGGTAGTCAGGAACTACTACCTTTGCTGATTTCTCATCAGGATCAGCGAAAACAGCAACAATCTTTGCTGGTGAAAGCGCATTCTGAATAAGGTTACCAGGATTCTCATCCCAGTTGATAACGTCAATCTTTTCACCATTAAGTTCATCTACTATAAGATTAACTCTTGCGCCATTCACACCAACGCATGCGCCAACAGCATCAACATTAGGGTTGTTAGAGAATACAGCAATCTTAGTACGACTGCCTGCTTCACGGGCAATTGACTTGATCTCAACTGTGCCGTCCTGTATTTCAGCAACTTCCTGCTCAAAAAGTCTCTTAACAAGATCTGGATGTGTACGGGAAACAAGAATTCTAGGTCCCTTGGAACCGTTCTTTACCTCAAGCACATAAACTCTGATACGCTGTGTAGGCTTGTATGTCTCGCCCTTAACCTGCTCATTCTCATTGAGAATAGCATCTGCTCTTCCGAGGTTAATGCTGATATTCTTGCCAATGTATCTCTGGATTACACCGGTTACAATATCGTGCTCTTTCTCAAAATATTCGTTATAAATTGCTCCACGCTCTTCCTCACGGATTTTCTGGAGAATGACATTCTTTGCATTCTGAGTTGCAATTCTGCCAAATTCCTTTGAGTTAAGCGGAACATCCACAAGATCACCGACAACTGCTCTCTTGCTGATCTTTTTAGCATCATCCAAAGAAATCTCAATCTGAGGATCCATTACATCATCTTCAGTCTCAACAACTTCTTTTTCTGCGTAGCATTTGAAATCGCAATTGTTTCTGTCAATCTCAACTCTTACATTGTCAGCTTTTCCAAAATTATTCTTGCAAGCTGTGATAAGGGAATTCTCAATCGCATCAAACAGAGAATCCTTGCTGATGTTCTTCTCCTTCTCTAAAAGGTCAAGGGCATCCATTAATTCTTTACTCATCGTAATCTCCTTTTTTCCGCTCAGATTAAAAATCAAGAGCAAGCTTAATCACTGATATTTCTTTTCTTACGAACGTCTCATCTTTATCATTTATTGTTACAGTTACTGTTGTGCTGTCAAAAGCTTTAAGCACACCGGCAAATTCTTTAACGCCATCTTTAGCTTTAAAAAGCTTAAGTTCCACATCCTGTCCGATACTATTTTCAAAATGACGGTCTTTTTTCAGCTGTCTTCCAAGTCCGGGGCTGCTCACTTCCAAAGTGTATGCTTCCTCAATGAAATCATCCACATCAAGTGCATCTGAAAGAGCATGATTTACATCAACGCAGTCGTTTATATTAACGCCGCCATCCTTGTCAATGTAGGCTCTCAGGTACCACTCTCCTGCCTCTTTGACATACTCAACGTCGTAAATCCTGACGCCATGCTCATTAGCTATCGGTGCTAAAAGTTCTTCCGTTTTCTTCTCGATTTCTTCTTTTTTCGACATATTTTCTCCTGTGTGCATAAAAATAGTGGACTCGCGAAAGTCCACTTCAAACTAGCACTAATACGTTAATGTCATCGCAAATATAATAACATACGTTGCGCAACACTGTCAAACAAAGCCATTTTTAAATAAATCTAAAAATTCTAAAGATTTATTAAACAAAAAATCTGTATCATACGATACAGATTTTCTTTCGGGTTGGGCTGTTATAAACAGTCAATACCTCGTAGCGGAATCGAACCGCTGATTCTGCCGTGAGAGGGCAGCGTCTTAACCGCTTGACCAACGAGGCTTGTTTCTTTGTCGCTGCCGTACCGCGGCGACTTGTTTATAATAGCCCATATTTAAAAATAATGCAAGTACTTTTTTCAATTTTTTATAATTTTTTTCAAAAAATTATAATTCCCTAGTATTTATGCGGTTTCTGCGGTGTTAATTTTTTTGAAATTGTTTTAAAACACCGCCAAAAACACATAAAAGAGCCATGCTGATCAAAACTCCACCTAAAATATCAGTAAACCAATGCACTCCGCAGACCAGTCTTCCAATGACAGTTAGCAGAATTACTACTTTCGCTGCTATAGAGACGATTCTTTTAACAGTCTGATTACGAATATACTTATCAAGAACCATAATAAAGCTTCCCATTATCACACATATAAGCATTGTATGTGAAGAAGGAAAAGATGCTTCAACTTCGCCGCTTTCTTCAATTACAGGTCTATAGTTAATGATGACTTTTTCAAAGAAAGCATACAAAACAACAACAACAGTATACAATCCGCCAAGCGCAAGAATTTCTTTGTCCATTTTATCAATTCTTTTTCTATATATAAGCTGAGCTCCTCCAAACACGGCAAAAAATCCTGCGATCAAAATTGCCAATATGCCAAATACTTCTGTCAGCTTATAAAATGCATCATTGATTCCAAAAAACTCATGAACAGCAACATTAATATGAGAAAGTCCGATTGATGTATCATTAGGGCCAACCGCCGCAACATCTGCTGCCTTAACCAGTATTATCAATACCAGAAATAACGCAAAAAATAAGCCCCCAAACAAATAATTATTTCTAATTCTTTTTTCCATACCTAAACTCCTCTTCTTATATAAGTTTATCCTTTCATGAAGTCAAAAATACTGATCTGGTTTGAATCAGGAATATCTCCCAAAAGTCCCATGTCAGCCATTTTCTCAATAACACCCTGTGGACACTTGGTTCTTTGTCTAAAATCGTCCTTTGATAAAAACGGTCCATCTTTTGCAGCCTCAACAATCTGATCTGCAGCTTTTTCACCCATACCATCAATACTTGTAAGAGCAGGCATGATCTTATCTCCCACAACCTGGAATTCTCTGGATTTAACCTTGAAGATATCGATTGGCATAAATTCTATGCCTCTCTCATACATTTCTTCAACAAGTCGCATATCACCATATTCCGCCTGCTGTGCATTTGTAAGCTCATCCTTTTTATTCTGGTATTCACGCATGATAGCATGAAGATGATTTTCACCAAGACACATATGCTCATAGTTAAAAGCTTTAGCTCTGATACTGAACCATGCCGCATAAAAAGCCTGTGGCACATAAACCTTAAAGTAGGCTATACGCCAGGCCATCATTACATAAGCAGCCGCATGCGCTTTAGGGAACATGTACTTGATCTTTTTGCAGGACCAGATGTACCAGTCAGGAACACCCGCCGCTATCATGGCTTCTTCCATTTCAGGCTTTAGGCCCTTACCTTTACGTACAGACTCCATCGTCTTGAATGAAAGTGACTTATCCATCCCTTTCTGAATGAGATAGATCATAATATCATCACGACAGCAGATACAGGTATCAATTGTGGCTTTCCCCTCCTGAATAAGAGTCTGTGCATTGCCCAGCCATACGTCCGTACCATGTGACAGACCGGAAATTCTGATAAGGTGAGACAATGATGTAGGCTTGGCATCTATAACCATCTGCATGGCAAAATCCGTACCAAACTCAGGAAGTCCAAGACATCCAAGCTTTGTGCCGCCAAGCTGTTCCGGAGTAACATTAAGAGCAGTCGTATTCATAAAAAGACTCATAACATTTTTATCATCAAGCGGAACAAGCTTAGGGTCAAGCCCTGTACAATCCTGCAAAAATCTTATCATTGTAGGATCATCGTGTCCGAGAATATCAAGCTTTAACAGGTTATGGTCAATTGAGTGGTAATCATAATGAGTAGTAATTGTTGCCGTCGTCATATCATTCGCCGGGTGTTGCACAGGGCAGAATGAGTTGATATCCTCTCCCACCGGTAAAACTATGATTCCACCGGGGTGCTGACCTGTTCCGCGGCGGATACCGGTACAACCTTGAACTATTCTGTTTATCTCACTCTTTCTTTTACTTGAACCTATTGCGTCAAAATATTTTTTAACAAAGCCAAAGGCTGTCTTATCCGCAAGTGAAGCTATAGTCCCGGCTCTGAAAGTCTGGCCGTATCCAAAGATAACCTCGGTATACTTATGCGCTTTAGACTGATATTCTCCAGAGAAGTTAAGGTCAATATCCGGTTCCTTGTCTCCCTTGAATCCAAGGAATGTCTCAAAAGGAATATCAAAACCATCCTTATTCATCATGGTTCCGCATTTAGGACATCTTTTATCAGGCATATCGCAGCCGGAATTACCGCCATACTTAAGAACATCCTCAGAGTCAAAGTCACTATATTTGCACTTAGGGCATATATAATGCGGACTCAAAGAATTAACCTCAGTGATTCCGGAAGTAAACGCCACAAAAGAAGATCCTACGGAACCTCTGGATCCTACCAGATATCCATCCTCATTAGACTTCCACACAAGCTTCTGGGCAATGATATACATAACCGCAAATCCATTTTTAATGATGGAATTAAGCTCTCTTTCAAGTCGCTCCTGAACTATCTCAGGAAGCTCCTCACCATATATCTCATGTGCTCTGTCATAGCAGATCTTGGTCAGGATCTCATCACTGTTTTCAATGACAGGAGGACATTTATCAGGTCTTACAGGAGAGATACTATCGCACATATCCAGAATTTTTCTGGTATTGTCGATTACTATCTCTTTTGCCTTGTCGCCGCCAAGATAATCAAACTCACCCATCATTTCTTCTGTAGTTCTAAGGAAAAGAGGCGCCGGCTCTTCATCATCCATTCCTTTTCCCGCCATAATGATGGTCCTGTATATCTCATCTTCAGGATTCAAAAAGTGCGCATCACAGGTAGCAACAACCGGCTTGTTAAACTGTTCGCCAAGCTTAACAATCTCCTTGTTGATCTCGCGAATATCATCATCAGAATTAATATCTTCATATCTCTCTGAAGCAACCATAAAGTGGTTATTGGCAACCGGCTGTATCTCAAGGTAATCATAGAAACTAACCATCTGAGCAATTTCTTCCGGAGGTCTTCCCTCAACAACCGCTCCATATAATTCACCCGCGCAGCAGGCGCTTCCTATAATAAGCCCCTCTCTATATTTCATAAGCTCGCTCTTGGGAATCAGCGGAAATCTTCTGAAATAGTCGACATGAGACTTGCTGACAAGTGTATAAAGATTAACCCTTCCCAAAGTATTCTTAGCTAAAATAATGCAATGGTTTGGCCTTAAATGTCTTATCATCTCAGGGGTTGGCTTACCTAAAATATTAACATCTGTCAGATTCTGAGCCTTTTGCTCTTTGAGCATCGGTACAAATTTGTTAAAAATAAGCGCAGTACATTCCGCGTCATCAACAGCTCTGTGATGATGATCAAGTACCACATTAAGTGTTTTGGCAACAGAATCAAGTGTATGCTTAGCCTGAAGAGGGAAGAAATATCTTGCAAGCCACATAGTATCCACAGTAGTATAATCCACATCTATTCCAAGATCTTTGCAGTTCTGATTGATGAAACTTATGTCAAAAGTAACATTATGTCCTACCAGTACAGCTCCCTCACAGAACTCCACAAACTTAGGGATGATAACCTCCCTCGTAGGCGCATCCATAACCATCTCATCGTTTATGCTTGTAAGTTTCTCAATCCTGTATGGAATAGGAACCTGAGGATTAATAAACTCAGAAAATCGTTCTATTATCTCGCCGTTTCTGATCTTAACGGCGCCAATCTCAATAATCTTATTCTTAATCGGAGAAAAACCCGTTGTCTCAATATCAAATACAACAAAAGTGGTATCATCCAAAGGCTGGCCTTTATCATTAACAACTATCTCTTTAAGGTCATCAACAAGATATGCTTCTACTCCAAGAATAAGCTTAAAGAAATCCTGCCTCTCTATAGGCGGTTCTCCAGCTTCTTTACGCCTTTTGTTCTCACCTGAATACAAATCTTCCCAAACGTGGTTAGCATCGGTCAGAGCCTGAACAACACCGTGATCAGTGATTGCAATTCCGGGCATTCCCCATTTATATGCCTGTTTAACAATGTCTTTTACCTCTGAAACACCATCCATATCACTCATCTTGGTATGGCAATGAAGTTCAACACGTTTAACCTCTGCTCTGTCAACTCGTTTGCTAGTGAAGTCCGCAATTTTCTTAACGCCAGCCACAGACTGGATTGAAAGCTCATGATCAAATTTATCTACAGCCGCAATTCCTTTTACCTTGATAAAAGCTCCCGGCTTTATATCTTTACAGATTTCAGGAACATCCTCTGTCTTAACAAACATTTTTACAGTTATAGAATCAGTAAAGTCTGTAATATCAAATATAAGGATACTCTTTTCATTTCTGATATCCCTCTTGTCAAAGGCAGTAATCTTACCATGTATGGTTACTTCGCCAAGTTCTCCTACAAGGTCAACCAGCTTCATGGTATCATCATCAAAATCTCTTCCGTAAATAACATCCGGATTGTCAGATTTCTTGTAGCTGCCTCCAAAGTCACTTCTTCTTCCGCTCCACTTACCATTTCCGAAACCGGTCTTTCCACCGTCAACCTGTTCACTCTTCTCTTTTGGAGCAGGAGTATCTTTAGGCTGCGGCTTGGAAGCGGCAGTATTTTCCGCCTTTGCAGCTTTCTTTTCCTCGGCCTTATTTTTCTTTTCCTCGGATTTCTGTTCTGCCTCCTCAAGTCTTGCGGCAATCTTGGCTGCCTCTAAAGAATAGTCAGGTTCATTATTCTCTTTCTCAACCTTGACAAATTCCGGAGAAACAGCAACCGAAAGACCACACCTCTCATTAATTATCTTGGATAAAACTCTCACAAGATCAGGAGTTTTCTTTCTGCCAACAACAGTATCTTCAAGCCTTATAACAACATTATCCTCGTCAGGATAGACAAATTCCGCAGCACGAAAAAGACTATACTCAATATGATCATAGTCTTTTAGCTCCATTTCTATACTTTCTCTGTACAGATCAAGCAGATTTTCCGGTGTATACTGAGCAGAAAGGCTGAATTTCTCATAAATCTTGATTGTCAGATTCTGCTCTGAAAAAAGCTGTTTCTTTATTCCATTTTCCACCTTTAAGATGATTGATTTATCAATCAGCTTATTACATGAAATATATATTCTGATAAAATCCTGATTTCTCGTGGTCGACACTTTTTCGACCATGGCTTGTTCCATGGTCTCCTTTATATCAGCGTCAAGCTTTAGAGAAGGAAAAACTTCAAAAAATGATTTTGACATAAAAATATCTCTTTAATCCTAAAAATAATGCATATATCTGACAGTTCATCAAGAACATATCATCTTATTCTTCAAGTGTTTGGATTAGATTCCCAGGCATCCAGTTCTGCCTTTAACACTTCAAGAAGCTGCGCCTCAGGAACTTTTTTTACAATTTCGCCCTTTTTGATAAGAAGGCCCTCTCCGTCGCCACCTGCTATTCCTAAATCAGCTTCTTTTGCTTCGCCGGGGCCATTAACAGCACAGCCCATAACAGCAACCTTGATATTTAATGGATATTTCTGAACAAGGGTTTCAACCTGATTTGCAAGCCCGATAAGGTCAATTCTTGTTCTTCCGCAGGTAGGGCATGAAACCACTTCAATACCGCCCTGTCTTAATCCCAATGTTCTAAGAATAAATTTAGCTGTCTTAATTTCCTCTACAGGATCTCCGGAGAGTGAAACCCTGATAGTGTCACCTATTCCCTGGCTCAAAATGATACCAAGTCCAACTGAAGACTTGATGTTTCCGCCATATACAGTTCCGGCTTCAGTAATACCTACATGAAGAGGATACTGGCATTTCTTTGCAAGAAGTTCATGCGCCTTTGCACAGAGCATTACATTTGAGGACTTAATGCTTACAACAAGATTGTCATAGCCAAGTTCTTCAATAATTGCCACTTTATCAAGAGCACTTTCCACGAGTCCTTCTGCAGTAACTCCGCCATATTTTTCAACAAGGTTCTTCTCAAGTGAACCGCTGTTAACACCTACTCTAATTGGCACATTTCTTTCCTTGGCACAGGAAACCACTGCCTCAATCCTGTCTTTTGAACCAATATTTCCGGGATTTATCCTTATCTTGTCAGCACCATTCTCAATAGCAGCAATTGCCATCTTGTAGTCAAAATGTATATCAGCAACAAGCGGGATGCTGATTTCTTTTTTGATCTCTTTTAATGCTTTAGCAGCCTCAATATTAGGCACAGTACATCTAATGATCTCGCATCCAGCTTCTTCAAGTCTGTGGATCTGATCCACAGTAGCCTTAACATCATCTGTTCTGGTGTTTGTCATAGACTGAATAAGAATTGGATTACCACCGCCTATCACTCTGTCTCCGATGTGAATAACTTTTGTATTATCTCTATAAGCCATAATTGCTCTCCTACTCTTCAAACATTAAAACCTATAAAATCTCATCATCTTGTAAATTTAGTAATGTCATTAAATAAAACAAAAACCATAAGTCCAAACAGCGCTACCATTCCGATCATATGAACAAAACCTTCTTTTTCAGGCGGAACAGGTTTGCCAAATATGACTTCTATGAATTGGAACACCAGTCTTCCACCATCAAGAGCCGGAATAGGAAGAAGGTTCATTACCCCGAGGTTAACCGACAAAAGAACTGTCAGTGAAAGCATTGTAAGGACCACTGCTGATATTCCATAGGGCTTTGCTTCTTCATATGTATCATCCACCATTTTAACCATTCCAACAGGTCCGGATACATCATCAGCAGAAAGCTTACCCTTAAATAAGAGTGCAAGGCTTCTGTATGTGGCCTTAAAATAGTATCTCACCTCATACCACGCATACTTTAAAGCGCTTACCCCTTTTACTTCGCCATATTCTCCGAGATAGATTCCCATGTAATATCTCTTTGCTTCATCACTATATTTAGGTGAAAGAGTTGTCTTATAAATCTCACCATCTCGTTCATAGACAACATCCATAGGGCTTCCCTGAGCAAACTGAGAAATAAGTGTGACTTCACCTGCCATATAGACTTTCTCACCATCGATGCTGATAAACTTATCTCCAACCTGCATTCCTGCTTCCACAGCCGCAGAATTCTCTGTCATCTTGTTGATAACAGGATAATCCCATGATGAAAAGCTTACCAGAATGACAGCAAGAATATACGCAATAATGAAATTAGCAAAAGGGCCCGCAAACAAAGTTGCTATTCTTCTCCACACAGGCGCATTAAGAAAAGACCTTTCATCATAGCCTTCTTTTTCCTCTGCCACCGGATCCATTCCGTCAAACACACAGGCTCCGCCAATGGGTAAAAGCTTTATGCTGTAGAGAGTCTCCCCTTTTTGCTTTTTCCAAAGGGTTGGTCCCATACCGATAAAGAATTCGTTTACTCTTATTCCTCCTGTCTTAGCAACAATAAAATGTCCAAATTCATGTGAAGTAACTAATACTCCAAATATAATAAAAAATATAATAATACTTACAACCATATCGCTCCCAGTAAACTGTTTTACTATTTATTTATCTTCCCAGATATTCATAGGTTTCCTTTTCAGCAGCTAAAATTGCAGCCACATCCGGATTATTCACAATACTATGATGCTGCATCGCCCGTTCAATCATATCGTAGATTTCAAGATATCTGATGTTGCCCTTAAGGAATGCTTTTACAGCCATTTCATTGGCTGCATTAAATACAGTTGGCATGCTCCCTCCTGCATAGGCAGCATCAAAAGCAAGCTTAAGACCTCTGAATGTATCAATATCAGGCTTTTCAAAAGACAATGTTCCAAGTTCAAAAAGATCCAGTCTCTTTTCAGACATAGGTCTTCTGTCAGGATAAAACAGTGCATATTGAATCGGAAGTTTCATATCCGGCACTCCAAGCTGCGCGATTACTGCTCCATCCACAAATTGAACTGCACTGTGCACAATGCTCTGAGGGTGTACAACAACCTGAATATTATCAAGGCTAACATCAAAAAGCCATCTTGCTTCCATAACCTCAAGTCCCTTATTTACAAGCGAGGAGGAATCAATAGTGACTTTAGGTCCCATATCCCAGTTCGGATGCTTAAGCGCATCTGCTGCGGTCATATTCTCAAGTTCTTTTCTTGCCTTGCCCCTGAAAGGTCCACCACTTGCAGTCAAAAGAATCTTCTCAACCTTATCGCGGGGCTCCCCGTTCAAAGACTGAAAAATAGCACTATGTTCACTATCTACAGGCAAAATTTTTACTCCTTTGCTTGCAGCAAGCGGCATAATGATATGTCCCGCACAAACAAGGGTCTCCTTATTTGCCAGCGCTATATCCTTTCCGCTCTCAATAGCACGAATGGTAGGCTGAATCCCAATCATTCCAACCACTGCAGTAAGAACTGTATCAGCTTCCGGAACAGATACTATTTCAAGAAGTCCTTCCATACCGCAAAATACATTTATATCCAGGTCTTTTAATCTTGTCTTCAGATCCTTTGCTGCATCTTCACTGAACATGCAAACATATTTTGGTTTAAATTCTCTAACCTGTTTTTCTACTTCTTCAACTCTTGTATTGGCTGCCAGTCCTATAACTTCGAGCTCATCAGGATTGTTTCTCACAACATCCAAAGTCTGAGTTCCTATAGAACCTGTCGAACCTAATAGTATTATTTTTCTCATTATAAAAAGCTCCCAATAAATCTCTAATCTAACTGCACTATCCAATATCATGCTGTTTCTTGGCCACAATATCGCCATATATCACAGTACATTTTACTATAACACTTTAAGTAAATTTTGTAACCATGCACATAAAAATTGTAAAAAAAGGATGATAAAAAACATCTATGCAGAACCAAGTCTACATAGATGTTTCAATAAACTATTATATAATTCATCCAAGCATTGGAATAAAGAAAACAGCCAGGAAATATATGCATGGAATAACAAATATTACACTATCGAATCTGTCCATTATTCCGCCATGCCCGGGAATACAATTTCCATAATCTTTTATATTGTTATCTCTCTTAATTCCGGAAGCAAGTAAATCACCTATCTGTGAAATAATGCTGCCTACAAGAGTGATCAGTATAGATACGACAATTGTTATAACATTATGTGTCTCATTAACATAGAGAAGATATCCAAAGATAACGCCAACTATGATTGATCCTGCTACACCACCTATGGCACCTTCAATTGTCTTTTTAGGTGAAAGAACAGGAACCAGTTTATGTTTACCAAATGATCTTCCAACAAAATATGCGCAGGTGTCACATACCCATGCAACAAAAGGAATCCAGGCAAAATAATTACCAAATGGTCTCAGTCTCAAAAGATAGACAAAGGACATGTTTACAGGTGCATAAACAAAGCAAAAAAATGTAGCTATAGCCTGCATGGATGAGAACTTAGGAAATCTAAGCACATAGCAGACCATGATAAGAAAAAAAGCAAACATTATTGAAAAAACATAGTATTTGTGGTTACCGATCAATATCATCTGGCTGTAATGAACCAGGATAGATACATATCCACAAAATTCCAGCTCATTGCACTTAATTCCTTCTTTATGAATTCCCGTCGCTCGTGATAATTCAAAAAAGCTTATAAAAGATACTGCAAGAAGTGTCGCAGCAAGTAAATACCCTCCAAGAGTAAGCACCAATGCCAAAACAACTCCAATTACAACTCCGCTTATTACTCTAGTCTTCACTTCAATATACCAGCCTTATTTATTTTACTCTGTCTTAAGTCCACCAAACTTACGAGTTCTATTACCATATGCCTCAACAGCCTTTAACAGTTCAGCTTTGTTGAAATCAGGCCATGCAACAGGAGTAAAGTAAAACTCAGTATATGCACACTGCCAAAGCAGGTAATTTGATATACGCTGCTCATTACATGTGCGAATCATAAGATCAGGGTCAGGCATATAAGCAGTATCAAGATTCTCGGCGATCATCTTCTCAGTAATATCAGCTGCTTTAATCTCTCCGTTTTCAACTTTCTGTGCAACCTTGCGAACAGCTCTTGTGATTTCATCTCTGCTTCCATAATTGATAGCAATGGTAAATGTAAGACCTGTATTATTTGCAGTTGTCTCTTCCAGCTCAAGAATTGCCTTTTGGATATCTGCTGACAAAAGACTCCTTTCACCGATCACACGACATCTTACATTATTCTTCATAGACTTCTTGATACTGGTCTTCAAATAATTTCGAAGTATCGTCATCAAAGCTGAAACTTCAGCCTCAGGTCTGCTCCAGTTCTCTGTAGAAAAGGCATATACAGTCAGATATTTAATTCCTATATCACGGGCATCAACAAGTATATCCTCTACTGCCTTAGCACCCTGCATATGTCCATAATTACGAGGCATTCCCTTTTCTTTTGCCCATCTGCCATTTCCATCAAGAATAATTGCTACGTGATTCGGAATGTTCTTTAGTTCTTCCATCATTAGACTCCAATTTTGTAATTAGTTAAAACTTAGGAACTGCAGAGATACAGATAAATTCCGTTCTCGACAGTTCCCTGATATTCATTAATGAACCGCTAAATCTATATTTCGGATTAAACAGTCATTACTTCTTTATTCTTCTCTTCAACAGCGCCGTCTATCTCTTTGATAAACTTATCTGTGATTTTCTGAAGTTCTTCATTCAGATCATTTATCTCATCCTCTGAGACATCAGAACCTTTAAGTTTCTTAAATGCATCGTTTCCATCTCGTCTTACGTTTCTGACAGCAACCTTTGCATCTTCACCCTTCTTGCGGATATCCTTAGCAAGCTGTTTTCTTCTTTCCTCAGTAAGCTCCGGGAAAACAAGTCGGATAACTGATCCATCATTGCTCGGTGTAATACCAAGGTCGGACATCATGATTGCCTTTTCAAGATCCTTAATAAGTGATTTCTCCCATGGCGCAATCTGAATAATACGCGCTTCCGGAACAGAAACATTGGCAACCTGCTGAATTGGTGTAGGTGTACCATAATAATCTACTTTAATTTTATCAAGCACATGTGGATTAGCTCTTCCGGCACGGATTGAAGCAAGTTCCTCTTTCAAAAAATCAAAAGATTTCTGCATTTTGTCGTTATATTCTTTAACTCTTTCGTTCATACCTGATTCCTCCTGTTATAAATTTTTGTATGTGGCAGGCAGATTGTTAATCAGCAGTAACAACAGTACCATTAAATGTTCCGCTTGCTGCCTTAACAATACTATTTTCTTCCTGAAGTGCAAAGACTCTCATAGGAATCTTGTTGTCTCTTGCAAGGATAGAAGCTGTCATATCCACAACCTGCAGATTCTCGGCGATTACTTCATTGATTGAAACAGTATCATATCTCTTTGCATTAGGATTCTTAGCCGGATCGCTGTCATATACGCCATCAACTGCCTTGGCTAAAAGCATACAATCTGCCTCAACCTCAATTGCTCTGAGAACCACGCCTGTATCTGTCGAAAAATATGGATGTCCTGTACCACCTGCAAAAAATACAACCATATTACGAGCAAAATACTTGTTTGCTCTGTCTTTTGAAAATAGCTTAGTAAAAGAACCACATTCAAAAGGTGTCAGAATATTTGTCATCATGCCTTCACTTCTGAATATCTCTGAAACGTAGATACAGTTCATGATCGTAGCCAGCATACCAATCTGATCAGCCTTTACACGATCTATATTCTCACTGGTACGTCCTCTCCAAAAGTTACCGCCACCGATAACTATTCCAACCTGAGTACCACCATCAACAAGCTGTTTAACCTGAAGTGCAACCTTTCTAACAGTTTCCTCATCAAATCCGGTCTTTTTCTCACCTGCAAGCGCTTCACCACTAAGCTTCAATAAAATTCTCATCTTGATCTCCAATTACTTTATTAAATTATTACTATTATCTATTCTTAAGAGTTTCAAAGAACTCAGAAGGATTAACATCAGCATAAGCCTGTGAACACATACCTTCGATAACAGCACCATTGTTGATCTGAACTGACTGAGACTTGATATTACCCATAACAATAGCTGTAGTATCAAGAACAACAGGTCCATGAACATCAATATCGCCCTTAACAGCGCCTGCAATAACAGCACTTGATCCATAGATATTACCTACAATAACGGTGCTCTGTCCTACCTTAACACTACCCTTACTCTTAATTTCTCCTGTGATTCTTGCAGATTCAGCATAAATTTCAGCTGCATCTGAATCCCCAATTATTTCTCCGGTAATATTAAGCTTACCGAGACATTTGATATTTCCGGCTACCCTTCCAATAAGATCAAGTGATCCTGTTGTCTGAATGTCACCTGAAATTGCCATTCCTTCTGTAATGCTAGCTGTCTCATCTGTTGGTGTCTGCTGTTCAAAATCCATAGTATTTATCCCCCCATTATTTGTTTTATTATCAACAGGTACAGTTTCCACTGTAGCATACTGTTCGTTAGTTGTAGTAGTTGCAACATACTGTTCGGTTGTCGTAGTAGCAACATACCGCTCTTTAGCTGCAGCACTGATAGCTTCAATAGCTGACTGTGGCTGTTCCTGCTTAACCTCAGTCTGTGTCTGCTCTTCTATCTTTTCCTCAAGGCTCTCGAGCTCAGCTGCCTCAGCAGCGTTCTTCTTCATTTCAGCAATGAATTCAATTGCACTCTTTTGAACCTCTTTTTCTGCCTTTGAGCTTTCCTTTGGCTCTTTTTCAACAAAAGTAGGAGCCTCTTCCTTTACAAATTCCGATTCAACATCCTCAAAGTCTGATTCCTCTCCAAATACAGACTCATCCTGCTTAATTTCATTGTCTTCGTCAACATCCTCATTAGCCAACTCATCAAGTTTAATATCATCTAACCGGCTAAGCATGCTGTCAATATCAACATCATCCTTTACTTTGCTACTACGAGCGTTTGTCCCCTCACTTGACTTGTTACTATCAAGAACAGCTGCATCATCTGCCTTATCATCAGGCATGAGAGTATTCACAGCCTGTGAAAGGTCATTCTTCAGCTCAGAAAAAAATCCCATCTTGATATCCTCCATTCAATAATAAATGTTAATATTTGATATGTTGAACCGGTAACGTATCATTTGTTATCGGAACTATCACTGTATCTTCCATGCCCTGAATTGCCTCGATAATATCAGGTAACGCAGTCACTGTCGCTTTTTTATCTGCTGAATCATGCATCAAAACAACGCAATGCTTAAAGCGCGGTATATTGCTGACTATATTGTTGTAAATCGAAGAACTTGTCGCATCGCTCGCTGTATCGCCTGCAGAAACGTTCCAGTCAAAAAATGTTATCTCCGCATCATCTAAACATTCGATAAGCTCTCTTATGCTCACAGTGCTGACTTTGTTAGAACTTCCCCCTGGAAATCTGTAAAACTTTGACCACTGGCCTGTCGTCTCGTACAGGAAGATACGAAGCTTATCCAGATCAGCCTTAAATGAATCAACTGATTCATAAATCTCATTGTACTTGTGGCTGTAGGAATGCATACCCAATGTATGACCTTCATCCACAATTCTCTTGTACTTATCAGTATATTTGGCATCCGGCTTTCCACATACAAAAAAAGTAGCCTTAACATTATATCTGGCAAGAATATCCAAAATCTGATCTGTCGAAGAACTGGGTCCATCATCAAATGTCAGATAAACATATCGTGTTCCCTCTATATCCTCGGGATTCTGTGCTCCGGAAATCTCCAGATTAGCTTCACTGGCATCAACCTCTGAATCAATGAGAGATTTTGTATCTACAATCGACTTGTTGCTGTCAGCTGCCAAATCCGACTTATCCTGTCCAGTCTCCTCAGTAAGAACCTGATCTGTCTTATTCTTATCTGAAAGTATTTCCATTTCAGTTCCATAATTATCCCGATACCATTGAAGATCGGCAACATTCTGATCATACCTGGTCCTAAGCCTGTCATAACGCACAGCCAGAATAACACAGATGCAGGTTGGAATGAAACATGAAGCCAGAACTACAGTCACAATAAGCCTTCGTAAATTTTTAATACGCCTGCTGTATTCTTTCTTGGGCTTTCCTGAATCCTTATACGATGTCATTATCTCATAAAGTCTCTTCCATTAAAATATAAAATAACTGTAAACAGCAACTCTAGTATATCATAAATTCCCTTCAAAAGAAAAGAGCGCAGGGATTTTTCCTGCGCTCAAAAAAACTTATGATATTTAAAAATCTGTCAACGTGCCATTTCCGGCTGATGTATAAGTCATTATGTAATTATCATACTGCCCCGCATTGTAGCCAACCATCTGTGAATTAGTGCTTCCACCATGGAATGTATACCCCACATCTGCGATATTCACCGTATCAAATGCAACCGGGCTCCCATTTCTTAAAAACACTGTTCTGATACCAACACCCTGAATGTCATGCTCCGAATAATTTGTTGCTGACACTTCAATGCAGCCTCCTGCATCCATCGCATCAACATCAACTGATGTGTAAGTGCAATTATCAGTCTTTTCAAATTCAAATTCATACTGATATTTTACAGCTCTTTTTATATCAGAATTTTTAAATTGACCATAAAGAATGAATTGCTGCCCGTTCTTAACTGCCTCGGAATAATCGTTGACCTTTGAAAGAACCTGACCATCCTTGTCAAGCGCCGAAAAGTCCGCACTTATAGATATGTCACATCCGGTATTATTGGTAGCAACAACAACATAATAAGTGCACCAGTCATAACCGTCCGGAATTGCATATTCACTATTTACAGTTATATCATCCGTGGAAAGTCCGGCAGCATTTACTCTTAGCTGCCCTGCTTTGCAAAAAATAATCACTGCAAAAAGAATTAAAGACAACCCCATTGCGATAAATGAAGAAAATAATTGTTTTTTCATAGCCATCACCCTCCACCTATATTTGATAACTTAATTATGCAATTCTCAGATAGGTTAGTCGAGGGTAGCAAGGGTTATTTAATCCTTTTTTTACCTTTATAAATTTTCTATTAAACCCGCACCAGTACTGGGTTTAACGGGCATTCATGGCTGCATTCCAGTCACCTATTCCCATGTACGCAGCTGCCTTTTGAATATAGGCTCCGGAATCGGATCCGTTCATGTTTTTAAAATAATCATAGGCCATTTTACGCCTTCCATCCTGGGTTGAAAGTCCAACAGAAAGGCCATTCTTGACCTCAAGATGAAAATCAGTCTGTCTGTTGAATATGATCATCTTTATGTAGCGGTTAGTCATAGTACGCTGATAAGCATAGACCATAGCTGCTGCCTGTGCCTCTTCGCCCTGGCTTGAAGAATATCCGATCTCAGTCAAAAGAACCGGTCTCACCTGACCCTTTGTATTTCTCATAGCCGGAAGACACAGATAATCAGTGAGCTGCTCGATATTTTCCATAGAAAGATATGGTGTATCTATTGAGTGCTGGATCATGGTTACAGCCTCTGCATTCTTGGGTGTCCAGAAAGAAGTCCATGTCATAGGATAATTATAGGGATGTTCTGCCACTGCCCAGTCAAAGTTTCCCTGTGCAACCACGACTGCATTTATTGCTTCAAGCATGCTTCTTGCTGAAAAATATGAACTGTTGTGAATCTTGGTCCAGTTCTGATCAAGACTTATGCAGACTGTAGCATTTGCATTCTTACTCTTTATCGCGTTGTAGCAAACTCTGAGAGAATCAGCATAGAGCTGAGCATAGGATAATTCATCAGAAACACTTGAATAGTTCCAGGCGTTTTTTGCATTAACCTCATTTCCTATAACCCAGTTATCAATCTGTCCAACGCCATTGTGTCCGTTGTATCTTTCCGCCAAAAAGGAAACCACTGCCTCAAGATACTCAAGTCCCTTATCCTCAGAAGTATTCATCATATAATAGCTGCATCTTCCGATACCACCTCTTGAAGAAGGTGCAATCATGAATTCTTCGCCTCTTGCATAAGGATTTAAAAGGACCATCGTCAAACCGATTTTCTGAGAAGAAGTAATTCTTACACAGTGATCATACTGGCTCATATACGATGAATCAAAACCATAAACTTTGCCATTATACTCATATTTGATGGCACCGTCACCGCCAATAACATCTTCAAGATTGATGTTATATGCCGCCTGCTGAACCCCAAGATCCAAAACCTCAGTATTTCCATTTCCAATCTTGGCTCCATCAAGAATAATGCCTTTCTTGCCATTATTCATAACAGCCGGAGAATTGGTTGCCAGCACTTCCGGATTAGTGATATATCTTGGATTTGTGACAGCTACAAGTTTTCCGCCCTGAATGACAGCCACCTGAAATTTATCATATAAACGGCTTCCTGCTGTATTAAAGCCAAGTGGAACCTGGAAAGTCACATTTGCTCCCATAGGCAGCGAAGCAATAGCAGATCCACTCGGTCCAATCTGATAAACTTTCTCAGCATAAAGATAAAAAGTTCCGTCATCACTGTCCGGAAAATCTGACGCCGAAACAGAAACCTTGACGTTTGCACCTTCAATAACAGCCCCGGTTATAGAAACAGCACCTGTTCCTGCTGCCTTTGCGCTAATAGAATTACAAGAAATAACAACTGCTACAACAAAAAAGAATACTCCTACCCAATACAAAACATTTTTTCGCTTACTTTTCATTTGATCCCCCAATTATTTTAATAGTCTACCTTCATCATACAAAGCCCCTCTGGTCTGGCAGTCGGACCAGCTTCATTTCTGTTACATGCTTCAAGAATGTCTTTTACCTTATCAGGCTCAATGTTTCCGTAACCCACCTCCAACAAAGTACCTGTAAGTATCCTGACCATATTCTGTAAAAAGCCGTTACCATGAAAATAAAATCTAATGTAGCTTCCACTTTTTTCAATATTGATAGTGTCTACAGTCCTTACTGTAGACTTCTTTATCTTGGTATTCCCGCAAAAGCTCTTGAAATCATGCGTTCCAACAAGATACCGGGTAGCTTCCTGCATTCTCTCAATGTCCGGCTCCTTATCCAGTATCGTGACGTATTTTCTGTCAAAAACAGGCTTTCCAACGCCATACCAACAAGTATATCTGTATGTTTTACCCACTGCATTATATCTTGCATGAAATCTGTCAGAACATATCTTAACTTCATTAACACTGATATCCTCAGGCAGATACGCATTAAGATATGTCTGTATTTCATTTTCCGACATGTCGGTATTTAGAATAACATTCGCTGTCATCGCCCTGGCATGAACCCCGGCATCCGTCCTGCCTGCGCCGATAAGATTTATTTCCCCATAACCGGCATTTACCATTCTGCCAAGAACGTTTTCTATCTTCCCCTGAACTGTCATATCATTTTCCGAATGTCGTTCCCAGCCATGATATCTTGTTCCATCATAGCTTATAATAAGTTTATAATTCCGATCCATAATCCCCCACTTCTTAATGTTTTTTTGCGCACTGCTGAATCATTTTTTGTCTGAACTGTAAGGCAGACACGCTCAGAATATTATACAATAACACCCATTGTCTTGTCCGTAAAAAAATGAGCAAATGACAAAACATTTATCGTCATTCGCTCATAAATATCATCAAATATTTTAAATTCAAGAAAAGAATCTGTGCTTTATAATAAACGTCATCTCTTATAGAGCATAAGCTCATCAAGCCGAGATCAGTTTGTTATTCTTTAAGAACTTACCGATAGTCATCCAGATAATAAGTGCGTATACAAAGCCTATAACCGCTGTAATAAACTGAAAAACTGAAAATGTAATCTGAAATGTGCCCATTTTATTTCTAAGAAGACTTTCTGCCGGGATAAATGTCGGCAACAGCCATAAAGAAATTGTAACACCCATAAATAAGCCCTTTGCCAACGCGCATATAAATGCTTTAAAATAATTCATTACATACCCTTTAACAGTGCTGTCTTTTGTAATTGATTTTTTAAGTAAAAAATGAGTAGTCACAACCAAAACAATGTTTCCAGCCATAATCAACGGAATGATTCCCGGAACAGCCATCATTACAGGAGAGGCTGCAATCAGATATGCCGTCACAGGCGTGATGACGCTCAATATTATCGCGCTTACAAGATTAACTGCAAGCACAGCTACTATCAGACACGCATTTATTATAGGTCCTGTAATAAAAATACTTAAGTTCTTAAAAAATTGGCTCACAATGCAGATAGCAAGTAAAGCTGCAGTAATAGTTATTTCCCTGGTACCAAAATATTTTTTCATGGCAATTATCCCCCTTTTTTTGTTATCAATAATTATTTTAGCAGATATTTACGTTAATCTGTTAATAAAAAATATTATTAAGGGATAATAGGCCGCCCTTTTCTCCATTTTCCATATTTGTACCATCCCAGATATTGCTTGTTTTATTTAGTTAAAAGAACTACTGTCTCTATAGACCTTGTAAAAGGAAACATATCAACCGGTATTGCTTTATTCACCTTATATCCTCCCTTTGTGATAAGCTCAAGATCTCGAGCAAGTGAATCAGGGCTGCAGGAGATATAAACAACTTTCTTCGGAGCAAGGGCGATCATTGAGGAAATAAACTCAGGTGTAGAACCTGAACGAGGCGGATCCATAAATACAAGGTCCACTTTATCACCTGAATCAGCCATCTGCTGCATGAATCTTGTAGCATCATTTTCATAGAAAGTGATATTCTTTATTTCATTTATTTTGGCGTTCAGATTTGCATCCTTAACCGCATCCTTGTTGAGCTCCACAGAAATAACTTCTTTGACATGAGGGCTTGCAATTATACCAATCGTACCTACGCCGCAGTAGCAGTCAAGCGCAGTCTCATCACCCTTAAGGTCTGCCATTTCAATCGCTGTTTTGTACAACACTTCTGTCTGAACAGGATTGACCTGATAGAAGGACTTTGGACTTATCTTAAACTTCATTCCGCAGCATATATCGTAAATAAAGCCCGGTCCATACATAGGCTTTTCTTTATCTCCAAGGATCATACTGGTCTGCTTGTCATTTATGTTCATGACAATAGTAGTGATCTCAGGATGCTCTTTTAAAAGAGCTTTTACAAAATTGTTCTTTGATGGAAAAACAGGTGATACCGTCACAAGCACTACCATAATCTCACCGGTGTTTTTACCAATTCTGATAAGAACATGGCGAAGAAGTCCAAAACCGTTGTCTTCGTCATAAGTCTTGATCTTAAAGGACTTTAACATTCCTCTGATGGTAGCGATTATTGCATCTGCTTTTTCATCTTCAAGAAGGCATTTATCAACCGGAACCACATCATGAGTTCCTTCTTTATAAATTCCTGAAAGTGGATTACCTTTTTTATCATGGGTAAAGACAGCATGTACCTTGCATCTGTAGTGCTCCGGTTCTTCCATTCCGATAAAAGCTGCTACCCTTGTATACGGTTCAAGAAGTTCCTTAACATGAGCATGTTTTTGGCGAAGCTGCTTATCATAAGGCACATCGATCATCTGACAACCGCCGCACTTTTTTGAATATGGGCATCTACTGGGTGTTCGTTTTGCTTTTTCAACATTTTTGGCTGTATCTTCTTCACGCTTCTTGCCCCTATTATCATCTATAGCATTATCAACGATTTTTGTTTTCTTTTGAGGCGCAGGTTTAACTTTTTTAACAGCTGCTGATTTTGGAATAGTGTTCTTCTTTTTACTCTCAGCGCTGTTTTTTTCAGACTTCTCATTCTTCTTTGAACCTGACATCATGTTGTTTATCTTCTCAAATTTTCTTACATTTTCTCTATATGACATATCTAATCCTCTATTCCATAAAAAAGAAGGGGAAATCAGCCCCCTTCTTAATCACTCTTCATCATCCGTATCATCAGAAGTATTCTCAAACTTTAATTCCGGCATCTCAAGTCCTGTGCCCTCATCCCTTACTGCTTCACTTCGTCTGCGAATACGCTCGGTATTCTTCAAATCCCCATAATCCTTAAACTTGATTCCTTCTATTCCTCTTGCAAGTTCTCTGGCACGAAGCAATTCACCCTTATTAATCTTGAAAGTGCATACAATCTTGCTTCCGCTCCTGTCTAACAGACGCTGAAAAAACGATCTGTCCTGCCATTCAATAAAATAGGAAATTCTGTGAGCAAGGAATCTCTCTTCCAGCTGCTTCTTGCTCTCTATGCTGTACACCTTACAAAATGGAACCTCATTATTAAAAACCTGATTGTGTTGAATTATTGTTGACATAACTACCTCTCATAAATGACATTGCTAATAAATTATAGCATAGTGATTTTAACAAAACAATTTTCTATATGATATTTATTATCTTTCTTTTATGATATCATTTATCTAATAATCAAAAAGTAATTT
>NZ_FOKR01000045.1 GCF_900112195.1 Butyrivibrio sp. YAB3001
GTCAAACTCCCGAGCATTCATTAACTATATAAGTAAAGAAATAAAAAAACATTGACATCAATCTGTCTGTCAACTATACTATCAACTAATAAATTGTCAGAAAGAGAGATGCTATGGAAAGTCTTATACTCGTCAAAATGTACATGTCTATTACAACATCCGTGAATAGGATTCAGGGGCCTGTTTTTGATATGTACGATGAGGATAAGGTTATTTATAAGGCATAGGTAGTGCTTTATACCTGATATAATTTACAAAGCCTCATCAAGCAAGCTTTTGATGAGGCTTTTGTTATACATTAATGAAAAACAAAAATACTCCGCCTGTTCCGCAGCGCACAAAGATGAAATAAAATGGCTAACATATTTGAGTGAGGAGGTTTTATGGACAATCATATTAATGAGAGTGATTTCAAATTATTGGAAAACGATAGGTACACGTTCTTTGTTCTGAGAAGGATTCTTGGCGCAAAGTGCAGTTTGCTTTTAACTGATCATAAGCGACTTATTATTTGTTTCACAGGAGTGCCTTATCCCGTATGGATATGGACTCCGGATGGAGCTTCGGATAAAGAATATGAAGATGCTTATCAGCATGTAAAAGAGAACGGGTTACTCGATGGGAAGCATACCTTTAACGTTAAGTATGAATTAGCAGACTATTTTATGAAAAGAGCAGCGGATGAAGGTCTTAAATTAGCAATTTCGATGAATATGTTTGCATATGATTGTCCAAAAGCAATTGTACCGGAATCAAAGGTAGATGGAACTATTTACCAATGTACCGAAAACGATGTCGATGAACTGATTGATTTTCTTGATTTGTTTCACAACGAGGTGGGTGTAGATAAGAAGACTGCCAAAGAGTATCGGGAAGATGGAGAGAATTATGCAAAGGCAGGAAGACTATATTTCTGGGTTAATGATCAGGGCAAGAAAGTAGCGAGTTGTAAGTATGAGCCTACGGATGAGCTAGCTTCAATTAGTTTAGTGTATACACAAAAGGCCTACCGCAGAAATCATTATGCTGAGCATCTTGTTTATCAAGTCACTAAAATAGCGCAGATTGCAGGCTATACACCTATGCTCTATACAAATGCAGACTATACAGCATCAAATGCCTGTTATGAAAAAATCGGGTATGTACTACGAGGAAAACTCTGTACAATAGGCTAATTCATCACCTAAGATTAAGACTGAGGAAGTAATAAATGATCACAGATTCATTTGATAACAAATCTCCGGCAATCATCAATCCTGTGAAAAAGGAGAATAGAATAAAAGTAGATGCATGCATAATAACTTTTTCTCATCAGATTGAGAAAGCGGTAGTAGAAAAATATGTAGCTACTGAAATAGCATCTTTGTGGTGCGCAACCGGAAAAACACCGGTATACCTTATAGAACAAAATGAACACCGATTTGCTTTTTACAAGACCTATGTAGGAGCACCTATTACAGTCGGTCTTTTGGAGGATGCAACAATAGAATTAGACTGCAACAAGTATATCCTATTCGGAGGAGCAGGGTGTTTGGATAAAGACATTGCCCATGGCAAGGTAATGGTTCCGACAGCTGCGTACAGAGATGAAGGGACCTCATATCATTATGCACCGGCAACGGATTATATTGCTATAAAGAATTCCGACATAGTTGCTACGTGTATGAAAGTAAATGGAATTCCATATATACAAGGCAAAACCTGGACAACAGACTCATTTTATCGTGAAACAAGGAATAATTTTGAAAAACACAAGGCTGATGGATGTATTTCGGTAGAAATGGAATGTGCTGGAGTTCAGGCAATGTGTGATTTCCGAGGGCTGGATCTATACCCATTCTTTACAAGTGGAGATCTTCTGGATTCTCCTGAGTGGGATGAACGTAATAAAGATAATGATGATGGGGGACAGCATGATGTAGGGCATTTCAATATAGCTTTGGCGCTAGCGGAATACGTTTTATAAAGGACGTAAAAAAAAATATAATACATATCAATAATATATAGCGTTTTTCAACGGTTCTTTTCCGGAGCGCCTTTCTATTATAATAACTATGGGGGATCAGATCATTATCTGGTCCTTCTTAATGTCTAAATTCGTACCAAATCTAACGTAGTCTAATTCTGTACCAAATCATTGTCATTTCACCATTATTTTTCCTCTAATTATAGTACCAAAATTAACGAACCTCAGCCTTACAACGTTTGCTAAGTGCTGAGGTTTTCTTTGGATGTCCGGTGTCAAAATTTAAAATATTTGACACCGGTATTTCAATGCAGTAAAATAGCATCATAGAGCGGTGTCATATATAGGTGTCGTTAAGGAAATGCAAAAATGGTAGATTTTGAGAGAATAGAGTGATCTGAAAGGCGGGAATATGCAATACGGCTATTGTCGTGTAAGTACTAAAAACCAGGCTAAAGATGGTAACTCTTTAGAGGCACAGGAAAAGCTCCTGAGAGCTGCAGGTGCTGAAATTATATTTAAGGATGCGTTTACCGGAACAAAAGCTGATCGCCCGGAGCTCGATAAACTCAAGGCAATCCTAAAGAAGGGCGACAAGGTGATTGTCACAAAGCTAGATCGTCTTGCTAGATCCACTGAAGATGGCCTAAACCTGGTCAAGCATTGGCATGAGCAGGGCATATCCATTCATGTATTAAATATGGGACTTATCGATCACACTCCTTCAGGAAAGCTTATTCTTACAGTTATGCTTGCATTTGCGGAGTTTGAGCGAGATATGATAGTAGAGCGCACTCAAGAAGGCCGAGAAATAGCAAGACAGAACCCCAACTATAGAGATGGTCGTAAAAAGAAATACACTCCGCAGCAAATGGAACATGCTCTGGCTATGCTCAAGAAAAACTCTTATAATCAAGTTGCGGCTATGACAGGGATCTCAAAGTCCACATTGATAAGAGCAAATAAGGAAAAGATTAAATAACAGGTTGTATTATGGGATTATTTGATAAGTTTAAATGAATTATTAGCCATTTTCGAGGTGCAAAAATCCTGCGAAAATGGCTATTTTTCTTGATTCTTACTCGTATTATAAAACAAATGATAATGTAACATATGGTCATTGATGGTTCGAATTATAGGCTGTTCCCCAATACTTTCCCCTTTACGATGGTCTTTTCAAATAGTACCCTTGGAAAAAATCTGCTCCTAATTCCTTCATTGTTTCAAACTCGCCTTCGGTCTCGATTCCTTCGGCCACCACGCTTATTTTTCTTGCATGAAATGCATCAATTATTTCGCGCAATTGTTCATGTCTGTACGTATCTTTATCAATATCGGTCAGTAATGTCCGATCTATCTTTACAATATTAGGGTTAGCAGCATCGATCACATCAAAATTATTAATGCCTGTACCAAAATCATCTATGGCAATCAGGTTATTATTAATATCTGCATATTTTCTTTTTATCTGCGCAATTTCTACTGATAAATAAGGGTATTCCAGTGACTCCAAAATCATTGCATTCTTATGTCCGCCATAGTACGAAATAAAAGCATCAACTTCCTCTTTACTAAACAATTCACTGGGAAATGTATTAATCGATAAGTATTCCTTATATCCCCTGATAAAATATGCTTGAGTTGCACCAAATAAAGTAGCAACCTCTAATACATGTAATTTGTCCTGCTTTTCATATTCCGCTATAAGTTCAGTTACATCCATATCGTGGGGCCTCATAAGTGCTTCCCACGCATAGACAGTCTTTCCATCTGGGTAAAATATGGGCTGAAAGACATAATCTATTTTCAATTCATTTAAAGCAGCTAAGATATCTTTGGATAATGGTAGATCATCATAATAAATCATAATACTTCCTTGTCTTTACAATTGACCTATTTTTCGCCACTCTCACAACAATATAGTATCATTATAACGACCAATAAACAAATGTAATATAGATAAATAATTAATAAAACGGAAAATAAGAAATCAGCCTCCAAAAGAGACTGATAAGTATAACGCTCCATGCTCGGGAGTTTGACAGTTAAATTATATCAGAAGTACTTACAGGCCACATCTGGTCTGTATTTTTTTGTCAAATTT